>CAYZBG010000105.1:0-6039 GCA_964476565.1 uncultured Opitutus sp.
CGGCCGACAGGTTGGACACTTTTGTCCCGCCTGTCGGCTTCATGGCATCTACAACCGCCGCGCGCCCCTGATCGCAGCGGCGCGCTTACGCCCCTTCCCCGGAGCCCCACGTCGGTCACCGCCTGGTGGTCTTCCGCGTCATCTGAAACGACGTGATGTTACCCTGCGCGTCGCTCCAGAGCCCGCGCAGGACGCCGTCAGGTGAGTACTGGCCGAAGACAACCCGGCTTTCCCGCCACATTTCGAGGGCAAAGCGCTGCCCATCCAGCCGCCCGGAGAGGTATCGCACCGTCCCATCGGGCTCGCGCCAAATCGCATGCAGGCGGTGATCCCGGTGGGCGAGCACGACCTCGACTCGATCAAGGGGCCCGGTCTGCAGTTCCCAAACGCCCGTCAAGTTCCACACCTTGAGCGGCGGCACCGGTTCCCAGGGCTCCGTCGGCTGCACACGGAAAGCAAAGCCGCCCGAGGGCCCACCCTCGCCGGGAAAATAACGTCCGATGTAACTGCCGCTGCGCAGTTCTCCTTGCAGGCGTTCGCCGGCCTGACCGCTCAACAGGGTAATGCGATCATCTGAATCGACGAGGTGAACCACGTCGGCGACCTTGGCCTCGGTGTGCACCCTGATCTGCGGTCCAAGCGGACCGGTTCGCGCCACTTCGAGAAAAAACTCTACAGGTCCATGGTCCAAGGTGACCGCCCCGCGCCACCAACCGTCGGCCAAGGCCAACGGAGGCAGGGCCGGACTGCTTGGCAGTCCCAGTGACAGTACCATGGCCAGCGCTGACGCCCATCGCCAACGGGGCCGAGGGAACCCCAACGCTGCCTTGGTTGCTGGCACACTCCGCATCGCCCAAGGAGTAGCCGGACGGTCGACCGGCCTCAATCCCCAACTCGAGGGGTGAGAACTGAAAACGAAGAACCCCGGGGACACGATGTCCGCCGGGGATTGATCTGGCTTGGTTACCGTCGTGTCAGGCGCCCGCCATCAGATCGTCGACTGAATCGCTCTCGACGTTGATGTCGGCGAAGAGCCAGGCGGACAGGTAGCGCTCCGAGGCGGACGGAATGACCGCCACGATCTTCTTGCCCGCGTTCTCCGGCCGCTTGGCCAGCTGCAAAGCCGCCCAGGTGATCGCGCCCGACGAGATACCGATCGGGATGCCGTCGAGCTGGTTGACCTGCTTGGAAACCGGGCCGGAGTCGGCCTCCTTTACCCGGATCACCTCGTCGTAGATCTTGGTGTTCAGCACTGCCGGTACGAAGCCGGCGCCGATGCCCTGCAGCTTGTGCGGACCGGGCGTGCCGCCGGACAACACCGGCGACGCATCGGGCTCGACCGCCACCATCTTGACCGACGGTTTGCGCGCCTTGAGCACCTCGCCAATACCGGTGATCGTGCCGCCCGTGCCGACGCCGGCGACGACGATGTCCACCTGGCCATCGGTGTCGTTCCAGATCTCCTCGGCCGTCGTCTTGCGATGGATCGCGGGATTGGACGGGTTCGAGAACTGCTGCAGAATGACGCTGTTCGGGATCTTCGCGGCGAGTTCCTCCGCCTTGGCGATGGCGCCCTTCATGCCCTTGGGGCCTTCCGTCAGCACGAGGCGGGCGCCGAGGATCTTGAGCAGCTTGCGCCGCTCCATGCTCATGGTTTCCGGCATGGTGAGGATCAGCTTGATACCCTTGGCAGCGGCCACGAAGGCCAGCGCGATGCCCGTGTTACCGCTCGTCGGCTCGATCAGCACCGTCTTCTCGTTGATCTTCCCGCTCTTCAGGGCGTCGTCGATCATCGAGAAACCAATGCGGTCCTTCACGCTGGAGAGCGGATTGAAGAACTCGAGTTTGAGGATGACCTCGGCAAGCGCGCCATGGGCCTTGGCGGTGCGATTGAGACGCACAAGCGGCGTGTTTCCGATGGTCGAGGTGATGTCTGCGTGGATTTTAGCCATAGGATGCAGGGATGGGTTTCCGGATGGGGGAAATGGATATGTAAGGGTTATAGGGGAGAAGGCGAATCTTTCGATGGCTTGCCGGGGCAATTTCCGCAGCGTTCATCGGCCCCGGCCCTGGAGTCAGGCCGGGCGGCCGCTCCGGGTTCCGGCATCGATTTCATGCTCCCGTTGGCGCAGGATCGAAAGCACCGCATCCGCATCCGGGGCGCGTGCCAAGGCCGCGACCCCGCCGTCCCGCAGAACCCGCATCAAACGAGCCAGGGCATGCAGGTGCTCGCGTTCGTCCAGGGCGGCGAGCAGGAAGAAGACCTGGGTTCGTTCGCCATCGGCCGCACCGAAATCCACCGGTTCAAGGGTGCGCGCGAACGCCAGGATCGTTCCGCGGATCGCCGCCGGCAGCGGCCGGCGCGGGTGCACGATGGCCACGCCACCCGGCAGTGCCGTGCTGCACAACGCCTCCCTTTCGGCGAGCGAACCCGCCAGCAAGCCGGGATCAGCAACCGCGCCGGTCCGAGCCGCCACGGCCACGAGGGCCTTCAGCACCTCTGTCTTGCGGGCGGCCGGCAGTGCCAAGTCGATGCCGGCCGGGTGCAGCCGGGTGGCCAGCGGCGCTGGATGCGGCCGCGGCAGCAAGCCGTCCTTCTCCAACTCCGACTCGAAGTGATGCTCAAGCTCGGCCACCTGCGCGAGGTCCAGCGTCTGAATCTTCTGATCGAGCCAGTCGACCAGATCGCTCCGTTTGAAACGCCATATCCCGTCGGCTTCCCGACCCGGCAGTTTCCCGCCCACGGCCAGCCGTTCGACAAAGCGAGGGGTCCAGCCGAGGTAAGCGGCCACTTCGGCAAGGGTGAGTTCGTCGTGCTTCTTCATGATCGCGTCTCCTGTTGTCGGGTTCAGATTGCGTAGTCCTCGGCGAAAAGCCGGCTGCGACGCACGCGCAGCAGCACATGGTCGTCGACCGCCAACTGCAGTTCGTCGAGCTGCTGACGGCTGATCTCCACGTCGATGTACTCGCTTGCTCCGCGCAGAACGGTGATGCGGGCGATGGCCCCGGCGGAATGGATCGAACGGACGTTCGCCACCTCACCCTCCACCCCGATGCGGTAACGTTCAACCTCCAGTTCGTGCGGACGCACGTACGCCACGCGGCTCTGGTCATCCGTCACCTTGCCCCGCACCTCTTCATCGGAGAGTCCGCGCCACGGGAGCTGCAGACGGTTCACGTTGCCGAGGAACGTGTACACAAAGGGCGTCGCCGGATGGTCGTAGATCTCTTGCGGCGTGCCCACCTGCTCGATCCGGGCGTTGTTCATCACCACGACCTCGTCTGCGAGCTCGAGCGCCTCCTCCTGATCGTGCGTCACGAAGATCGTGGTAATCCCGATCTCATCCTGAAACTTGCGCAGCCAGCGGCGCAGCTCCTTGCGCACTTTCGCATCAAGCGCGCCAAACGGCTCGTCGAGCAGCAGGACCTTCGGCTCAACCGCCAGGGCCCGCGCCAGCGCCACCCGCTGCCGCTGTCCGCCGGAGAGCTGCGTCGGATATCGACCGCCGAGTCCGTCGAGCTGCACCAATTTGAGCAGGCGGTGCACGCGGTCGGAGATCTCGTCCTTGCCGGGGCGTAACGTACGCGGGCGCACATTCAGCCCGAAGGCGATGTTGTCGGCCACCGTCATGTGCCGAAACAGCGCATAATGCTGGAACACGAAGCCCACGCCCCGCTTGCCGGCCGCTGTTTCCGTGACGTCCTCGCCATGGAAATTGATGCGGCCGCTGCCCGGATCGGCGAACTCCAGCCCCGCGATGATGCGCAGGAGCGTGGTCTTGCCGGAACCCGACGGCCCCAGCAGGGCCACCAGTTTTCCGGTAGGCACATGAAGATCGACCCCGGCGAGGGCGGTATAGCTGCCGAAGGTCTTGCGGATGTTGGAGACGTCAATGCTCACGGTGGTAGAGAAGGTTAATTGGGGTCAGTTGTGCGCCCGGCGTTCGATGACCGCCTTGAGCACCAGGGTCAGCAGCGCGAGCAAGGTGAGCACCGACGCCAAGGCGAAGGCCGCCTGGGTCTGGTACTCATTGTACATGATCTCGACGTGCAGGGGGATGGTGTTGGTCTCGCCGCGCACGCGTCCTGAAACGACGGATACGGCGCCAAACTCGCCCATCGCCCGGGCGTTGCAGAGGATTACGCCGTAGAACAGCGCCCACTTGATGTTGGGCAACGTGACGCGCCAGAACGTCTGCCAGCCGTTCGCACCCAGCGTGAGCGCGGCGTACTCTTCGTCGTTGCCCTGTGCCTGCATGAGGGGAATCAACTCCCGCGCAACGAAGGGAAAGGTCACGAACGTGGTGGCGAGCACGATGCCCGGCACGGCGAACACGATGCGGATGTCGTTCTCCATCAACCAGGGTCCAATCCAGCCCTGGCGGCCGAAGATCAGCATGTAGATCAGGCCTGCAATCACCGGCGATACCGCGAACGGAAGATCGATCAGGGTGATGAGCAGGCTCTTGCCCTTGAATTCGTACTTTGCGATCGCCCACGCGGCCGCCACGCCGAAGATGAGGTTGGCCGGCACCGTCAGCGCGGCGACGAGGAGCGTGAGCTTGATCGCAGCGAGCGCAGCTGAGTCGTGAAACGCGGCGAAATAGAGCCCCACGCCTTGGCGCAGTGCCTCGTAGAACACGGAGACCAGCGGGATCACGAGGAAGACCACGAGGAACACCAGCGAGCCGCCCAACAGCAGGCCCTTGAGCCAGAGCGGATCGCGCAGCGCGCGGCGTGCAGTGGGACCGTGGGCAGCGGCGCCCGGATCGGACGGACGGAAAGGGGCAGCAGTGGCACTCATGAGATCCGTTCAGGCTTGGCTGCGGCGCGACCAGCGCTGCAGCAGGTTGATGACGAGGAGCAGGGCAAAGGAGGCCACGAGCATCACCATCGCGAGCGCCGTGGCGCCGGCGTAGTCGTACTGCTCGAGCTTCGTGATGATGAGCAACGGCGTGATCTCCGTGCGCATTGGCATGTTGCCCGAGATGAACACGACCGAGCCGTATTCCCCGATCGCCCGCGCGAATGCGAGGGCGAACCCGGTCAGCAGCGCCGGCCACAGCGCCGGGAAGACCACGCGTCGCAAGGTCTGCCAGCGCGACGCCCCGAGGGTCGCGGCCGCCTCTTCCAGCTCAGGCTCGAGATCCTCGATCAACGGTTGAACCGTACGGACCACGAACGGCAGCCCGATGAAGGTGAGCGCCACCCACACCCCAATCGGCGTGTAGGCCACCTTGATACCCAACGGCTCGAGCAGGCTTCCGATCCAACCCGTGCGGGCATACAGGGCGGTGAGCGCGATGCCCGCCACCGCCGTCGGCAGGGCGAAGGGCAAGTCGACCAAGGCATCAAACACGCGTTTGCCCGGAAAGGTGTACCGCGCCAGGACCCACGCGACCGGCAGGCCCATGATCGTATTCAAGAGCGCGGCGAAAAACGAGGCCCCGAACGTCAGCTGGTACGAGGCGTACACCCGCGGACCGGTCACCGCCGCCACGAACTGCTCCCATGTCATGCCCGCCGTCTTGATGAACGCGGCCGACAACGGGATCAGCACGATCAGGCTCAGGTAAACGAGCGTGAAACCCAGGGAGAGCCCGAAGCCGGGCAAGATGGAGCGGGAGGAACGGTGCGACATCAGAGGTGTTGGCCGTAGGCGAGAAAACGACGGTACTCGGACAGAATGCTTTCCAGCGCCGCGAGGGACGCTTCGGTCTGCTGCCGCAGGGGCGCGAGAGCCGGCGTTTCGAAGATCACATCGAACGGCTGCGGTCGCTGCTCCGGCGGCGCCGAAAGCACGCCCTCAAAGCACCGGCAGATGAGGCCGCCGGACGCTTCGAATCCATCGATCACGGCGGCCTCGTTCAAAGGCAGGATGTCCGCCGCGGCAGTCAGCGCCGGACGGAGTAAGGCCTCGTTGATCACCCGTCCGTGGGCGTAGCCATAGACACCGTCACTCGTGTCATCGGCGTGCAACGTGATCACACCGTCGAAGCGGTGATGCCGGAGTTCCTGCTCGAGGGCAACGACCTCCGG
>CAYZBG010000105.1:6139-13661 GCA_964476565.1 uncultured Opitutus sp.
AACGACGTGTGCGAAATCAGAGGTTGTGACCGTAGGCGTGAACGCCGCGGTAGCGTTGGATGAAACGAATCAGCACCGAGGCCGTGGCCTGCGCAAAGAGGTCCGCGGACCACGAGGCTGGGAGCCGGATCGAAAGCTCGAACGGCGGGAACGGCAGATCGTCGGCCACCGAGAGCGGTCCATCGTGAAGCGGACGGCCTCCGACCTCGGCTTCCCATCGCACGGAGAACGGTTCGAAGTCTTCCGATGAGATCAGCTCGACCCCCAGGGCAGCGGCCGCCGGATGTCCCCGCAGACGCACGACCGGGATGTCGTCGCCGGCCACCGGACCGACGGTGACGAACCCATGATAGCCCCGCAGGCGCGCGTCTTTGTCGAGCAAAGCGAGTTCCGGCGCCGCGCCGTGACCCCAGTGCGACGCGTCGAGATTTCGGCCGGAAGCGCCCCGTTCATGGCCAAGCACGTCCACGAGCGGAAAGACCGAAAGGTTGAGCCCCTGCCCCATCTCGGGCTGCAGGGCCAGGCGCTCTACGAGCTGCAGCAATCCACCGGCGCCACGCAGGTCGCGATGATCGAAACCCGCCAGGAACGCCAGCCGGAGCGACTCATCGGAGGCGTGCGGTCCAAAGTAGACAAAACGGGGCAGGCTGTACGACCGGGACTGATGGTAGAACGGGCCGATGGGCGATCCAAAGATGTGGCTGGACCGCTGGCTGAGGTGATAAAGGTCGGCGAGCCGTTGCTCGAAAGCCGTCGATCCGCTTGAGGGTGAAGCCGGCAGCACGCGGGCCACGGAGGTGAATCGGGTCGAGAGGTCCGAACTCATGGCAGGAAAGGGAAGAAGGGAGATAATTGGAAACCGGCGGCGCACGTCTGGCGCGCGCCGCCGGTCGGGAGTGATCAAACGCTCACTTTTTCAGATAGATCTGGTCGAAGACGGCACCGTCCTTGAAGTGCGTGTCCGTCGCGCTCTGCCACCCGCCGAAGACGTCATCGATGGTGAACAGCTCGAGCTGGGGGAACTGCGAGGCGTACTTGGCAGCGACGGTCGGATCGCTCGGACGATAGAAGTGCTTGCCCGCGATCTCCTGCCCGGCGGGCGAGTACAGGTACTCGAGGTACGCCTGGGCCACCGCGCGGGTCTTCTTGCGATCAACGACCTTGTCGACGACTGCCACGGTCGGTTCTGCCTTGATGCTGACCGACGGTACCACGATCTCGAAATCGTTCGGGCGGAGCTTGAGCGTGAGCAGCAGCTCATTCTCCCAATTGATCAGCACGTCACCGATGCCACGTTCCACAAAGGTCGTCGAGGCCCCGCGCGCGCCGGAATCGAGTACGGGCACGTTCCGATAGAGCGCCGTGATGAAGTCCTTGGCCTTGGCCTGGTCGCCGTTGTTGGCCTTGAGCGCGTAGCCCCAGCCCGCGAGGTAGTTCCACCGCGCGACGCCGGAGGTCTTCGGATTGGGCGTGATCACGGAGACACCGGAACGGACGAGGTCGGGCCAGTCCTTGATCCCCTTCGGGTTCCCCTTGCGCACGAGAAAGGCGAGGGTCGACGTGTACGGGGCACTATTGTTTGGCAACCGCCTCTGCCAGTCGGCCGGTAGCAGGTTTCCGTTCTGGTGCAGGGCGGTGATGTCTTGCGCGAGCGCGAGGGTGACCACATCGGCCTGCAGACCGTCGATCACGGCGCGGGCTTGTGCGCTCGAACCGCCGTGCGACTGACGCACGACGACGTTTGCGCCGGTCTTTTCCTTCCAGTGCTTGGCGAAGGCCGCGTTGTAGTCGGCGTAGAGCTCACGCGTCGGATCGTAAGAAACGTTGAGTAGTTCGATGTTCTGGGCGACGGCCGAGCCGGCGATCGCGAAGGCGGTGAGCAGGGAGAGAAGCGTTTTCATGACAAGATGGAGATTGAGATTCAGGGAAATACGGAGGGATCAGTAGCGGAGTTGAACGCGGGTGAAGATGGCGCGCTCGTCCTCGCGGGTGACGGCGCCGGATTCGCCACCGTCGAATGAGGTGTGTTCAAAGTTAACCATGGCCTTCACGTTGCGGTTAAGGTACCAGTTCAGGCCAAGCGTGGTGCCGGAGGCTTCGCGCGCCGACGTGGCCGGATTGGCGAACCACGTCGCCGAGGTACCGGCGAACACGGCATCCTCGACATCGAGCACACCGTACCGAGCGGCCACCTCGAAGGCACCCCAGGTGCCGTCCGCGAGACTGAAGGACGATTTCGGCGTCACGCCGCGATAGGTCGCCTCCTCGCCGGTCAGGACATAGTGCGCGGCGAGAAACCACGCGGTGCTCTTGAGCTTGCGCGCTTCGGCACCGCGGGCGAGTTCCTGTTCGGACGACGTCCACGAACCGATCAGCCCGAACGGTCCGGAGTAGTAGTAGGCCTGCGGTTGAAGGCGCGTGTGGGTGCCGGCGTTGACCACCCCGTTCGACCAGTTGAAGAACGTCTGCTGGGCGTTGGTCCGGTAACCGGCAGGAGACCCGGTGTCCTTGTCCCCGACGGTGGCGGCAAGACCGAGGCCGAGGCCGGCCAGCGGCGAGTCGGAACCGCGGAACGGATGGGCGAAGAGCCGGGCCGCCACCTCCTTCTCGTCGTCGGTGTCGGTGACGGACGAGGCGTTGTCGGCCACGCCATTTTGCCAGGCGAGCTGGTAGGTCAGTTTGCCACCGAGCACATCGCCAAACAGCTGGACGCCGAGATCCCGGTTCGGCCCGAGCGAGGTCGGGTAGGCGCGTTCAATGAACAGCAGGTCGGTCTGCGAGACCAGCCGCTCGAGGTCGAACGGCGTCTTGGTCTTGCCGACCAGCACGTTGAAGGCCGGGCTGTGGGCGTAAGTGACGTAGGCGTCGAGCAGCGTGAAGCTGGAGCCGGCGAGGTCAGGCATCAGCCGGAAGCCGTATTTCTCCGCGAGCGTGCCTTCGAAACTCGGCCGGAGGCGCCGGATGAGGAAGGTGTCGTTGCCCTCGACGTTGTCGCTGATGAAGAAGCGGCCGTCGGCATGGATGTTGGCGCGAAGCCGCAGCTGAAACTTCTTGTCGCCGCTCGTGATCGAGAAGCCTCCGGCGCCGGCGGCGACGACCGGAGTCGTGCGGGCGGCAGCGGTGGCTGCCTCGTCCTTGATCTCGAGCTTGCGCTCGAGGATGCGGAGCTGCTGGTCGAGCTGGCGGATCTGCTCGCGCAGCGTCTCGACGGTTTGGGCGTCAGTCTGCGCGTGCAGCGCGAGATTTGTGGTGGAAAGCGCGGCCAGCAGGCCAGCCACGCGCAGGGAGTTCAAGTTCCTCATGGGAGGGCGTTATCGTCATCATGGGAACTTCCCGTGGTCGGGTCAGTTGCAGGGATTAGGTGGGATCAGGTAAAGCCTCCGGTGGAGCCGGTAGGCAAAAGGTGGATACAGCGGACTCAGTCCTCGCGTCCGGAGGGCAGCCGCGTCTTTTCGGTGCGCTCGATCTGGGTGACCTTCGCATCGTGCACGACGATCTGGACCACGCCGAAGCGGAGGCTTTCGACCTTTTCGCGGACGATCGCCAGCCAGTCGGGCAGAGGTCCGCCGGCGGCGGATTTGGCATCAGGGATGGAATTCATGGCGGCAGGCATCAAATGGTGTAATCGGGGAAGAGATTGGACAGGAGCCCCTCGACGGGCGTGACGGGACGCGGATCCCGCGCACGGGTTCGGGACGGACGGGACCGGGTGGCACCCGTCGCGGCGGGTGCGCGATCCGTAGAGAAGGGCAACGGAATGCCATCCCGCTTCATCTTGCGGGTGGTCACATCGACCACATCGGCGACCGTATAGCGGTCGAGAATCCCGGCGATCGCGTTGCGCACATCGAGCATCAGCATGCGCAGCCCGCAGTGCTCTTCGTCGGGGCAGCTGCATTTCTCATAGGCCGTTTGGCTGACGCAACCAATCGGCGCCAGTGGGCCGTCGATGTAGCGCACCACGTCCCCAATCGGAATCTTCCGCGCGGGTCGGGCCAGGCGGTACCCCCCAAACTTGCCCCGCTGGCTTTCGATCAAGCCAGCTTCCTTCAGCTGCAGCATGATCTGCTCGAGGAATTTGATCGGAATCTGCTGCTTCTCCGAAAGTTCCGAAACCTGCACCAGCTCCCGACCCACCTCGGCGGCGATGCCGAGGTCGATCAGGGCGCGGAGCGCGTATTCACCTTTCTTGGAAAGCTTCATATCCTATCGTTTCAATGTAGATTTATTTGGTAGACTTTAAACGCAAGCCGAAATCCAGCAGTTTTTTGCTTTTCGCTGCTCGCTCCGATTCAGAGCGCCAACCGCAAGCCGTCGTAGGCGAGGCGCACCCCAGGCGGCAGTGCCGCCTCTGTCGTCGCGTGGTCCGACAGGTGGGTCAGATGGGTCAGAAACGTTTGCGGCGCTCCGATCTCGCCGGCGGCCGTGACCGCCTCGGCGATGCTCATGTGCGAGGGATGCGGTTCCGGGCGCAGTCCGTCCAGCACGACCAGATCGGCGCCACGCGCCAGGGCGACGGCCTCGCGCGGCACGCGTTTGCAGTCCGTGTAGTACACAAACTTCTTCCCGCTGCTGCGCTCCGTGAAGATCAATCCCAGGGTGCTCACGCCACCATGCGGCAGCGGTGTCGATTGGATCGTGCCCTGGGGCAGCTCCAACTGCTCGGGCATGGTTTCCAGTTTGAACGCCGCGTAGCCGCGCACGACCGGACGTTCCATGATGGTGTAGGGATAAATCGCGAGCACCCGTGCCATGCCTTCGTCGGTCGTGTACACGGTGAGCGCATTGCCCCCGAGCAGGTCACAAAATCGCCGCAGGTCATCCATGCCCACCACGTGATCCGCATGCCCGTGCGTCAGGATAAACAGGTCCGCCCAGGTGATCTTCTCGCGCAGGCACTGCAGCCGCAGCTCCGGCGCCGCGTCGACCTGGATGTGCAGTCCGTCCATCACCACGTGAATGGAAGCCCGGGTGCGATGGTTGCGCGGATCCGTCGAGGAGCACACCGCACAGTCACAGGCAATCATCGGGACCCCTTGCGAGGTGCCGGTTCCGAGGAAAATGACTTCCATCGCGCGAGCGAAGAGGATTTCCCGCGCAGGCGCCAGACCGTCTTGCGTGACGTCTGGCACAGGACGCCCTGGGAGTTTTTCACCGGAGCACGCTAAGGGCGCAGAGAACGGATGGGGGACGAAGGAGCCAGGTCTCGATCCACGCCGCGAATGAGCGCGCGGAACTCCGCCTCACCGATGATGCGCACGCCGCGGCGGCGAGCTTCGACTAGCTTCTCCCCCGCCCCTTCGCCGGCGACGACCAAGGTCGTGCGCGCCGATACAGACGAAGCCACGCGGCCACCGGCGGCGATCACGAGGTCGGCCGCCTCCGTGCGCGAAAGTCCGGCCAGGGTTCCGGTAAAGACCACCACCTCGTGACGCAGAAACCCCGCGGCTGGCGCGGACGCATCGTTGGTTGACGCCCCCACGCCCGCCTCGACCAAGCCCCGGACCCACCGTCGGTTTTCCTCATCGCGCCCAAAATCGGCCAACGCCGTCCGCACGGCGGGCGTCAGCGCATCGAGATCGCCAAAGTCGGCCTGCTCGAGGCGCCGCAACAAGGTCGCCAAGTTCGGCACGACCCGGGCGACCGCCCGTGCGGTGGTGGCACCCACTCGGGGAATACCAAGTCCGTGAATCACCCGCCAAAGCTCGACCCCGCGACTGGCCTCGACCTTGGCCAACAGGTTCGCAGCGGACGCGCCCGCGCCAGCGTCCCGCATGCGATCGGCGGACAGTCGGTACAGGTCCGCCGGCGATTCGACCCCACCGCGCGCGACAAGCGTTTCGAGCAGGACAGGTCCGAAGCCTGGAATGTCGACGGCCGCGGGCGAGACGTAGTGTTCGATCCGGCGGACGAGCTGCGCCGGGCAGGTCCTCCGCGGACATACCACCTGCCCCGAACCCGCCTCGTGAAGCAACGTGGTCGCACAGGACGGACACACCTGCGGCGGCGTTGCCGGCTCGGCACCTGCGGGCCGCAGGGTGGTCCGGACGCCGAGGATGTGCGGGATCACCTCCCCTGCCCGCTCCACCTCCACCTCGTCGCCCACGCACAAGCCCAGTCGGGCGATATGCGCGGGAGAATGCAAGGTGGCCCGGGCGATCAAGACGCCGCCGACCTTGACCGGCTCGAGTTCCGCCACGGGCGTGATCACCCCGCTGCGCCCAACCTGCCAGGTGATCGCGCGGACCCGGGTGACGACGCGCTCCGGCGGATACTTGAAGGCGAGCGCCCAGCGCGGACCCTCGGCAGCATCACCGAGCCGGTTCCGCAACGCCACGGCATCGACTTTGATCACCACGCCGTCGGTCGGCATCGGCCACTGTGCCCGCCCGGACTCGAGGTCTGATAACAACGTCCACAGCGAAGCATTGTCGTGAGCTGTCCCGAGTCTGACCGCGGCCGGTAGGCCCCAGACCTGCAGCTTCGCGGCAAAATCGTCGGCTGAGCGTGGCGCCGACACCTCATCCTCCCAGGCACCCCAGCCATGGACAACAAAGGACAAGGTCGGCCCCTCCGGAAGAACGTCGGGAGCCCGCCGCAGCGTCCCGACTGCGAAGGCGCGTGGATGGGCAAACGGCGGTTCGCCCCTGTGCTCACGATCGCGGTTGGCCTGCTCAAACTGAGCGAAGGTCGCGAAGACCTCCGCTCGCAGTTCGATGCGCCCGGCCGGCGGCGTGCCGCGCAACGCCAGAGGCACCCCCGCCTGGCCGCAGGCGTTGGCCGTGGCCTCGTCGCCCTCGAGCCCGTTGCCGCGGGTGACCGCACGCACGAGCCGGCCACCGTCGTAGACGAGGGAAAGCGCCAAGCCGTCATACTTTGGCTCCACGATGCAAGGTGGCGTCTCGCCGCCGGAGGCCTCCCGTAGTCCTGCCGTGAATACTCTGACCTCGCCCTCGGTGCTGGCCTTGCGCAGACTCGCCATGGGCACGAGGTGCCGGCGGGTCGGGAACAACCCCGTGCGGTCGTCGCCGGGCCCACGATCCGACGTCGCTGCCGCCAGCGACGGATAGCGGGCGACCAGCGCGGCGTGTTCGCGTTTCAGCGCGTCGTAGGCGGCATCCGAGATCTCCGGTTCGCCCTCGCGGAAGTACAAGGCATCGTGCCGGGCGAGTTCATCGCGAAGAGAGCGGTGACGCTCGATCTCGGTCTCGGTTTGTCCCGAAACCACCTGCGACAAGGCAAGCCATCCGAGGAACGGCAGGCTCGTGGGGAATTTCATGCCGCGGATGAAATCCCCACGCGTGACTTTATTGCAATTAATTAACGTCTATCAACTGACACTTCCCTTGCCCCGTGTAGCGGCGCCTACCTCAGGCGCCGCTACACGGCGGCATCCTCCCCCCGAAAGAAAAAAGGCGCTCCGCCGAAGCGGAGCGCCTTGAAGTCAGTCGTGAGCTGTGGGGGCCGGGACTTAGTAGTCCATGCCGCCGCCCGGAGGATGAGCCGGAGCGGCTTCCTTCTT
>CAYZBG010000106.1:0-13325 GCA_964476565.1 uncultured Opitutus sp.
CGCGTCCGGCATGTTCGAAGGCTGGGCCTCCACTTACGCCAACGGCGGGACCAAGGCCTTCGACCGGCAGGGATCGCGATGTGTCGGCGTGTACGAGATCGTCGACGGCAAGTACCGCGACTACGGGGTCTGCACCCAGGTAGACGCGGACGGCGACAAGTGGCTGATGCGCTTCGAGACCGGCGGGGACATGGGGGGCAAGTGGGCCGCCGTGGGCGGCTCGGGCAAGTACGAGGGAATGACTGCCAGCGCGACCTATACCGCTGTAGGAGAGATCCCGCCGGGTGCTGCGCCGGGCATCTACAACAAGTGCAACGGGAACACGGGAACCTACCGTTTGAAGTGATTCTGGCGACGCACGGCGAAGATGCACGGGCAGGTCGCGGCCTGTCCGTGCAGCGACCTCGCAGGGAGGCGAATCATTCGATGCTGTCGCCGATGGAGCGTGGGATGCCTCGATGCGAGGCTGGAGTGTGTGGCCCTGGTTCGGCCCGGCGAGTTCGACCTCAGTTCGTCCAGCCGCCAGAGTGAAGCCAGCGGGATGAAATGAGCTCCGTGGTGAGGGCGGCTGCCCAGTCGTCGTCGATGTCGAGTTTCGACAGGCACTCGGCTCGGTACGCGTGGTCGTCACGCAGGAGATCACAGGTCCTCTCCAGGGTTCGAGATACCGACTGGCCGTATACCTCCGAGGCACGAAACAAGGCGGAGGGAGGTACGCCGCCGTGGCGGATCGAAAGCGCCAGCAGATCGATCAGATCCCGACTGGCGGTCGCCCGATCCAGTCCACGATCCGCGTTCGCGAGCAGCTTCTCCGTGAATGCATCTTCGGTGCACAACGTCGTGACCCCGCAGATGGTCCGGTCAGAATCGGCAATCGCGATGCGACCTTCGACGATGATCTCGAACTTCAACGGCATGCCGTCGAAGACCACGAAGTTTCGTATGCCGTCCATGTCCGCACGAGTATCGCGCACCTTGACGATCGGCTCGCGAAAGAGCCCGTCGATGTCGGCGTCGAACACCAGTTCGCGCAGGGCCCGATACGCAGTCTTGTCGGCGCAGAGGAAGTCGACGTCGGCGGACTCGCGGAACTCGTCGACCTCCAGCGCGATTGCTGTGCCGCCACCGAAGAAGCACCGCAGCGTGCGAAGCCGTTCGTGATCGAGCGCACCGAGCAGTTTCGCCACGCTCCTGTGCCGGGCACGCCTAAACGAGCAGGACACCGTTCCCGAACTCCGTCACGAGGCGATTCAGCAGCGCACGTTCGTGCTCCGGCATGCCGGCCGCGTCCACCAGTCGCCAATTGCGCTCGTAGAGGGCCAGCGCCTCCCGCTCGTCGATGCAGCGAAGCGCGCGGTTCCAGCACAGGAGCGCCAGATTCGGGTAGCGGTCGATCTCGATCATGGCCGTGGTTTTACCACACGACTGGCGCGGATCCTATGCCGGGCGCCGGGCGTAGGGGGCGATGGAGGGAGGGCGGTACCTGGCTGGTCACGGCAGGCGGAGATCGTCCGAATCCCGGTCCGTTCGTTACGGTTCAGGGGTGGCGGCGCCCCGACCTCAAGAATCCCGCACCCGTGTCGTTAAGTGACTACACAACCCGGGATCAGGCGCCTTGCGCGCGCCGGACGCCCGAAAGATCAACGACATGGCGATGGCTGCTCACCGCGGCCGGCGAGGAGAGCACCGCATGAACACCGAGACGATCGACCGCCTGCTGCAGGCCTGCGCCGCCCTGGATGGCGTCTGGACCGACCTGATGGCCTGCTACGGCGACGCGGACCCGGAACCCCTCGGCGCCGATTGCCTCGACGTCGAGCCCTCGCTTCAGCACTGATCGCCCTTCCGCTCCCAAGGATCCCGCCATGACCCTGCCGCTGACCGTGCCGAAGGACCCCGTCGTTTCGATGCCGGGGACCGCGCCGTTCTCCGACCGCGATGCCCTCACGGGGCTGCTCGGGCCCCACCTGCTGCGCGATCTGGCCGAGGGCCGGTTCAGCGAGGCGCGCCGCCACGGTTACTTCGCGAGCCTCATCCTCGCGCGCATCGATGGACTGGGTGCGCTGACTTCAGAGTACGGACCGGCGATCGCCGACGACGCGGTGCTTTCCTTCTCGCACCTCGTGCGCGTGTGCGTGCGGCGTGAAGACGTGCTCGCGCGCATCGACGAAGATCGCTTCGTGGTGCTGATGATGCATTGCGACGCGGAGAACGCCACGGCCAAGGCCGAGGCGCTGCGCATCGCGTTCCAGGGGCTGGAGCCGTCCGGTGTGAAGGGCTCTGCAAGCTTCGGCGTTGCCGCGACTTCCGTGCGGCCCGGCATCGGATTCGACGACCTCATGGGACTTGCCGCGCAGGCGCTGGACCGCGCGGTGCAGTCCGGCGGAGACCGCGTGGAAATCGCCAAGGACGATCCATCCGGCAAGCGCGCGGTGGCACTCGCAGTCAACTGATGCCGTACCCGTCCGATTCCAACGAAAACGGCACCCCAGGGTGCCGTTTTCGTTGGTGGTCGCGGAAGCGGTGGCGCTACTTCTTCAAGCTGTCGCGAATCTCGCGCAGCAGGACGACGTCCTCCGGCGTGGGGGGCGGCGGCGCGGGCGGTTCCGCGCGGCGCATGCGGTTCACCTGCTTCACCATCATGAAGATCACGAACGCGAGAATGATGAAGTTGAGCGCGATGGTGATGAAGTTGCCATAGGCAAACACCGGCACGCCGGCTTTCCTGAGGGCATCGAGCGTCTCGGCCGTGCCCGCCGGGGCCTCGGCGAGCTTCACGAACATGTTGGAGAAGTCCACGTTGCCGATGACGCGACCCACGATGGGCATGATGAGGTCGTTCACCGCGGAGTCCACGATCTTGCCGAAGGCTCCCCCGATGATCACGCCCACGGCCAGATCCATGACGTTGCCCTTGAGGGCGAACTCCTTGAACTCCGATGCAAAGCTCATGGCGACTCTCCTTGGTCGTTGCGATGCTGCGTTGAGTAGCGGAACCCCGCAACCGGCGCCGTACCGGCTGTCTTCCCGAGGAAACCGGGGCCGAGTGTAACCCGTGATCCCGACCGGGGCATCACCATGTATCGGGCGAAATTGCCTGGGTCAGGACGGCCGGCGCGCCTCGATGAAGCGGCGCTTCCAGTGAGGGTCGTCCAGGTTTTCGATGCGCACCGCCTTGCCGCTCGAGGGCGCGTGCACGAAGCGCCGGTCGCCGATGTAGAGCGCGACATGCAGCGCCCCGCGGCGGTCCCGATGGAAGAACAGCAGGTCGCCGGGTCTCAGGTCTCGTCCGCCCTGCGCCAGGGGGCGGGTGCGCAGCCGCTGTTCGCGTGTGTCGCGCGGCAGCGCAATGCCCGCGCGGCGGTAGGCGTGCTGCACCAGGCCGCTGCAATCGAAGCCCTGCGGCCCCGAGCCGCCGAAGCGATAGGGCACGCCGATCTGTGCGAGGGCCTCGTCGACGGCGCGTTGGCCGGGCGCGGCAGCGCGCGGACTCTCTGGCGGTGCGGCGGGCGCTTCCGGGGCGTTTTCAGTCGGAGTGTCGGCAGAAGCGCCTCGCGGCGCTTCGACGGGTACGACGACTTCGGCATCGACGTCCGCGGTACGCGGGCCGGGCGGTGCCACGGTGGAGCACGCGGCGAGCAGCGTCGCGAACCCCGCAGCGACAGCGAGCCGTGCAATCAACCGCGCGTGACGCCGCACCAGCGCGCGAGGAAGAGGGCGAGCACCTGGGTCACGCGCCGCGTGCTCTCCAGGCTCACGGATTCGTCGATGCCGTGGATGTGCGATGACTCGGGGCCGTAGCACGTGGCAGGCGTGTCGCCGTACAGATTGAACACGCGGATGTCGGTGGTGGCGGTGGACGCGAACGGGCGCGGCTCGCTGCCCATGACGTGCTCGTGCGCGCGCACGAGGGTTTCCATCACCGGCTGCGCGCGATCGACCACGACCCCCTCCGACTGCAGACCGGCGTAGCGCACGCGATACTGCACGCCGGAGAGCGATGGGGACGCCGCAGTCTCGGCCAGACGTGCTTCGACCGCTTTCTTCGCGTCCGCGACGGACACGCCCGGATAGAACCCGCAGCGGATGTCCATCACGCAGCGGGTGGGCACGGAGGATGTCCATTCGCCGCCTTCGATGCGGCCGAGGTTGAAGTTGATGGGCCTTGCGACCTCCGCGAACGCGGGGTGCCGGTTCTCGGGGCGGTTCCACTCGTCACGCAGCGATTCGAGCCCGCGGTAGAGTGCGAACGCGGCCTCGATGGCATTGATGCCACGGCTCACGTCGAGCACGTGTGCCGGCCGCCCGAGCACTTCGACGGAGATCCACAGTACGCCCACCTGCGCGGTGAGCACGGACTGGTCGAAGGGCTCCGGGATGATCGCGGCATCCGCGCGGTAGCCGCGATACAGGCAGGCGAGTGCGCCGTTGCCCGTGCATTCCTCTTCCACCACGGACTGGAACCACACCGGCGCCGCTGGCGCGTAGCCCAGCCGCCGCAACGCGAGAAACGCGGTGACGTAGGCGGCGATGCCGGCCTTCATGTCGCCGGAGCCGCGCCCGTACATGCGGCCGTCGCGCACGACGGGTTCGAAGGGCGGCGCGGTCCACAGGTCTGCCGAGCCGACCGGCACCACGTCGATATGGCCGTTGAAGATGAGCGAGCGGCCCGTCGCGGCCTTGGGGCGGTACTCGCCGACCACGTTGTCGTGGCGCGCCCAGTGGCCCAGCGAGGGCGCGTAGCCGGGCATGTGCTGGAGTTCGCGATCGTCGACGGCGAAACGGTCCACCTGCAGGCCCATGCCCTGGAAGAGGCCTTCCATGTAGTCCTGCGCAGCGGCTTCCTCTCCGAGCACGCTCGGAAAGCGGACGAGCGACGCGAGCAGGCGCTGCAGTTCGGGCTGGAGGGTGTCGCACGCGGCGAGCAGCTCGCGTTCGAAGCCGGGGTCGAGCGGTGCGGGCAGGGGGAGCGGGGCGTTCATTGCGGAGGCATGGAACAGGATCGCCCGACTATACGGCGCGAACCCGGGGAGTCAAGCACGAAAAAAACGGGCGCAGCCCGAAGGCTGCGCCCGTTTCAGGTGAGGTGACCGGGGCTCAGTTACCCAGGAGCTTCAGCTCGACGCGGCGGTTCTTGCCGCGGCCGGCGGGAGAGGCGTTGTCCGCCACCGGGGCCTGCGAACCGTAGCCCTTGGCCACGAGGTTCTCGGCCGGCACACCCTTCGAGATGAGGTAGCTCATCACGACTTCGGCGCGCTTCTGCGAGAGGGCCTGGTTGACCGCGGCGCTGCCGGAGCTGTCGGTGTGACCGGAGATCTCCACCTTGGCACCGGTTTCCTTCAGCTGCTCGGCGATCTCGTTCAGCGTGCCGAGGGACTCGCGCTTCAGCTTGGAGGACGCCGTCTCGAAGTTGACGCCCTTCAGCACCAGGCTTTCGCCGGCGGTGCGGGGCACCACGAGACCCGAGGCCGCCCCTGCCGCCGCGGCGGCGTCGGTGCGGGGTGTGGTCGCCGCGCCCGTCGAGGCCATCTCGCAACCCGCCGCATCCACCTTGGCACCGGCCTTGGTGTTGGGGCAGCGGTCGAGGATGTCGGACACGCCGTCGCCGTCGGAATCGACCGCGCAGCCGTCGGTGCCGACCTTCACGCCTGAGGGCGTGCCGGCGCAGCGGTCGCGGCTGTCGGGGATGCCGTCACCGTCGGTGTCCATCTCGCAACCGTTGGGCATCACGCTCGCACCGGCCGGGGTGTTCGGGCAAAGGTCGTTCACATCGGCCACGCCATCCTTGTCGGCGTCGGCCGTGGGCACGCAACCCGTGGCGTCGACCACGGCACCCTGGGGGGTCCCGGCGCACTTGTCGGCGGCGTCGGGCACGCCGTCCATGTCGGTGTCCTTGTCGACGGGGCAGCCGTCGTCACCCACCTTGGCGCCTTCGGCCGTCCCGGGGCAGATGTCCACCTTGTCGGGCACGCCATCCTTGTCGGCATCGGGCAGCGGTTTTTCCTGTTGTCCGCAGGCCCAGTAACCCAGAAGGCCGCCCGCGACCGCGCCGATGGCCATGGCTTCCCTGTTCTCGACGGCACCCACGCCGCCGGCGAGCAGGGCACCCGCCGCCGCGCACATCATGGGGTTGGAAAAGAGGTTGGCGCCGGGGGGCGGTGCGCCCTCGGCCGCGTCGCCGCCCGACCCGCCCATGTGCGAACAACCGGTGGCCAGGAGGGCGGTGAGGGCCAGCAGGCCCAAGCGTCGTGCAAATGTCACTTGGAAGATCCTCTTGTGGGGTTCAAGGCGCGTCGGCTCAGGCCGACGGCAACCGGCGTATTGTGAAGGCTGGCGCCGGGCGCCACAACCTCCCGGCGTCCGATCAACCCGCGGACGCCCGTGCGGTCGCCCATTCGGCCTCCTGGAGGGCGCGCCACTGGACCTTGCCGGTCCCGGAGCGGGGCAGGGCGTCCACGAAGCTCACGAGCCGGGGCACCTTGTAGGCCGCCATGTGCTCGCGGGACCACGCAATGATGTCCTCGGCCCCCGGCGGCTGGGCCAGTCCGGCACGCAGGACCACGTAGGCCTTCACGGTCTCGCCCCGCCGTTCGTCGGGCGCCGCGACCACGCAGGCCTCCTGGATGGCGGGGTGATGGAACAGTGTGGCCTCCACCTCGGCCGGCCAGACCTTGAAGCCGTTGGCGTTGATCATCCGCTTGAGGCGGTCGGCGATGTAGAAGAAGCCGGTCTCGTCGATGCGGCCGAGATCGCCCGTGCGCAGGAACCGCCGGCCCTCCACCTCGACGAAGGTGGCCTCGGTGGCCTTGGGATTGTTCCAGTAGCCGAGCATCACCTGCGGTCCGCGCGAGACGATCTCGCCCACCTCGTTCGGACCCAGGACGCGGTGGGTCTCGGGGTCGATGACGAGGGACTCGGTGTCGAACGTGGGGATGCCCAGGCACTGCTTGCGCAGTTCGGTGGGCGGGTTGAAATGCGTCTGGGAGATGGTCTCGGTCATCCCGTAGGCCTCCATGTACTCGATGCCGCAGCGGGCCTGGAGCTGCCGCGCCACGGGCTCGGGCATCGAGGAGCCGCCGCCCGCCACGCAGACCAGCGAGGACAGATCGCGGCCGGCGGTGCTCGGGTGCGCCAGAAGATCGACGACCATGGTCGGGACGTTCGCCCAGTGCGTGCAGCGGTAGCGCTCGATGAGGTAGCCCGCCATCTCAGGGTCCCAACGGGGCAGGAATGCGATGGCCGCGCCGCAGTACAACGCGGCGTTCATCGAGTGCTGCATGCCGGTCACGTGGAACATGGGCGCCGTGGAGAGGATCACCGAGTCCTGGAACATGGCCTCCCAGATCACCGCGCCGACGGTCGTGCACATGATGGTCCGGTGGGAGTGCATGCAACCCTTCGGCTTGCCCGTGGTGCCCGAGGTGTAGAGGATCGCCGCGAGGTCGTCCGGCCGGGCCAGATGCGGTCCGGGGCGGTGGCCGGCGGCGAGGGCATCACGCCAGGCCACGGCCCGCGGGTCGGTCACCGGCATGGGCTCCGCCGCCACGAACGGAGGCACCTTCATCTCGGTCGGCGTCTTCAGCGCGTCGCCGTACGTCACGACGATGAGCCGGTCGGCCAGCGTGCCGAGCAGCGGCGAGATGCGGTCGTACAGCTCCTGCGCGACGATCGCGACGCGAGCACCGCTGTCGGAGAGGTAGTGCTCCAGTTCGTCCGTCACGTTCATGGGCGACACCGCCACCACCACGGCGTCGGCCCGCAGGATGCCGTAGTAGGCGGTGACGAACTGCGGACAGTTCTGCATGAACATCACGACGCGGTCGCCCTTGCGGACGCCGCACTCGCGCTGCAGATAGCCCGCGAGCCGTTCGGCCTCGTCCTCCAGGGCGCGGTAGGGGGTCTGGCTGTCGTAGAAGATCGTGACCGGGGCGTCCGGATAGCGCCGGGCGCTGGTTTCGAGGTTGTGCCACAGGCTGGTGGCGGGCACGCGCAGGCTGCGGGGGAACTGCTTGGGCCAGCATGCGTAGTCGTTGGGCGTCATGACGTCTGCGATGGGGGGCGGGGCGCGGAATTCTCCGCGAAGATCCCGACTCTAGCGCAACCGCCCGGGGACGCGCAGCGTGGGCGCCGTGCGGCCCCGGAATCCGTCCGCCGCGGGCGTCGGGCTTGCCCAGAACCTAACGTTACGTTACCTTTCGCCCGCCAGGGTGATAGAGGTGAAACTTCCCAAAAACCCGGGCCCGCCTCCCGCGACCGGCCTCGCGGGTTCCGACAGGAGACCCTGGACATGCGCCGTATGCCCTTCGCCCGCCGGGCACTCGTCACCTCCCTCGCTGCCGCGCTTGGCTTCGCGACCCTCGCCCTGCCCACGGCCCGCGCCATCACGTTCGAACGGCTGGACGCCACCGGCAATGTCGTTGGGATCTACACCCCGGCCGAGGGCGACTGGGTCTTTGCCGACGGCAGCCGTTCGAGCGATCTCACTGCGCTCGCGGGCGGCGGATTCTCCCTGCTGCTCGATCCCGACTCCTTCGGCCTCGGCGAGGACACCTTGCAGCGGTCCGACATCTTCGGTGCCGGTATCCTGCTGCCGGCCAGCGCCGGCGGCTACCGCGTCTCCTTCTCGGCGAATCTGCGCACCTGGGATGCCTACAACGACGGCATCGCCGTGCCGCCGCTGCCGGACAGCCACATCGGCTTCTGGGACCTCTTCGCCGTCAACGCCAACACTTCCAACTACTACTGGAACCTCGTCGACCGCGTCGGTTCCGAGGGGGGCGGCGAAGAGCTTCCCGGGCCCGCGGCCATCGGCCCGGGCGGACTGGTCGATTCGCTCGTGCCGACGCCGCCCGCCGGGTCGCTCGTGCAGTACACCAATGACGGCAGCAACCCGGCGGCGCTCCCCGGCGCGACCTGGGCGTGGGGCGGACGGGACTACGCCGCCGGTTACTTCGAGTCGATCCGCACCAACGGGTCCGTGCAGCTCGCCACCAACCAGGCCGTGTTCGTGAGCTTCGTGCTCGACACCGCGACGGTGGAGCAGGCCGATCAGAACTACCCGTCGTGGGGTGCGTTCGGTCGCGCCGACGCCTTCGTCGACGTACCTGACGGCGAAGAGGGCGAGCCCCCCGGCTGGTCGCCCGGCAACCCGCTGCTGCCGGTGGACGGCAACGTCGAGGATGGCGTGTTCGAGTTCGCGCCCTTCGACATCACGGCGGAGGGCCCGGGTGGATCCACGTTCCTCTTCATCGACCCGGTGATCGCGATCGGGTACGAGTACACCGTCAGCGGTGGGCCCAAGTTCCTGGAGATCCTCCTGCCGACCCTGGGCGATGCCGACGGCTACGACATCGAGCTTCTGGTGAGCGGCGACTGGCAGAAGGTCGGCGAGGTGGCGGAGGGCGGCACGTTCACCTTCGCCGAAGCGGTGAGCCGCTTCCGCGTGATGGGCATCGATCCCGATCTCGAACTCGATCCCACCAATCCGGTCGCGTTCGTCACCGGCGTGAAGTTCGATGGCACCGGCACCGTCCAGCTCACGATGGAAGCCGTGACGGCGCCGATTCCGGAACCGCAGACCTACGCGCTGTTCGCCGCCGGTCTGGCACTGCTCGCCGCGCGCCGCGCCCGTCGCGCCACCCGCTGACCTGTCACTCCCCCGTGGTCCCGCAGGACGGGCGCCACGGGGGTGAGGTCGGCGGCGCTACCGTATCGCGAGGACCACATGCGGTGTTGCTCACCTCTGAATTTGCTTGGGGCGTGAAGGTGAGGCAGGCGCTCCCGCCGTTTCCGCTCACGTAGCCGTCCAGCACGCCGTCGATTCTCCGCTCGCCCAGGCGCAGCGTGAACGTGACGGCGCCTTCTCCGGCGAACCGGAACGTGCGTTCCACGGAAGCGCCCGGAGCGAGGTCCCCCACGCGGTACTGCCCGAGCGGGCTGCGAAGCACCAGTTCGCAGGCCTCCATCGGCGAGTCGTTGCGGATCCCCACGCGATAGGCTGACATCACCTGGTCGGCCGCAACCAGGAATCCCAACGCGGCCGGCACATTGCCGAGCAGCATCACCACCGCTGTCACGGCGTTGCGAAACCAGCCGGGCACGGTGTCGCGATTGACCGAGGCCGAGTACCTCTGCACGCAGAAGAGTCCGGCCGGAAGGAGGGCGAGACCGAAGCCGATGTCGAGCAGGCCGGCCACGGGAAGCCACGCAGCCTGGGTGCGATACCAGGCCGCGAAGATCGCGCAGGCCAGCGCGAAGGGCAGAAGCGCACAGGCGGTTGCGGCGATCAGCCAGCCACGCGCAGAGATGAGCATCAGGACGTTTTCTCGTTTCTTTGCCGGGGCAGTCCCCGACCCGTAGACTACGACGCATGGGTTCGGGGAAATGATGTTCGACTACGACCGCTTCAGGGAGACCTTTCTCGACTCGGGCCGATGGGTCGCCGGTGAGTCCGCGTGCCGCGAGGCGGTTGCCCGACACGAGGCCGACGCGGTGGCGTGGCTCTGTCTGGGCGTGGCGCTCGCACACCTGGATCGCAAGACCGAAGCCCGGGAGGCTCTGGCCCGCTCGGTGGATCTCGACCGGCGCCGCCCGCGGGCGAGATGGTGGCTGGGCCGTTTGCTCGAGGAAGCCGGCGACTTCGATGCCGCGGCCATGCAGTACGCCGCCGCCCTGGCCGTGGATCCGGACCACGACGCTTCCCGGCATGCCGCCCGGTTCAATGCTCTGGCGAGGCGCGAGCGCGATGCCGCCGCGCATCTCGTCGCGTCGCCCCTTGCCGCGAGCGGCGAGCGCTATCTCGTCATCCGGAGCTGGGGCGCGGGTTTCTGGTCCGAGATCCTCCACCTGCTCGGCGGACTGCTGACGGCCGAACTCTCCGGGCGGACGCCGGTGGTGTGGTGGGGCGCGAACTGCCTGTTCCGCGATCCCGATCGTGACAATGCCTTCCCCGATTTCTTCGAGCCCGTCTCGGGTGTCGAGCCCGCCAGGCTTCCGGTGCGCGATGGCGCGGTGTTCCCCTCCCGATGGCATTCGGGCAACCTGTGGACATCCCGGGCCGACGGCGAGGTTTCGCGGCTGCCGTCCTCGGCCTTCCTGGCGCGGCCGGAAACCGTCGCCGTGTACGACTTCTTCAACAGCACGCATCTCATCCGGGCGTGGATTCCTGAAGGGCACCGCCTGCACGGCATGACGACGGCAGACGTGAATCGCGAGCTGCTCGCGCGCTACGTCCGGCCGCGCGCGGAGTTCGCCGCCCGGGCAGACGAGCACCGGGCGGCCCTGTTCGGTACCGGGCCCTTCGACGCCGTCCATCTGCGGGGCACGGACAAGGGGACCGAGATGCCTTTGCTGACCGCCGTGAACGCACAGTCGCTGGAGTTGCTCCGGTCGGGCGAGTTGCCGCTCTTCGTGCAGTCGGACTCGGAACCCCTGCTGGCGCAGGCCCGGACCGTGGCGGGCAGCCGCGCGCGTGCCCTTTCGTGTCGCCGCGGGCAGGGCGAAGTCGGCGTACATTTCGAGCGCGCCGTGTCGCCGCGCACGCTGGGCGGGGAGGTGCTCGTGGACGTGCTCGTCTCGCGCCACGCCCGGCGATTCGTCGGCAATGCGTGGTCGAGCGTTTCGAGCGCCGTGCGCGCGCTGTCGCAAAATCCCGGAGGGGCTGCGCTGCTCGGGCCCTTCGACATGACCCTGGACCACTACGGCGAGTACTTCGCCTGACCGCCCCGCGCGCAAGGCCCCGGGACTGACCACGCAAGCAAGGAGAAACCGTTGAACGCTTCCACCCCGACCCTCCGGACGCGGGACATCGCGAATGTCCTGCACCCCTACACCCACCTGCGCCGGCACGAGGCCCAGGGTCCGCTGGTCATCACGCGCGGGAAGGGCATCTACGTCTACGACGATCAGGGCAAGGAATACATCGAGGGGCTGGCAGGGCTGTGGTGTACGGCCCTGGGGTTCAGCGAGCAACGCCTCGCCGAAGCCGGTGCGCGGCAACTCGCGACGCTGCCCTTCTATCACACGTTCGCGAGCAAGTCGCACGACGTGGGCGTCGAACTCGCCGAGAAGCTCCTGTCGATGATGCCGGTGCCCATGTCGAAGGCGTTCTTCAACAACTCGGGCTCCGAGGCGAACGACACGGCGGTGAAGATGGTGTGGTACTACCGCAACGCGCTCGGCCAGCACCGCAAGAAGAAGATCATCTCGCGCATTCGCGGCTATCACGGCGTCACCGTGGCTACCGCGAGCCTCACGGGCCTGCCCGACAACCATCGGGACTTCGATCTGCCCATCGCCAACGTGCGCCACGCGGACTGCCCGCACCACTACCGCTACGGCAAGCCCGGCGAGACCGAGGAGCAGTTCGCCACGCGTCTCGCGGAGCAGCTGGAGGCCCAGATCATCCGCGAGGACCCCGAGACCGTCGCCGCGTTCATTGCGGAACCCGTGCAGGGTGCAGGCGGCGTCATCGTGCCGCCGGCCACCTATTTCGAGAAGATCCAGGCGGTGCTGCGCAAGTACGACGTGCTCCTCATCGCCGACGAAGTCATCTGCGGTTTCGGTCGCACCGGCCGCATGTTCGGCACGGAGACTTTCGGACTCCAGCCCGACATCATCACGGTGGCGAAGGCGCTGTCGTCGGCCTACGTGCCCATCTCCGCCACTGTCGTGAGCGACCGCCTGTACGAGGCCTTCCTCACGCAGAGCGATCGCATCGGGCAGTTTGCGCACGGGTACACCTACTCGAATCACCCCGTGCCGGCGGCGGTGGCGCTCGACCGGCTGCGGATCGACGAGGAGGGCCGCATCGCCCACCACCTGCAGTCGCTGGCGCCGCAGTTCCAGGCGGCGCTGCGCAGCTTCGCGGACCGTCCCTTCGTGGGGGAGGTGCGTGGCGTCGGGCTCATCGGTGCGATGGAACTCGTCACCGACAAGACCACGCGCGTGCCCTTCGATCGCAAGCTGGGCGTGGGCGCGGTCGTCGCGAAGGCCTGCCAGGAACGCGGCCTCATCGTGCGCGCGCTGGGCGACACCATCGCGTTCTGCCCGCCGCTCATCATCACCGAGGCCGAGATCCGCGAGCTGTTCGCCCGCTACGCGGCCGCGTTCGATGCCGCGCTGCCGGAGATCGAGCGCATCGCGGCCGGGCTGAAATAGCCTGCCGGAAAACGAAAAAGGCCCGCGATGCGCGGGCCTTTTTCGTTGGAGCCTCAGGTGCGCATCAGCGGGCGCGGCGACGCGCGGCGGCGGCGAGCAGACCGAGTCCTGCTGCGAACAGCGCGTAGGTCTCGGGCTCGGGAATCGGCGCGAGCGACCAGGACGTG
>CAYZBG010000107.1:0-13310 GCA_964476565.1 uncultured Opitutus sp.
AACCGTGGTTGCTCACCGTGGCGGGCAACCTTGGCCGCAACCGCCTGCGCTGGCGTTTTCGGCGTCGCGAAGACAGCATCGAGGCGATGGACGAGGCCCAACCCGGTGGCTTCGATCCCGTCGATACTTCCGCCCGGCCTGCCTCCGTTCTAGCTGAAAAAGCGAACCTCGCCCGCGACGTGCGAAACGCGGTCAACGCGCTTCCCCATAACCTACGCCAAGCCGTCCTCTGCGTGGAATTGGAAGATCTTAGCTACGTCGAAGCCGGCCAAGTCATGGGCTGCTCCGCCAAAGCGGTGGAGACGCGACTCTATCGCGCGCGGGAAATGCTGCGTTCCACCTGCAAGGCTCTGCTCGGGCGAAATTGAACGCGCGGAGCCGAGGGGAAACCCTCCCTTGCCGCGCCTGCATCACGGTGCCAGGTGGCGCCAGCCTTGGAAGGCGATGTAGAGGCCCATTGCGATCAATAGCGCGCTGGAGAAATACGGCGCTTTGCGGGCGAAGTTGCCAAAGCCTTTGATGCGTTTCGAGGCGTGGTGAACGCTCCACGCCGCGAGCGTGCCGGTGGCGACGAGAGTGAGCGCGAGGCCGATGCTAAAACAAAGCACGAGCGTGAAGCCGAGCGTGACCTGCTTGAGCTGCAAACAGACGAGCAAGACGGTGAGCGCGGCCGGACACGGCAGGAGTCCCCCGGTGAGGCCGAAGAGGATGATTTGCGGCGTGGTGACGGTGCGGTTGGAAAAACGCTTGGCGATGTCGGCGGCGTGGGCGCGCTCGTGCGCGTCCTCATACTCACCGTCGGAAACATCCAGACCTTCGCCGTGGTGGTGGTGATGGTCGCTTTCGCTGAATTGAAAGGTGTAGGCGTGCTCGTGATCCCCGTGCGCGAGCACGAGGGTGGCCTTGAACTCGTGCGGTTCGGGCAGGTCTTCGGTGGCCTCCAGAAACTCGCCGACAGGTTTGAAGGTGAAGGTCTGCCGCGCGCCGTCGGGGCGCTCGGTGACGAGGGTGACACCGGCGGCGGCAGGGGGCTTGGCCGAGGCTGTTTTCTCTTTGAAAAAATGAAGGCGTAAACGGGGCGGCACGTTTGTCTCGAACACCTCCACCTCGACCCAGCCGTGGCCGGTGTCGATAAGTTTTCCGCCGTGCGGCCCCTCGTCGTCGTGCGAATGGGCGGCGGCTGCCGTCACGTCGCGGCGAGTGCGCCAGAACATCCAGAGCGCGAGGGCGATGATGATGACACCAGAGGCGATTTGGAAATAGGGCTCGGTCGTTTCCACGTTCCATTCGGAGCCGAAATGCAGCGCCAGCGCCGCCAGAGCCCAAATGACGAGCGAGTGCGAGAACGCCGCCGCGAGGCCGAGCAGGGCGGCCTGCCAGACGGTGCCGCGCACCGCGATGATGAAGGCCGCCATCATCGTCTTGGAATGGCCGGGCTCCATGCCGTGCAACGCGCCGAGCAAAATGGCCGACGGGATAAAGAGCCAGGCATGAGCGGTGCCCTGCTGAATGAGTTCGTTGAAGGAGGTCATGGAGGAGACGAAGCGGACGGGAGAAAAAAGAATGGCGGCGCGCCCGTGCCCGAGAGGGGCGAAGGCGCGCCGCCCAATCATAAGTCAGGCGCTTAGTGCGCGAAGAGCTGGAGGGCGCGGAGATTGCCGCCGAGTTTGGAAACGAGGTCGGAGGCGGGCTTGGCCGCGCCGGCGGCGGCGGCGCGGGTGAGTTCGGCGGTGAGCGTCGCGTTCTTGTCGGCGATCTCCTTCACGTTGGCCTGATGATCGGCGGGCACCTGCGTGACGATGTGCTGGACGAGCAGATTAAGCGTCACCGCGTTGGCCGAGACGGCGGCAAACTTGCCGTCCTTCAGCGCGGTCTTGAGCAGCGCGAGCTGGCTTTGGATCGCGGTGAGCGTGTCGGCCATGGTGGCCGGCAACGCGAGAGCGGTTTCGGCGGACGGGGCGGCGGGCTTGGGCGTGAGTTCGTGATCGTGACCTTCGGCGTGGGCGAAGGCGGTGCCAGCGGCGAAAGTCGCCAGGGCGGCAAGAAGACAGAGGCGGAGCGAGTTGGCTTTCATGGTGGGTTGATGGATGCGGGAACGTGAAAGGATCAATGGCTGTGGGGTTCGCCGTCACCGTGACTATGCACGGAAGGCGCGGGTGTGGAGGCGGGCGCGAGGGGAGCGGGCTCGACCGGAGCGGCCATGTCCTGGTGGACGTGGTAATGGTCGTCTTTGTTGAGCGGAAACTCGTCGGGATTGCGGGTATGCTGATAGCCGTGCATCTGCATCAGGAAGAGCAGCGCGCCGGTGCTGAAGAGAACAACGTTGGCGACCTTGCTGAACTTCGAGAAAGACGCGGTGTGCCGCCAAAAATTTAGAAGGGCGCCCATCACCAGCAGCGCGGCGATCTGGCCGACCTCGACGCCAATGTTGAAGGACAGGATTTTCATCACGAGTCCGTCATGGCCGAGCGGGAGCTGTTGAAGCCGGGTCGAAAGGCCAAAGCCGTGGATGAGGCCAAAGCCGAACACCATGCCGAGCAGGTTGGGCGACGCGGTGCCGATGTATTTCTTAAAACCGTCGAGATTGTCGAAGGCCTTGTAGCAGACGGTGAGCGCGATGACGGCATCGATGAGGAAGTAGTTCGCGCGGATGTGAAGGAGCGTGGCGAAGATCAGCGTGATGCAGTGCCCGATGGTGAAGGCGGTGATAAACTTCACGATGTCTTTGAGGTTCGTGAGGAAGAACATGACGCCGAAGAGGAACAGCAGGTGATCGTAGCCGGTGAGCATGTGGCTGGCCCCGAGTTTGATGAACTCGAAGTTGCCGGCGGCGAGCGCGGCGGCCTGGTCGGCCTCGGACATGCCGTGGGCGAAGGCGTTGACGGCGAGACCGAGGAAGGTCGCCAAGAGGAGGAGAAATTTCATAATTGGGAAACAGACGATGGAAAGGTGAGTGTGTTTGAATGGAGACATGGAACAGGAAGGACGGGAGGAGGTGGCGAAGCGTCCGCGCAGGGACGCAGGCAAAGAGCTGAACAGTGTTCAGCCGGACACGACGCGGAGACCACGCGCCGGTATTCGTCACCCGAGTGCGGGACGAAGGGCTTATCCCAGAGCCGGGGGAGCCGTCGTAAACGACGCGCAACGCCAGACGAAGCACCATCGCGCCAGCGCATGCTCTTCCCGCCAGCGAGGCGGGGGCGGCGCGGAAAGGACGCGGGGGCGGAAAGTGAGAGCGAACCAGAAAACCGCGCCGACGAGCGGAGCGCAGAGGACGAGCAACCAGGAGAGGGAGCGGCCTTCGGGAGCGGAACTGCGCGCCACGACCGGCTCATGGGCCGTATCGCCGTGGGCGGATTCGGAATGCGCATGATCGTGGGCATGTCCGTGGGCGGGATCATGCGCGTGGTCGTCGCCGGCATGGTCGTGGGAATGCACGACGGTTTGCACCAGCTTATGGGCGTGCTCCGGCAGCCAGCCGTTCGCTTCCATGCCGACATGGAGCACCGAGGTGAGCCAGGCCAGGGCTAGAAGGAGGGCGAGGATGGTTTGCCAATAGCGCATTTATTACGGTCGCTTTGAGAAGGAGCGGTTACACGAACCGAAATCAAGCTTTGCGAGACCCGGAGCGCTTCCCTGTCGCCAGCGGCGACAACGCTCCGGCTACCGAGTCGCTCGGCCCTCTCCCCGAGACTTCGCGCGGTCCCGATTGACCTCATCTTGAGCTGCCATGCGACCGCCGTTCGGGACAAGGGGCAGCCCTCTGTTCTCCCAGCCTACCACGCCCGGCAAGGTAGTGCGCTGCGCGCCTCCACCACGCCGGACCGGACAGTCGTCCGGCCCGGCTTTGCCTCGGCGTGAGCGCGGGGCGCGAGATCGGGCTGACCGGACAAACCGGCACGTCGCCGGAACCGCAACCAGTGCGATTTCGCGTTCACCATGCAGGTCTATGAAATCACACCGCAGTATCACCTTGTCCGACTCGGCAACGAGGAGCCGCTGGATCGTCCCGAGCAAGTCGTCCGCTACATGGACGGAGCCTTTGCCGCCGAACCGACCGTCGAATCGGTATGGGTGATCGCCCTCAACACCAAGTTCCGACCTCTGGGCCGGGTGAAGATCGGCAGCGGCATCCTCAATTCCTGCCTTATTCACCCACGCGAGGTGTTCCGAGCCGCCATCATGGCATCGGCGTGCAGCATCGTGCTGGTTCACAACCTATGTGATGCATCACATAGGTTGTGTTATGTGGCGAGCCGAGCTATGTGGAGTGACGGACTGTTTTTCGGAGGCGCTTCACTCTGCGCAGCAGCGTAATCGCTGCACATAACTCGGCAGGCAATCAGGCGAGGCTGACGCGTTCGGCGAGGGCGAATTTGACAGCGGCCTTGACGTTGCCGAGGCAGCAGGAGCCTTGAGGATTGCGAATCTCACAGGCGCAGAAATCAGCCTTCATCTCTGCGGCGATGCGTTCGATCACGGTGGATTTTCCTGTGGCGGCAAGCTCCTCACGAATCATCGCGGGCGTGAAGCCGAAGCAATAACACACCGGTGCATGCACGGGATCTTTTTGAGTGACCGGACGGCGAACGTCATCCGTCGTGAGAACTGAGCCACCGGCGCTGAAATAAACGGCCGGGCAATCGGGTGTGGGACAGAAGTGAAATCCCCCGCCATTTACGGTCGGCAAAAACTGGGACTTAACTTGGTGCTTGAGCGTGAGCGTCGAGACCGGGCGACCCGCACGCCCGCACTGCGGGCAGGACGGCTTGGGGGCCGACTCCTTCGCGGCCGAGCACTCGTCGTCTTTCGCGGAGCAGCAATCGGACATGGTGGTCAGTTTACCGGCTCCGCTTTGAAACCCGTGGCGTCGATCTTGGCGATCACCGCCGTCGCGGAAATCACCGTGGGGTCGTAAACGACCTCGGCCTCTTTCGTCGCGTAGTGGACGGCCGCCGAGCGGATGCCGGGAACCCGCTGCAGCGTGCCGGCAATGCCGACCGCGCAGGCGGCGCAATCCATGGAGGGGATGCGCACGCGCAGCACGCGGCCATCCGTCGGCGCGGAGCTTGAGATCGACGCGCGGCCGAAAGCGGTTTGGGCGAGCTGCGGAAACAAGGCGACCGCACCGGCCACTACCGTGCTGAAGATGAGAACGCCCAAGGACCAGCGACTCGCGCGCGGGGTCGCACAGGCGCCGTCCGCGCAGGCGATGCGTCGGGCACGCAAGGTCAGCACCCAGGCGAGAGCGAGGAGTGCAACGGTGATGCCGAGAAACACCGGCCGCCAGCGCTCGAACCAGCCGGCGGCGACAAAACTGCCCGCTCCCGCGACGGCCGCCACCAACGGTCCGATGCAGCAAAGCGAAGCGGCCAGGGCGGACAAAAATCCTCCTGTCAGAATCCACGATTGCTTCACCGGCTTCATCGACGCAGTTTACACCCTGTAGTAGGGTATAAGGTCAACCGCCATGTCATGACAATCGGAGAACTCGCCAAGGCCGCCGGGGTAAACGTCCAAACTGTCCGCTACTATGAGCGAATGGAACTCCTGCCGGCGACCCACCGCTGGCCGGGATCGGGCTACCGGGACTTTGACGATGAGGCCCTGAGTCGGCTACGATTTATCCGGTCGGCGAAGGACCTCGGGTTCACCCTGCGCGAGATCAAGGAGTTGATGGAAATGCAAATTTTGCCGGGTGAGTCGTGCGCCGAGGTGAAGCGGCTCTTGGAGATTAAGCAGCAGGAGCTTGATCGGCGCATGCAGGAGATGCGTCGGTTGCACCGCGCCTTGGGGAAACTCATCACGGCGTGCCGGCGGCGGTCCAAGAAGACGACGTGTCCAGCTCTTTGGGCGATCGCGTTCAAGGCTCGCAGTTAGAGGCTGGAAAGCCAGTCGAGCACGTCCTTGTTGGCGCGCCATGAGGACGGGTGCTTCGGCTTCGGGAGAATCTTCTCGGCGGAGGCGAGAGTCTTGCGCTTCATCTCCAGGTCGATCTCAACGTAGGTGTTGGTGGTCTCAATGGAAGCGTGACCCAGCCACGAGCGGATCATCGCCAGATCGACGTTCGACTGGAGCAGGTGCATCGCCGTCGTGTGACGCCACGTGTGCGGAGTGATGCGACGCGCGAGCAAGGTCGGGCAACGCTGGGCCGCCCCACTGATGCGGTGGCTGACGATGTAACGCACGCCGTAGCGCGTGAGCCGGTTGCCGTCGGTGTTGAGGAAGAGCGGCACAGCATCGGTGAACTTGATCGAGCGCGTCTGGAGATAGCTCTTCACTGCCGTGACCGTCTCGGACCACAACGGGCAGGTCCGCTCTTTGCGGCCCTTGCCGAAGATGAGGACGCTCGACGGTCGCGTGAAACGCACGTGCCGCACGTCGAGGTCTACCAACTCCTGCGCGCGCATGCCGGTGTTGTAGAGCATCCGCAAGAGCGCGTCGTCGCGTTGACCGAACCGCGTGCGGCAATCGATCTGACGAAACACCTCCTGCACCTCGTCCTTCTCCAAAAACTGCGCGACCCGATGCGGTCGCCGTTTGAACGGCACCGCGATGATCGTGTGGGTGTGGGCCAGGTGTCGGGGATCGACGATCGCGAGGTAGCGGAAGAAGGAATGGATCGCGGCCAGTCGAAGATTACGGGTGACGATCCCGTTGTGCCGGTCCGCTTCGAGATGGCGAAGAAAGCTGTGCACCCGCTCCGCGGTGAGATCGGCCAGAGTGAGCTCGGTCACGCGCTTGCCCGAATCGTCGGAAGCAAACTTGAGGAGGAGCTTGAAGGTGTCGCGATACGACAGAACCGTGTGGCCACTCAGTCCGCGCTGGGACACGAGATGCTGGTCGAAAAAACCGCGGATCAGAGCTGGGAGGTCGGGGGCTGACATAAGAGACGGGCCGATGGCACCGCGAAGTGTTCGTGGAAACGCTGGCCCACCGACTCCATCAGCTCGGCCGTGGCGTGCAGATAAACCTCGGTCCCGGTGACGGTGCTGTGCCCGAGGTAGGTGGACAGGATCGGCAGCTTCGCGAAAAGATTATCGCCGCTCTGGTGCCACGCCATCAGCCGCGACACCGCGAAAGAATGCCGCAGGTCGTGGATGCGCGGCCCGCGCTGGCCCGGCGGGCCGCGCAGTCCCAATCGACGCAGCACTTGAAGAAACACCGTCGTGAAGCTCGGCACGTGATAGCGCCCACCGAGGGCGGACGGAAAAAATGGCGCGGTCGACTCCAGCGAGAATCCGGCTGCGCGGCGCTGGGTCATGTAGGCCGCAAGCTGCTTGGTGGTGCACGGTGCCAGCGGCACATAGCGGGTCTTGCCGAACTTGGTTTGGCGAATGAGCAAGAGCCGGCGTGATAGATCGACGTCAGCGAGGTTGAGCTTCACCGCTTCGCCAAGCACCGCAACTTCGTAGCCTAGTCGTTTCAGCTCTATGGCAATGGTGGGCGCATTTGTGCGTCCACCTCCATTCAAAGGGACAAATCCGAGATGGGTTGGGTGAACAGAATCGTGCTCCGCGCACCATGTATCGAGAAGCCCGCGACACATCCCCTCTTCCGTGGCTCCTTCACCCACCAATATCTTTCGTGCGAATAGCGCGTGGGAATACGAGCGAACGTATCCTTGCATCTTCGCTTGATGCTCGGGAGCTACCTCCGTGATCGTCGTTTCGCCGTTCTTGGAGCGAACAAAACGAAGGCGTTCAATCGGCAGAGGAATAACCGCCGATGGAGAATGCGTCGTGAAGATCACCTGCCCCTTTACCTTGGGTTTCTTCTCCGGATTCTGGAGACAATCTACCAGATGGCGAACACGGTGCGGCTCAAGCCCCGTCTCGACCTCATCGATCAGGAGGATGGAATCCGCTCCGACGCCGGTTTGCTGGATTGCGAGCGCTGCGATGCGCCTCGTTCCTAAGCCCCACAATCGAGCGGGGACATTCGCGTCTTGGAGTCCAAACGCCGATGAACCGAAGGACAGCCCGCTAACGTCCAAGCCGGGCTTGAGGTCCTTGAAGCCGGCTCCGAGCAGTGCCGCTTGCGTTGCGACAACAGCGGCAGCGTCGTTGAGTTCTTTTTTGGGGGCCTCGTTGAAGACGCGATTGGCTTCACGAGATACCGTTGCAACGACCTGCGCTGTAGGCGCGCCAGCTTGGTCATCTGTCAGGCGTGTCAGGGCAGACCCACGTGCCCATGTCATGTGGCGGTCGATGTCGCGCCCGAGATGGTTAACGCCCAGACGTTCACGGTCCTGCCATGTGATCCGCTTTTCATCGCCCTCGTTTACCACGGCCCAAGTGGGTTCAAGGGACGCATCAAGCTCGAACCGAACGGTGAGCGCCTTCTGAAGCCCATCTACCGGTGCTGCGGCCAAAGCCTTGTTGGTGGTGTCGTAACCTCGAAGCAAAAGACCAAATTTGCTGAGCTCGTCCAGAAGGCTGTCCGGGAGGTCACCGAAGGTCGCCTCTATCACGATTTTGGTGGCGGTATCTCCCTTGTGAAAATCAATCTCTGTGAACGCCGCGTTATACCTCGGAAGAGACACGAGCTGAATCGCCTCTAAAATCGTCGTCTTCGTGGCATCGTTTGGGCCGATCAGGCACAACAGCCTTCCGTTTGGATACCAGTCGAGTGATTTGATACCCCTGAAATGGCTAATTTTGAGGTGATAAAGAAGCATGGGTGACGCACTTCTGACTGGTCGGGCTCCTTTTTACGATACGGAAGCACAGGGATTCCACGTTCCCTCCTGCCGCGATCCAACTGACCGCATGCTTTCAGGCTAAACGGGTGCGAGGCCGTCCCGCACGTATGTCGCGACGAATTCCATGCCGGCTACAAAAGCGCCTAATGTCTTTCGTTCCGACCTCGATCCCAAGATCAGTCAGATAGGCTCGGAACTCTCGTGTGCGGTAGGACTCTCGCGGGTGCCGTAGCATGTAGAAAAGCACGTTGAGCTTCCACCAATCGGTGTGCCCGAAAAGCCCCCGGCGCTTCGGTGCTTTTTCAAGTGACGCCAGAAATCGCAGCGTTTTTCCGACTTGGCGCAACAGGCGGGTTTCGCCGGCACGCACGACTTGGCCAAACCACTCGGCAGAAGCCAGCGTGAGGCGCGGCGGCTCAAAAACCGCGCCGGCGTCACGCCGCCACTCGTTCACCAGCAGGAAAGTCCCGAGGTCGATTTTCCCGGCTTGGTAGTGGCGCACCAAGGCTTCCACTTCGCTCCACGTCAGCCCGCCGTAGATGCGCGCGGGCATTTGCTGGCGGAGCGTGGCGGCTTCGATCCGCAGCGGACGATTGTCCGGCGCGAACGCCGCCGCGTCGCCCCCGGTCGCTTGCTTCGCCAAGGCGGCGGCAACTTTCGCACGCGTCTTGGGTTTGCGGGCAAACTCCTCCCACAGCCATTCACGGAGAGCCGGGGATGCGCGGCACAACCGCGCAAAGAGCCGGAAGGCCGCATCGTCGTCGCTCTCCGTGAACGCGTGCAGTGCCGCAGAGGAATCAGTGCTTTCAACGCTCTTGCTCATAGCCGTTTCCCTTTGGAACTCGTTGCCGTGAAAAAGTTCACTGCAAGCACGGTTCAATTTTCAAACAACGCGCGCAATCGGTCATACAGGGCGCGTAGATCGGATTGGTAAGTCGTCCGGTGTTCCGACGACATCAACGCGCACACCTTTGGGGAGCGCAGCGTTCGAACCAACTTGGTCGCCAAACTCACGTGCGGAGCCAGGCGGCCCAGCACGGCGGTTTGGTTTCGCGTTTTTGGCTCCGTCGCGATTCCGAGGCGGTCGTAGGCTTGGCGCAGGCTGAGCCCTTGGACGAAGCTGGGATCGGTTACGTTTCGGGCTAGTCGCATGTAGCGCTGGGCGGTGCGTGGCGTGCCTTGGAAACTGCTTTCCAGCCAGATCAGCCATGCGCCCGCGCCCATCGTGTGCCTCACGCGCTTCTTTTCTTCGATGAGCAGCGTGCCCGCGTGCCAAGCCGCCATGAGCGCGGCATCAAGCGAACGGCGTGACGCAGCAGCGAGGTTCGTGGCCTCGGCGTGAAACCGGTTGATTTGCTCCACGGTGGAGTCCGTGACGTTGGGCGAGTTCATGACCGGAGCCCCGTGGTTTGGCGAAAGTCGGTCGCCAGCTTGTAAACACCCTGCCGACTCAATCCCGAACGTTCGCCGATTTCTTCGAGCGTGATTCCGTTGAGCAGATCGGAGCGCACGCAGTAGAGCGCGACCGTCGCGCGCAACCCGCGAGTCTCGACCGTGGCGGCGTCCGCGACCCAGATGAGGAGGCGGCAAATGACTTCCGACGCGAGCGCCCGCGCCTCGATACGAGGGTCAACGGGTTCGGCAAAGAACGATTGGTCTGTGTTGTTTTTCATAGGTGGTTTTGGGTTCGCCGCCACCTTACGCTCGTCTCGTTTTTACAAATAGGCCCTGCGTCTGTAGAACGCCGCTGCCCCTATTTCAGTCCCTTGCCCTTCGCACAAACCACCTCTTGAAGATAACGATTACCGATTGAAAATCCCCCTGTGGCGGGAAAGTGGCGTGTTCCAGATTCCGCATTCCTGCTACCGTGTCTCCACGATGAAATTAACGATTGAAGAGAAACAGATGCTCGGACGCGTGCTGGTGAAGCGCCGTGCGGGCTTGAACCTTACCCAAGAAAAATTGTGTGCCGAAGCCGACATCGGCATCAGGACTCTTCAACGCGCTGAAAAGGGTGGTGGTATCGGTGAGGAAAACTTAGCGGCACTGACTATTATTTTCAGATGTTCCGCCGATGACCTCATTCGCGAAGCGAGAACTGGAAATGCGGCCAGTCCAGAAATCCGTCTAAAATTTGATGTGGTCGCTACTGCCGAACAGCTCATGGGCCATCTTGTGCGAGCCACCGGCATGCTTCATATCGGCCCGGAGGGAGAACACCCTTTCAATGAACATATCGGTGGCTTCATCGCTAATCTTAAATCCGCGCTCGAAGACCTTTCTGCGAAGAAGAAAACCCCCACTTCTAAAATCAGAGAGGAGGCGGACTACATCTTGGCTTACTCCCGCAACATGGGGTTCCGATTATTCGTGTGCCACTATCGCGAGGAGTTAAAACACAAGGGAAAGCTTCTACGGAACCCGACCACCCTAATTATCGCGGCACCTCAATCAGATCCGCGTGTGACGAAGACCCCGAAGGGACTGATTCTCGATTACGTCGTGGATAGCCGCCGACAGTCATTGACCCGCATCCTCAACGCCAACCTCACTCCCTTTGATTGGATTCAGGATCAATTGATTTCGCGATCCGACGGTGAGAAACGGGTTGAGGATGTTTTGAAGCAGATACATTCAAACATCCGTAAGCGGAAGAAATAGGGCGGACGGGGCGAACGGCCACCAATCTGATTCAACGCGAATATCCGCAAACGCGTGTAGCCAATAGCCCCTTGTGATTGGGTCGCCCAGTTGCCCCTGTTTTCACCAAGGCGACACGGGGCTTTACAAAACCTAGGAGAATATGCACATTTGCCGAGGTTTCGTATGCCGCTTGTGACTCAAAAACAACTTCGTGCCGCCTTTAAGGGCACCACCCTTCTGCGCTCTCGCGATCTGAGCGCGCAGGGGTTTGACCGCGCATCACTGCGGCAGGCCGTGCAGGACGGACTCCTCGAACGCGCGGGCCGGGGGCTTTATCGCTCTCCCGAGGCGGACATCACCGAACACCATACCCTGGCCGAGGTCGCCAAACGCGTCCCTAACGGAGTCATCTGTCTTCTCTCCGCGCTCCGTTTCCACCAACTCACCTCGCAAAGCCCGCACGAGGTCTGGATCACCATCCATCACAAAGCTTGGCGCCCACAGCTCGACCACGTCGGGCTTCGTGTGGTGCGTGCTTCCGATCCGGCCCTGCGCGAGGGGGTGGAGGCGCACATGATCGAAGGCGTGCCCGTGCAAATCTACAATCCCGCCAAGACCGTCGCCGACTGCTTCAAGTTTCGTCACAAAATCGGCCTCGATGTGGCGCTCGAAGCGCTCCGGGAAGTCTGGCGCGCGCGCCGCGCCACGATGAACGACCTTGAACACTATGCCCGAGTTGACCGTGTGGCACGGGTGATGAACCCCTATCTTGCTAGCCTGACATGACCTCCGAATCAAAGAAGAACCTGCCGGCCTCGGTGCGCCAACGGCTGCTCAATCTGAGCAAAGACCGGAAGGAGCCTTTCGACCTCATGCTCGTGCGCTACGGCATTGAGCGCTTGCTGTATCGCCTGAGTCGGTCGCGGCACGCGGAAATGTTCCTGCTGAAAGGCGCGATGCTCTTTGCGATTTGGTCGGATGGCTCGCACCGGCCCACCCGAGACGTGGACCTCCTCGGCTTCGGCCCCAAAGATAACGAAGATCTCAAAGCGATTTTCGTGGAGCTATGCGGACTGGAGACTGAACCGGATGGACTCACATTTTTGGCCGACTCCGTGGCGGTCACTTCGATCAGGGAAGAAGCGGCTTATCCCGGCACACGCATCACCTTGGAGGCGCGGCTGGAGAAAGTGCGCATTCCCCTGCAAGTGGACATCGGTTTCGGCGACATCGTCACGCCCAAGCCCGACGAAATCGACTTCCCGGCCCTGCTTGATTTCCCCGCGCCGCACCTGCGGGCGTATCCGATCTACACCGTGGTTGCCGAAAAACTCGAAGCCTCGGTGCGCTTGGGCGAAGCCAACACGCGAATGAAGGATTTCTTCGACCTGTGGTTTCTTAGCAGGAAATTCGCCTTCGAGGGCGAACTGCTCAAGGACGCGGTGACGCGAACTTTTGCCCGACGCGAGATGACGCTACCAACAACCGTGCCCGTCGCACTGCGAGCGGAGTTTGCCGCACTCAAAGCTGCCTCGTGGGCTGTGTTTCTCCGCCGCAACGCGCTCGCACCTCTGGACATGCCAACTACCATCGAAGCGATTCGTTCCTTTGCGTGGCCCATCATGGAGGCTGCCGTGACGGGCAAAGTATTCGCCCAAATTTGGACGCCTGACAAGGGCTGGCACTCGCCGACAACGTAGGTTGCCACGTCGCGGATGGGATAGACCGGATGATGCTCGCTACGCTCGAATTCTTCTAGCGGGGGCCGCTCCGGAGGAATGCCAAGGCTAGCACCTGCGACGGCTGGCGGTCCTGCGGCGCAAGCGCCTCGTCCCGTCCGCGCCTCAAGGAGTTCTCGGGCTGCGCCCTGCGCTCCTCCTTGCGCTGCCGGTGCTTGCCGGAGGCATCCGTAAGAGTCCGCCCGGGTGCCTCATAGGCGTGCGTGCCTGATTGCGATAGAGTT
>CAYZBG010000108.1:0-3880 GCA_964476565.1 uncultured Opitutus sp.
CGAAGACTTTCACTTCGCTGACGGAATAGCATGCTCAGCATACCAAAAAAGCCCGCGGCGCACGGGGCGACGCGGGCGGAAAGGCGGTGAACCCGGACGGCCGATCAGCCGAGGATTTCTTCAGGTTTGAAGAAACGGGCCAGTTCGATCCGGGCGTTCTCGTCGCTGTCGGACGCGTGCACCACGTTCTTCATCATCTCGGTGCCGAAGTCGCCGCGGATCGTGCCCTTGGCGGCCTTGCGGGAGTCGGTCGGCCCGAGCAAATCGCGCACCTTGGCCACGATGTTGTCGCCCTTCAGCGCCATCACGATGACCGGACGGGAGCTCATGAACTGTTCGATCTCGGGATAAAACGGCTTGCTCGCCACATGGGCGTAATGCTCGCGCAGCACGGCCGGCGTGAGCCGGATCATCTTGCAGCCGACGATCTCAAAACCGGCTTTTTCAAAGCGGTCGACGACGTTGCCGACGTGCTTTTGCTCCATGCAATCGGGTTTGAAGATAACGAACGTTTTTTGCATAAAACGCCCAGTGAAAGGCTTTCACCGAAGCATGGGAAGCCTGATTTTGCCCGGGTACGGCGATCCGGTGCTCCGGGAGTCGATGTGCCATACCTCTTTCTCGTTCGTCTTTCTCCCTCCGGTCCCGTTGAGGAAGAGGAAAGAGAACGAAGGGGGAGAGAAAGAGTTCGGGGGCGCGGGTCCCTCCGCGCGCTTGACTCCCCGGGGTGCGTTTGCGATTCAAACCGCTTCCTTTACCAAAACCTATGGGCAAACAATACAACAAGGGCATCAAGAAGAAGCGTCGCATCGCGTATCACAAACGGAAGAAGGCCGCCGCCGGAAAGACGGCGAAGGCGAAGAAGTAAGCCTCGCTCCCCCTTTCGCCGCGGCTCTCCCAGCCGCGGTTTTTTTGTCCCCGTCCGACCTGCCACCATGATCAAAGTCAGTCTCATCTCTCTCGGTTGCGCCAAGAACCTCGTCGACAGCGAGATCATGGTCGGACACCTCCACCAGGCCGGCATGGCCGTGATCCCGGAGGCCGAGAAAGCCGACGTCGTCATCGTCAACACCTGCTCCTTCATCGACTCGTCCAAGGAGGAGTCGATCGGCCACATCCTCGAGGTCCACCAGAACCGCGGGATGAAGAAGCGGCGCAAGGAGCAGAAGCTGATCGTGGCCGGCTGCATGGCCCAGCGTTTCTCCAAGGATCTGTCGACCTCGCTGCAGGATGAAGTCGATGCGTTCATCGGTCTCGACCAGGTGACCAAGGTCGCGCCGATCATCGAGGGTCTCTACGCGAAGGAACGCGGCCCGGACCACACGCCGGAGAACTTCGTCACTCCACGCTCCACTTACATCCCCGATTACGACACGCCCCGCTTCCGGCTCACCCCCAAGCATTCCGCGTACATCAAGATCGCCGAGGGCTGCAATCACCCGTGCACGTTCTGCATTATCCCGCAGATCCGCGGCCGGCACCGCAGCCGTTCGGTCGAAAGCGTGGTCGCCGAGGCCCGGCGGCTCGTCGCGGAAGGCGTCCGCGAGCTGAACCTGATTTCCCAGGACACGACCTTCTTCGGCATGGACACGTGGGAGCAGCGCCCCAATCCGCGCACGCCGGTCGATTCCTCCCGGGGCACGGCCCTCACCACCCTGCTGCGCCAGCTCAACGCGATCGAAGGCGATTTCTGGATCCGCCTGCTCTACACCCATCCGGCCCACTGGAGCGACGAGCTCATCCGCACCATCGCGGAGTGCCCGAAGGTCGCCCGCTACATCGACATTCCGCTGCAGCACATCAGCGATCCGATGCTGGAACGCATGCAGCGCGAGACGAGCGGCGACTACATTCGCACGCTCATCGCCCGCATCCGCGCCGGCATTCCGGGCATCGCGGTGCGGACCACCTTCATCGTCGGCTTCCCGGGTGAAACCGAGGCTGATGTCGACGAACTGTGCGCCTTCATCCAGACCACGAAGTTCGAGCGCCTCGGCGTCTTCCGTTATTCGCAGGAGGAGGGCACCCGCGCCGCCAAGATGGAGGGTCAGCTGTCCCCCAAGGTGAAGGAGGCGCGCTGGCACAAGACCATGGCGCTGCAGAAGCAGATCGCCGCCGAGGTCAGCGCCGCCTACGTCGGCCGTACGCTCAAGGTCTTGGTCGAGGAGCCGGGCGTGGCCCGTGGCGAAGCGGACGCACCGGACATCGACGGCCGCGTGTATGTACCGCGCGAGCTGCCCGTCGGCGAGTTCGCCACCGTCACGATCACCGGTTATCAGGACTACGACCTGCTGGCGCTGCCCGTCGGCGAGCAACCGCTGGTGCGGAAGGTCGCGCGTCAGGCGCAGTGAACTTGCCCGCGATGAGCGCCGCGCCCGCGTTCAAGGAATGGCAGGCCATCGTCGGCGCCCTCGTCGCCGGCGAACAGGTCATCATTCTTCGCAAGGGCGGGATCGCGGAGGAGCACGGCACGTTCACCGTCGCCGCGCCGCGCTTCTGGCTCTTTCCGACGGCCTTTCACGCCCAGCGTGAGAAAACCAAGCCGTCGTTGCATCGCTACTTTGCCCTGGGGCCGTCGGGTACCGCCAACCGGATCGAACTTCCGGCCTACGCGGACGTGGTCCAGGCCCGGTTCCTCTCGCACTGGCCCGACGTGGCCCGGCTCGATGGTTTTCACGGCTGGACCGAGGGCACCGTGCGCGACCGGTTTCACGGGGCCGCCCCGCCCGGCTTGCACGTGCTGGTCGTCCGCGTACATCGGTTGCACACGCCGGTGGCGATCGACGTCACCGTCGCCATGGGCGGTTGCAAATCGTGGACCGACGTACCGCCGGCCTTCGCCGACCACCCAGCCTCGCCGGTGCTGGACGACGCGACGTTTGCGGCCCGGGTGGCGGCGTTGGGTCTCGGTCCGGCGCCGATGCGCTAAGCCCGCCCGTCAACCTGCGGCGCGGGCTGCCGCGGCGTACTTCGCGATGATGCCGTCGAAGGAGCCGTTGGTGAAGAACACCACGACGCGAGGCCGGCCCCGATTCGGCAACGTGCCGGTGATCAACTCATCGAGCAGCGCTGCATTGGTGGCGGCCGTCAGGGCTTCGACGCCCTGAGTCTCGAGGTGCCCGATGACCGCCTCGGGATCGAACCGCTCGTCCGCCGTCAGCTTTTCCGCGCGGTTGACCGCACCGAGGTAAACTTCGTCCGCCAGCGCGAGCGCGCGCATGAAGCCCGCCTGCAGGGTCTTGGTTCGAGCGGTGTTGCTACGCGGCTCGAATACCGCCGTGAGCAGCGCCCCGGGGTAACGGTCGCGGAACGAGCGCAGCGTCTCCGCCAACGCGGTCGGGTGGTGGCCGAAGTCCTCGATCACGGTGACGGCGGGCGTGGCCACCAGCACCTCCTGGCGCCGTTTCACGCCCCGGAAGCGGGCGAGCGGAGCAAGGGAGAGCGCCGTCGGATCTCCGGGCGAAATCGCCAGCCCGGCCGCGGTCGCCGCCATGGCGGCGTTGCGCGCGTTGTATTGCCCGGGACAGGTCCAGCGTACGTCGCCCCAGGGCCGGCCCTTCCACTGCACCGTGAACTGCACGCCGGACGGCCCTTCGCGGAAATCGACGATGCGCGTGTCGTTGCCTTCGGCGAGACCGACCCGGATGACCCGCGTCCACGGCAGCGGACCGAGCGCCCGCAGGTTGTCATCGTCGCCGTTCATCACCACGTAGCCGTTGCGCGGCACGATCCGCGTCAGGTGGCTGAACGTGCGCTGCACGTCGGCGAGATCGCGGAAGATGTCGGCATGGTCGAACTCGAGGTTGTTGAGTACGGCGATGTGGGGCGCGTAGTGGATGAACTTGCTCCGCTTGTCGAAGAACGCGCTGTCGTACTCGTC
>CAYZBG010000108.1:3980-12996 GCA_964476565.1 uncultured Opitutus sp.
ATGCCCGCCTCGGCGAGGACGGTCGACATGGGCGGATACACCCCGGTGTCGGCGCCCAGCACCTCGTGCCCCGCCGCGCGCGCGAGCAGGGCCGCGTTGCCCATGGCCGTCCCCCCGATGCCCATGAAATAAATCCGCATGGCCGATGCTTAGCAGGAGGCGCGTCGCCACTTCGAGGATTTCTTGGCGGCGTTTGCACTCGCCCCCGCGCCGCGCACCGTAACCTTGTCTACCGGCCGGCATCGGTTATGCCCACGCCACGGTCTTATCGTTCACTCATGACTACCTCCCGGATCCGCCTCACCTTGCTCGCCCTTTCCGCACTCGGTCTCGCCGCGTGCAGCAAACCCGCCGGAGACGCCCCGGCCTCCTCCGCCACGCCGTCGTCGACCGCCGGCGCCGCCGACCTCGTGTCGGTCGAGCAGCGGGCGAGCTACAGCATCGGTTACGACATCGGTCGCAACCTGGGCTCGCAGCCGGGCATCACCTTCGACCAGACCGCCCTCGCGAGCGGCCTCGCGGATGCGTTGGCGAAGAAGGATGCCCGCCTCACGCCCGAGGAAATGCAGGCCGCCTTTGCCAGCATGCAGGAACAGGCCAGCAAGGCCGCCGCCACCCTCGGCGAGGCCAACCTGAAGGCATCGACCGCTTTCCTCGAAACGAACAAGGCCAAGCCCGGCATCCAGACCACCGCCTCCGGATTGCAGTACGAGATCATCAAGAGCGGCACTGGGGCGAAGCCGAAGCCGGAAAACACCGTCGAGGTTCATTACCACGGCACCTTGATCGACGGCACGGTCTTCGACAGTTCCGTCCAACGCGGCCAGACGATCGAGTTCGGCGTCACCCGCGTGATCCCCGGCTGGGTCGAAGCCCTGCAACTCATGTCGGTGGGCGACAAGTGGCGCCTCTTCATCCCGCCCGGCCTCGGCTACGGCGCGCGCGCCGCCGGCAAGATCCCGCCGAACTCCGCCCTCATCTTCGAGGTCGAGCTGATCGCGATCAAGTGAGGGTGCCGACCCGGCGCCCTGCCCCGCCGAGCCGACGCCAAGCCACCGGGTGGGCTTGCGTCGGCGCAGTCCTTGCTTTGGTTGGGTGCGTGCGTAACCGTCCGCCGCACCTGTCTTTCCCGTTTCCCGTGCCTACCCGCCGCCCCGCGTGGGCCTGCGTCGCTGTTTCGGCCGCGCAACGGTGTCCTCGCCTCGTTCGGTACCTTTAACTGCCGACGTCGATCATGCGGGACTACTTCATCCGGCGCTTTTTGCTCATCCCGCCCACCCTGCTCGGGGTCACCCTGATCGTCTTTTTCATCACCCGCCTCGTGCCCGGCGGCCCCATCGAGCGGGCCTTGGCGGAAAGCCGGCAGGCGGACACGACCAGCGGTGTGCGCGCGGATCGTGCCGGCGGCACCTCCCTCTCCGAAGAGCAGATCCAGCAGCTGCGTGAGTTCTACGGTTTCGACAAGCCGTGGTACCTCGCCTACGTCGACTGGATCGGGAACACCCTGCGCGGCGACCTGGGCAATAGTTACATTTATCACCAGCCGGTCACGACCGTGATCGTCTCCAAGCTGCCGATCTCGATCTACTTCGGCCTCCTCACCACGCTGATCACCTACGCGGTGTGCCTCCCGCTCGGCATCGTGAAGGCCATCCGGCACCGCAGCGCGCTCGACAACACGACGTCGCTGATCGTCTTCGCCGGTTACGCCGTGCCGAATTACGTCTTCGGCAGCATGATCCTGTTCTTCTTCGCCGCGCGGCTTGAGTGGTTCCCGCTCGGCGGCTTCGTCAGCGACAATTTCGATTCGCTCAGCACCTTCGGCAAGGCGGTCGACATCCTTCAGCACACGACCCTTCCGCTCGCCGCCTACCTGGTGAGCAGCTTCGCGTTCACCACCCTGCTGATGAAGAATCACCTGATGGACAACCTCGCCGCGGACTACATGCGCACCGCCGTGGCGAAGGGCGTGCCCTTCCGGCGCGCGGTGTTTGGCCATGCCCTGCGCAACTCGCTCATCCCGCTCGCCACGACCTTCGGGCAAAACCTCGGCCTCGTGCTCGCCGGCTCCTTCCTCATCGAGGTGATCTTCGACATCGACGGCATGGGGCTGCTCGGGTTCAAGGCCGTGATCGACCGCGACTATCCCGTGGTGATGGGCATCCTGCTGATTTCGTCCATCCTCCTGCTCGTGGGCAACATCCTCTCCGACATGCTCGTTGCGCTGCTCGACCCGCGCATCCGTTTCCACTGACCGCCGCCTGTCGATGGCCTTCCGCCTCAATCCGATCACCCGCAAAAAGCTGCGCCGCTTCCGCTCCATCCGGCGCGGTTACTGGTCGTTCGTGATCCTGTGCGTGCTGGTCGTGTTCGCGTTCACCGCCGAGCTATTCATCAACAACCGCGCCCTCGTGGTGAAGCACGAAGGCAAATGGCACTTCCCCACCTACGGGGCGATCATCCCCGGCGACACCTTCGGCTTGGGCTACGGTTGGGAAACCGACTACCGAGCCTTGCGGGAAAAATTTCGCACCGAGGGCGGCGACAACTGGGTGTTGATGCCTATCGTGCCCTTCAGTCCGCTCGAAAACTGCAATCCGGGCGAATTCATCCGCGCGCGGCCGCCCGACTTCAGCCGCGGCAACTACCTCGGCACCGACACCCAGAACCGCGACATCCTCGCGCGCCTCGTCTACGGTTTCCGCAACGCGCTGATCTTCGCGTTTTTCTTCATGGTCGGCGTATATGGGCTCGGAATTCTGCTTGGCTGCGCGATGGGCTACTTCGGCGGCATCTTCGACCTGCTCGTGCAACGGTTGATCGAGATCTGGTCGAACATCCCGTTCCTCTACATCGTCATCATTGTCGCCTCGATCATCCGGCCCAACCTGGGCTGGCTCGTCGCGATCACCGTCGCCTTCGCGTGGATGTCGATGACCTACTACATGCGCACCGGCGCCTACAAGGAGAAGGCCCGCGATTACGTCGCCGCCGCCCAGGTGCTCGGCGCCGGCGATCTCCGGGTGATTTTCCATCACATCCTGCCCAACACCGCCGCGACCCTTGTGACGTTCGTGCCGTTCACCGTCGCCGGCGCCATCACCTCCCTCACCGCCCTCGATTTCCTTGGCTTCGGTCTGCCCGTGCCCACGCCGAGTTGGGGCGAGTTGCTCAAGCAGGGCACCCAGAATCTTATTCTCGCACCGTGGATCGTGGTCTCGGCCTTCACCGCCATGACCGTGATCCTCACGCTCGTCACGTTCGTCGGCGAAGCGATCCGCGAAGCCTTCGATCCGAAAAAATTCACCCTCTACGAATGAAAGCCACGCTGTCCATCCTCCTCCCGCTGCTCGCCGCCGTGCTCCTCTGGGGCGGGTGTTCCCGTCAATCGTCCACGTCCGCGCCGGCCGAACCCGCCCGCGACAACACCGCCGAGGTCAACGCCTACTACGCCGCCCATCCCGAGTTCTTTGTGCGCAAGACTCCGGCCGATCTCCCGGCTAACCTGAAATGGGAGAACGGCGCCGACCTGCCCGAACTCGGCTCGCCCAACCGCATCCGCGGCGGCACGTGGAACGGCCGCATCCAGGACTTCCCGCGCACGCTGCGCATCGTCGGCCCTGACTCCAACAGCGGCTTCCGCGGCTACATCCTCGACGACATCGCCGTCGGCTTCGCCGGCATCCACCCGGACGTCCCGGGTCCGCACCAGTACATTCCCGGCCTCGCCGAGGCGTGGGCCGTCGACCTGCCCAACCGCACGGTTTACGTGCGCATCGATCCCGCCTCACGTTGGAGCGACGGCCCGCCGGTCACGACGGACGACGTCTTCTTCATGTTCTGGTTCTACCAGAGCAGCTACATCCAGGCTCCCTGGTACAACAACTACTTCGGCATCGGCGAAACCTACACCCAAGTGGTGCGCTACGACGAACGCACCTTCGCCGTCACGCTGAAGGAAGCCCGGCCCGACCTGCCCGGGCGCGTGCTGGGGCTTAATCCCGTGCCGCAGCATTTCTACAAGGAGGTCGGCGACGACTTCGTTACACGCTACAACTGGCGCTTCGCCCCGACCACCGGCGCCTACGTGATCACCGAGGACGAACTCAAGCGGACCACCACCAACCGCAATCACATCACCTTGACCCGCCTCGCCAACTGGTGGGCCAACGACAAGAAGTTCTTCCGCTACCGCTTCAACCCCGACCAACTCCGCCTCAAGGTCATCCGTGACACGCCCAAGGCGTGGGAGGCCTTCCTCGCCGGTGAACTCGAGGCCTTCAGCATGAACCTCGCCGAGTACCACTACGACCGGCTGCCGGACACGCATCCGCTGGTCGAACGCGGCCTCATTCACAAAAGCACGTTCTACAATGACGTGCCCCGCCCGACCTACGGCCTCTGGATGAACCAGGCCCGCCCCCTGCTCGCCAACCGTGATGTGCGCATCGGCATCAACTACGCCACCAACTGGCAGATGGTGATCGATCAGTATTTCCGCGGCGACTACGTCCGCATGAACACCACCGCCGACGGCTACGGCGACATGTCCCACCCCACGCTCAAGGCCCGTCCCTTCGACGTGCAGAAGGCGCTCGATCATTTCGCCAAGGCCGGATTCAGCCAGCGCGGACCGGACGGCATTCTGGTCAACGACAAGGGCGAACGCCTGAGCATCGGCCTGACCACCGGGTACGAGTCGCTCGCCCCCGTGCTCACCATCCTCCAGCAGGAGGCGCGCAAGGCCGGCCTGCACTTCGAGGTCGAGGTCCTCGACGCCTCGGCGGCATGGAAGAAAGTGCAGGAAAAAAACCACGACATCACCTTCACCGCCTTCAACGTCGGCGTGGAGCTCTACCCGCGTTACTGGGAAACGTACCACTCGGTGAACGCCTACGACCAGCCCTTCCTCGCCGACGGCCGCACACCGAATCCGGACCGTAAGCCGAAGGTCCAGACCAACAACCTGCAGAGCATCGCCATCGCCGAGCTGGACGCCATCATCGATCGCTACGACAAGTCCGACAACCTCGACGAGATGCGCCGCATGGCCCACCAAATGGAGGAGATTCTCCACGAGGACGCCTCCTTCTCGCCCGGCTTCGTGATGCCGTTCTACCGCATCGCCACGTGGCGCTGGGTGGGATGGCCGGACACCTTCAACGCCCGGTACTCGCGCGATGCGATGGAGATGAGCCTGCAATGGATCGACGAGGCCAAGCGCACCGAAACCCTCGAGGCGCGGCGCAACGAGAGCACACGTTTCCCCGCGTCTGTGCGCACCTACGACCGCTGGAAGCCGGCCAACTGATTCTGCGCGCCCTCCGTGCCCGTCCCGCCTTCCGACTCCCCGCTGCTCGACGTCCGCAACCTCGTCGCAGCCTTTGACACCGACCAGGGGCTGCTGCGTGCCGTCGACGGCATCAGCTTCAGCGTTCCGCGCGGGCGCACCGTCGGCCTGGTCGGTGAATCGGGCTGCGGCAAGAGCGTGACCGCCTTGTCGTTGATGCGCCTGCTGCCCAAGCCGAGCGGGCGCATCGTGTCGGGGGAGATCCGTTTCAACGGCATCGACCTCGCCCAGGCGAAGCCGGAGGAAATGCTGCGTATCCGCGGCGGGCGGATCGGCATGGTGTTTCAGGAGCCCATGACGGCGCTCAACCCGGTGCATCGCATCGGCCGACAGCTGGCCGAGGTCTTCTTATTGCATCGCACCCGCGACGCTGGCGAAGCCATGCGCCTTGCGGTCGAGATGCTCGGCCGAGTCGGCATTCCGTCACCCGAGATCCGTGCCCAGGAATATCCGCACCAGCTGTCGGGCGGCATGCGCCAGCGGGTGGTCATCGCCATGGCCCTCGCGTGCAAACCGGACCTGCTCATCGCCGACGAACCGACCACCGCCCTCGACGTCACGATCCAGGCGCAGATCCTCGATCTCATGCGCCAGCTGCAGTCCGAGATGGGCATGGCCATCATTCTAATCACCCACGACCTCGGCGGCATCGCTGAGATGTGCGACGACGTGATTGTGATGTACGCCGGCCGGATTGCCGAACAGGGCCCGGTTGAAACCATCTTCAAACAACCGTCCCACCCTTACACCCGCGGTTTGCTGAACTCGATTCCGCGCCTCGAGGCTCCGCGGAAATCGCGCCTCGAGACCATCGCCGGCGTGGTCCCGGGTCTCGCGGAACTCCCCGCCGGCTGCCGGTTCCAGAACCGTTGTCCGTGGCGCGTTGCTGCCTGCGAAACCCAGCCCGTGCTGGAGTCCGTCGATGCCGGACACCACGTGGCCTGCCACCGTTGGCGCGAGGTCGCCGCGGGTTCACCGTCCGCCTGATCCGCCATGTCGAACCCGGCCCAGCCCCTGCTCGCGCTCCGTGACGTCCGTATGCACTTCCCTGTGCGCTCGGGGCTGTGGCTGCGCGCCCGGGCATGGTGTCGTGCGGTCGACGGCGTCTCCCTATCGCTCCGCTCCGGCGAGACCCTCGGGCTGGTGGGTGAATCCGGCTGCGGCAAATCCACCCTGGGCAAATGCATCGTGCGCCTGCACCGGCCGACCGCGGGCGAAATCCGCTTCGAGGGCACCGATCTCGCGCCGCTCTCCCGCCGCCAGCTGATTCCGCACCGGCGCGAGATTCAGATGATCTTCCAGGACCCGGCGGAATCCCTCAACAGCCGCCATTCCGTCGGCGAGATCCTGACCGAGCCGTTCATCATTCATCGCATCGGCGACGCGGCCGAGCGCACGCGCCGGGTGGCCGCCCTGCTCGAGCGGGTCGGCCTGCCCGCCGCCGCAGCGGATCGTTTTCCCTTCGAATTCTCCGGCGGACAGCGGCAGCGCATCGGCATCGCCCGCGCCCTCGCGCTCAATCCCAAGTTGATCATCTGCGATGAGCCGGTCTCAGCCCTCGACGTGTCGGTCCAGGCCCAGGTGCTCAACCTGCTGCTCGACCTGCAGCGCGAACTGCGGCTGTCGTACCTCTTCATCGCCCACGACCTCGCAGTGGTGAAACACGTGTCGGACCGGATCGCCGTGATGTACCTCGGTCACATCGTGGAAACTGCCGATGCCGACCGGCTGTACCGCCAAGCCGCCCACCCGTACACCCGCGCGCTCATCTCCGCAATCCCGGTCGCGGAACCGGGGCGTCGCAGCCAGCGCATCGTGCTGCAGGGCGACGTGCCCTCGCCGATCTCGCCGCCGTCCGGCTGTCCGTTCCATCCGCGGTGTCCGCATGCCACCGACCGATGCCGGGCGGAGAAACCTGTCCTGCGTCAGCCGGATCCTGCCCGCCCCGACCACCAGGTGGCCTGTCACTACGACCTTTAGGCAGCTCGCCCGCGTGGTCAGGTGAGATGAAGCGTTTTACCTGATCAACCCGCTCGCCATCGTTTTCAGTGGCCGACGGCGTTCCGTCTTGGCACACCACCGGCATGCCCCGATTCCTGCGTTGCCTCCTGTCCCTGCTGCTCGGTGCCGCCGCGGCCTTTGCTGCCGAGCCCGCGTCGCGTCCGAACATCCTTTTCGCCATCGCCGACGACTGGGGGCCCCACGCCGGCGCCTATGGCACCCGCTGGGTGCAAACCCCCGCCTTCGACCGCGTCGCCGCGGAGGGTCTGCTTTTCACCCGCGCCTACACGCCGATGGCGAAATGCGGGCCGTCCCGTGCCATCGTGCTCACCGGCCGCCACCTGTGGCAACTCGGCGCGGCGGGCAATCACCTCGCCTACTTCCCCACCGACTTCAAGACCTGGCCCGAGGCCCTGCGCGAGCATGGCTGGACCGTCGGTATGACGGGCAAGGGCTGGGCGCCGGGCGTCGCACTTCACGCCGACGGCTCGCCCCGCACCCTGATCGGTCCGGCCTACACCGAGCGCAAGGCGGAGCCTCCCGCCCGCGCCATGTCGAACCTCGACTACGCCGGTAACTTCGCGGCGTTTCTCGATGCCGTGCCAGCCGGCCAGCCCTGGTGCTTCTGGTACGGCGCCCTCGAACCGCACCGGGCCTACGAGTTCCGCGCCGGAGTCAGCAAGGGCGGCAAACGCCTCGATTCCCTCGACCGCGTGCCGGCGTATTGGCCTGACCATGACACTGTCCGCCACGACATGCTCGACTACGCCTTCGAAGTCGAACACGCCGACCGCCATCTCGGGCGCATGCTCGCCGAGCTCGAACGCCGGGGCCAGCTGGACAACACCCTCGTCATTGTCACCTCGGACCACGGCATGCCGTTTCCCCGCGTGAAGGGCTTCGCCTACGAGGCTTCCAACCGCGTGCCGCTCGCCGTGCGCTGGCCCGCCGGCATTCGCACGTCCGGACGAGTCATCGATGACTTTGTCGACTTCACCGATCTGGCACCGACCGTGCTCGATGTCGCCGGCATCCCGTCCGCCGCCTCTGGCCTCGCCCCAATCACCGGTCGCAGCTGGCGGGAAATCTTTGCCAGCGACCGCGCCGGCCGCGTCGTCGCCGACCGCGATCATGTCCTGATCGGCAAGGAGCGCACGGATGCCGGACGGCCCGGCGACGCCGGCTACCCGATCCGTGGTATCGTGCGCGATGGCTACCTCTACCTGCGGAACTACGAGCCGTCGCGCTGGCCGGCGGGCAATCCCGAAACCGGCTACCTCGACACCGACGGCAGCCCGACCAAGACCCTGATTCTCGAACGCGGACGGCAGGACCGCAGCGACACCTTCTGGCGCCTCAACTTCGCACCCTTCCCTGCCGAGGAACTCTACGACCTCAACCGGGACCCCGACAACGTCCGCAATCTGGCCGCCGATCCGGACTACGCCGCCCTCCGCACGCGTCTGTACGATGAAATGACGGCACGCCTGACCGCTCAGGGCGATCCGCGCATGGCCGGCCGCGGCGACGAGTTCGACCGCTATCCGATCTCGGCACCCGATTCGCGGCAGTTCTACGAACGTTACCTGCGCGGCGAACGTCCGCGGGCCGGCTGGGTGAACGAGTCCGATTTCGAATCCGGCCCGATCGAAGTGACACCGTAGG
>CAYZBG010000109.1:0-12965 GCA_964476565.1 uncultured Opitutus sp.
ACGCGGCGGTTCGGCGGGCGCATGTCGGACCGGAGATCGATCCTCGCGCGCTTAACGTGGGCAGGATCGGTGTTGGATTGAGCGGGTAAGTCGATAAGGCTGTCTCGGTGTCCAAGCCTGATTCCATGATTCGAGGTGTGGGTTTGAATGCACATCATCCTCGTCGCCTTCGGAGGCTTGGAGAGGTATGGGCAGGGCATCCTTTCCCGCGATACTTCCTCACGCTTTGCACGGCGGATCGGGTGCAGGTTCTGGCCAACGACGACTACCACGGCCGCCTACGGAAATTCCTGGTGGCGAGTCCCGCACACTATGGATGGCACACGTTGCGGTACGTCGTGATGCCGGACCATGTGCATCTACTTGCGGTCACGACCGAGCAAGTGGCCCTCGGCGCCTGGATCAAGGCGCTGAAGTTCGTCACGGCCCAACGCCGATTTCGGTGGCAGCCAGGATTCTTCGATCACGTGCTGCGAAGCGGGGAAAGTGAGTCCGAGAAGTGGAGCTACGTGTTGGAGAACCCCGTGCGGGGCGGATTGGTGACATCATCGGTCGACTGGCCTTACGCGGGCGAGCTGCGGTTCGAAGAGCCAAACCCGCCCGGTCAGGAGGCCGGGCCTACAGCAATGCCTGTTCTGTAGGCCGCGTGTCCCCACGCGGCGTTGCGGCGAGCGCCGACCGGACGGGCGCACGACGCCCGAGCCCGTTGCGTCGCCGCCGCTCCGGTGGTGACGGTGTCAGCGCCATGAGTAGGCAGGAGACAGGGAACAGGAGAAAGGAGGCAGGAGACGGGAGACAGGAAACAGGAGACACCGGGCCGGAGGCAGGAGCGGAAGATCGTTCTCGTTCTCGGGCCTTGGGATTAGCGCGGAGAACGGCGTATAGCCACGAAGAGGCACAAGAGGATCCAGAATGCCCGGTCGGGAGACCGGGCCGACAGCAATGCCTCTGCTGTAGGCCGCGTGTCCCCACGCGGCGGTTCGGCGGCCGCTGGCCGCTCCTTAAACTTCAACGTTCATCTTCAACTAGCACAATGCCTTTGCCCGCCGTCCTAGCGTTAGACTGAAGGGTCCGTTGTTGTGGGCGGGGTGGCGGCTTCACTCGAGGCAACCCTTTCCCCCCAATGCGTGTGCCCGCTTTGCTGCTTTGTGCGCTGTGTTTGCTCTTGGTTTCGGCCGGTCAGGCGGCGGAGACGCGGCCCTTCCTGAGTCCGATCTTCGGCGATCACATGGTGCTGCAACGGGGCAAGCCCAACACCTTCTGGGGGTGGACTCGCCCTGGCGAACGGGTGCGCGTGGAGATCGCCGGACGGTCTGGCGAGGGCGTGGCCGATGCGCAGGGCCGCTGGGAGGTCCGGGTCGATCCGCCGGGGGTGGGCGAAACCTGCGAGGTGGTCATCACCGGCCCGCAACGGGTGGTGCTGCGCAACGTGATCGTTGGCGACGTCTGGCTCTGTGGCGGTCAGTCCAACATGCGCTGGGGCCTGCCGGCGACGGACGGAGCCGAGGCAGCGATCGCTTCCGCAAACCTGCCGGGCATCCGTCTGTTCGCGGTCACACCCAAGTCCGCGTATGCTCCGGCGGATACGGTGGAAGGCACCTGGCAGGTCTGCACGCCGCAGAGCATCGCGGCCGACGGCGGATTCTCCGCGGTGGCGTTTTATTTTGCCCGCAAGGTGTTCGCCGAGACCGGTGTGCCGATCGGGTTGATCGAGGACTGTCTCGGCGGCACGCCGGTCGAATCCTGGATGGCGCCCGAAACGCTGGCCGCGCGCGGTGACTTTTCCGCGCCCCTCGCGGAGATTGCCCGTCTGCGCGACGCCGGCGTGCAGGCCTACGGGAACTACATCATGCACTGGTACGACGATCACGATGCGGGCCTGCGTGGCACGCCGTGGTCCGCGACTGAGCTCGATGACGCCGACTGGACGCGCGTGCCGCTGATGGGCGCCTTTGCCAAGCTCGGCTTGGAGAACGTGCCGGCGGTCGTCTGGCTGCGCCGCGACATCGAGCTGCCCACGCCGCTGCCAGCCGGCGATGCCACGCTCTCGCTCGGCGTGGTGGAGAAGATGGACACGTCCTTCGTCAATGGTCGCTGGGTGGGTGCGAGTTCATGGGTGGAGAATCCCCGACGCTATCGGGTTCCCGCCGAGGTCCTGCGCCCGGGCCGCAACCAACTCGCGTTGCGCATCCTGAAGGTGAAATCGAAGGGCGCGTTCGAGAGTCCGGCGGAAACGCTCACGCTCACGCTCGGCGACGGCACGGTGATTCCGCTGGCTGGCGAATGGAAGGCGAAGGTGAGCGTCAACGCCGCGCCACCTTTTCCGCTGCCGCTGGGCTACGAGAACTATCCCACGATGCCGTCCGTGCTCTACCAGGGCATGATCGCACCCGTGGCGCCGCTCGCGATCGCCGGGGCCCTGTGGTATCAGGGCGAGGCCAACGCGAGCCGGGCCCACCAGTATCGCACCTTGCTCCCGGGCTTGATCGCCGACTGGCGCCGCGTGTTCCGTCAGGGCGACTTTCCCTTCTACCTCGTAAGTCTGCCGGCGTTCCAGGCCCGCAAGGCTCAGCCCGGTACGGACGACTGGGCGGAGTTGCGCGAAGCACAGGCGATCACGGCGCGCACCGTGGCGAACACCGGCCTCGCGATCACGATCGACACCGGTGATGCCAACGACATCCACCCGCGGGACAAGCAGCCGGTCGGGGAGCGCCTCGCCTTGCTCGCGCTGGCCGGGCATTATGGGCGGGAGGTCATTGCGCAGGGTCCGGTGTATCGGACGATGCGACGCGAAGGCGCGGCGATCCGGGTCCAGTTCGATCATGCGCAGGGCGGTTTGGTCGTGCGCGGCGAGCGCCTGGGCGAGTTTGCCGTGGCCGGGGCGGACCGCCGCTGGGTGTGGGCAGACGCGCGGATCGACGGCGACTCCGTGATTGTCTCCTCGCCGGAGGTTCCCGAGCCGGTCGCGGTGCGCTATGCCTGGCAGGCCAATCCGCTCGCGACGCTGTTCAACGGGGCGGGTCTACCCGCGGCGCCCTTCCGGACGGATGATTGGCCGGGCGTCACCGAAGGACGTCCCGCCTGGTAACCTCTGCCGTCCGGTCAGGGGGCGGCGCCGAACTTCTCGCGGAAGGCGGCGCGGAGGGCGTCGGCCTGGGGCTTGGGCAGGCGCGGCTGCAACGCTACCTGCGCCATCCAGCGCTGCGCCTCGGCCCGGTCGCCGGTGGTGATGGCGTGAAAGGTCAGCAGGCTGAGCGCGGCCGGATTGCCGGGCTCGACTTCCCAGGCGGTGCGGTAGTGACGCACGGCCTCCGCCTCGCGGCCGAGCCGGATGAGCACGTTGCCCAGTTCGAGGTAAGCCTCCGGTTCGTTGGGCCGGAGCCGGATGGAGGTCTGGAAGGCCGTAATGGCTTCGCCGATACGATTGGCATCGCGCAGCCGCTGCGCATTGAGCAGGTGGAGTCCGGGCGACTGGGGGCAGCGGCGCAGGCCCTCGGCGAGGGTGCGTTCGGCGGAGGCGCGTTCGCCGACGCCGTGCTGCAGGACACTCAGGTGATACCAGCCGTCGGCAAAATCGGGGGCGAGGGCGGTGCACTGGTGCAGCTGCTCGCGTGCCGTGGCGATGTCGTTCTGGTCGCGGGCGAGCAGGGCGAGCTGGAAACGCACGGAGACATCGTTGGGGGCCAGTTCGATCGCCTGCCGGAGCAGGCCCATGGCTTCGCCCGGCCGTCCCTCACGGGCGATGGCGCCGGCGGAGAGGGCAAGACGGAACGGGTCGTAGCACACGGCGAGGAGGGCATCGGCCCACGGGTCGGGCGGATCGCGATGGGCCCCGGAGGCCTTGGCCGCGGCGCGCAGGGCGGTCGCGCGCGCCGTTTCGCCCAGGCGTTCGTAGAGCGTGACGATCAGGTCGTAGCCGAGCTGGCCGTTGGTCTTCGCTACGACGGTTTCGAGCCGGCGCCGCGCTTCGTCGAACCGTCCGGCCTCGAGATCGAGCCGGGCGAGACCGTGCAGGGCATAGGGCTCATCCGGCTGCGTACGGAGGGCCGCCGCGTACACGGCGGCGGCTTCGGCCCCGCGACTGGCCTTGAGCAGGCTGTCGCCCAGCCGCAACCGGGCCGGGAGGTAGTCGGGTGCGAGCTTGAGTGTGCGTTCCCACCAGCCGATCGCCGTGTCGGCCTGACCGTAGCCGGCGGCAAGCGTGGCGGGCAGGTGAAACCAGCGCGGTTCCATGGGCTCAAGACGTTGCAGCCCCTCGTAACAGGCGAGCGCCTCGGCGTATCGTCCGTTAGCGTGATACAGCGCGGCGAGGTCCTTCAGCCCGCCGGCGGCGCGACCAAGCGTGCGGGCGCGCCGGTCGGCATCGAGCACGGCCTCGCGGAACACGGGAACGGCGTCCGTCAGGTCCGGCGGAACGGGCAGGGCGGCGGCAACGACGTTCCGCTCGTGGTTCGCGCGATAAGCCCAGAACGCGAGGGCGCCCGCAAGCAGCACGGCGCCGAGGGCGAGGCCAAGACGGACCGTGCGGCTCATGGGGCGGTCGGCTGCCACAGGGTGACGCGGCTGAGGGCGTCGTAGGGCGGGTAAATGTAGAAGCCGCCGGTCACGAGGGACACCCGGCCGGTGCCATCGAAATCGCCGGCGGCGAGCGTGATGAGATCCTTGGGCTGACGGGCGAGCACTCGCGGCTCGAACGTCTGCTTGCCGTCGTTGCGAAACCACATGAGCGATACGACGCGACGGTTGGCGTTGTTCCAATCCGCGTAGGCCGCGACGGCGACGACGTCCATCGCTCCGTCGCGATCCACATCGACAGCGATCGGGCTGTAGGCTCCCGGCAGATTGCCGATGCGGTGGTGGCGAAAACGTCCGCCGCCGAGATTCTCCTGCCATTGCACGCCGTGCCAGGGCCGGGGGCCCGGCGTGGCAGCGGGACCGAAGCCGTCGCCGTTGGAGTGCAGCAGGTCGGGCCGGCCGTCACCGTTGAGATCGCAGACCACGAGGCCGCTGCTGCCGTAATCCTCATTGGTCGAGCCCCAGATGCGCGACGGCTTGAACCGACCTCCGCCATCGTTGAGCAACAGGTGCACCTCTTCCCATTGCTGCGAGATGAGGGCGGCGACGTCGGGCCGGCCATCACCGTTGAAATCGGCCACGCCCACATTGATCGCGCCGGACAACTCGAGCAGCACGTGGCGGCGGAAGGTCCACGGGCCGGTGCGTTCGAGCCAGCTGATCTCGCCCTGGTCGTATCCAAATTGTCCCAACACGAGGTCGAGCCGGCCGTCGCCGTTGAGGTCGGCCGGACGCACGTCAGTCACCCGCGTGGTGTTCTCCAGCACGGCGCGGGGCGTGAAACGCTGCTGTCCGTCGTTCTCGAGGACAAACACGGTGCCGATCCGGTCGTTGTTGGGAAAAACCACGCCCATGGCCCCGACCACAAGATCAAGATCGCCGTCACCGTCCATGTCGGCGGCCTGAACATGCACGGGTGCACTCATCTTCTCGGCGAGTCGCGTTTCGACGAAAATCCCGGGCGACTGCTGGCGCAGCCAGACCACGGCATTCTCCCGCGCCTCGCAGAAGACCACGTCGAGCCGGCCGTCGCGGTCGAGGTCGACGGTGATGAGGTGCGCGATCCACGGCGGCTGGTCCGGCGCGGCACCGATCGTGACGGGCAGGAAGCGTCCGAGTTCTTCGGCCGGTCCGCTGACGACCGGGGCGGAACGCTCCTCCGGGCCGCAACCGGAGAGAGCGAGGGCGGCGCAGACCGACGCGAAGGAAAGGTGGAGACGACGACGCAGGGGCGAGCGCCGGACGGGTGACGAGGACACGGGAGAGGGCAAGCGTTGCGAGGAATGGAATCGGAAATGCAGTTTTCGCCAATCGCGTTTTTAGGTCGTGTCTGGGTAGTGGGAGAGCCCAGCGCTGAGAGCGCAGCCTGGAGCGGGCAAGGCGGGGGTGAGGGAGCTGGGCCTGAAGGCCCTGCCCCTCGCGCCCAACGCCGCCCGATCGCTGCTCCGCTCCAGCCCTTCGGGTGGCCGGGAAACCGCGCTGGGCTGGCGTTGCCCGAGGCGGCACGGGCCTCTGGCCCGCCTGCGCCTCGGCCGCCTTGACCGAGCGTGATTTCTCGGCCACGCGGGGCGCTCGCACTCCCCAGACCCGACCAATGCAATAATTAGACCGGGGGTGCTTTTGCGGGACGGCCAGAGGACGGTCACTCTCCGCTCGCTCACCGCACTCGTAGGCGCGGGCGGGCTCAACCCCCTGTCGACATGCCCCTCGCCGCGATTCGTGTCTTCGTCTGCCTAGCCTGCGTTCTGGCGTCTGTACTTCGGGCGCAATCCTCGTTGCCGGGCGGTGGAGATGCCCTGCTGGACCCGCCGGCCACGGTCACGTTTCGCCTGACCACGCAGGCGGCGGATGCGATCGGATTCGCGCCCTTCGAGACGCAAGGCCCTGGCTTCACGCGGGCCTGGCGGGTCGAGACCAAGCGCGACCTGAGTCCGGCCTGGGCGGCGGAAGTCCGCACCTCGTTCAAGGGCGCGGTGCGGCGCGGCGACGTTGCCCTGGTGCGGCTCTTCGCGCGCTCCCCGGTGGCGGCCGATGAAACCGGGCAGGGCCTCATGCGGGTGGCGGTGCAGAAGGCCTCGCCGGACTACGACAAGAGCCTCGACACGACGCTGTCGGTGGGGCGCGAGTGGCAGGAGTACCTGCTTCCGTTTGCCTTCGCCCGCGATCACGGGCCGGGCGAGGCGGAGATCGCGCTCGGATTCGGTTTCAAGCGCCAGACAATCGAAGTCGGCGGTGTCGAGGTGGTGCACTACGGCCAGAAGGTGGCGATGCAGGACCTGCCGAAAACCCGCTTTACCTACGCCGGGCGCGAGGCCGACGCTCCCTGGCGTCAGGCGGCGCTGGCGCGGATTGCGCAGGTGCGCATGTCGGACTTTCTGATCGAGATCACGGGTGCGGACGGCCAAGCGCCGCGCGGCGCGACGGTGCGCGTGGAGCAGGTGCGCAACGCCTTCGAGTTCGGCACGGCGGTGGCCTTGCAACGGTTGGTCGAGGATTCGCCGGACAACCAACGTTACCGCGAGGTCCTCACCACCTGGTTCAATGCGGCCAGTCCGGAGAACGATCTCAAGTGGCCGGCCTGGGCGGGTGAATGGAACCAGCCCTTTCCGAAGGAGCGCACGCTGGCGGGCCTGCGCTGGCTCAAGGAGCGGGGCATGCCGGTGCGCGGGCACGTGCTGATCTGGCCCGGATGGCGCAACCTGCCGCCGAGCATCGGCAAACTCTATCGGGACAAGAAGCAGAAGCAGATCCCGGAACGGGTGCTGGCCCACTTCAAAGACATTCTCGGGGCGACGTCGGGTCTGATCGACGAATGGGACGTGTTGAACGAGCCCTACGATAATCACGATCTCATGGGGCTCTTCGGCGCCGACATCATGGTCGAGTGGTTCAAGGCGGCGCGCGCCGGCTTTCCCGAAGGTGAACTCTACCTCAACGATTACGCCAACCATGACCTCGTGGCGGACAAGGGCCACTGCGAGCACTTCTTCCGGACCGCCAAGTTCCTCCTCGACAAGGGTGCGCCGCTGACGGGACTTGGCGTGCAGGGGCACATCGGCGGGCAGCCCAATCCGCCCGAGCGGGTGCTCGCCACGCTCGATGCCTACGCGAGCCTCGGGCTGCCGATTCGCATCACGGAGTTCGACATCGATACGGACGACGAGTCGTTGCAGGCGGATTACACGCGCGACTTCCTCATTCTCGCCTACAGTCATCCGTCAGTCGTGGGCGTGCAGCATTGGGGCTTCTGGGCCGGTCGTCACTGGCGTCCACGCGCGGCGCTGTTTCGTCAGGACTGGTCGGAAAAGCCCAGTGCAGTCGCGTACCGCGACCTCGTGCTCAAACAGTGGCGCACACGCCTGCAGGGTGCGGTGGGCTCCACCGGCAAGGTGGGCGGACGCGGCCATCACGGCGACTACGTGGTCACGGTCGAACATGAAGGACGGCGTACCGAGGCGCGCTTCAGCCTGAAGGCCGGTGAGCCGCGCACGGTGGTGCCGATCCGGTTGCCATGACCCCGCGGCCGGCCGGCGCGAAAAGGACACGGGGCCACGCCGACGTGTTTACGCTCGTGATCCCAGCAATCCTGATGAGGTTCGTGGCATGAAACTCGGCCTTGGGCTCTACAAGCACATGCTGACGCCGGAGAACTTCGCGTTCGCGAAGCAGGCGGGAGCGACCCACATCGTGGCGCACCTCGTGGATTACTTCCGTGGCGGCGCCGGTCATTCGGCCTCGGACGATCAACCGCTGGGCACCGACTGGGGCTGGGGCCTGGCCGGCGATCCCGACCGGCTCTGGACGCGGGAGGACCTGACGACGTTGCGGCGTTCGGTCGAGGACGCCGGGCTCGTGCTGGAGGCGATCGAGAACCTCGATCCGGCCCACTGGGGCGACATCCTGCTCGATGGCCCGAGGCGCGCGCAGCACGTGGAGAACGTGAAGACCATCGTGCGCCGCATGGGCGAGGCGGGGATTCCGATCTTGGGGTACAACTTCTCCATCGCCGGCGTCGCGGGCCGGACCAAGGGCCACTATGCCCGCGGCGGCGCGCCGTCCGTCGGCATGGAAGGTCCGTACGACCTGCCGATGCCCAACGGCTTGGTCTGGAACATGGTGGTCGATCCGACCGCGCCCACTCGGGCCACGGGCCTCATTCCACCGGCGACGCCGGAGCAGCTGTGGTCCCGGCTCGAACGTTTCCTCGCGGAGATCCTACCGGTGGCGGAGCAGGCCGGTGTCCGGCTCGCGCTCCATCCGGACGACCCGCCGATGCCGACCATCCGCGGTCAGCCGCGCCTGGTGTATCAGCCGCATCTCTACCAGAAGGTGATCGACCTGAATCCGAGTCCGGCCAACCAGCTCGAGTTTTGCGTCGGGTCGCTCGCGGAGATGACGGAGGGCGACATCTATGCGGTGGTGGACCAGTACAGCCGCCAGCACCGCATTGGCTACGTGCACCTGCGCAACGTGCGCGACAAGGTGCCGCACTACAAGGAGACCTTCATCGACGACGGTGAGGTCGATGTCCTCCGCGTTCTCGCGATTCTCCAGCGCAACGGCTTTGAGGGCGTCATCATCCCGGACCATGCGCCGCAGATGAGCTGCGCCGCCCCCTGGCACGCCGGGATGGCGTTTGCGATGGGTTACCTCAAGGCCGGGATGCAGTCGCTGGGCCGGCGCTGACCGGGACTGTACCCGATTCGCGCCGAACCGCAGCCGTCCGCGGTTTGGCCCCGCGGGATCCGGTTCAACCCTTGGCCAGACAGGCCATCACGTCGCGGTAGAACTCCGGGTGGCTCTGCCACGTCTGGGCGGAGACGATACGGCCGTCGATCACGCTCTCGCGATCGATCCAGGTACCGCCGGCGAGCTCAACCTCGAGACGAACATTGCAATAGCACGTGAGTTTCCGGCCCCGGGCCAGGCCGGCCGCGATGAGGATCTGAATTCCATGGCAGACGGAGAAGATCCACTTCTGCTGGCGGTCGAAGTCCTGAACGAGCCGGATCACCGCTGGCTCGTGGCGAAGGAACTCCGGCGCACGACCGCCGATCAGGACCACCGCGGCGTAGTCCTTCGCCCGGGCGCGGGCGAAGGTGACATCGCTCTGGATCCGGTAGCCGGGCCGCTCGACGTACGTGTTCCAGCCGGGTTCGAAGTCGTGGATGACTCCGTTCAGCAGTTTCTTCTGCAGCGAGGCGATGACCGGAACGTATCCGGCTTCGAGGAAACGCTGTTTTGCGTAGTAGATCTCGAGCGATTCGCCCGCGTCGTCGGTGATGATGAGAATTTTCTTCGCCATGGGGTGGGAGAGCCGATGCGAGACCCGGAGCTGACGCGAGCCTTCGTTCAAGACGGCGATCCCGGCATGCGCCTGCCGTGTGACCTCGCCACCGGAGGGTAGTTCGTCTCACGCGGACGACTGAGCCCAAGGTGGACGCACGGGCCCCTCCGCGCGTGGTTGGTGCAGGACGATCGTGCCGGCGAAAGTCTCCCGAAGGGGTAGGGGGACGAGATCCGACGGCGCGGACCGTGGCACCGGCGTACCGCAACGCGGCGTAGCGATCCGGACGCTCCCCCCGGGAACGCCGAGCCCCAGCTCGGCCCTTCTTCGCCGAACGCCGAGCTTCCGCCCGGCGCTCCCAGGAAGTCGCCTCGTTCGCCTAAGACCGGTCGATGGCAGTCCTGAGCTAAATGGTGAAGAATCAAAAGCTTTACCGGTTTGCGAACAACCCCCGTCGCCTCATGTGCATATTCGGATCACGGCGCCAAAGACGAACGGGAGAAGCCCCTAACCCAGTCCACTTCCGGCATAACTTTGGCCTCTCATCTTCCCGGGTTATCTAAACGGTCTCGCATCAAAACAGACATGCTCGGATCTTTGGGATTATACCAGGCGACTTGTTGCTGTTTTATCTGCCATGTAAATTCAATTGCCTCCTTATTCCATGAGCTAAATCGCCGCACTTCGCCGGAAGGATCATACCTAGTTGCCGAGTACTTTTCTCCATCTACTTCATATTCATACCGAATATAGATAATTACCCTAGGAATTCGCGACCACGTGTGTTCAGGTAAAGCTGTTATTGATAGAATGGGAGCAGGTTTCCATTCATCCGTCACCACCACCGGACTAACCGCCCGTGCTCTATTTCCTTTCGATAAGAAAAATAGGACTAATGCGATCACGACCGCAATGAGTACAATGATCCACGGCTGCTTTTCCCTAGTTTTGATCGTCATTTTCCTCAAGTCTTCTGGCAGAGTTTTGCGTGTGCCTGTTTTGGCACTATGGCCGACTGACCTTATGTCAGTCGGCCATGGAGACCGGATTGGGCTGTAGTCTCATCGTACTCGTAAGTGTCCTCCGGAAAGCCGATGACGTTGAAACAACTCGGTGTTTTCTTCGCTGACCACCGCCTTTACCTAGAACTCCGCGAATCGAACGATCGGCGGGCGACGCAGGTCAGATTTCGGTACTAGCCTAGAAACCTGACGATACTGTCCCACCTTCTCAGGGCGAGCATCGGTCGGCGTTCAGAACAAGAGCTCCGATGCGCGCTCATCGACGCAATCCTCGGAACGCAGGATTTTCAGGGCCGCGAAGCCAGACGGCTGACCTAAACTCATTTTGGATGAGTATGGGACTCTTCTACCTTACGTGTCACGGTCAGCCACGCTTGGCGGGGGCGGACGGGGTTTCGAAACCGGGTGAACCGGTCGACGATCGACCGCTCCCCGCGTTAGGCTGTGCCGGCTGGCTGGGCTCGTTCGTAGGCGGTGTTCGCGTGGGCCGGAGAAGCAGCGGACCGGCATCAATCCGACTGCTGTGGAAATCCCAAACGCGAAGCTCGGGTGGAACCTCAAATACCCCGCTGCGCGACGCCCGCAACGTTCGTACCTCGGGTGGCGGGTCGACGAGCAACGATTTGTCTGCGGCAACGGCACGCGCCTTTCCGAAATACGGCGGCTGTATCTCCGCGCCAAGCAACACGGCCGGGAAAACGGTCGTTACGAAGCATACTCCGACCGATACGAGGTGCATAGAATTTCCTTGGTTTGAGTCGTTCTGACAACGAACGGGAAGCCATGAGCCGTAGTCTTCGCCGAATGAATTCCGGTCAGCCACGCGGGGCGGGCGTGGACGGAGTGGCGGAAGCGGGCGGATCGATCAAAGCGCGGACGGCTCCCCGTGTTGTGCTCTGGCGGGTGGTTCGGCATCACCACTTTAGATTTAGAAAGCTCCAGCCTTGGTCTTCCTGCCACCAGCCGCCGACTTCAATACGGTCGTTGCTGAAGAGGGTGCCGCCCTTGGTGGTGGAGAAACGCTGATCCTCTTTCTTTTGTTTCTCATGAGCGATCATAAGTTCAGCCTGCCGGGCACGATTGGACTCGGAAACGACCATCGGCTTCATCACGACCACTGCGCTTTCGCTCTCCTTTTTCTCCTCCGGTGGCATTGCGGGCTGAGGCGGGGGCAGGGACTCGATGATCTTGGCGCGCAGCTTTTCGCGCATCGTCTGCGGCCGCAGTACGTCCGCTCGAAGGGACAGACTCAGAATCGCAACGCTGAGTAGCAGCAGTTTCATGAGGGGGGGGGGCCGCGATCAACAACGAGGGCGCGCGTTCCAGGTGAGAGGGTTTGCCCAAAGTAATCTCGCCAACGACGCAGCGCGGGGCGGGATGGGATTTCGGTTTGGGGGGAATTGGTTAGGAACGCACGGATGCCCGCGTTGTGCTGTGGCGAAGTTTTCGACGAATTCCGCGCTGCTTACTGACTAGCGGACGGTCACTTCCTATCAACCTGGCTCTTTGATGCCTCCGCGCGTTTCGTCTGCTCTACAATCCGTGCGGCCACTTCAGCTCGATCCTCCCCTTGAGTCTTACCCTGGGCGCGCAACCACGCAAAGTAACGCGCGCGATTACCATCGAACTCCTTTGCCACTCGCTCAGCAATAACGCGATCTACGGCATTGGGGGGTACTGGTCTCGCCTCAGCGTGTAGTTGGGGCGCTGCCAGAAGGAGCCCTACGATCGCAACCCCCCGACCTAGATTTTCTCGATTCATAAGGATTGGGGTATACCCTTGGACGGTGAGCGCCGTTTTTTGTTCAATATTTGCCGCTTGATCGCTGGTCAGAGGACATGGGGTGGCCGGGCGATTGGGAACGAAGCCTGCAGCACCCGGCCACCGTGTATGAGTACCAACAACGATAACAACGGCGCTATTGGCGCCGCAGATAAGAGCACGGCGCCTGCCAGTATGGCAACGACGGCCGTTTCGAGAGAGGTTTTTGTGGGGATAGACACCGCGAAGTCCAAGCAGGTGTGAGGTGGACCCCAAAAATTGGACAAGGCGGATCGTTAACCCAAAATCAGGAGAA
>CAYZBG010000110.1:0-12857 GCA_964476565.1 uncultured Opitutus sp.
GGAAACGCGTCCAGCTCCGGCCAGAAGCCGACGCCAAACGGTGCCGCGTTGACCGTGCCGAGGTCGAGCTGGCCGTCGCGGATGCGCAACGCGGGGAAGCCACGCGCATGGCGCGCGTACAAGTCGGGATGCGCAGCGACAACCTGCACCTGCACGTTCTCCGGCAGGAACGACAGGCCGCGGAAGTAGTGGTGGCCGTTGCGTTCGACACTCGCGATGCCTAGCGCCGCCTGCACGGCCAGATCCTGCTGGAGCGCGACGGGGCCGATGTTCGAGAGGTCCTCGCCCGTCTGAAGGCCGCGGCGGCCTTCTCGTTCCGCCCGGAGCGCGAGCAGGCAGGCGTTGGCCACGCCATGGAAGACCCCTTTGCAGTTTTTGTGACTCGTGCCGATGTAGCCGCCCGCGAGCGCGCGGCGCAGGCTGTCGAGTTCGCCATCCGATTCGTCGATGATGAGCGGCGGACGTTCCGGCCACGCCAGCAGCGCGCCGGTCGTGGCCGGCTCCAGCGCCACGGCGCGATGGAAGGGCTGCTCCACGCAGCCGAGCGCGCCGCGCACCCGCGCCCACGCCGGCAGCGCCTGCAACGCCGACCACATCGCCTGAAACGCACCGACGTCGGTGAAACTCTCGTTGCCGTCGAGCGTGAGCCAGCCGCCGGGGGCGGCGAGCGCCGGCGCGATCAGCCCGAAAATCCGCTCCAGCCGCGGCAGGTCCTGGGGCCCGGTGAACTTCACCTTGAACTGGCGCAGACCGTAGGCGGCGATGTTTTCCTCCAGGGTCTCAGGCAATCCGTCCGCGAGTGGGGTTGTCGTGTCGCCGGCCTGCAACGGATCGGCGAGGCCGACGGTGTGGCGCACCGAGGCGCGGGCGAGCGGCGCCGCCGGCAGGAGTTGCGCAGGCGCATGCCCCGCCAGTTCCGGGTGGATGTCGCCAAGCCGCAGGCCGAGCGCACCGGTTCGGAGCGCCACGGCAAAGGTCAGGCCCTTGGCCCGGCAAAAGGCATCGATCGCGGCGCGCTCCACCAGCGACGTGCCAAACTGGGCGAGCAACGGCGGCCAGCCACGTTCGCGCCGCGTCGCCTCCATGCGGTGATGGGCCTCCAGCCACAGATCGAAGATGGTCGCACCGCGTCCCCCGAAGGCGAGCCGTCCGGCCGTGGTCACCACGTCGACCAGCTCCGCAATCTCCTCTGCCACCGCCCGCGTCGGGTTCTTGGTAAACCACTTCGGCGGCAGGTGATCGGCGGCCACGCCGCGCGCCTCGATGCCGTCGACCCGCAGCGCCACCTCGACGAAGGCGTGCGGCGTCTCGGTGAGGACGGCGATGCCGTACTTGAACGGCAGGCGGGTGTGAAGGTCGGCGCGGCGCACGCGCACGTGGACGAGTTCGATCATGGCAGCCGCATTCGGAGGGACATCCGGCCGCGGCTCAATCCCGATCCCGGCCGCCTCAACGGACGCTCACGCCCGCTGCCAGTCGGTCCGAGCCGGACGCCGGCGCAGGGCCTCGGCTCCGGCGTCGTTCACGAAGCGCTCTGCTGCCGGATCCCACTGCAGCGGCCGACCGAGCTCCATCGCGATCACCCCGAGGTGCAGAGCCGTGCTCAGCCGGTGCAGCGCCTCGGCCGTGTACATCGGCGGGGTGCCGTCGCGCAGACTGTCGAGGAAGTCACGCTGCTCGCGCGGACGCCGCGGCCACAATTTGTTCGCCGCCGGCTCGTACTTGCGGCGGAAGACACTCACATCGCTGCCTTCGAGGCGGCCTTCCCAGCCCTTGTTGCCCACCCAGCCCTGCGTGCCCTCAAACCGGAGCGCCACGCCGGTCGATGCCACGTTCATCGTCACCCCGTTGGCGTAACGGTACGACAGCTGGTAGGTCTGCGGCACGGAATTGACCGAGTCGGGGGGAATCTCTCCCCGGCCTTCGACCGCGACCGGTCCGCTGTCCTCAGCATAGTTCGCCACCTGGGCCGTATCGACCAGATGGGCCCCCCAGTCGGTGAGCGTGCCTCCGGAAAAATCGCGGATCTGCCGCCAAACCTGGGCATCAGTCAAATTCGGCGTGTAGGAACGGAAGGGCGCCGGCCCGAGCCACAGTTCGTAGTTCAGGTCGGCCGGTACCGGCGCCGGTTCTTCGCGGGGAAACACCGGCTTGGCCGGCAGCCCCACCTCAATATGCCGCAGTTCGCCGATCGCGCCGTTGCGCACCGCCTCGGCGAGCAAATGGTACTGGATGACAGCGCGGTCCTCGAGCCCGGTGGCAAAGACCAGGCCTGACCGCTGCACGGCATTCGCCAGGTCGCGTCCTTCGTCGATCGTCAGCGTCGGTTTCTCGCAGAAGACGTGCTTGCCTGCTGCGAGAGCCAGGAGAGACATCGGTACATGCCAGTGGTCCGGGGTCGAGATGACCACCGCATCGATATCCGGCCGCGCCAGCACGGCACGGAAGTCCACCGCGGTGTCGCAATCGGTGTTGCCGTAGTGCGCATCGACCGTCGCCTTGGCGCGCCGGGCGCGTGACTCGAAGACATCACAGACCACTCGCGCCACGCAGTCGTCCTGCTGCAGGAAGGACCGCAGGTTGACATCGTGCCCCTGGGATCCGACACCGATGAAACCGAGGCTCACACGCTTGGAAGGTGCCTGGGCACCCAGCAGGCGCGACGGGAGGATCTGAGGCGCCGCCGCCGAGGCCAGCATCGCGGCCAATCCGGAGCGCAGAAACGAACGACGGGAGGAACGGGAGGTCATGGGAAAGGGTCGGCCGTCAAGGTGCCGCCTGCAAGGCCTGCCACGCCGCGCGCGCGTCCGCAAGGTACGCCCGCGGCTCGCCTTTCACGTTGTAGAACTGGAGACCCACCGGCCCGGTATAGCGGATCTCGCGCAGCACCCCGAGCAGGGCAGCAACGTCGTAGTCACCGCGGCCAAGCACTTGGATGAGTTGCTCCCAACCGCCGGCCGGCCGGTCCGTGGCGCCGTTGAGGGTGACAAGATCGAGGACCGGCGCGACCCGACGAAGGATCGATGGCAACGCCGGACCATTGCCCGCGGCGAGTTCATGGGCGAGGTTGACGGTCAGGCCAACGTTGGCTCGGCCGGAGCGCAGGACGAGCGGCAAGGCCTGGTCGGCGGTGGCCGGATACGATCGCGTGTGAGGGTAAAGCACCACCCGGAGACCCGCCGGTGCGGCGAGATCGGCCACGGTGCGGAGTGCGGAGAGGGCACGCTCCTCGTAGTCGCCAGGCGCGGACGGCGTGGGCAGAACGAGCCAGACGACGGCGCCGGAACCGCGCAGCCCCTCGATCGCCTCGGGCAGGCCTGGTGGAATCACCGGCTCCCGCTCCAACCGCACGGATACGTAGAGGCCGAAGAGCGCCAGATCGCGGGCCGCGAGTTCTCGGCGCCAGACGGCCAGGTCTTGGGGGTTCGTGTAGTTGTAACTGATGCCGGCGTAGCCGAGTTCCTGGAGAACGGCGGCTTGCTGCGCGGCGGACCACGACCCGCGACCGACGCCGTTATCGAGGGCAAACAACGGCCACGAGGCGCGGGCCGGAACCGTCACGGCCATCGCCACGACGGCGAACGCGAGGACATGACAACACCAGCGGAGACGCGGGAAAACCATGAGGACACGGGGTGGAGATCGACGATCGTCGCTTGGCAACGACCTTTGCACGATGAGAAATGCCGACGCGGATGCAAAGCCAGATTGGCCCGGTGCCTTCCTTTCCGAGGTGGACGCACGGACACCGCCACGCGTTGCGCCGCCCAAGATCGACCTCGATACGATCGGCACGGCGCCGCCAGCTATCGAGTTTTCGTCAACTGATTCACCAGCTCCCGCACGGGCTCCGTGATCTTGCCGCGTTGCCACGCCACTTGCAGATCCCATTTGGCCGTCGTGCCCCGGAGGGGCCGGAATGTCACTCCAGGTACTTGAACGCGCTCAACCAACTCAGGCAGGAGCGCCACCGCGTTCTCCGCGAGCAGAAGGGAAAGCGTCTGCGTGATGCTTTCCGCATTCTCGACGATCTTCGGCCGGAATCCGGCACGGCGGCAGAACTGAACGAGCCAGTTATTGAAGCCGGGAATGTCGTCCGCATTTGCGCCCACGAACATTTCTTTCCGCAGATCGGTGAGTTCCACCTCGTCGGACCCGGCCAACGGATGCGTTTCCGGGAGCGCAACGCGCACCGGGAACGTCGCGATCCGCCGCACGAAGAACTCCCGCGGAATGGCGGCATTGATGTTGCCCAGCACGACCATATCGAGCTCTCCCCGGCGGAGAGCGGCGATCTGCGCGCCCGGCGAGAGATCGACCAGATGCACCTTCGTTTGCGGGTGCGAACGCCGGAAGGCCACGAGCGCGGGATTGAGATATTGACCCGCCGCGGACGTGATATAGCCGATCCGTACGGAGGCGCTTTGGCCGCGCGCCAGCTTGCGCGCATCGGCCAGCACGATGTCCGCTTTCGCGACCACCGGCCGCATGCCTTCGAGCAGCGCGTGTCCTGCGGCCGTCAAGGCGACTCCACTGTGGCCGCGTTCCATCAACTGTCCGCCCACCTCTGTCTCGAGCGTTTGCATCTGCCGCGTGAGCGTGGACTGCGAAACGTGCAATTGCTCCGCGGCCTTACTCATGCTGCCGAATTCGGCGATCACGAAGAAGGAGCGCAGCAGGTCGAGGTTCACGTCGGTTCATCCTGGGGGCCGCAACGGAGGAACGCAAGCGGACCGCCTGAGCGCGCTCCGTGGTTGCGGTAGTCACGCGGCGACGTCATATCTTCACCCGCGTTCGATGCTGACTGTCTATTTGATTCTTCCGGCCCTGCTGGTGGCCGTTGTGATGGCCTCGGTTTGGCTGGAACGCTGGAGCGTGCCCGTGATTCTCGTCGCGCTCGGCACCGGCATCGTCTGCGGCAGCGATGTCCTGAATCTCTGGCATTTCGACGACATGGTGCTCACGAACCAGTGCGCCAACCTCGCGCTGGTTTTCATTCTCTTCCACGGCGGGTTTATGACGAAGCGCGCCAACTTCCGGGCCGTCGCGCTTCCCGCCAGTGGCCTCGCGACATGGGGCGTGTTGCTGACTGCAGTCGCGACGTTCGCGCTGCTCCGGTGGGTCTTGGGTTGGTCGATGGAAGTGTCGCTTTTGTTGTCCGTCATCATCTCATCGACCGACGCTGCGGCGATCTTCTCTATCCTGCGGCGCCAATCCCTGCCGCCGAAGCTTTCATCCACGGTGGAGATCGAAAGTGCGGCTAACGATCCGATGGCGATTCTGCTCACGACCGTCGCCGTCTCGAGCCTTGCGTCGGGTGAATCGTTCAAACTGTCGACCGTACTGCTGTTCTTGTGGAAGTTCGGCGCCGGGCCACTGCTGGGCTACGCGGCAGGACGTGTGATCATCCGGCTGTTCAACTGGCTGACGCCGCAGGACCGGGGCTACTACTACGTCTTGTTCATCGGCGTCGTGATGCTCACGTATGGACTTTCGGAGTTGGCGCAGGCGAGCGGCATGCTCGCGGTCTTCACCGCCGGCTTTGTGATGGGCAACGGCTCGTTTGTGCACAAACAAGGCGTCCAGAATTTCTCGGAGGCTCTATCGACCATCGTGAACATCGGCATGTTCGTGCTGATGGGCCTGCTCGTGTTTCCCCGGCAGTTCGCCGACGTGTGGCTGCAGGGCTTGCTGCTCTTTCTTGTGCTCACCTTCGTCGCGCGCCCCGCGGCGGTTTTCATCGGGACGCTAGGGATGGGCTTGGGTGTTCGCGACAAACTCTTCGCAGCTTGGGCCGGCCTCCGTGGCGCCGTCCCGATCGTGCTCGCGACCTACCCGGCTGCGGCGGGGCTCGCGCTCGGCAATGAGGTCTTCAACCTCGTCTTCTTCGCCGTGATCCTGTCGATCGTCGTTCAAGGCTCTACACTGGGCTTGGTCGCGAAGTGGCTGGGTTTGGCGGAACCGGCGCGGCCAAAAGCGTTGTTCAATCTCGAGATGATCACGATGGCGAAAAGCGACTACGACATGGTGATCGTCGATCTACCCGGGCCGAAGGGCATACCTGGCCCCCGACTGCGCGATCTGCGGCTCCCCCAAGGGGCCATCATCACCTTGATCACTCGCGGAGATGAAGTGGTGCTTCCGAAGGGTGAAACCCAGTTGCTGGGCTGGGATCAGGTCACCGTGCTCGCCCATGCGCCGGACGAGGACCAAGTTCGGGAGAAGCTGGTCGCTCCCTTCGCGCCAACAGGGTCGTCAAAATAGACCTTCGCGCTCAGCGGACGAGGTGCAGTTTCAGGAAACTCGAGCCGCGCGCCTGACCCGGCTTAACGCCATCCGACAACAACGAAGCGATCGCCTGGGGCAAGCAGGCCTCGGTCGCGCAGCGCGGCATCCGCAAGCGCGACCAAGCCTTCGAAGTTCCCAGCCTTAGCCGTCACCCGGAGCGGCTTTATGCCCCAATACAGGTTGCGCGCGTGCTGGGTGCTCGCGTCCGTGATGAGCCTGAACAACGCCGTTTTCGACCGCTCGACCGCGCGAAGGCACTCGCCGCGGGCGTGGGGTCGGTGGTGCCCAAAGCGACGAGATCGGGACCAGCGAGTTCGATCTGGCCCTTCGCCGCGCATTGCAGATTGCGGCTGCGAACACCGGGATCCACGTCGTTGCGCATGCGGAGAATTCTCAGCTAGTGCCCGAACAACCGCTCGGCCTTCGCTTCGACGAACGCCTTGGCCGCTTCGTTGAGCGCGAGGCGGATGCCCCGGACCAGCCGCCTCGATTCAGTGTTTGGATTATAGACAGTGGTCATAATCAAAGAGATGGCGGCGCCACGGATAAGAGCCATGCACGTCACGCATGGCTACGTTACCGCCCCCGCAGTATTCGGCGCGGAGCGGCGGTGTTAACGTTGGACCATGAAACCACCCGCTTATCGAGATTCCGAAGCTCCTCACCCCGCTGGGACGAGTTCCGGCGACAGCCGCTCCAGCCGCGAACGCGGGATGCATGCGGTGAACGCGCGTCCGCCGCCGGCGGTTCCGTGTCGGCGCTATCCGTCGCTCAGCGATGACGGGCAGCCCTATTTTCCGCGCCTGCGTCGCACGCGGCGCAACGCCGAGGACAACGCGACGATGGACCGGGCGAATGAAAACGACGGCACGCGATTCTTCTCCGCTCGTGTCCTCGCGTTCGTGCTGCTCGTCGCCATCATCGCCGTTCTTGCCGCCAAGAAGTGACCTCATCACTCATCACGCGCTCCCTCCGCCAGTGGCGACCAGTGAAGCTTGACAATAATTTTTTCGAGTCCACAGGTCCCCTTACAGTGAACCCGAACACGCATCAGAAATTGATTCTCTGCGTCCGCCTGCACATGGCGGAGGGCCTTGCGTTGTATATCTGCCCGGAACGGCCCGGCGCCGCGAGCTAACGGTCAGCGCAAACGCGCCCAGACCTTAGGCGCGGCCCCGGGTTAACAAAGTCGGACTTCCCTGCCGCGACGCGTCGTTAGAACGCGTGCGCGCGAACCTCATCCCGCCCGCGTCCGAGCGGGTCACGTTTCGAAACCCGCCCGCCTTTCAGCGCGCGCTGCTGCGCGCGGAGGTCGGGCATTCCCTGGGTAACTACCATGACCATCCTTCACGTCACCGATTTCCACTTCAACAAACGCTGGTTCGACTGGCTGCTCCATCGCGCGCCGGCGCACGACCTCACGGTCATGTCAGGCGACCTCCTCGACCTCACGAGCCCGACTCCGCACCGGCAACAGATCGCCTGGATTTCCGATTGGCTCCGCCGCTACCCGAGGTCGCTTTCGATCGCGAGCGGCAACCACGATCTCGAATGGCACGACCAGACCGAGAGTTGGATGCCGGCCTGCTGGCTGCGCTACATCGCGAATCCCAACGTGTGGGTCGACGGCCAGCGCGTGGAGCTGAACGGCACCTCCGTCCTGAGCATCGGTTGCGCCAAGGAGCCGAAGGGGGGCGAAGCCGACATCTGGGTCGTGCACGCCGGTCCAACCAAAACGTTGGTCACGACCCGTTCCAGTGGCGGTGACGGCGGGGATCCGGATCTGAACGCGTCGGTGAAACGCTACTCGCCGCGGCTCGTGTTTTCAGGACACGTGCACGATCCCGTGCACTGGCGCCACCACCTTGGCGGGACGCTTTTCTTCAACCCTGGCTACGCGCCGGAGGCCGAGATTCCCAATCACATTCTCGTCCACACCAACGATCTGACTTCCCGCCGCTTCCGCGCACCGCGCGAGGAAGCCCCCGCGGTCGAGGTGCTCGGCACGGTTCCCCACGACGTGGAAGCCACCGCAGTCGCCTAACTCCGCATTTCACGCGGCGGCCACGCGCGCTCCTCAACCATCGCGGGACGCTGCACATCCAAGAACACCCAAAACCAAATCATCATCATGAATCATACTCCCATTTATATCTCACGCGATGACTATTCGACGCTCCGACTGCTGATCGCCACGGCGCTTCACTCGAACGCCAGCACGGCGCTCGCAAACCTGCGTAATGAACTGGACCGCGCCGCAGTCATCGACCCCGCCGCGTTCCCAGCGGACGTCGTCACCATGAACTCGACGGTCGAGTCCGAAGACCTCGGTACGAGCGAAATCGAGAAACACACGATCACGTTGCCGGAAAACGCCGATATCGAGCGCAATCGCATCTCGATCCTGACTCCAATCGGCACCGCGCTTATCGGCTGCCGCGTCGGCGACATCGTCAAATGGTCGACGCCGGGCGGCATCCGGCAACTCAAAGTCCGCCGCGTGACGGCGCCTATTCCCGCGCCGTACGCGGGTGATCGCACCCGCCTTGGTACACCGGCGACTTCGGGCGCCGAAAGGCGTCGCGCGTTGGCTCATAATTGGAGCGCTCGCGGTGGTGGCCTTGCTGGCGCACGGCATCGACCTGCAAGGACTATGGTCGACGGTTGTCGGTGCATTGAGCTTGGTGGCGATCAGCTTCGTCGCGATGTGGAGCATGCTGAGCCAGATGCTCGCCTCGATTCTGATCGTGGTCATTCGACTGTCCGAAGTCGGCGACCGCGTCGAAGTGGTCGCCGATCCTCGCGTCGGTGAGGTCGTCGATCTGAATCCCGTCGACACGACTCTCCGAACGGAGAACTGCGGCACGCTCCAGATGCCGAACAACCTCTTTCTCCAGAAAGCGGTGAAATGCCAGGCGCCCACCGCGCTGGCCAGACCACTCCTTTCACCTGAAGAAACAGAGGCCTTGGCGAATGTCACCGCGCCGCACGCTTCGCTCATGGCACTCCCTCACGTCTGACGGGCGGCAAACCCTGCGTCTCATGAAGCGCTCCCCTCAACCAGTCTTCATCAATTCCGGCCACGCTTACGCCGGTCGACTTCGCGCCGCCTGTCCCGGCGCACGGCCGGCGCCGTATCGCCAAGGGCACCGGCCGTCCGCCTAGCTCGCAGCGCATCGCGCTCCGCCAAGCGGAGCGAAACTGCTGCACAACCGCACGTACCAGTCGCTTTCACCTCACCGGCCAATGGCCCTCACATAACTATGAGTTCCGAACCCAAAACCACACTGAGTAACAACAATCTCCGCCGCATGCAGGGCTGGGCTCGCGCCGTATATCCCGGCGACTGGCCGGACCGCTGTGCGGTGGTGACCGAATACCTCGCACAACTCGACGAGGACACCGCTATGGCGCTGATCAAAAAGGGCTGGCCGGAGGTGTTCGCCGCCGCCGAGCGCGAATGGCCCGAGGCATTCACCGGCTGGAATCAAGAGCCTGCCGCGCAGAGCTGACCCGTAAGCCCCGTCGTGGCGCGACCCCTAAATCATACGTCGCGCCCAACCTGGGCCGCAGTCGCGGCCGTAATCCTCAACCCACGGTTGAAAACAAAACCATGAATCCACCATTAACGACCCTCGATCCCATCACGTCTCCTTCCAACATGAGGAGAATCCTCGCGAAGGACGGCTTCCACTGCTCGATCATCACGCTTTCACCGGGCGACGAAACGCCGCCGCGTGAAGCGCAGGACGTCGAGGAAAACGTTCTCTTCACCATCGAAGGCGAAGCGACTGTTCGCCTCGGCGACCTCAACATGATGCTGAAGAAGGATGATGCGGTTCTCATCCAAAAAGGGCAGGCGCATGTCATTGCGGCTGGTCCCAACTCGTGGGCGAGAATCCTGCGAGTGGATGTGCCTCCGCGGCAGGTCGTCACACCACAGATCCTTACGATCGACGGTTAGCTAGGCTTCGATGTCCTCGGCCCGCCTGAACTCAGGCGGGCCTCATTCCAGCCAGCCCAAGCGGTCCATAATCCCGGGACCAAACGATTGAAGTGACCGCTCGATTGATTTCCCAGCCTACCACGCCCGGTAAGGTCGTGCTCCATCGTCGCCTCCATCACGGCCCTCCACCACCGAGCACTCCGGGCCTTTGCCTGGGCGTGCTACACGGCTGGCGAATCGCGCTGACCACGACATCCCGGCAGGTCGCTGGAAACGCTGAGCTTCGATTGGACCCGGTATTGGATACCCCGCGGCAGCACAGTATACTGCGGCTGGAAACGCGAAGGGGGCGCTACAGACGGTGCAGGATTCCACGTAGGGCTCCGATCAGAATCGGCACTTGCGCACGCTCGAGCAGACGGCGGACCTGGCGCTTCTAACCCTCCGTGGAAAACCGGGAATGGGTAGGTCCTCGGCAATCGAGCAAGAAACCGCCGAGAGCAACGCCCCGACTCTTCACATCTGGTGCGGCGCCATCCTCGATTTGCCGACTTTCAAAGACCGTGCGACTGCTTCCCAGATTTTGGCAAACATGGCGAAATGGCACGAGCCGCCTGCGATTGCTGGTCGACGGCATCGACGAAGACGTGATTCGCATAGACGGATTCCTTCCGGTTCTGATCGAACTGCTAGAGAGGGAGGATCGGTCTAGGTGGCAGCTTACGTTGATGGGTCACTCCGTGGAATTGGCCGTCCATGTGAAAGCCAACAGAAGCTTGTCGCGCTGTGGTATTTGTAGCCGGCAATACGGAAGATGCCGGAGCTTCGTTCATTCGAGGAGCGTGCGGACCGACGGCTCCTTTCCTTCCGGAAAGATGCCGCTGGATCCGCAGCACCAAGATGTCGGTGAAGCTCGGTTTGTTGATCGGTGCGATGGCGTGTTCACGCCGCTCGCTGCACGTCAACCGTCCTCGGCGTTGGCGTGTGATCCGTCACGCGCGGCGCACGCGCACGTGGACGAGTTCGATCATGGCAGCCGCATTCGGAGGCACATCCGGCCGCGGCTCAATCCCGATCCCGGCCGCCGCGCGGGAAGGTTCACCGCCGGCGTGGCCTCAGCGGCACAGGTCGCGCAACTCGTCTACGTATCCGACGAAAAACTCCAACATTCGCCGGCCGACAAACGGGTTCACGACGACGTCGTTCTCGTCGTAGATCGCCTCCGGGTAGGCCGCGCGCACTTCCTTCGGCACTTTGGCCACGTAGGTGCCAAAGGCCTCGTGATTCTCCGCGGCGATGTCGTCGTTGGCGTTGATCACGAGGCGCGCGCCGAAAATGGTGGAGTACAAGTCCGCATCGACCAGGACATCGAGTTGCGCTTCGCGGATCTCCACCGTGACGCGGATCAAGCCATAGAGATCCGCGCCGCATTCGCTCGCCCGGCCGAACTGCGTGAACTCACGGTAGACGATGCGGTCGCCGGTATCGCTCCTCAGCACGTAACCGCTGTCGCGGATGTGCGCACGGATGCGCTCGGCCATGGTCTCGCGGCTCTTGCCCGTGAAGGCAAACGACTCGTTGCGCATGGTCACGAACTTGGGATCGATCGTGCCGAGCCCACGCGTACCGCGCGTGATTCGGGTCACGATCCCGGCCGCGTCCACATACACGTCCTTGAACAAGGTCCAATGGCTGCTCCGCCGCGTGTCCCGCGCCTCCTTGCGCTCGATTACGTTGCCGAAGGGGTCGGTGACTTCGTAGCCCGGGGTGTACTCGCCGAAGTTGCTCGTGAGCCCGTTCTCGTAGGCGTAGACCTTTCCCCCGCGACCGTCGTCCGACACGCTCGTGTAGGGTCCCCAAGTCTCAATGACCCTGGCAAACGGCTCGCCCACGACGCGTGTGAGTTCGTAGGTACGCCAGCGTTCCATGGCAAAGCTTTGGTCGCGGCTGAGCCGGTCCGCCAAGGCCTTCTCCATCGCGCGCGCCTCGCGCTTGGACACCGGTTTCGCCGGGGTGGAGGCCGCGAGAACAGACGTGGTCGCCAACAGCGCCGCCGCCACGGCAAACCGTAAGACGCTCAAAGGGAACATCGACGTGGGCATGCGTAATCGGGGTCAACGTGGGGCGGCCCGCGAGGTCCGCTTCATCAGGTCGCCGGCATCCTTCACCTGCACGTAGCCGGCCGGGATCGTGAACAGCGCATCCTCCAGGGCCTGCGGCTCGATCTCCGTGAGGTCGGAGGTGAGACGGTAGGTGGCCGTGGTGTTGATGGAGCGGATCGGCACGCCTCCGAGTTGGCGGTACATCGCGCGCCGCCGGGCATCGAGGGTGTTGTCGGAAACATCGAGGGCGGTCAGGCCGGGCAGGTCCTTCGTGACCCAGAACTCCCACGTCTCCACGCCGAATTGAAAGATCACCTGCTCACACGCGTAGCCCGCGATGGTCTGGGTCTTGCCCGAGCGCTGCGCCTCGATCCGCGGTGCCTTCTCCGGTGTGCGGCGCGGCCAGGTCAGGTACGCTTCCGCCGCCGGTGCGATCTGGTGCACCTGCCCCGCAGCGGTGGCAACAATGACCTGTCCGGCGAAACCCGGCCCGGCATTGGCCGGCATCTCCGTGCGGGACG
>CAYZBG010000111.1:0-6992 GCA_964476565.1 uncultured Opitutus sp.
GCTACCAGTTCCTCAAGTGGGGCATGCAGGCCTTCGACACGTTCAAGGTCGTGCCGCCGGGCATCGGCATCGTGCACCAGGTCAACCTGGAGTACCTCGCCAAGGGCGTGCTCTCCGACGCCAACGGTATCTATTATCCGGATACCCTGGTCGGCACCGACTCCCACACCACGATGATCAACGGCATCGGCATCGTCGGCTGGGGCGTGGGCGGCATCGAGGCGGAGGCCGGGATGCTCGGCCAGCCGGTCTACTTCCTGACGCCCGACGTCGTCGGCGTGCACCTCACGGGCGCGCTGCGCGAAGGCGTTACCGCAACCGACCTTGCCCTCACGCTCACCCAGCTGCTGCGCAAGGCGAAGGTCGTGGGCAAGTTCGTCGAATTCTACGGACCCGGCGCCGCGGCGCTCCCCGTGGTTGACCGCGCCACCATCGCCAACATGGCGCCCGAGTACGGCGCGACCATGGGCTTCTTCCCGATCGACGGGGAGTGCTCGAACTACCTGCGCGCCACCGGGCGTGACGACCGCCATGTCGCGTTGTACGAGGCCTACTACAAGGCCCAGGGACTCTGGGGCATTCCGGCGAAAGGTCAGATCGATTACTCCACCGAGCTCGAGCTCGATCTCGGCACCGTTGTGCCCAGCGTGGCCGGCCCCAAGCGCCCGCAGGACCGCATCGAGCTGCCGAAGCTCAAGCAGGAGTTCGTCACCGCCTTCTCGAAGCCGGTCACGGAGAACGGATTTGGGAAGAAGGCGGAGGAGTTCTCCACCGTCACGGCCGAAGTCGGCGGCACCAAGCTGGGCCACGGCTCCGTCCTGATCGCCGCGATCACGAGCTGCACCAACACCTCCAATCCGAGCGTGATGCTCGCCGCCGGTTTGCTGGCCAAGAAGGCCGTCGAGAAGGGCCTGAAGGTGAATCCGCTCGTCAAATCGTCGCTGGCCCCGGGCTCGCGCGTCGTCACCGACTACCTCGAAAAGACCGGACTCGCGCCGTACCTCGACCAGTTGGGCTTCCAGACCGTCGGGTATGGTTGCACGACCTGCATCGGCAACTCGGGCCCGCTCGCCGGACCGATCGAAGATGCGGTCGTGAAGAACGACCTCGTGGCGGCCTCCGTGCTCTCGGGTAACCGCAATTTCGAGGCGCGGGTGCATCAGAACATCAAGAGCAACTTCCTCATGTCGCCGCCGCTCGTGGTCGCCTTCGCCCTCGCCGGCCGGGTGGACCGCGATCTCAGCACCGAGCCGATCGGCAACGGCAAGGACGGGAAGCCGGTCTACCTCCGCGACATCTGGCCGACCCTCAAGGAAATCCGCGACCAGATGCAGGCCGCCCTCAAGCCGGAGGTCTTCCGGAAGCTCTACAGCAACTTCGCCGAGCAGAATCCGAAGTGGAACGAAATCCCGTCCACCACCGGCAACGTCTACGCGTTCGACGAGAAATCGACCTATATCCAGGAGCCGCCGTTCTTCACGAACTTCTCGCTCCAGCCCGGCTCGATCCGCGCCATCGCCGGGGCCCGCGCCCTCGGAATCTTTGGCGACTCCGTCACCACCGACCACATCTCGCCGGCCGGCGCGATCAAGAAGTCGTCCCCGGCGGGCCGCTACCTGATCGAGAACGGCGTCACGTTTGAGGACTTCAACTCTTACGGCTCGCGGCGCGGCAACGACCGCGTCATGACTCGCGGCACCTTTGCCAACGTCCGCATCAAGAACCTGATGCTCGGAGGCGAGGAGGGCGGTAACACGATTTACCAGCCGACTGGCGAGAAGATGGCGATCTACGACGCCGCGGTGAAGCACATCGCCGCCGGCACGCCGCTGATCGTGATTGCCGGACAGGAATACGGCACCGGCTCGTCGCGCGACTGGGCGGCCAAGGGCACCAATCTGCTCGGCGTGAAGGTGGTGGTGGCGCAGAGCTTCGAGCGCATCCACCGCTCCAACCTCGTCGGCATGGGCGTGCTGCCGCTCCAGTTCAAGGAAGGCACCACCGCACAGACCCTGAAGCTCGATGGGACGGAGACCTACGACGTGGTCGGGCTTGGCTCCGACCTCAAACCGCAGCAGGACCTGACATTGAAGGTAACGCGGAAGGATGGGTCGGTGGAGAACGTGCCGGTCCGCTGCCGGATCGATACGCCCATCGAAATCGACTATTACCAGCACGGAGGGATTCTTCCGTACGTCCTGCGTCAAATCATCGCGCGCAACTGAGTCGCGTTTGCCTGATGGCCAGCCGGACATCCTCCGGCTGGCGCTCCTATGTCCGCCTCCTCCTCCCCTGGTTTTCTCGTCGATCCGACGTCGGACCCGGTCGCGGTACGCGTGCAGGGCAGGGCTTCGTTCCAGAACAGCCCGAGCCTGCAGGATTTCTTTTCCGCGATGATCGACGCGGGGCGGGGGCGCTTCGTCCTCGATTTCCGCGACTGCAGCAGCATGGACAGTACGTTCCTGGGCGTCCTCGCTGGCGTGGCGCTGCGCCTGCGCAAGTTGCCTGCCCGAGGCTCATTGGTGTTGTGCCGCCTGTCCGGCCGGAATCTGGAGCTGGTGCGCAACCTGGGCCTCGACCGTTTGCTCACCATCGACGAAGGCGCGGAGGGATGTGTGCCGAACGCTCCGGCGACGGCGTTGCCGGCCGCGCCGGTCTTGTCCGAACTCGAGCAGGCGCGCCTGGTGCTCAAGGCCCACGAGGATCTTGTGACGGTCGATGAGGCGAACCGTGCCAAGTTCCAGGACGTGCTCAGCTTCCTCAAGGATCGGGTGAAGGAAGGGTAGGCCGGCCTGCGTCGGCGGGTGGGGGAAAGTCCGACCGGCGCCCGGGTGCGCAAAAGCCGATTGCGTCCGGGCGGCAGCGGACTTCATTCCTAAGTCTTCATGGCTGCTTCCGCCTCCTTCGCTCCCTCCGCCTCGTCTTCACCCGGCCCGCTGCCGGATGCCGCCGGTCATTTCGGCGTTTACGGAGGCGTATATGTGCCGGAGACGTTGATGACCGCGTTGTCCGAACTCACCGCCGCCTACGAGAAGGCGCGCGGCGACGCGGGTTTTCAGGACGAGCTCCGGCGCCACCTCAAGGAGTTCGCCGGGCGTCCGACGGAGCTTTATTTCGCGGAGCGCCTGACGGCCCATTGCGGCGGCGCCAAGATTTATCTCAAGCGCGAGGACCTCCTGCACACGGGGGCGCACAAGATCAACAACGCCCTGGGCCAGGCCCTGCTCGCCTTGCGCATGGGCAAGAAGCGCATCATCGCGGAGACCGGTGCGGGCCAGCACGGCGTCGCCACGGCGGCGGTGTGCGCGAAGTTCGGGCTCGAATGCGTGATCTACATGGGCGCCGTCGACATGGAGCGCCAGGCGCTGAACGTGTTTCGCATGCGTCTGATGGGCGCCGAGGTGCGGGGCGTTGAAGCCGGGCAGCGCACGCTCAAGGACGCCGTCAACGAGGCAATGCGCGACTGGGTCACCCACGTGCGCGGTACCCATTACATCCTCGGCTCGGCCCTCGGGGCCCATCCGTATCCGATGATGGTGCGGGATTTTCACCGCGTGATTGGCCGCGAGGCCCGGCAGCAACTGCTCGAACGCGAAGGGCGCCTGCCGGACGAAATCATCGCCTGTGTCGGCGGCGGCTCGAACGCGATCGGCATCTTCTACGACTTCCTCGCCGATGCCTCGGTGCGTCTGGTCGGGGTTGAGGCCGGTGGACGCGGAATCCGGCGGGGCGAGCACGCCGCCCGCTTCGAAGGCGGGAAGCTGGGAGTGCTGCAGGGCAGCAAGACCTACATTCTGCAGAATCCCGACGGCCAGATCGAGCTCACCCATTCCGTCAGCGCCGGACTCGATTACGCCGCGATCGGACCGGAGCATGCGTACTACCGCGAGCAGGGCCGGATTGGCTACGCCTATGCTTGCGACGACGAAGTCCTCGAAACCTTCCAACTCGTATCCCGCCTCGAAGGCATCATCCCGGCCCTCGAATCCACCCACGCGCTGGTGCATGGACTCAAGCGCGCCCGGGAGATGCGCAAGGACGAGATCCTGCTGATCAACCTCAGCGGCCGCGGGGACAAGGATGTACAGCAGGTTGCCCGGCTTCTCGCCGAAGCCGGACAACCCAAATCCTAAATCAACAACCATCCAAATCCCAACGGAGTGCGCTCTGATGAGCCCACAGGATGATTTGGTTGCCAGGACGGAGCGGTTCGCCGTTGCCGTGCGCGGGTGGGCGCGCCGGTTGCCTCGGACGTTATCGAACACCCAGGATGTGAAGCAGTTGATCCGTTCGTCCGGCTCCGTCGCTGCGAATCAAATCGAGGCAGATAACGCTTTGGGCGAACAGGATCGGCTGATGCGATTTCGCATCTGTCGAAAAGAGGCGAGGGAGTCGGGACTCTGGCTTCGCCTGATCGATACCGGGGTAGATACCGCTCTGAATTCGGAGCGTGCATCGCTCGACGATGAGGCGCTGCAGTTGGTGAGGATTTACTCGACCATCATTATCCGGCTTTCGAAGAAAGTTTAGGATTTAGTCGGTTTGGATTTAGGATTTCGTTTTCGTCATGAACAGCATGACCGGCTACGGCCGGGCCTCGGGGCAATTGGGAACGATGACGGTTACCGTGCAGGTGAGCTCGGTCAACCGGAAGGGACTCGACCTCACGCTCAAGCTGCCGGAGGCGTGGGAGTCCCTCGAGCCGGCGGTCGCGGAACAGGTGCGCAAGGTGGCGGCGCGCGGCAAGGTGCATGTCGAGGTGGAGGTCACCGGCGCGGACGGCGCCGACCCGGGATGGGACGAGAGCCGTGCCGCCGAGACGCTCGCCCGCCTCGCGGATTTCGCCGCCCGGCAGCGCGTGCCGTTCAGCCCGACCCCCGAGTTGTTGTGGCAGGTGTTCGCCAGCCAGCGGACCGCCGGCGGCGTGCCGGGCGTCGATGAGGCGGCCGAGGTGGTGACGCGCACGGTCGACGAGGCTTTGCGCGCCTTTGCGGCGATGCGTGCCCGCGAGGGTGAAGCGTTGCTGGTGGATTTTCTGACCCGGCTGGGCCAGCTTTCGCGGCACATCGCGGCCGTCGCGGAACGGGCGCCCCAGGTCCCGGCGGCGTACCGGGAGAACCTGCATCGCCGCCTGCGCGAAGCCGGGCTCGAGATCGACGTCAGCGATGAACGCGTGCTCAAGGAAATCGCGCTCTTTGCTGACCGCTGCGACATCTCCGAGGAACTGACGCGGCTGCGCAGCCACCTGCATCAGCTCGAGACCCTGTTGCGCGGCGAGGCGGAGATCGGCCGGAAGGCGGAGTTTCTCCTGCAGGAAATCAGCCGGGAGATTCACACCATCGGTAGCAAGGCCAACGACCTCGCGATCGCCCGCCATGTCATCGAACTGAAGAACGAGCTCGAGCGGGTGCGGGAGCAGATCGCCAACGTCGAATAGGTCAGGCCCCCATCTCTCGGCCGGGCGGCGTGACCCGGGCTAGGCCTTGGGGGCTGCTTTGTCGGACTCGACCGGATGCCGGAAGCTGTGGATCAGGTAAATACCGACGCCGATGCAGATGCCGGCATCGGCGAAATTGAACGTCGGGTAGGTGTAGCTGCCGAAGTGGAAGTCGAGAAAGTCGATGACGTGGCCGTGGAGCATGCGATCCACGAGGTTGCCCACGATGCCCCCGCACAGGAGGCCAAAGGCCAGCTGAACCGGTCGGTCACGCAGCCCGAGTTCGCGGCGCCAGATGTAGATCGCCCCCAGCGTGACGAAGGCCAGTCCGGCCAGGAAACCGCTCTTGCCGGACAGCATGCTCCACGCGGCGCCCGTGTTGCCAACGTGGACCAGGTAAAAGAAACCGTCGATCACCGTGATCGCCCCGGGAGGACCGTAGGTGCCGAGCGGGAGCCGGGCGTTGATCCAGATCTTTGTGACCTGATCGAGGACGAAGACCGCGATCGCAAGGCCCCAGAGCAGGCGGTAACTGCGCAGGCGACCCCAGCGTGACGCCGTGCCGGCGTCGGGAGTGCCGGACGGCGCGCGTGGCGCGATCGGGGCTGGCTCCCCCGGCGTCATGGTGCGTCCAAACGAGGGCTGCGTACCGCCTGCGGGCTCATTCGTCGTCGCTGTCGTCGGCGATCTTTGCGCCTTCCTCACCGAGTTCCCCGAACAAGCCGGCCTGGGTGCGGGAACGGTGGCGGTTGCGCTCGAGTTCCTTCTGCGCTTCCGCGGAATAACGGGTGAACGGAACCGCGAGCAGGCGCTCCTTGGCGATCGGCTGCTGCGTCACTTCGCAAATACCGTAGGTGCCCTGCTTGATCCGCTGGATGGCGGCCTCGATCTCCGAGAGCGCCTCCTGCTCGTTGGAGACGAGACTGAGCGCGAAATCGCGATCGAAGGTGTCGGTGCCCGCGTCGGCCATGTGCTGGCCGTAGCTCGAGAGATCGCCGCTGTCCTCTTTCGAGGAACGCTTGAGGGTTTCTTCGGTGTGCTGGTCGAGCTGGCCGGTGACGTGGTTGCGCAGCTCGATGAGGAGCTTGTAGTAGCGGCGGAACTTCTCGGGCACATCCGAGTCGTCGTGAGCGGAACTGCGCTGGGACTGCTTCGGATTGAAACCGAGAATGTCGGCCAGCGACGCGGCCTTCACGTGATGCGGTTTTACGGTCTTGGCGGCCGCCTCGAGTGCGGCACTGGACTTCGCCTTGGTGGGCTTGGCGCCGGCATCGACCGTCTCGCTCTTGTCTTCGACGGTCTTGGCGATCTCCCGCACCTCATCGAGGCTGAAGGCGATCGGCTTGGCGGGCTTTGACTTGCCCAAAATGCGGTTGCGCAGCAGGTCGCGGGCGCGGTTCTTGCCTTCGCCTGCAGCAGGCTTCGTCGCCTTCGGCGCGGGAGCCGGTGCGGTCGGCTTGGACACAGCCGGCTTGCTGGCGACCGGAGCCGGTTTGGCGGCTTTGGGCGCAGGTGCGGGTGCAGCCGGTTTGGCAGCAGGCTTGGCGGCGGGCTT
>CAYZBG010000111.1:7092-12852 GCA_964476565.1 uncultured Opitutus sp.
GGCTTGGCGGCGGGCTTTTCGACGGAGGCTTTCTTCGGAGTGGACTTCACAGCGGCGTGGGACGGTTTGTTGGAAGGCTTGGCAGACGAGGCCTTGGACTTGGCCTTGGATTTGGGCGCCGGGGCGGGCTTTTTGTGCGATGCCATGGTGGTAGGGTGACGAAGAAAGAAAGCGATCAGGGGAGGGCTTCGGCGCAACGGGGGCAAACGTCGCCGTGTGACGTGGCCTGCAACGCGGGCACCCAGCGCCAGCATCGCGGGCAGCGAACATATCCGAGCTCCTCGCAAGGCCGCACGGATACGCTGAACGTTCCGGACGTGGTCGCAAGCGTCACGACCGAAACAATGAAGAGTTCGGGCAGAAAATCGCGGTGCTTCTCCAGCACGCGGTGCAACGGATCGTCGGTCGACAGCGAAAGGGTCACTGCCGCGTCGAGCGATTTTCCGATCCGACCCGCCTGGCGAGCCGGTTCGAGCGCCTCGTTGACCTGGGTGCGGACCTTCAGCAGGGCATTCACCTCGGTCTCGATCTCCGCCTGCAGCCAGCCGGCCGGAGCCGTCGGCCAGGCCTGCAGGTGAATCGAATCGGCGGCGAATTCGCTGCGCGCGGTGCCAAACGACCACGCCTCGTCGGCCGTGAAGGTCAGGATCGGCGCAAGCAGCTTCACCAGCGTGTCGAAGATGTGGTGAATCGCGGTCTGGGACGAACGGCGCAGCGGGTGGGCGGTCGCGAGCGTGTAGAGCCGGTCTTTCAGGATGTCGTGGTAAACCGCCGACAGCGTCGTCGCGCAGAACTGATTGCAGAGCTGAAACGCGCGATGGAACTCGTACGCCTCGAAGGCAGCGGTGCAGTCCTCGATCAGACGCGCCGTCTGGTGCAGCGCCCAGCGGTCGAGCGTGTCCATCTGGGCCAACGGCACTGCGTCCATAGCGGCGTTGAAATCGCAGAGCACGGAGAGTTGATACCGAAAGGTGTTCCGGAAGAGCCGGTAGGCCTCGGCCGCGTTGTTCAGAATCTTCTCGGACAACGTGATGTCCTGCGTGAAGTCCTGCGAGGCGATCCACAGCCGGATCACATCGGCGCCGTACTGCGCGACGAAGTTATCGGACGTCGGCGGTTTTTCGTACTGGCCCGACTTCGAGATCTTCTTGCCGTCTTCACCGACAATGAAGCCATGGGTGAGCACGGCGCGGTAGGGCGCGGCGCCAAAGGCGATCACACTGGTCCAGAGCGAGGATTGAAACCAACCACGGTGCTGGTCGCTGCCTTCCAGATAAAGGTCCGCGGGCCAGGCCGTTGCTCCCTGGGTGCGTCGCAGCACCGCGGCATGGGACGAACCGGAGTCGATCCACACATCGAGCGTGTCCCGGCCGCAGGTCAGTTGAGCCGGCGCCGGCCAACTGGACGGCAAGGTCACGCCGGCGAGGATTTCAGTCGCCGGAGCATCGTACCAGTAGTTCGTGCCGTGGCGGGCAATCTTGTCCGCGACCGCACGCACGACCCCCGCATCGAGGTAGGCCTGCTTGTCCGGGCCGTAAAAGGCGATGATCGGCACGCCCCACGAACGCTGACGGCTGATGCACCAATCCGGCCGGGCCTCGACCGCGCCACGAATGCGCGCCTCGCCCCAGCCCGGTATCCACTTCACCTCGCTGATCGATGCGAGGGCTTTGCTCCGGGTGCCGGCCGCATCGAGGCTGACAAACCACTGGTCAACCGCACGGAAGATGATCGGCGTCTTGGACCGCCAGCAGTGCGGATACGAGTGAACGTACTTGGCCTTCGCGAGCAGCGCGCCCGCGGCAGCCAGCTTCTTCAACACCGCGAGGTTGGCCGGCGACGGTTTCTTGGCGGCGAGATCCTCGACCGTTTCCAAGGTGGTCACGCCGACCAGATCGTCCGGCAGCTGACCGTCCGCCACATAACGACCATCGTCGCCCACCGGGCAATAGATCGGCAGCTTGTACTTCAGGCCCGTCAGATAGTCTTCGGCGCCATGGCCCGGAGCGGTATGAACGGCGCCCGTACCGCTTTCGGTGGTCACGTAGTCGGCGAGAACGACGGGCGCGGCGCGATCGATGAAGGGATGCCGGGCCTGCAGGTGTTCGAGGGCGGCGCCGCGGACCGGCGCGCCCACGGTCGGAGCGGACTCCACTTTCGCTGCGGCGAGGACAGTTCCCAGCAGGGCGGCGGCCACGATGATCCGTTCCGCGCCGAGGTCGGCGACGACGTAGTCGACCTCCGGATGCAGCGCGACGGCCAGGTTGGCGGGAATCGTCCAAGGCGTCGTCGTCCAGATTACGATGCTGAGCGGCTTGTCGCCCGGCAGGGAGAACTTGGCGGCCTCGGACGCCGGCACGGAAAACTTTACCCAGATCGCGGTCGAGACGTGCTCCTTGTACTCGATCTCCGCCTCGGCGAGCGCGGTTTCGAAGGGGATCGACCAGTACACCGGCTTCTTCGAGCGGTAGACCAGTCCCTGTTCGACGAAGGCGGCAAACGTACGCAGGATGTCGGCTTCGTAGGCCGGAGCCTTCGTCTTGTATTCGCTCGACCAGTCGGCGAGAACGCCGAGACGCTTGAATTGCTTGCTCTGCTTTGCGATCCAGCTCTCGGAAAACGCATCGCACCGGGACCGCAGCTCGGCCGTCGACACCTGTTTGCCTTCGCCCTGCAATTCCCGCATGACCTTCTGCTCGATCGGCAGGCCGTGGCAGTCCCAGCCGGGCACGTAGGGCGTGCGAAAACCGCGCATCGACTTGTAGCGGCAAACGATGTCCTTGAGCGTCTTGTTCAGGGCCGTGCCGATGTGCACGTCGCCGTTGGTGAACGGCGGACCGTCATGCAAAACGAAGGTCTTTCCCGTCGCCGCATTCTTGCGTTGGATGGCCTCGTACAGCCCGAGCTTTTCCCAGTGGGCCAGACGGCCCGGCTCGCGCGCGGCGAGGTTGGCTCGCATCGGAAAATCCGTTTTGGGAAGCTGCAGCGTGTCTTTAAGGTCTTGGGCCATGCCAAAGAAAAGGCGCAGAGGCTACGCCCGAAGTCCGGGGAGTCAAGGGTGGCCGGCTGGCGTGGCGAACCCGGGAGATTCGCGATCCTGACGTCCCCGGAGCGGAGCCCGGGTGCGCCAGGTTTCCGTCGGGATTACGAGGCGAGAACGCGCTCGGCGTGGCGCTGTCCCGCCGCCAGACATGCGCTCATGGCAATGCCATCGCGGACCTGCCCGGCGATGAAGAATCCGGGGTGCTCGCGTTCGCACCGGTCGAGGGTGTCGAGGTGCCGCTCGTACCCGAGCACGTACTGGGGAATGGCCCGGGGCCACAGCGTATGACGCACGAACACCGGTTCCCCCGTCACGCCGAGCAGGTCGCCGAGCTCCGACCGCGCCAACGCCAGCAACTCCGGCAACGGCAGCTGCGCCACCTCAGGATGTCGGACCCCGCCCAGCATCACGGTCAACGCCACGTGCCCATCCGGCGCCCGACGGGGAAACAGGCTGGAGGAAAACAGCACGCCGAGCAGTCGCCGCCGTTCCTTGGCGGGAATCAACATGCCGAAGCCGTCGAGCGGATGGCCTACCTGATCGCGGGCATAACCGAGGAAAAGCGACGTGACCGGCGGGTAGGGGATGGCATCGAGTCCGCCCAGCGGGCGCCGTCGCTCCGGCCCGAATTCCAACCGGGAGAGCCCGGCGGCCGGCAGTCCGGCGATGACGGCAGCGAAGGTTTCAACCTGACGCAGGTCGCCGCGCGTCCAGGCGAGCTGCCAGGGCGAGCCGGGCATCACCTGCGTGACCCGCGCATTGAGCTCGACGGACCCGACAGGCAGACGTGCGGCGAGGGCGCGTGGCAACGCCTCCAAGCCTTCGCGAAACGACAGGATGCGCGGCGGACCCTTGGCCTCGCCGCGAGCTCGTTTTGCCTTCGCCGAGGCGATCTGCGCGCGGATGATCGAGCCATGGGTGCGCTCCGCTTCCCACAGCGAGGGAAAGGCATGGCGCGCGGAGAGGGCCTCCGGGTCGCCGGCGTAGATGCCCGACACAAACGGGTTCAAGCCGTAGTCCACCCATTCCTGGCCAAAATGGTCCGCCACGAACGCCGCGAGGCTCACGTCCTCGGTTCGCTGGACGCGGCGGTGCAACAGTTCGGCAAACAGACGGAACTTGGCACCCGCGGACACGAGCTTTGACGAAAACAATCCGGGCGGCGAGGTCGGCGCGGCCTGCGGGCGGCCGTCGCGCAGGATGTAGCGATTCTTGGCCGCCGGGCTGGCATAGCACCGCTCGTCGTCGAGGCCGAGCTCGGCGATCAACCCCGACAGGGCCGCCGAATTCGCCTGCAGGGAATTGGGCCCGGCTTCCACCAACCAATCGCCCACGCGCTCGCTGCGGACTGCGCCGCCCACCCGGGGCCCGGCCTCGAACAGGCGGACGGCCCGGCCGGCGCGGGTGAGGCGATAGGCGGCGGCAAGGCCGGTCAGGCCCCCGCCGATGATGGCGATCGGAAGACGGGTGTCAGGCGTGCTCACGGTGGACATTGTGCCTGAATCGCAGGACCGCCGCTGCGCATTTCTTGGCTTACGCGTCGCGTCCGTTCGACCAGCCCGTCACGGTGGCGACCAGGGCCTCCATGGCTTCGATCCGCGCAGCCGGGGTGATGCCGTGCCCAAGGTTGAAGATGTGACCGGACAGCCCGCGCATGCTGGCCAGCAGACGCCGCGTTTCCCGCGCTACGATCTCCGGCGTCGTTTGCATCAGCACCGGATCCAGGTTGCCCTGAACGGCAATGGTGGACGGCAACGACCGTTTCACCGCATCGAGCTGACACGTCCAGTCCACGCTCAGCACCCGGATGCCGGTGGCGGCCTGTGCGGCGTGGTGCGGAGCGGTGCCCTTGGCATACAGAATGACGGGGAAGTCCTTGGGCAGGGCGGCCACGATCCGCCGGATCCATTGCAGGGAGGCCGCCTCATAATCGCTGCCGGCCAGGATGCCGCCCCACGAATCGAAGATCTGAATCGCATCGGCCCCCGCGGCGATCTGCATGCGGAAATAGGCGATCAGCGACTCGGTGAGTTTTTCCATCAACGCGTCGAACGTGGCGCGATCGGTGTGGAACAGCAGCTTGCTCCGCTCAAAATCCTCGGAGCTTCCGCCTTCGACCATGTAGGTCGCCAGGGTCCACGGCGAACCGCCAAAACCGAGCAGCGCCTTTTGGCCGGCGAGTTCCGTCTTCAGCCGCCGAAGGGTGTCGGCCACGTAAACGAGACGGGCCGGCACATCTTCCGGCGAGCCGAGGCGGTCGACGTCGGCCCGCGTTTCGATGCGGCGGTCCATCTCGATCCCACCGCCGTCGCGGAAGGCATAGGGCTGGCCGAGCGCCTCGGGAATGACGAGGATGTCGGAGAACAGGATCGCCGCGTCGAGGGCGAAGCGTCGCAGCGGTTGCAGCGTGACCTCCATCGCCAGCTCGGGGGTGCGCACCATCTCGAGGAACGACGAGCGGGCTTTGAGCGCCCGGTACTCGGGCAAATAGCGGCCCGCCTGGCGCATCAGCCAGATCGGCGGCGTGGAGGACGTGATGCCCTTGAACGGATCGAGCAGGCGAAGGGATGGTTTGGGGGCAGGGCTAGAGGGCTTTGCCACTTCAATCTTCCCAAAGGTTCTATGAAGTTTCTGTTTTGACTCTTAGTGCAGTGGATTGCGGCTACCGAGCCCACCTTGCATCACGGGTAAGGCCAAGAGAGCATGTTGATTGGAGC
>CAYZBG010000112.1:0-12478 GCA_964476565.1 uncultured Opitutus sp.
CACGCCTTCCGCAGCGAACGCCGCCAAAGCCGCGCTGACCGCTTGCCGCGGTCGGATGCGGATGCACGCTGGTGCCTGATGAAAGTATCCGCCTTCGCCCGGGTCCCGTGGTTGAGCGTGATCGTCGCGAGCATTGCCAGCCTGCACGCCCAGCCCGTCGAAGGACTCAGCGTCATGACCGTGCGAGGTCCCGTGGCCGTGGCGGAGGTCGGGACCATGCTTGCCCACGAACATGTGATGTCGACCTTCGGTGCGGAGCCTTCCGCTCGAGCCAGCTACGACGGCGCCGCCGTGCTGGCGGCCGTGACGCCTCCGCTGCAAGCGTTGCGAGTGCTCGGCGTCGGCACGGTCATTGACGCCACCGCCGCGTATTTCGGCCGCGATCCGGATTTGCTCCGCACGATTTCGGAAAAGACCGGCGTGCATCTCGTCACCAACACCGGATATTACGGCGCCGCCAACGGACGCTACCTTCCCTCCGACCTCAACACGCTGGGTGCGGCGGACATTGCTGCGCGCTGGATTGCAGAGTGGAACGACGGCATTGGTGCCACGGGAATTCGTCCGGGTTATCTGAAGCTCGGCGTCAACGCGGGCCCGTTACGGGACGTTGACCGCCTGCTGATCGCCGCCGCCGCGCGCACCCACCTCGCGACGGGCCTGACAATCGCGGTTCACACCGGAGCCAACCCCGAGTCAGCCGCGGAACAGATGGCCCTGCTCACGACCGAGGGCGTTTCGCTGGAGGCCTGGGTGTGGATTCACGCCCACCAGGTGCTGCCGGCCACACCCCTGGTCGATGCAGCCCGACGGGGTGCTTGGATCTCGCTCGACGGATGGAATCCGGCGACCGCGAGTCGTGACCTCGAGACCCTGCGCCAGCTCAAGGAGGCCGGCCAGCTGCACCGCGTCCTTCTCTCCCATGACGGCAATCTGCATCCCGCCAACGGCGCGCGGCCCCGCCCCATTGACTGGCTGCTGCGCGAAGGCAAGGCACGCCTGCTGGCTGCGGGATTCACCGACGACGAGTGGACGCAGATGACAACGCGGAACCCCGCCGCCGCCTACGCCGTTCGCGTGCGGAAGTAGCGTGCCGGTCACAGGCAGGGTGCCCGACCGATTTGCCGGCGGTCGGATGCGCCGATCCCGAAGCACGGGTGTGGATCGCGCTTTCTTCAACGTCAGACTCTTCACTTCCACTCGCGCGGCGATTTGCGTGTTGGTGGCTAAGCTGGACGCCTGAGACAGGTGTCGCTACGCGGCGCCCGGTGGGGAGCAAGATGCTCCCGCTACATTTTTTGGGCGGCGCACGTCACGGTGCGTTGGATGCGATCGCCGGGAAATGCGCTTTGGCTGCGCGCCGTGCCTCAGGTTTTGGGCACCTGACCACGATCACGGGGTCCGGAGGCGATCGAGGGCCGTCTTGATCACCTTCAGGTAGTGAGGATGCCAGAGTTCGTGGTCGGCGCCGGGGACGACCGTGTAGGTGTGGTGGCGGTAGAAGTCGCGCACGGCAGTGGCGCGGCGATGCATCTGCTCGTCTTCCTTGCCGCCCACCATCACGTCCGCCGGGGTGTCGGCGTTGCCGGCGCGGTACGAGATCATCCAGCGCCGGGGCTCGTCGTCGTCCTCGAGGAAGAAGGGCGAGATCGACCCGAGGATCAGGTGCCGGGCGCGCAGTGCGCCGAGATGCGCGTAGAGCGCGCCGAGGGAAAAACCCATCACGACCTTTCCTTCTGTTTGCGCAGCGACCTGGGGGAAGAGCGCCGTCGAGCCGAAGTTCGGCTGGTCGCCTGCCCAGTCGAGACGGACAAACTCCGTCTCCCAGCCCGCGGCATGCACGAAATCCACGAACGGTTTGAAGCGGCGTTCGGCACCCGGCATCGGCGGCACGATGGTCAGCAACGGCATGCGCGCACGTATGGCGCAGCGCCTCGAAACGTCAACCGATCGGCCGGGGAACGGTTGTCCGCGCGAAGGGCCGCATCTGGCGGTCAGCTGGAGGGTGGGGGCAGGCGGTCGGCGGTGACGCCGGTGCGGACGACGACGGTGGCGAGCACCTTGGGCACGTACATGCGGGTTTCCGCGGGCAGGGCGGCGGCGATCTCGGCAAAGGTCTTCGCCTTGTGTTCGGTCAAGGTACGGCCTACGCGGCCCGGGCCAGCGTTGGCGCACGGACTTCGCCCGCGACCGGCGGGTGAACGGTAGCGGCGTACGCTTGCTGTCCGTACATGACCACTATACCTGGCGGAGCTGGTTTTCGTGGCCGATTTGGAGCGACCAGCCCCAACGCCTCACCACCGAAAGCGGACCCGAGTTCGCCGGCCTCGCCGGGCGTACGGCTGCTAGATCGAGCACCGTTCGATCAGGTCCGGCGCACCTTCGCTGAAGGGCTCAATTGAAAGTTTCACCGGCAAGCTCCGCAACGAATGCCTCAACGACCACGACGTCCTCAGCTGCGGTTGAGTGCTACAGAATATAGGCGAACCGGGTACCAACTGACCCATTCTGACGCATCAGGAGAACCCGAATGAACGCGTTTGAACTCCTGAGTACCTGCAAGAAGTGTTACATCACGCGTGGCCCGTTCAATTGCGGTCTTGTGATAGGGAGCCTTCATGGCTCACCCGAGGACCACACGCCCGAGATCAATGATTCGCAAGGTTCCTCAGGCAGCCCGCGGTCGTTGAGGCCCAGCGCCGAGACCAGCAGGTTCACCGCGTGGCTGCCCACGTGCTGGGGATCGTGATAAATGCCCGGCCACGGGTCGTCTGCCCGGTGTTTTTCCAGGTCCACGAGCAGGAGGTCCCGCGGGGTCCGCACGCCCATCGCCGCGAGCCCGTCCCTCACTTCCTTGTACCGAATGGTAAGGATCGCGTCCGGCCGGTGCCGCTCCAACCATCCGCTGAGGGCGATCACATCCCGATCCAGCGTACGAATAACCGGGACTTGGCGCGAGCGCGGCAACTGGCTCTGTTCGCTCAAGAATCCGCCTAACCGGCGCTTGGCCGACATCGTGGCCATCCAGCCCAGCTCGACCAGCCCGATGCGCTCGCACCCCTGCGCCGCCGCGCGACGGAAGGCGAGGTTGGCGCTTTCAAAATGATTGTAGGCCACGCGGTTCGCGGCCGGCCGCCGGCAGTTGGCGCCCAAAATCACCGTCGCGAAATCCTCCCAGGGGAACGACAGCTCCGTGATCTGAAACGGAGGCGGCGCCACCAGGAGTCCGAAGATGCCGCGATTTCGCAGGATGGAGGCAAGCCGCTCCGGACGCTGCCCCGGCTCGAACAGCCAGAACGGTTCCAGCCGGTACCCCAGCACCTTCGCGCGCACCGCGGCCGCCGGCTGAAACTGGGGCGAGAAGCTTTTCCACTCATCGCGTTTCCCACCCGAGGTCAGATAACAAAGAACCGTGCCGTGCTCCGCGGGGCGCCCCCGCCGGCGGCGGCTCGTCATCAACGCGCTCACCAGCGGATTCGGCCGATAACCCATCTCGGTGGCGAGGCGCTGGATCTGCCGGCGGCGGACCACCGAGATCCGCGGATGATCGCGCAGCGCGAGCGAAACCGTGCTGCAGTTCACGCCCGCCCGCCGGGCCACGTCGGCCATCGTGCATTCCCGCCCTCTCATGCGCAACGATGTGAGCACGGCGCACGTTGGTCAAGGCGGCGCCATTGCCTACCGGTCTTGACCGTCGCTCGCGTCCTCACCGGCGCATCGCGATCGGTCCGGGAAATCCCTCCGGCCCGCACCCCAAGGATCCCCTCACATGACAACCGTGTCACCCCTGATGCCAACACGTCGGCTCTCCGTCGTGGTTGTTCTCGCCCTCATCGGCTCCGTCGCCCCCGCCCAGCAAAACCAGCCTGCGGCAGAGGAAGTCGTGCAACTGGACCCCTTCCAGATCACGGCCGCCGAGGACGGCGCCTACACCGCCGCCGAAGCGCACACCGGCACGATCATCGCCGTGTCGCGCGATCTCATCCCGTTCAACACCTCGGTGCTGACCGCCGACCTCATCAAGGACCTCGGCATCGACAACGCCTCGGACCTTAGCGAATACCTTTCCGGAGTCTCGCGCGGCACGAACCCGAGCATCGCCGACGAGGGTGGCCAGCCCTCGCTGAGCTTCCGCGTACGCGGCTTCGCGAGCAATCCGCTCTACAACGGCTTCCAGACGGGCGGCCGCATCTTCAGCCCCGACAGCCTGGGGCGCGTCGAGGCGAGCAAGGGGCCGAATGCCGTGCTCTACGGCCAGGCCCCCGCGGGCGGCGTCATCAACTTCATCCCGAAGGCGCCGCGCTTCTCCGACCATGCGTCGCTTTCCGCCGGCGTCGGGACCAATGCCTACCGCAAGGCCTCCTTCGACGTCGGCGGCCCGCTCAAGCTCGACCGCCTTCCCGGCGAATTCGCCTTCCGCCTGGGCGGCAGCCTGCTCAGCTACGAACGCGAGCAGATCTTCTTCGAGTCCGAAACCGCCTCCGCCTTCTCCGCCGCCACGTGGCGCGTCAGTCCGCGCCTCTCCTTCGACTTTCGCGGGGAGTTCACCAAGATGAATATCGTGCCCAGCCGCACCGCCGCCTTCGTCTCCCTCGGCTCCGGCCCGGATCGCGTCGTCGATCCCTACAACCGGCTGCGCAACGATCGCAACTTCAGCTACAACGGTCCCTACAGCCGCAACAAGACCGACAATTACCTGACGACGTTGCACGGCACCCTTCACCTTTCCGACGCCCTCATCCTGCGCGTGGGTGGATTCCTGAGCGAACAGACCCAGGATTCCTTTCTGCTCAGCGGCCCCTTCGGACTCGGCACCGCCCAGCGCGTCACCAACGCGCGTTACCAGACCAACGACACCAAGCGGCGCACGGCCGCCTGGAAGGCCGACCTGCTCTGGCAGCACACCGTCGGGTCCTGGAAAGTGGATACCCTCCTCGGCTACGAGGCGCATTGGGAGGAGTCCGACAACCTCAGCCTCCAGACGCCGCCCAACATCGTGGTCGACATTCCCTTCACCCGCCGCCCCCTCGCCACCGACTACCAGGAACCGCCGCCGCTCTCCGGGTTCACCGAACTGAACGCCAGCGGGCGCAACGACCTCGACTGGACCAACGTCCGCCTGACCCAGTTCATCAAGCGGGATGACGAACGTTTCACCGTCATGTGGGGCCTCGCGCGGGGCGAAGGCGAGACCGTCGCCAACAACCGCCGGCTCGGACAGAGCGCCTCGGCCGAGGGCGAGCAAACCACCTACACGGCAGGCGCCACCGCCACGGTCCTGGATCGGGACGCGGGAGCCCTGGACAAGGTCATCCTCTTCGCGAACACCTCGACGAGCTTCAACATCCAGGGCGGCAACGCCCAGGACCCCTCCAAGTTCGAAGGCTTCACTTCCGTGGAGGCCCTGCGGGACTTCGCCCGCTCGGTCCCGCCGAACGCCATCGAGCCCCAGGAGGGCAAGGGCTTCGAGATCGGAGCCCGGTCGCGCTGGCTCGATGGCAAGGTCGATTTCACCGTCCTCTACTTCGACCAGACCAACGAGAACATCGCCCGCAACTTCTTCGTCCGCGAAAGCAACGTGCCCGGCACCAATTCGGAGGTCGTCATTGCCACGTTCCAACTCGCCGGCGGCGAGGAGAACTCGAAGGGTTACGAGCTCGCCCTCGACTGGCGCCCGGTGCCGGAGCTGACCTTCACCGGTTCCGCGCAGTTTGCCGACGGCAAGGTGAAGAAGAATCCCGAGGCGCCCGAGGAGATCGGCTTCGGCCTCGTCTCCTCCCCCGAGAAGATGATCAGCGCCGCCGCCCGCTACGAGTTCGCCAAGGGCAGCCGGCTGCAGGGCCTGAGCTTCGGCTTCGGCTTGTCGCACAACACGCCCACGCGCATTCGCCCCGAGATCGGCGACCGCTATCGCATCAGCGACACCTACACCCACGTGCGCGCCCATGTGCGTTACGCATTCCGCCGCGGTGAAACGCTCCATTCCTTCGGCGTGAACGTGGAGAACGTCCTTGATGAGGAATACACGCAGGAGGAGAACTTCCTGAGCGAGCCTCGCCTCTGGCGCGCCTCCTACAGCCTCGAGTTCTAACCCCTCCGCCGGTCGCGTTCCCGCGACTTCGGGAACGCGACCGTACGTATCCGACCTCTCTCCGGTGCTTCGCCTCTCCCTCCCACTGCTGCTGACCCTCTGCCTCACGGCGACCCTGTCCGCCTCGCCTGCCGCGGCGTGGGCCGCACTGGAGGAACGCCGCCTCGAGGAGGCGGTGGAAAGGTTCGAGGAGGCACAGGGTCTCGGCGACACCTCCGCGCGCACCGCCTTCGGACTCGCCCTCGCGCGGCTCAACGCCCAGCCGCGCACGCCGGCCTCGCTCGAGGCCGCGCGGCGCGACTTCGAGGCCGTCGCCCGCGTCCATGCCGGCACGGAGGAGGGCATCCGTTCGCGCTATTTCCTCGCCCGCATCGCCCAGATTCATGCCTACACGCCGGATCCGGCCGCGGCACGCGCGGCCTTCCTCGCACTCATCGCGGACCACCCGGACCACGTCTTTGCCCAACTCGCCCTCGCCAAGGTCGCCGAGATCGAGCTCTACGACACCTCGCTTTCCGCCGACGAGCGTCTCGCGCGTTTCGCCGCCCTGGAGGCGCGCGGGACCGCGCTGACCCACTGGCCGGCCCGGCGCGACTTCCATCAGGTGATGGCCCAGTCCGCCCTCTTCTTCGACCTCCCTCTCTCCCTCGCCCAGCGCCACCTGCTCGCCAGCCTCGAGGCCGGCTTCAGCAGCCCCATCAACCGGGCCAACGTCGTCTTCCGCGCCGCCGAGGTCGCCGCGGAGCTGGGCGACCGCACGCTCGCACGGCGGCTCTACGACGAGTTCCTGCAGGTCCTCCCCCGCGATGCCCGCGCGCGCCTTGCGCGCGAACGCCGCGACGCCCTCGACGCCGCGCCATGAGCCGCCTGCGTATCCTTTTCTTGATTACACTCTCCGCCGCGGCCCTCGGCTACGCCGGTCATCGTCTCGCCGAGCGCCAGCGACTGGACCGCGGCGGCCAGGTCCTGCGCATCGCCCACACCCACCTCGAGACGGGCGTGCGCGAGGCCCTCGCCGCCGTCGCTGCCGCCTACGAGGAACGCCACCCGGGCGTCACCATCGAGCAGATCGCCGTTCCCGCCAGTCACTACGTCGCCTGGCTGCGCACCCGCCTCACCGGCGAGAGCATGCCGGACATCGCCACCTTCGGCAACGTGCCGGAGCACGAGTTTCCCCGCTACTACCTGCCGCTCGGCCCGTACCTGGACCAACCGAATCCCTACAACGAGGGCACCCCGCTCGCGGGCCGCCGCTGGCGGGACACCTTCCTCGACGGCCTGGCCGGCCCTCCCTCTTTCCGCTTCAACCTCCTGGAGAACTACGGCATCACCCTCGCGCCGTATTCCGTGCGCCTGATGTACAACGCGGACCTCCTGGAACGCATCGCCGGGGTTCGCGAGATTCCGGAGGACTACGCCGGCTTCCTCGCGCTTTGCGCCCGCATCGCGGAACGCGGGCCCGCGGTGCGCCCGGGCGTCGTCCCGATCGCCGCAGCCCAGAACAACGCGAACCTGCTGCTAAGCCAGATCTTCTCCACGCAGACGCAGCGTCTCGCCATGGAAGTCGAACGCACCCACCGCCACTATTGTCCGGCGATGGACTGGCAGGCCGGCTACGTGCGCGGCGACTGGAGGTTCGGCAGCCCCGCCGCCCGCACCGCGCTCGATCGCCTGCGCGAACTGGGCCCCTACCTGCAACCGGGGTTCATGCAACTGCGCGACGCCGACGCCCTCCTGAGCTTCAGTGCGGGCGACGCCGTCATGATCGTCGCGAGCAGCTTCGACGCGGCCAGCATCCGCCGGGCCGTGTCCTTTCCGGTCGGCGTGGCCGCCCTGCCGATCCCGGCGGACGCCACCCACAGCTTCGGTCCCGCGGCGGAACTCGAGGACGTGTCCTCCGCGCTCTACCAGGTCTGGCGCGGTGGCAATCGGGAGCTGGCGATCGACTTTCTCCGCTTCCTCACCAGTTGGGAGGGCGCGCGCCTCTTCTCGGAGCGCTCGCTCTGGCCGACCAGCGTGCGCGACGTGCCCGTGCCCGCGGAAGTCGTGCCCTTCCAGCCCATGATCGACGGTTACCCCGCCGGGATCATTCCCTGGCAGGGCACGAATCCGCAGCGCGTGTTCATGCAAAACCTGCACCACCTGGTGCGTCCCGGCGCCACCGTCGACGCCTTCATCGCGGCGGTCGAGGAACCGTACGCCACCGCCAATCGCGCTGAGCTCCGCCGCGGCATAACCAGCATCCTCGGCAACTCCGCCCAGCTCGACACCGTCCTGGGCGCCGTCTTTCACGACGATCCCGAGGTCGAACTCCGCCGCCTCGCCGCCGTCTCCGAATCCCAAACCCTCCAGGAAGCCGCCACCGCCCCGCGCCAGTTTTCCCTACGCGCCGGCGCGCCGCCGCCGCGAACAGCCAACACTCAAGATCAATAGTAGCGGCGGCTGTCTCAGCCGCCCCTCTTCCCGCCGCCCCTTCATCCCTCATCCTTCTTCCTTCATAATTCATCCTTCCTCCTTCGCCTCCATGCCCTTGCCACGCTACTACGCCCCCGCTCCCCAACTGCCTGCCGACGCCCCCGCGCTCGAGGCCGATCTTTGCGTCTACGGCGCCAACGCCGCCGGCGTCATGGCCGCCGTACAGGCCAGGCGCTGCGGCCGGTCGGTGATCCTGCTCAATCCCGGCGTGGAAATCGGCGGGCTGACCACGGGCGGTCTGGGCTGGACCGATTTCGGCAACAAGGAGGCCGTCGGCGGCCTCGCCCTCGAATTCTACCGTCGTCTCGGCGCCCACTACGGCTGCGAAACCGAGTACTGCTTCGAGCCCTCCGCCGCGACCAAAGTCCTCGCCGGCTTCCTCCGCGAGGCGGGCGTCGAGCCGTTGCACGGACACTACCTCGCCGACGCCACCTCGGTGGCCGGCCGGCTGACCGAACTGCGCACGACCAGCGGGCTGCGCGTGCGCGCCCGCGCCTTCATCGACTGCAGCTACGAGGGCGACCTCATGGCCGCGGCTGGCGTCTCGTTCACGATCGGTCGTGAGGCCAACGCCACCTACGGGGAAATCTACAACGGACAGCAACGCCACCCCTCGCACAACTTCCCGTATCCGGTCGATCCTTACATCGAGCCGGGTAAGCCTTCGAGCGGCCTGCTCCCCGGCATCGATCCCGACAGCCGCTACGAACCGGGCTCGGCCGACCACCGCGTGCAGGCCTACAACTTCCGGCTGTGCATGACGCGCGATCCCTCGATCCGCCGGCCCTTCGTGAAGCCCGAAGGCTACGACCCGCTCGACTACGAACTGCTCGCGCGCGCGCTCGCCTCCGGCTGGCGCGAGGTCTTTGGCAAGTTCGACCCGATCCGCGGACGCAAGATCGACCGCAACAACCACGGCCCGGTCTCGACCGACTTCATCGGGGCCAACTGGAACTGGCCCACCGCCTCGCACGAGGAACGCGACCGCCTCTTTGCCGCGCATGTGCGCTGGGTCATGGGCTTGCATTGGTTCTACCAGAACGATCCGAAGGTCCCGGCGAAGGTGCGGACCCTCTACGCCGAGTGGGGCCTCGCCGCCGATGAGTTCATGTCTTCTGACGGTTGGCCGCACCAGCTCTATGTCCGCGAGGGGCGACGGATGGTCGGACTCGACGTGATGACTGAGCATCACTGCATGAGTCGCACCATCGCCGACGGCATCGTCGGGCTCGGCGCCTACCAGATGGATTCCCACAATTGCCGGCGTTATGTGGAGAACGGACGCGTCTGGAACGAAGGGGACGTACAGATCAAGCTGCCTAAACCCTACGGCGTTGGCTACGGCGCAATCGTCCCCAAGCGCGGCGAGTGCGCGAATCTGCTCGTGCCCGTTGCCCTCTCGGCGAGCCACATCGCGTTTGGATCGATTCGCATGGAACCTGTCTTTATGGTCCTTGCGCAATCAGCCGCCCTCGCCGCCGATCTTGTGCTCCGTCGCGGAAGCGACATGCAGGACCTTCCTTACACTGAACTTAAACCGGCCTTGGAGGGGGCCCGTCAGGTCGTCGCTTGGGATCCCCAGCGGCTGAACCCGCGCCACGGCAACGAACAGGACGGCGGGCGCTACGAACCGATGGTTGCGAAAGTGGTCAATTGGTAGGCGCCGGGAGGCGAGCGGTCGTTCGTGGCCATAGCACGATGGTTGACCAGGCTCCTTGAAGGGCCTTCTGGCCACTAGCTACGCCTCAGGGGTATAGCGGACTGACGCCGATCACGGGGTCCGGAGGCGATCGAGGGCCGTCTTGATCACCTTCAGGTAGTGAGGATGCCAGAGTTCGTGGTCGGCGCCGGGGACGACCGTGTAGGTGTGGTGGCGGTAGAAGTCGCGCACGGCAGTGGCGCGGCGATGCATCTGCTCGTCTTCCTTGCCGCCCACCATCACGTCCGCCGGGGTGTCGGCGTTGCCGGCGCGGTACGAGATCATCCAGCGCCGGGGCTCGTCGTCGTCCTCGAGGAAGAAGGGCGAGATCGACCCGAGGATCAGGTGCCGGGCGCGCAGTGCGCCGAGATGCGCGTAGAGCGCGCCGAGGGAAAAACCCATCACGACCTTTCCTTCTGTTTGCGCAGCGACCTGGGGGAAGAGCGCCGTCGAGCCGAAGTTCGGCTGGTCGCCTGCCCAGTCGAGACGGACAAACTCCGTCTCCCAGCCCGCGGCATGCACGAAATCCACGAACGGTTTGAAGCGGCGTTCGGCACCCGGCATCGGCGGCACGATGGTCAGCAACGGCATGCGCGCACGTATGGCGCAGCGCCTCGAAACGTCAACCGATCGGCCGGGGAACGGTTGTCCGCGCGAAGGGCCGCATCTGGCGGTCAGCTGGAGGGTGGGGGCAGGCGGTCGGCGGTGACGCCGGTGCGGACGACGACGGTGGCGAGCACCTTGGGCACGTACATGCGGGTCTCCGCGGGCAGGGCGGCGGCGATCTCCGCAAAGGTCTTGGCCTTGTGTTCGGTCAAGGTGCGGCCTACGCGGCCCGGGCCGGCGTTGTAAGCGGCGAGCGCGAGCGGCCAGTCGCCGAAGCGGCGGTGCAGGTGGCGCAGGTAGCGCGCTGCGGCCTGGGCGTTCTTCGCCGGATCGGCGCGCTCGTCCGGGAGGGCTGTGCTCAAGCCGAGGTCGCGGGCCGTGCCGGGCATGAGTTGGAATAGGCCGAGGGCGCCGACCGGTGAACGCGCTTCGGGGTTGAAGGTGGATTCGGTCTCGGCGAGCCAGACAAGCTCCTTGGGCAGGCCGGCGTTCACAAAGATTTCCTCAAGGACTGGCAGGTGTTCGGCGGCCGCCTTGGGCACCGGACGCGACTGCATGCGTCCGAGCCAGAGTTCGTAGTGGGGGATCGAAATGTCGCTGGCGAGGGCGGGAGCGCGCTCAGGAACAGAAGGCGCAGGAGGCGGGCTTGGCACCGGCGGGGTCGTCGTGGGGTCGGTTGCCGGCGGGGCAGGGACGGTTTCGGGCGGGGGCTCGACCGGCGGCGGGACGGGGGTGCGCGCGGTTTCGCCGGCGGCCTCGATGTAGTCGAGGCGTTCTTCCAGCCAGGTGACGTAGTCTTCGTAGCCCGGGATCACCCGAAAGGCCGCGAGGGCGGCGCGGGTTTCGCGTTCGATCGCGGCGAGTTCGCCGAGGTCGTTGCCCTGCAGGGCGGACTGCAGCCGCTGCAGGAACGCGTCCCACTGTTCCTTGGACGGGTAGGCGAACTGGGCCTTGATCTCGTCCGGCGCATACTCCTCGAAGAGCGCCCGGCCGGCCTCGTAGAGCTCGTCCGATCCGGGAAACGCGAGCTGGGCCCGGGCGGAACCGGGCAGGCAGACCAGCAGGGCGAGGGCGGCGGACGGTAGGGCGGGGAGGCGGCGAGGCATGGACGGAGCAAGGAAGACCGCCAAAAGGGCAGCAGGTTCATTTTTCCGCAACCGCCCCAGGCTACTTGGGCAGGAGAGTGACGTAGGCCCGCCGGAGCAAGGGGACAACCGCCCCTCGCCCCGTCACCACACCGGGGACGGCGTGGGTTCGGTCTTGCCGGCGACGTGGGTGCGGGCGAGGGCGGAGAGTTCGCGCACCACGGCCTGGTGGCGCGGGTCGTCGACAAGATTGACCACCTCGTGCGGATCGGCGATCGGGTCGGTGAGGAAGGCGCCGGCGCCCGGTCCGAAGAATTCCGCATAGCGCCAGCGTTCGTTGCGTACCACGACACCGGTGATGCCGCGTCCGCGTTCGTTCCAGACCGTGTACGCGACGTGGGGCCAGGGTGCGGTGGGCTCGTCGAGCAGCGGTTTGAGGCTGCGGCCGTCGAGGCCGGACGGCACGGCGAGACCGGCGAGGTCGGCCACGGTAGGATAAAGGTCGACCAGTTCGACCACGCG
>CAYZBG010000113.1:0-12337 GCA_964476565.1 uncultured Opitutus sp.
TACCCGACGCTGAACCCGAACTACGACCCCGCCGCCCCGTTCCGACGCTGAGCGTAGGCCAGGCGTCTACGGACGCAGTGAGGGGCCCAGGGCTTCCCACACAGCTGGGCGTGAGATGCTCCGAACAATGGTTCTAGTTGTACATCAACCACGCGGTTGCGACAGTGTCGGCGTCGGCTTGGACACGAAGCCAGTAAGCGTCGAACTCCTCGGGGAACTCATGCCGAACAACGGCACCTGGAGCCACCGGGAACGACTGATAGTCGAACCAGTGTCCGTCACCCGAGACATCAATCTGGACTCGCAGCCGCACGGCGCGATCGGAGCGATGGCTGAGTTCCATCGCTTTCCGATCGTAACCACTCATGAGAAAAGGATCTGACCAGGCATGGGCCGCGACCGTACTGTCTTTCCAGGGTCCACCCTCCCCGCGGGGCTTGCCGAAGGACCAGAGGTCGTCGACCGAGCCAACCCATACTGAAGCGCGTCCGTCCGCGGAACGAATCACGTGTCGATTCTCGTCCGCGCCCTTCTCCTCGATTCCGCTCATCACCAGCAGGCCGCGCCAGCTGGCAAAGTCCTGAATGCGTCGAAGGTGTGTTGAAATGGGCCTCACCTTGCGAATGCCACCGGCATTCTCGGCCGGTAACTCGAAGAACGTACCCGCACAGTTGAGCAGATCCCGTTCGGTGGCGACCTCACGCACCGCCCGCTCCACGCCGAAGGGTCCAACATTGGCGAGGTCGGCGCGTGCACGCGGCAGGCGCCAGCGATTGCCGGCGTCATCGACGAAGACGGCCGATGCGGCGTCATAACTCAGCGCCTCCTTCGGAACCGCGAGCTTCGTCTCCATCCATTCCACCGCACCCGGCTCGTCCCGGCGCTGCAGTGTCATCTCCCCGTCGAGTTCATAGAACACCGGCGCGACCCGCTCGCCTTCAACCAACGCCGTGGCGGCAAACTCCAGGGTCTTCCGTCCTTCGCCTCGCGCATGCAGCAAACCGCCGCTGCCGGCCCGCAGTCCCGCGTCGACCGCGAGTCCGACGAACCGGTCGTCGATCGCGGTCGTCTGGCGTCGATCGGCGTTGCGAAAGGCGAACTGCGCGGTCGCTCGTGGACAATCCCGCGAGGCCCGGACCCGCACCCACGCCCCCTGCTCAGCCGCAGCGAAGAACACCGGGACGTAACCGTTAGCCGGGACCTCGACCTGACGAAGGGTCGCCCACCGTCCGTCGCCAACGCGGTCGATCTCGAGGGTGAACGTCACCGCGGTATCGGCCGAGTGGGCAAGGTGAAGCATCCGGCGCTCGAAACCGGCGAAAAGGAAGGGCTCCGACGGAACATCCGCCGCCACCGGCTCATCGAGCCAGACCCCGCCGCGACCGAGGGCCGGACCGAACTGGTCGAGCTGCCCGGGCGAGAGGAACCACAGATTCGATTGCGACTGACCCGGTCCGGCGAGTTCGCCCTTGGCCCGGCGCTTGTTGAGAAACTCACTCGCCGCGGTGTCGTCGGTGCCAAGGACAATGCGGTCTTCCCAGCGTGTGAAATCACCGACGACCTTGAGGTAATTGGAACGCGGCGCGAGGCCGGCGGACTTTCCCGGCGTGAAGTCGCGCGGGAAACGCCAGAAGGCGCCGTGCATCGTCATCAGGAAGTCGTCCTCCCCGATGTCGCGGATGCGCGGCCACTCGGTGTTCCAGCCGTGCGCGCCGTCGTAGGAATGGCTCGCCTTGGGCAGCCGGTAGGAGTGCCAGCGCCCGTCGTGCCGGACCATGAGGATGAGCGACCGATGATCCCAGCCGATCGACCAGATGGGGTCCGTATCCGGATTCCGGTTACCCTCAATCCCGCCCGGTCCGGTGACCTCCGTGAACTGGTTGCGGCGGATGACGGCCCAAGTGTCGCTGCGACCATCCCATTCGGCCAGCGCCCCGCTCGGGATGTCGGGACGCTGACGCGCGAGCGGCGATCTCTCGCCGTTGTTCGCATAGACGAGCACCCCCTGGCCAGAGTAGAGACCCTTGCCATGGTAACCGGGCAGCTCTGCCTTGCGTCCGCCTTCAAGGGCTTCGTCGCGGAACAGCTCGGTGACCGCGAGCGTGTGGACCTCGACCTCGTAGAATGCCTCCTCCATTGACGCATAGTAGAGCTTGTTCGCCGGATCGGAGAGGTGGCGGGCGTTGCCTGTGGGCCGGCCGAACATTTGGTCGTAGGGAATGACGCGGACGTTGCCGCTGGAGTCGATCGCGTAGGGCCCGATGAAGAGCTGCTGCGATTCGCGATGGATGAACCGGTTGGCCGGTGTGCCGCCGATACTCTCCGGCCGGATGATCTGACGCAGGTCCGGCGTGATCTCGTACAACTTGTCGGTTGAGCCCCGGGGTTGATGCGGCGCGTAGGTGATCAGCCAGAGCCGACCCGCCCACGGCACGACGGCCCCGGTCCCGCATTCGCGTTCCTCATTGAACATGGCGAGATGCGGATAGATGCCACTGATCTCAAAACGGTTCTCCTGACCGCAGACCGCGGTGACGAGCCCGCAGGCGAGAATCAAGGAACGCACGGACAGACGGTGTTGGCGAGCCATGGTAGAGCGGAATCAGCAGGACGGCGACGGAAGCGCTGCGGCGGAGGTTACAGGCGGCGGATTGCCATGGGCGCGCAGGGCGTCGAAGCGCTGGTCGTCCGTGAGGATGACGATCAGATTGGGGCTGGCTGCGTGGGCGCCACCGAGCAACCGCAGGAACAGGCTCAAGCGGATCATCGGAACGAATCCAGGATGAGAATCAGCTCGCATAAAATCTCACCTCGTAGAGGGCGGCGGACGGGTCGCCGTTGGTCGCATGCACGACCACGCGCACCTGAGTGGTCTCGACGGGAGTCGGCAGCACATGTTTGCGTTGACGTTGGTAATTGCCTGTCACGCGAACGACTTCGCGCCAGGCGCCGTTATCCCGAACTTCGAGGGAGTAGTCCCGCGGGCACTGGGGGTCGTGATAGAAGGGAGCGTAGGCGTGATACTCGCGCACGAGGTGCCCGGGGAATGTCAGCTCGACCCGTGCGATCCGCTGCGCTTCCGTCCATTCGAGCTGAAGCCATTGGGGCAGCGGCTGCGATGGATTGGAACGCCAGAGATTCGTCCAGCGGTGTGGCCGAGTAACGCCGTTGATTACGTTCTCCGGAGAGAACGCCGGCTGGGCCGGGGACACACGAAACGCAAGGGTCACCCCGCTGCCGTAACGGCGCATCCGGCCACCACCCATGTCGAAGGCGGACATGTGCCCGGGGAGGATCCGCTCGCAAGCGTGCCACGCCACGGCGGGGTTGGCGCCAAGGTCGAGCCGCACCCAACGGTCGGGTGCAACGGTCACCGCAGGTGCCCACGCGATCCACTGCCGTTCGCCCGGCGGGACGACGAGCTCACCCTTTGCAAGCGGAGTGCCCGGCTCGACGCGATAATCCCAGATGTGGTCCACCGGCAGAAGCCACACCGGCACGCGCTGCGGTTCGGCGGAGAAGTTCGAGACGCAGACCTCGAGCCGATCGATCCGCTCCGCGCCGACGGCGATCCATTGTCCGCGTCGCGCCCGGAGTTCGTCGCGCCCGTTGGATACGGCCTGGTCGCGCCAGATCGCCAGGCCGGCGAGACACGCGGGTTCCTCCGGCGTAACCCCGTGCACGCGATCCTCGCTGCTGGCCGAGGGCCGGGCGACGGTGGCGAGGTCTGCGGAGTCGTCCCGAGACACGTTTGGCAGGAAACAGCCGTCGCGAAGCAACTGTTGCTGCACCCAGCGCACGTCCGTGTCTGCGAACGCATGGGGAGCGCATCCGGACAGGAGCGCCCGCGCGCACGCCGTCCCCGCGGCCTGGCCAAGGAGGGCCGTCGTGCCCATCACCCGCGCAGTCCCGAGCGCGGCGCGCGTGACGCTGACGTTGCGGCCAGCCATGAGGAGGTTGTCGACGTCGCGCGCGATCAGCGACCGCAGGGGGAACCCGTAAGGACCAACGTAGCTCTTCCGCGAGTAATCGCTCGTCTGCTTGTAGCCCTCGGCGCTCGACGGTTCGCTCGTCGCCGCCAGCAGGCCTCCGGGCGTGTGCAGATCGAGGAACCAGCCGCCGAACGCGATCTCGTCGGGAAATGCTACTTGGTTCTGCAGATCGTGCTCGGTCATCAAATACCTCCCGACAATTCGTCGGCTCTCGCGTTTTCCGGGCACCTGGCCGATCCAGTCCAGCGCGTAGGTGGCCGCGAGTTCGCGCGTGCGCGGATCCTTGTTCTTGATCCAATCCCACACCCCAAGCGTGTGCCGCGTCAGTTCATGCCGAATGTCCTCGGCGTCGTGGATCGTATCCCACGGCACGCCGATCTCGAGCCACCAGAATCCCCCGCGCACTTCCTTGGGCAGCCGGCCCTGTTCGTAGAAATAGCGCGCATCGGTGTGTTTCACCGCCCAGTCCGGAGGCGTGAACGGCACGGGTCGTCCGAGGTCGCGCGCGCGGAAATGGATCGAGTTGCCCATGGTGTCACGGCTGGGCCGTTCTGGCGCGTGCGGCTCGCCGAACTCGTCGCGCCCTTCACTACCCATCCGCCATTCGCACCCAGCGAGGTCGGCGACGACGCCGTCGCCAGTACAGTCGATGAAGTACCGTCCGCGGAGCACGCGTTCAGTCTCGGCGTTGGCAACGCGGACGACCACGGCGCCGAGTTCCCGCCGCGTCGCGCAGGCGGGCCGGCGCAGGTACCCGAAACGCGCATCGGGCAGCGGCGTCTCGTTGACGCGCGTGCCGTCGTCGAGCACGACCGCCACCACGGTGCTGTTGAGCTGCAGGGTCAGGTTCGGCGTGGTCTGGGCGAGGTCGTAGAGCGTCAAATCCCAGACACTGTTGGTCCAGCCGTTCTCGAAGATCTCCTCGTGATTGCGCGCCCGCTCCTCGATGAGCGCTTCGGAGATGATGCCCGTCTCGCGCGCGTAAGCATGAAACGCAGCGGCGCCATGCGGGGTTACGCGAACCTCCGATGAACTGTTGCCCCCGAGGACCGGCCGGTCCTGCACGAGGCAGGTCCTCGCGCCGAGTCGCGCCGCCGCGACCGCCGCGCAGAAACCGGCGAGACCGCCGCCGCAGACAACCAGGTCGAATTCCTGAGTGATGGTTTTCAAAGTCGAGAAAGTTCCTTCAACGGTTCAGTCCACCCCAGGGCTGCCGGGCATATCGCCACAACAGCAGGAAGGCCAAGGGGTGGAGGGCGATCATGGCGTAGAAGCAGTAGTCGTAGGAGAACCGCGCGATCGTCCATGCGACGGCATTGTTCATGAGGATACCTCCCACCGCGCTGCCGGCCGCGATGAAGCCGAAGGCCGTGCCGAGAATGGGCTTCGGCACGAGGTCCACGACATAGGTGCTGATGCTCGCGAGCCAGGCCGTGTGCGCGAGGACGACGATCATCGACACCGCGAAGACCCCGACGCTGCCCGAGGACAACGCGATCAGCGGCGCGATGGGCACCAGAAGCGCGCAGCCGAGCATGGTGCGGAGCCGCGCATCACGCGCCTCGCGTCCGCCGCGGATCAGGTAACCGGAGACGAGGCCGCTGCCGATGAAGCCGATGTCCGCCGCGATGTAGATCAGCCACATGTGCGCGAGGTCTCGCTGCTCGAAGCCGCGGGCGCTGTGCAGGTACTTCGGCATCCAGAACTGGAAGAAGTACCAGACCGGGTCGGTGAGCAGCCGCGCGAGCATCAGCGCCCAGACAGCTCGCGTCGTGAAGATCGTCTTCCAGCGCTGCGTCTCCGAGAGGGGCGGCGCGGTTTCGAGTTCGGGGCCGGCACCGGCCAGGATCGACGTCCGCTCCGCCTCAGTCAGCCACGGATGTTCCTCCGGACGGCGAAACACCAGCAGCCACACCGCCACGAAGACCAGTCCGAGTGCGCCCGTGACCACGAACGCCCCACGCCAGCCAAAGCGTTCGGCGAGAAATAGCACGAGAACCGGCGCGATCGTCGCGCCGAGGGCACCGCCTACCGAATAGAGACCGACCGCGAGCCCGCGATCCTTGGCGGGAAACCACTGGCTCACGACCTTCGGCGAGGCCGTGTAGCCGCCGGCCTCGCCGAGCCCGAGCAGGAACCGGAAGAAGCCAAGCGAAACCACCGACTTGGAAAGGCCGGTGAGCATGTTTGCGATCGACCACCAGCCCACAAAGAGCGCGAGACTGGCGCGAGTGCCGAGCGCGTCGACGATCCGGCCGGAAACGAGGTAGGCGATCGTGTATGCGACCAGAAAAACGCTGACGACATTGCCGTACTGCGCGTCGCTGAGCTGCAGCTCGGCCTGGATCGTGGGAGCGAGGATCGAGAGGGTCTGCCGATCGATGTAGTTGAGGATGGAAGCGAGCAGCAGCAGTACCGCGATCCACCAGCGAAAGCCGCGGATCTTCATGGCGTAGCCTTGTCGACAGTACGCCTCGCCCGCCCGGCGATCGCCTCGAGAAGGTCGGTGCTTGGGCTCATTGCTCCTCCCAGAATTCCCAGCTCAGGCGCGGCAGCACCGGCTGAAGATTCGCGCCATGGAGTTCGCCAACCGGCACACCGAGCGTTCGCTCCCCCGCGTTGTCCGGCGTGTAGCGATAGCCCTTCCATTGGGCGTCCGACCGATCGCCGATGGAAAGCGCGAATCGGCGTTCGCCGGGTGTGCGATTCGATACGACCACGGTGAGCTTGCCGTTCGGTCGCTTGAACGCAAAGACGCGGGCGTCGGGATCGTAGTTCGCTTCGGTCACGTCGACCGCCACGCTGTCCCATGGCATGCGTTTCACAAAGCTGCCGACGGCATTCCAGTTGTAAGGGTTGAAGATCCAGTGCCCGGGCTTCATCTGCGCCGCGGCGCGCTCGAGTTGGAGGAACTCGGAGCGAATCTGGATCGGCACATTGATGCCGATCTGCGCCTTGAAGCCGGTCGCGTCACTCGGCTCGACGAACGCCAGGTGCGGGGCGGCGAAGGCCGCGCCTGACCTGCCCGTGTGCTCGGGGATGTCGATCCGCCCCGCGCCGAAGGTCCGCCGGTAAACGCGGTCGCGCCCGCCCTCGCGAACGACGAACTCGCCCGTGGGCACCCAGCCGGCTCCCGGATGGTAGTCCGGCGTCTCCTCGACGAGCAGGTGCACCGTCACGGACTGGTTGACGCTGATGTCGTAAGGAATGCCGGGCTTCTGCGCGTCGCCCCGCGTCGGCATGATCATTTCGAAGGACTCGAACCGTGCCGGCAACGACGCCAACAGCGGCCCGTCGCGCCAGCGGCGCCGGCGTTCGTCGACGTCCGTTTGCGCCGGTTCCTCGAGCGACTTCCAGAAACCCAGCGAGTAGCCGCTCGCCTCCGCATTCTTGAACGGCTTGAGCGCATGGATCCAGAACCAGGTCGGATTCTCCGCGAGCTGGAACGAGTTCATGATGTGCTGCACCGTGTTGAGGCAGCGCTCGGGAGTCGCGCCGCCGGTGAGGTACTCGTATTCGTTCTGGAACCACGGCCGAAAGGGCAGCTCGGCGCGGATTCTGGCGTGCACTTCGCGTACGTGCTCGGAGGGCCGGCCAATGGTATGGACCACGTAGGCGTCGACGAGGGCGGCGATTTCGGGGTCGGGCATCGCTGGTGCGATTTTCCGGGGAAACGAATCTTCCGTGTCGGCGAAGAGCAAGATCCGGGCGTCGTAACGCCGGACGGCCGACGCCACCGCGCGGTATGCTCGCACGTACGATGGCGAATCCGGATAACGGCACGCCGAGTAGTGCGCATTGGATACCCAGGGCTCGTTCTGCAGGCCCCACATCACGGTCGGCAATCCGGCTGCGCGCAGGGTTTTGATGTCCGTGACCACGGCCGCGGCGAAGTCGGCCAGGAACCGATCGACGTCGCCTTTGTAGTCAGGATCATTGGCAAAATCCGGACCAAAGCAGCGCAGGGTATTGAACGGATCCTCGCGTCCCTGACCGACGTAGCTGCGATTCGCCTTCCAAAACGGTGCCGGCGACCAGTACTCGAACGACAACCCTTCGATGCCGGCAACCTGCATCATCTCGCGCAGCTCGGCGAGTTGCTCCGGCCAGCGCGGACGCAGGAACTTCCCTTCGGCGTCGAGGCCGCGCCAATACAGACCACCCGCCAGCCGGCAGTAGCGGAACCCTTTCAACATTTCGTCGTAGAACCGCTGCCGCTCCGCTGGCGTGAGGTCGTGCGGCACGGCGACGCGATTCTCGGGCAGTCCCTGGTTGCCCGAGCCGATCGAGTCGGACTGGATCTCAAAGCCGAGACCCCAGATCACCTGCTTCTCGCGCTCGGGAAAAATCCGGATGTCCGCGGTCGCAGTCGTGCCGACGAGAACGAAAGCAAGCCCGAAGGAGAGAGACAGGCAGCGGTTAAGGACCGGGTGAAGGGTGTGCATGGGGTAGCGCTGAGGTTAAGGGCAAGCGTGGCGAGCGGCCAAACCGAACAATGTCGAGGAGTATGCCCTTCGCCACACTACTCAACGGCTCTCAAAGTCGAGTCGTGATCGAGAGCACGGCATGGCGGGGCTTCTCCGGATAAATACGGTCCGCCCCGGATGCGGTCCGGAATGCATACTCGTCGCCGAGGTTGCGTACCGTGAGATTGAACGACCAGCGCTTGTAGCGGTAGCCGATCGCCGCATCGAACATCCCATAGCTGCTGAGCGCGATCTGGCCGACATTCCCGACCGGGCCGCCAAGCCGGCTGCCGACGTACCGGTAACCGAGGCTGACGTTGAAGCCCTCCAGCCGGCCACCCGATGGGGTCCACTTGCCCCAGAACGAAAACTGGTTGTCGGGCACGTTGTTGACCGGATAGGTCGGGCTGCCGAGCGCGAGCTGCTGCGTGAGCGTGCCCGTCGCCTGCATGTCGTTGCGGGTGTACGCGACGATCATCTGGGTATCGCGCGAAAGTCGGACCTTAACGTCGATATCGAAACCCTTGTTCTCGAGTCCGGGCGTGTTCGGCCAGAGCACGGTATCGGGAATGGTGCTGAGGTCTGTGCCGGGCGGGAAACGGGTCGGCAGCTTCCCGAAAGGATCGCTCTGGTACACGTTCTGGTTGCTGATCTCGAAATAGGAGGCGTCGACTGTCAGCCGGTCCTGCCAAAGGTTTAGCCGGACACCGGCCTCGCGTTGTTCGCCGTCCTGCGGCGCGAGCGCCGTCTGCCAGGCGTTGAGCGCGCCCGTGGGGTTGGGGTTGAACGACTCGTTGTACAAGGCGTACACGTGCAGTTCCGGGCGCAGCTTGTAGACAAAACCCGCGCGCCGCGTCCACTGGCTTGCAGTCGCCGTCCGGTTCTCACCATTCGCGTCCCGGTATTGCTGTTCGATGTCGTCGTGCCGTAGGCCGAGGGAAATGTGCAGCCGGTCGTCGAGCAGCGAGAGCGCGTCGAAGAAATAGAAGCTGCTGGGCTGCTCCGTCAGGAACGGCACGTCGAACCTGATGTCGTCGCGCGGCACCGACGGCGTCGGCGGCTGGAGCCGGATCGTGCCATTGGGATTATCGGCGGTGCGGATGTCGTCCCAGTTGACCGCGATGGGCCGGTAGTCCGGGGAGTCGACCCACGTGGCAAACGCGCGACCGGCGGCACCTTCGTAGGCGAAGCTGTTCGTACCGCCGGGCACACCGTTGCCCCAGCGCACGTAGCGCGACTTGCTGCCGAGGAAGAGCTCGGCGCCGGCGAGGAAGGTGTGCTTGACCGGGCCAGTCTCGAACTGGCCGGTGAGATCGAACTGGTTGCGCGCATTGCGGGGACTCACGTCGAGGATCCGTCGCAGGCTGCGCTGCGGAATCCAGAGCCGGCCGGCGGAGACATCCGCGGCCGTGACTGTTCCGTCGCGATTCACGACCTTGCCGATGTCGGCGGACGTGACCGGCTGCGGGTAGGCGGAATTGGGCACATCGACGAGCCAGCGGTCGGTGTTCGATTCATTGATCGAGTAGAAGCTGCGCAGCGTCCAGCGCCCGAAACGCCCGAAGTCCTTGTCGAGCGTGACCGTCGCCTGGTAAATCTGCGCGTCGTCGCGGCGGTAGGTGTCGTCGGTCTGATACGTCCACGACACCGGCAGGAAGAACGGCTCGCGCACGAGGTACGGATTGGGGACCGTCGAGCTGTAGGGCGCGGAGCGCGACGCGGTGTAATCGGACTGGAGGGGGATCTGCGAATTGAAGAATGCGGCATCGAGCACGTTCTTCTCCGCCTCGAGGGTGAAGCTGAACCAGGGCGCGGGCCGGAAGAGGATCTTCCCGAAGTAAATCTGCCGCTCGTAGTAGTCGTTGTTGTCCTGATACTCCTTGCGGTCGTCATTCACGACGACGAAACGGTAGGCGGCGATCGGCCCGCCTTTGCGGTTGGGGTTGCCGATCGGACCCGTGGTGTCGATCGATGCGGTGTAGCCGCCGAAACTGTGCACCTGACCGTTTAGGACGGTCTCGCGACGGAACTTTGGCATCTTCGTCACATAGTTGATGACTCCGCCGGGCTGGCTCGCGCCGTAGAGCACCGCCGACGGGCCCTTGACCACTTCGGCCTGCTCGATCGTCTCGATACCGGCCAGGCCAACGAGGTCGCCGAGGTTCTCGCCGTTGCGCCGAACCGAGGCCGTGAAGCCGCGCACGAGGCTCACGCTGCCGTTGTTGCGCTCGGAGTTGTTGTAGTTCACCGCGGTCGAATAACGCGTGATGTCGGTGATCGACGTCGGCACGATGTCCGCAATGAACTGCGCGTTGTACACGTCGAGTTTCTGCGGGACGTTCTCGAGCTTCATGACGACCCGACCGAAGGCGGCCGTCGAATTGGAGAAGTAGCCGTCGTCCGTATCCGCCGAGATGGTGAACGGGTCCATGACGATCGTGGATTCGGGCGCGGGTTGCTCCGAAGGAGTCGGCTGGGTCTGAGCGAAGGCGGTCGAGCCGGCGAACGACAAGACGGCGAGATACAACGAGGGGAGGCGATGCATGGTGCGGAGGGGTTGAAGCATTGCTGGGGTAAGGCGGCGCAAAGGGGAATTCCGCCTACGCCGGAATTACCGACTTGCCGTCGGGTTGTCGCCAACGCTTGCCTGTCTGAGAGCGTTAAGTTCATGCCCGAACAACCCCGCCCCACCCTGACGGATCTGGCCCGGCGTGCGCGCGTGAGCGTCGCCACGGCTTCCTACGCGCTACGGGGTTCGCCCGAAGTCTCGGCGGAGACGGCCGCACGCATCCGCCGGCTGGCGGCCGAGATCGGCTACCAGCCGGATCTTCGGGTCAGCTCGCTGATGGCGCACATTCGACGACGGCGTCCGGTCTCCGACCGAGAAACCATGGCCTTCGTCTGGGTGAGCACGTTCAAGGGCGAGGCGTTTCCCCGGTATCATCGGCACTATCTCGACACGATTCTTGCCGGAGCGAAGACAAGAGCCCGGCAGCTGGGCTGCGAACTCGCCGAGTTCTGGCTGGACGAACCGGGCATGAAGCCGCAGCGGCTGGCGGAGATCCTTCGTGCGCGGGGCATCACCGGGGTGGTTTTCTCGCCCGCCATGCATGACCTCGCCGTGCGCCTCGACTGGCCGTGGGAGGCGTTTTCATGCGCCATCATCGGCAACACCGAATGGACGCCCGCCCTGCACCGGGCCGGACACAATCACTATCGCAGCATGTGGCGAACCTTGGAGCGCCTTCGCGGGGAAGGCTTCATCCGGCCGGGGGCAATTCTGAATCGCAGTATTCAGGAGCGCATTCACGGAGCGCACGTTGCAGCCTTCATTGCCAATCATCCCGATCCCTCCGCGGCGCCTGCGCTGGTGCAGCTTGGGCTGCCGGAAACCGACGGGGATCTGCGCCCGTGGTCCCGCCGGTCAGCATCTCCGGATGCCTTGATCATCGGCTGGCCCGTCGATCGGAACGAAGCGGCGCGCCTCCGCCCGCTGGCCCCACAGGCACGTCGCATCGTCACGCTCGATTGGCAGCCGATCGGCGCGCTCCCAGGCATGGACGTCTGCAACGCAGAAATTGCCGCGAGCGCCGTCGACCAAGTGGTGGCACAGCTGCACCGTCACGATCATGGTGTGCCGCACCATCCTACGTCACTGCTCCTCGATGGCATCTGGCGTGAGGAAGCCGCGCCCTGATCAGCTGCCCCCCCCTCCTGCCCCGTTCCGACGCTGAGCGTAGGCCGGGCGCAGGATGCTCCCGCTACCTTCGAATGGAACGGCGTGACACGGGCATTCCTGCCTGTGCGGTTGCACAGATGAGCAGACGGCAGGCGGCCTCCCAGACCACCGGCAGGACTGCCGGTGTCACGTCGCAAGAG
>CAYZBG010000114.1:0-11765 GCA_964476565.1 uncultured Opitutus sp.
CGCCCCGGCGCACGCCGCCTCCGCCGACGACCGGTACGTGCCGGGTCCCGATGCGATGGTCCAGCCCGGCGTCCCCCAGGGCAAAGTCACCAAACATAGCTGGGAAAGTGCGATCTTCCCCAACACAACCCGCGACTATTGGGTGTATGTGCCCGCCCAATACGACGGTTCCAAGCCCGCCGCCGTGATGGTCTTCCAGGATGGCGAGGGCTGTGTGAACCCCACCGGCACCATCCGCGTCCCCACCGTCTTCGACAACCTCATCCACCGCGGCGAGATGCCCGTCACGATCGGCATCTTCATCAACCCAGGAGGCCTGAAGGACGGCGCGAACGAGAACGCCCGCCGGCGCGGCAACCGCTCGTTCGAGTACGACACGCTTTCCGACCGCTACGCCCGCTTCCTGCTCGAGGAGATCCTGCCCGAGGTCGGCAAGACCTACCGCCTGACCGACGACCCCGAGGGGCGCGCCATCCAGGGCAACTCCTCCGGCGGCATTTGCGCCTTCACCGTCGCCTGGGAACGTCCCGACGCCTTCCGCAAGGTCGTCAGCTACATCGGCAGCTTCACGAGCATCGCCTATCGTCCCGCCACCGCCGACCGCCCGATGCAGCCCGGCGGCGACCTCTACCCGACCTTGATCCGCAAGAATCCGATCAAACCGCTGCGCATCTTCCTGCAGGATGGGTCCAACGACCTCGATAACGCCCACGGCAACTGGTTCCTCGCCAACCTCCAGATGCTTTCGGCGCTCCAGTGGGCCAATCGCAATGCGGACGAAAAGAACACGCCGGGCCCGCGCTACGACGTGAAGCACGAATGGGGCGAAGGCGCGCACAACGGCCGGCATGGCGGCGCGATCTTTCCCGATGTCATGCGCTGGCTCTGGCGGGACTATACACCCAAGAGCTGAGCGTCGGGTCGCGGCGGCGACTGAAGCATTTGGCCCACCCCGCACCCACCCCGTGCGCTGCTACGTTGCGGATTGCACCCGGGTACGGTCATCCGCTTTCTGCGCCTGGGCCTTGACCGAGCTCCCGTCAACCCAGCTGGCGCCGATCAAGGTAGCCCGCGGGAAAGCGGGCACGCCGCATTCGTTGCGGTGCAACTGCCCCACCACCATGTCGACCGCCGCCTCGCCCACCGCGTCGTTGTGCTGGTTCATGCCCGCCACCTCAGCGTGTCCCGCGCGCCACTCCAGTTGGATCACGCCGACGTCGTCGGGCACCCGGCGTCCCAGCTCGGCAAGCCAGGGAAACACCACGTTGTAGAGTGACAGAAGCACGTCGGGCCGATGCCGCCGAAACCATGCGGCAAAGCGGCTGCGATCCGTGCGCGCCGCTTCCACCTCGAGGAAAGCCGGCACCCGCCGCCGGGCCGGCAGCGCCTGCTGGGCGGTCAGCATGGCTCCGGTGAACCGACCTTCGACCAGCCGGTCGATGCGCTGCTCCAGCACGAGCGCCGGACGCCGGTAGCCGAGGACCAGGGCGCGCTCGAAGGCTTGCACCACCAGGTCGTGATGGTCGACAGAGGCAAACGACAGGGCCGGATCGCGGGTGCGCACGCCGGTCACGACACAAGGCAACGCCTGCCAGACCGGGGCGAAATGCGCCGGGAGCTGATGATGGTCCATCAGGCCCACGACAATCGCGCCACGGATTCCCCGGGCACGCAGCACACGGAGCAACGCGTCGCCGCGCAGGGCGGGGTCACGTAGCCAGAACTCATCGAAATCGTAGCCAAGCTGCGCCCCGCGGCGCTGGCATCCTGCCACATAGGCCGGAATCGTGGCATGGGTGCGAAACGCCTTCGCCTCGCGGTGGGCGTTGAACAAGGCCAGCTTGGCCTGAAACCCGGGGCCACGCTGCGAGCGCAGCTGGGAAAGCAACTGCGCCACCAGCGCATTGGGCCGGTAGCCCAGCCGGTCGGCAATGGCACAGATGCGGTCGCGCGTCGGCGGGGGAATCGAGCGGTCGCCGCGCAGGGCCAGCGAGACCGTGTTCTTCGAGACGCCTGCCTGGGCGGCAATCTCACGCATCGTGACGGGCCGGGGTGAAGACATCGTCAAGCCGCCAAAGCTGTTACGTCCGCACCCTCACGCGCCCCGCACCCGGTTGAGCGCGGACGCACAGAGGAAACCCAGGGCCACGCCGGCAAAGCACAGCACCACCATGGCGCCCGTGTTCACCCCCGCCCTCATCCATTCCCCCGAACGCAACAGATCCCATGTCTGCAGGCTGAAGGACGAATAGGTCGTGAACCCGCCGAGCATTCCGGTCATCACGAAGTGTCGCGGCGTCACGCCCAAGAGCGGCTTGCCCTCCGGCGTCAGCAGGGCCGCCGCGAACCCAATGAGGAAGGAACCGGCCACGTTCACCACCAAGGTGCCCCACGGCAAGGATCCGGCCCAGCGGGCGTCCACCGCCGCCGAGACGCCAAACCGGAGCACTCCGCCGAGCCCGCTGCCGAGAAAGATCCAAAGCCACGTCGTGTTCACAGGAGTGCCATACGAACGCCCGTCGTCCGGGAACACAATCTTCCGGGCGCTGACGGTGAGGTTTCGCGACGCCGGCAGCCGGGTCTCGACCCCCCGTTGCAGCCACGGCCCGGGCGGCGGTTACAGGTTCACCACGACGCACGAAACCGTCCATGTGCACATTAGCTCCGCATGCCGTTCTTCTCTCGTATTTAACTTTAATATTTTGTATTCATATAGTTGTGCCACCGTTAATCGAGGTATCTTTCCGTGACTTGCCTGAACTAGGTTTGAGGTGCACAACTTTTCTTGCCCTCGCCGGGCCGTCCCGCCTAGCGTGTTTGCTTCATGCCCCCGACCGATCAGCAGCGGCTCGCCGACCTCCTGTCGCTTTCGCGCACGACGGTCTCGCGCAGCCTGTCGAATCACCCGGCCATCGCTCCGGCGACGCGGGCCCGGGTGCAGGCGCTGGCGGCCAAGCTGGGTTACCGTAAATCGCCGGTCCGGGTCGTGCGGCGCTCGCGGCAGACCCGGCCGCTCACCGTCGGCGTGCTGGTGGGCAATCCGCTGGTCGAGGCCGACCGGCGCACCTTGCCGCTGATTCTCGACGGATTGCGCCGTCGCGCGCGCATCGATCACGTGGAGCTGGAGGTGGCACCCTGCGATCCTGACACCGGACGGCGGGAGCTCTTCCGCCTCATCCGGGCCGGCGGCTGGCGCGGCGCGCTGCTGATCTACCCCTTTCCCGAACCGACCGTCGAGATGCTTGAGCGCAAGCTCCCGACCGTGTCGGTCATGACCGAGTACCGCCACGTGCGTATCGATGTTGTCGATACCGACCACGGCGGGGTGCGCGGCCTGGTCGACCGGTTGGTCGGCCTCGGGCACCGTCGCTTCGGATTCCTCACCTGGCACTATGCGGTGGGCGGCGTCTGGGCCGGCCGTCGCTTCGCCGCGTTCGCCGAGACACTCTACCGCCACGGCCTGCCGCCTGACCCAGCCTGGGTACTCAACCTCGATGACACCCGGCCGCCGCTTGCCACACCGGAGGCGCTCGCCGACCGCGTTGCGGACCTCGTGCGCCGGGAGCGGGTGACCGCATGGGTCTGCGCCGCCGACCACCAGGCCTACCCGCTGCTCGCCGCCCTGCGCACCCGCGGCCTCGAGGCGCCGCGCGACCTGTCCGTCACCGGCTTTGACGGCAGCCCCGCGCCGCGCGGCCTGCCCCGGCTCGCCTCGCTCGGTGTGCCCAACGAGCACATCGGCGAGTCGGCCCTCGCCCGCCTGCTCAGCCGCCTGCTCCATCCCGGCTCGCCCTTGCGCACGACCTTGGTCGAAACCTCTTTCATCGCCGGTGCCACCCTCGGACCCGCGCCGGCCTGAACTCCCCCTTTTTCCCACCCATGAAAAAATCCAAAGCACACTTCCCCACCGTCGGGACCATCGCCTTCGAAGGCCCCGGCAGCGAGAATCCGCTGGCGTTCCGCCACTACAACCCGTCGGAGCTCTTCGACGGCAAGTCCCTCCAGGACCACATGCGGTTCTCCATCGCCTACTGGCACGCCTTCCGCGGCACCGGCTCCGATCCGTTTGGCCCGGGCACCATCGTCCGTCCCTGGGAAAAGGGCCGCGACGCCCTCTCCGTGGCCAAGGTCCGGATGGACGCCGCCTTCGAGTTCTTCCAAAAGCTCGGCTCGCCGTTCTGGTGCTTCCATGACCGCGACATCGCCCCGGAAGGCGCGACCCTCGCGGAGTCGAACAAGAACCTCGATGTCATCGTCGCGCACGCGAAGGCCCTGCAGAAGGCCACGGGCGTGAAGCTGCTCTGGGGCACGGCCAACCTGTTCTCCAACCCGCGCTACATGGCGGGCGCCTCCACCAACCCCGATGCCCACGTCTTCGCCTACGCCGCGGCGCAGGTGAAGAAGGCGCTCGAGGTCACCAAGGAACTGGGCGGCGAAAACTACGTCTTCTGGGGCGGCCGCGAGGGCTACGAGACGCTGCTCAATACCAACCTGAAGCGCGAGCAGGACCACCTCGCCGCCTTCCTGCACATGGCGGTCGATTACGCCAAGGCGATCGGCTTCAAGGGCCAGTTCCTCATCGAGCCGAAGCCGAAGGAGCCGACGAAGCACCAGTACGACTTCGACGTCGCCAGCGGCATCGCCTTCCTCCGCACCTACGGCCTCGAGAAGCACTTCAAGTTCAACATCGAGACCAACCACGCCACGCTGGCCGGCCACACCTTCCAGCATGAGATCGAAGTCGCCGCCTCGCAGAACATGCTGGGCTCGATCGATGCCAATGCCGGCGACCTGCTGCTGGGTTGGGACACCGACCAGTTCAACACCGACGTGAAGGAGCTGACCCTCGCCATGGTCTCGATCCTGAAGGCCGGTGGCCTCGGCACGGGCGGCTTCAACTTCGACGCCAAGCTCCGCCGCCAGTCGATCGACCCCGAGGACCTCTTCCTCGCGCACATCGGAGGCATGGACGCCTATGCCCTCGCGTTCAAGACGGCCCGGCGCATCCTTGCCGACGGCAAATTCGAGAAGTTCGTCGCCAACCGCTATGCGTCCTTCGACACCGGCTTCGGCCGCGACATCGAAACGGGCAAGGTCGGCTTCAAGGAGCTGGAGAGGATCGCCCTCAAGCTCGGCGAACCGTCGCCGCGCAGCGGCAAGCAGGAATACCTCGAGAACCTGCTCAACACCTACCTGCACGGCTGATCCGGATCACCGCCGTCCGCTCGCCTTCAGCCCCGGCCGCCCTGGCCGGGGCTTTTTGCGTTTTTGAATGGAGCATGCCGCCAGCGCAGGCCCCTCGCCCCTCACCGCCGAACCGGTCCCGGGGTGTTGATCGACAGCGCACCGGTACTCGCGCCAGGCGGCTCGCCGTACTTGAAGCCGGGCAGGCGGCGCCCGGTTTCGAGTTCGATGTTGGCGGGAGTGGGATCGGTCGGAATCGAGTCGCCGGTCTCGCGCTGCCAGCGGTCCATCGCCGCGCGCAAGTGGGCAAGTTCGTCGGCCACCGAATGATCGCCGATGCGGTTGAGGACCTGGTGCGGATCGGCGGCGACGTTGTACAACTCCTCGGCGGGCCGCGGCCGCTGGAAGATGTTGGTCTGCGCCTCGGTGAGCGCGCCCGCCGCGCGCCGCACCTTGAGGGCCTCGGCACTCGCCGTGTAGAAAGTGTCGGAGGCACCGGGCGTCGGCAGGTCCGGCCACGCGTTGCGCAAATAGACCCAGTCGCCGGATCTCACCATCCGCACGTGCGCGGGAAAGTTGTGCCAGTTCTGTTCCGCGAAGACGTAGTCGCGCACCGTCGCGCGCGGATCGCGCAGCATCGGCACCAGGCTGACGCCCTGGAAGCTCGCGGGCCGCTCGATGCCGGCAAGTTCGAGCATGGTCGGCGCGAGGTCGATCGAACTGACGAGTCCGTCGACGTCGGCCGCCTTATGCAGCTCGCCGGGTACGCGGATGAGCAACGGCGTGCGCACGCCGTCCTCGTAGAGATGGGTCTTGGACCGCGGAAAGGGGCGACCGTTGTCGCTCATGAACACGACGACCGTGCGGTCGAGCACGTTCTGACGTTCGAGTTCGCGCAGCACGTCGCCGACGTAGAAGTCGAGGCGCGTGATCTCGTCGTAGTACAGGGCGAGGTCCGTCCGGGTCTCGGGCGTGTCGGCCAGGTAGGGCGGCACCTCGACATCTTCGGGACGGTGCAGTCCGGTGAACGATTCGCCGTCCCAGATGCGATGTGCGTCGTGGGCGCCGAACCACATGAAGAACGGCCGGTCCACGGGTCGCAGGCGCAGGCGCTCGACCCACTTCTCGGCACCGCTCGGTCCGCCTTTGCCGGGGATCGGTTCACCATCACCGCCGATGTCGAAGGCGGCGCGCGCCGGGCCGACCGGCATGTGCACCCCACCGTGCGCGCTGGTGCCAAAGTGCGCCTTGCCCGCGTGGGCGGTGTGATAACCCGCCGCGCGCAACAAGGCGGGAAACAGCGCCGGGCCTTCGGGCAGCGGCCCGTGAAGTTCGGCCGCGGTCTCGAGGTTATGCGGATAACGCGAGGTGATCAGACTCGACCGGCTGGCGCTGCAACTCGGGGCCGTCACGTAGGCCCGCGTGAATCGCAGGCTCTCCTTCGCCAACCGGTCGAGGTTCGGCGTGCGCACGCCGCGGTTCCCGAAAGCGCCGATGTCCTGCACGCTGATGTCGTCGCCAATGATGACGACAAAATTGGGACGCTCTGCACGCAGCAGCCCGGGCATGAGGACGGAGAGACCGAGCAGCAAAGCAGCCAAAACCGGTACGAAACGAACGTTACTCATCGTCCACCTCCAGTTTCGCGATGCCGAGGCCGTACTCACCGGCGGCGGAGTACAGCAGCCACGCGTCGTTGCCCTCCCGATACACGGCCGGGTCGCGCAGTTCGCGGACACGGTTGTAGCCGTACTTGATCGTGCTTCCTCCTCTGGAGTACGCGAGCGGCAGGTCGGCGCCTTCCCAGATGCGCTCGGGCTGAAGCACCTCGTGCACCCCCTTCGCCACCCACGTTTCCGGCGGTCCCTTCATTTCGACGACCGTGGCCAAAATCCGCTCCGGGCGATGAGCCAGACACGAAAAATACACGTACAGCCGTCCGTTGTGCACGTCCGTGCCGACATGGCGAATCCCGTAACGTCCATCGCCAGTCGCCGGACGCTGGTCGGCCGGGACGGCGCCGGGCTCGCCGCGCAACCAGGGATCGAGCGCATCGACGATGTCACGGCCGATGATGGTCGCCACCGGCTCAAACGGCGCCCCCAGCTGCGACGCTCGACGCAGCACGCCGGATCCCGTGAGGCCATACCAGGCCCCGTCATGCCGAAAGACCCGCAGATAGGCGGGTGCCAACTCCCCTCCCAGATCACGAAAGGTAACGCCATCGGTCGACACGGCCACCGTCGTGACCTGCGGCCCGTCGCCCGCGCGCGGATTGCCGTGCGTGAAGAGGAAGATCTGCCGGCTGGCGTCATCGATGACCGCCTCAGGCGACGCAATGTGCCCTCGCAAGGCCTGCTGCTCCCCCACTGGCAGCATTCCTCCCTCCTTGATCGTCCATGGCCCGGTCAGTTCATCGGCATAGGCGAAGCGGATGTATTTGCCGTCGTGATGCGCGAAATAGAGGTAGTACTTGCCCAGCCGATTCGGAACCCAGTCGGGAACGCGGATGAGCGACGGACCGTTGATGCTCTCACCCTCGTCGCCCGGCAACATGGACGGCGCGATGATCGGATGGTCGACCAGCCGTTCGGCGCGGATGGTGGGTGAGCGGTCGGCCGCCTGGATACCCACAGAAGTGAATACGAGCATGGCCAAGCCAATGATCTTACAGCAGGTCAGAGAGGGCGCAAAGGTTCGGTCTCCGTTACCGCTGTTTCCTCTTGGGTAATGGTTCCGTGGTTCGAATCTCATGGTGCAGTTATGATCGTCGGTGCTCTCCCCGGGCCGGGGTCGTGGGCGAGCAGATCCGCCCCGGTCGACGTTTGCAGCAGGCGCCGCGTAAGCACCCCACCACAAACGCCCTATCATCGGAAGTCGTTGAGCCAGCTCACGTGCGGCCAGGGGATCGTGCGGTCGACGGGTTGGGCCGGGCCGGGGGTGCTGCGTCCGTCCTCGATGTAGCGGCGCAGGAGTCGGCCGAGGCGTTGCACGACCTCCGGGTGGGCGTCGGCGACGTTGTGGCGCTCGGCGAGGTCGCTCTCGAGATCGTAGAGTTGATACTTGGGCAGCGTCGACAGATCCGTCGCCTCGACAGGCAGCCAGCGGCTGGGCGTGGGCGTGGGCGAGCTCCACCCGCCGGAGCCCGGCCAGAGCAGGAGTTTCCATTTCCCCGCCCGGATCGCGAAGCGCCCGTCGGCGGAATGATGGACGACACCCTCGCGGGCGGGCCGCCACGCGGCGTCGCCGCGCAGGAGCGGCAGGAAACTCACGCTGTCCTCGCCCGCATTCGCCGGCACGGTCGCGCCCGTCACGTCCGCCAGCGTGGCCAGCAGGTCGACCTGCCCGACCGTGACAGACACCTCGCGCCCGGCCGGGGCCACCCCAGGCCAGCGCACGATAAAGGGAACGCGATGGCCGCCTTCAAAGAGGTCGGACTTGAAACCGCGCAGGCCGCCGCTCGGGTCGTGGTTGAACGAGGCTTGCGGCGGGATATCAACCGCCGGTGCGAAGCCATTGTCAGCCGTGAACACCACGAGCGTCGTGGCGGCGAGCCCCGTGCGATCGAGGGCCGCGAAGATCCGGCCGAGGTCGGCGTCGACCTGGGCCACGAAGTCGCCGTAGGGCGTCGTGCCGGTCTTCCCCTCGAACTCGGGCGTAAGCATGACCGGCGTGTGCGGCGAGGCCAGCGGCAGATAGAGGAAGAACGGCTTCCCATCGGTGGCAGCGGCACGGCGTTCGAGAAACGAGATCGTCTCGGCGGTCACACGCGGCTGCACCGCGGCGATGTCGAAATCGGGACTGATCACCCCCGCGCGCCAGAGTTTGGGCGACGCACTGTCTTCGATCCAGCCGGTGGGATGGCTGACGGCGCGGCCGTGGCGCAGCCAGACGTAGGGTGGCATGTCGAGTGAGGCGCTGATCGCGAGGTAGTCGTCAAAGCCGTGGGCCGAAGGACCGCCGCCATAGGGTTTCGCGAAGTCGACCGCCTCCGGCTCCGGGCCCGTCTTCACCCAGTCGAGTCCGAGGTGCCACTTGCCGAACATCGCCGTGGTGTAGCCGCGGGACTGCAAGAGGCGGGCGAGCGTCAGCCGGCCCGGCTCCACCAGCGCAGGGCTGTAACCCTGGGTCACGCCCTGCTTGAGCGTGCCGCGCCAAGCGTAGCGTCCGGTCAGCAAGGCATAGCGGCTCGGAGTGCACAGGCTGGACGCCGAATGGGCATCGGTGAACCGCAGACCCTCGCGTGCGAGGCGATCGAGGTGCGGGGTCTGCCACGCGCTGCGGGGATTGTAGCACGAGAGGTCGCCGTAACCGAGGTCATCGGCATAGATCAGGAGAACATTCGGCGCGGCGGCCCGCGCCCCCGTCGCGACGACCATGACCCAAGCCAGCACAGCGGCGAGTCGGCCCCAACGAACGCCCGGAGACGCGCGGCGACGGGCCGGTCGCCAGTTTGAACGGGGGGACGGCCCGCGTATGCCTTCATCGGCGGCAGCAGTGACGCCGCTCCTTGGACCGGCATGGGAGAGGTGTGGAGCACTCATTCGACCGCTTCCTTTCCGTGGCGCGCCACCTGCGTGCCGAGTTCGACCAGTTCGGGGCGCTGATACATGACCGCGTGATAGATGAGCGCGAGAGCGACTTCGCGGGTGTTGACCTTCTTGATGCCGACTCCGCCGCGGCCGGTCTCCTGTCCGAGCCCGGTGCGGGTGTTGCCCTCGACCAACACCTCGCCATCGGACCGGATGCGGGAGAGCTGCCAGACCATCGCCCGACAGAACGCCTCATCCAGCTCCGGTGCGGGCAGATAGAGCGCCAGTTCCTGTCCCATGAGAATCGACACCGCGTTGTAGCTCGAATCCCGGCCCTCGCGTTCGATGAAGACCCCGTCCGCGTCCCGCCGCTCCAGCGCCAGAGCGGCGAGCCGGCGGGCAGCCGCGAGGTAACGTTCGTCGTTCACCAACACGCCCGCCATCCCGATGGCCTTGGCGGCAATGAAGAGACGGTTGGCGGTGTGTCCCACCTTGCGTACAATCCCGTCATAGCCCGAGAGCACGAATTCCGTCGCCCGGATGATTCTGGGCCGCAGCGCCTGCACCCGCTCGCGGTACTCCGGCTCGTATGGCGAATCGCGCAACACCAGCAGGGCGTGGTTGAGCGCCTGTAGGAAAAAGTACGCGGTCTCCACCCGGTCATCGAACGTCGGCGCCTTCATGCCTGGACGTTGCAGGGAGAGAAAACCGCCATCCTCGATTTGATGTTCGAACGTGACCTCGATCGCCCGCCAGCCCGCAGCCATGCGCGCGCGGTCGCCGGCGATGATGCCGCCGAAGAAGTGACGGGCACCCCCACGCTGATAGCCGGCCTGATACCAGGTGCCTTGCTCCCGGTGATAGCCGATGAAGCCCCGTTCATCGGGTTCGCTGACCATCAAGGACGGATAGAGCCCCTCGGGCAGGCCGCGGAGCAAGGCGTATTCGGACCTTGGCGACCACGGGGGCGTGTAGGCTTGGGCCGCCGTCCGGGAGGCGGAGGCGAGAGCGAAAACGCATACCAAGGTGAACAGGACTAGGCGCATGGGTAAAGGAGGCCGGGGGACCTGGGCCGCGGGGGACCGAAAGCAAGACAGCCAGACCATAGCAGGCCCGACCCGACCCGTAAAAGCCCGGGAGCGCGCAGAAACCATGCAAAATCGCTCACCTTGCTTTACAAGGTCACCCGCCTCGCCACGCTGCCGCCATGTTGCGTTACCTCGGCCTTGGCGAACGACGCTATGGGCAATACCCGTTGCGATCGCGGCCGCGGTTGAATTGGGAGATCTTCGCTCTGGTGCAGGGGCGTTGCGCTCCCGTGTTCGCGGACCAGCCCGTCACCCGGCTGCGTCAGCGCACCCTGTGGGTGTTCCCTCCCGGCAGCGCGCATGGCTGGACGGGGGAAATGAAGCGCAGTGCGGTGGTCGCGATTTTTCATTTCGGCGCGTTGCCGCCGGCGCTCGAGGCAGAGGTGCGGGCATGCGGATACCTCGAGCTGCCTTTGCACGCCGCTGAAGGAAGGCGGCTGCTGGCTCTGGCCCGGAGAGCGAAACCCGATTTCGATACCCCGACCCGCCTGAGCAACCTGCTCTTTCACAGTCTGCAGCTGGAGCTTGCCCTGTTGGTCCTGTCGAAGCTGCCCGGCCAGCAACAGCCGCTGCCTGCCGCTCACGCCGAGCGGACCGTGTCGGCGGCCTTGCAATGGTACGAGGAACACCTGCGCGAGAATCCGGCCATCACCGAAGTCGCGCGGCAGGTGCACGTCGCGCCCAGCACCCTGCGCCGGTTGTTTCATCAAACCCGAAAGGAGAGTCCGGCGCGCGCGTTCGAGCACCTGCGCATCGATGCCGCCATGCAGATGATGACGCGCACCCGGCTCAAACTGGATGCGATTGCGGAGGCCTGCGGGTATGCTTCGACGAGCGACTTCTGCCGTGCCTTCAAGGCGGCGACCCGGGTCACACCCAGCGTCTGGCGCCGCACAGTGCTGCCGCCGCCCCGAAGTGCCGTGGGCTGAGGCGAAGGTGGGCAAGAAGAAGCCCGCGTCCC
>CAYZBG010000115.1:0-11625 GCA_964476565.1 uncultured Opitutus sp.
TACAAACCCACCAACATCCAAACAGAACCTGTCAACTTTTGACCAGGACTCGACAGATCGCACGGTCGTTCTCGTAATCGTAATCGTTCTCTTTCTCGGGCTTCGGGCGGGGAACGGAAATTGGCCACGAAGAGGCACAAGAGGGTCCAAGGCGCCTGACACTGGCGCCGCTACGTCGAGACCGCGAGAGGGGCGGGGAACGGGGCGTTTGGCGTGACCGCGGGTGCCTGACGGCTTGCCTTGGACGGTGGGAAACGAAGCCTGAGGTGCGGCGTATGCGGTTTCCCGATCCCCTGTGCGTTCCGATCACGAATCATCTGACCGGCGAAGGCTATGCGCTGGTGCGGGCGACGGACCTCGCGCCGGACGCGGCGACGCTCGCGCAGATTGTGGCGATCTGCAACGAGCCGGCGGTGTACCGCTGGCTGTTCGAGACCTTGCTCGCCGGACAACCGTACGGGGAGGCTTCCGCACGCGGGTGGTTGCGCTGGGCCGCGGATGGCTGGGCGCGGGGAACGCATTTTGTGTTCGTGGCCCGGGATGCACAGGGACGCGTCGCCGCAGCCTGCGACGTGAAGTCGAATGCGCCGGTGGCCGAGGTGGGCTACTGGTCCAGTGCGCAGCATCGGGGCGTGATGACCCACACGGTCATGGCCGTGGCGGGGTTGGCGGCCGAGGCCGGGTTCGAAGGCCTGTTTGCCCGGACCAAGCCCGACAACGTCGCCTCCCAGCGCGTGCTGGTGCGGGCGGGATTCCGTCCGTGTGCCGACTCCGCCCGCGACGGGATGCTGCGGTTCGAGCGCCGGCTGCTCGCGTTAGGCGCGGAACGGCTGGGCTGAGCGAAGAGGAGCCCTGCTTGCACGCCAGCAGTTCCGGCCGACCAGCTACGAGGACACCAGAATCAGGACTGCAACCCTGGATAACTTCGAGAATACGACTCACCACGACCCACGACCGACACCATGACCACGCTGACCCTTGTGCGCGAAGACCTGACGGATCCCGCCATTGCCGTCTTCCTGGAGGAGCACCTGCAGGACATGCGTGCCGTCTCGCCACCGGAGAGCAAGCATGCGCTCGATCTCTCCGGCCTGCGGCGTCCGGAGATCACCTTCTGGACCCTCCGGCAGGACGGGCGCATCGCCGGCTGCTGTGCGCTGAAGCAGCTCGATCCGTTTCATGGGGAAATCAAATCGATGCGCACGGCCCGCGAATTTCGCCGGCAGGGTCTAGGCTCCCGGCTGCTGGAGCATCTCCTGGCCGAGGCCCGGCGCCGTGGCTACCGGCGCCTGAGCCTGGAAACCGGGTCCATGGCCTTCTTTGCGCCGGCCCGCGCGCTGTATTTGAAATTTGGATTCACACCCTGCGGCCCCTTCGCCGGGTACCGGGAGGATCCGAACAGCGCGTTCTATACGCTGACCCTGGGCGGAGACACTCGCGGGTAGGGGACGGGCGACGGGAGGCAGGAGACGGGAGACAGGAGGCGGGAGACAGGAGGCAGGAGGCAGGAGACGGGAGTCAGGAGGGAGCGAGCGGGGGACGCGTGACGTTCGCCGGTGAGGGGTTGGGGGCCTCTTGAGCGTTTTGTGCCTTCTGTGGCTAAACCCAAACCGCCCGGTCGGGAGACCGGGCCTACAGGGCGCGCGCCGAGGCGCGCGAGTTGAAGCGGCAAGTTTAAGTTGAGGAGGGCAGCGAGGTTGAGGCGAACATCGGCGTCAGGACTGTCGCTGCGCCTTGCGCTCTTCTTTGTGCCTTTTTGAGGCCACTCTCCGTTTCTGCTGGAAGGGCTGAGAACGAGAACGATCCGATCCTGCCTCCTGTCTCCTGCCTCCTGTCTACGGCTCAGTTGAAGAAGGCGCGGTCGCCTTTTCTGTAGGGCACGTTACCGTCGTAGCGGCCGGGCACCTCCTCGTAGCGCAGGGCTTGGGTGGCGCCGGTTTCCGAGGTGAAGTAGCCGAGGATCGTGAGGTCCTTCAGGATGCGGAAGTAATGCTGCGGCTGATCCGGGCGGCGGGCGGCGGTGTAGGCGCGCTGCTCCTGATCGAGGGTGTTGAGGAACGCGGTGCGGGTCGCGGCGTCACCCTGGGCAAACTCCGTCCCGTGGCGGGCGCGGTAGGTGTCGGCGAGTGTCTTGAGCCCGGTCTTGACCGCTGCCTGATCGGGCGCGTCGTAGCAGTCGTTGACCATCATGGCGATGAAGGCGCCGATGTGGACGGCCTTGGCACCGGGCACGTCGGTGGCGGGGATGATGGTGTCGCCGATCTCGTCGAGCAGGGCGATCTCGCCCGGCGCGAAGCCGGCGGCGGCCCCGGGGGTGAGGGCGGCGGACAGCAGGCGCGGGCCGGCGAGGCTGGCGCCCATGAGGGTGGCGAGGTGGATGAGGGCTTGGCGGCGGGTAACGTTCATGGGGCGGGGTCTCAAAGATTCTGCTTCTTCAGTTCGTCCACGGCGTGGGCGGCGGCACGGGCGGTCAGGGCCATGTAGGTCAGGGACGGATTCACGCAGGACCCAGACGTCATGCAGGCGCCGTCCGTTACAAACACGTTGGGGGCGTCCCAGACCTGGTTGTGGGCGTTGAGCACGGAGGTCTTCGGATCGCGGCCCATGCGGGCCGTCCCCATCTCGTGGATACCGCGGCCGAAGTTGTATTCGCCGTTGTTGATGCGCACGTCCTTCACGCCGGCGGCCTCGAGCATTTCGGCGGCGTCGGCGCCCATGTCGCGGCGCATGCGCTGTTCGTTACCCTTGATTTCGCAGTCGATCGCGAGGATGGGCAGGCCCCATTTGTCGGTCTGGGTGCGGTCGAGGCGGATGTGGTTGTCGTGGTAGGGGAGGATCTCGCCGAAGCCGGTCATGCCGATGGTCCAGCCGCCCGGTTCGCGCAGGGCCTCCTTGAGGGAAGCGCCGACGCCGAGCTCGGCGATCTCGCGGGACCAGCCGGTGCGGCTGGCTCCGCCCTGGTAGCCGAAACCGCGGGTGTAGTCGCGCTTGTCGGAGCCGACGTTGCGGAAGCGGGGAATGTAGAAGCCGTTGGGCCGGCGGCCATGGACGGTGCGGTCGTCGAAGCCCTCGACGCGGCCGCTGGCGCCGACGCGGAAATGGTGATCCATCACGTTGTGGCCGAGTTCGCCGGACGCGCTGCCGAGTCCGCCCGGCCAGACGTCCGTGGCCGAGTTCATCAGGATCCAGGTCGAGTTGAACGACGAGGCGCAGAGGAAGACGATCTTGGCGCGGTACTCCGTGGTGAGGCGGGTCTCGGCGTCGAGCACCTCGACCCCGCGGGCGCGCTTGCGGTCCTTGTCGTAGAGGACCTTGGTGACGATCGAGAAGGGGCGGAGGGTGAGGTTGCCGGTCTTGACCGCGGCGGGCAGGGTGGAGGACTGGGTGCTGAAGTAGCCGCCGAAGGGGCAGCCGAGCCAGCACTTGTTGCGGTACTGGCAGTTGGAGCGTTCCTGGAGCGGGGCGGTGAGGTTGGCGACGCGGCCAATGATCATGCGCCGGGCGTCGTTGAACCGGTCCTTGATGCGGGCGGCGACGTGTTTCTCGACGACGTTGAGTTCCATCGGCGGGAGGAACTGGCCGTCGGGCAGCTGGGGCAGGTTCTCCTTGGAGCCGCTGATGCCGGCGAAGCGTTCGACGTGGTCGTACCACGGCGCGAGGTCGCGGTAGCGGATGGGCCAGTCGATCGCGACGCCCTCCTGCGCGTTGGCCTCGAAGTCCTGTTCGGAGAACCGGTAGCTCTGCCGGCCCCAGAGCAGGGAGCGGCCGCCGACGTGGTAACCGCGGAACCAGTCGAAGGGCTTCTTCTCGATGTAGGGCTGGTCTTCCTCGTGCACCCACATGTCGAGCACCTGCTCGTTGAGCGTGTAGTCGCGGCGGAGCACCGGGTGTTTGTCCCGCAGCGCGGTCGGCACCCGGCCGCGGTGCGGCACCTCCCACGGACCCTTGAGGGCCTCCTTGTAGCCGGTGATGTGCTCGATGTTGCGGCCGCGTTCGAGCAGGAGGACCTTGAGTCCCCGTTCCGTGAGTTCCTTGGCCGCCCAGCCACCGCTGATGCCGGAGCCGACCACGATGGCGTCGTACGTGAGAGTTTCCATGGGGGTAGAGAGATAAAACGATGTTCGGTCGCGGAGGCTTGGCAACCGCGGAGCCGGTGCAGTCGTGCAAAAAAATGCCGGCGGCGGCGCTGACGATTTAATTGATCCGGTTGAATGAATTCGCGCCGGGTCGGGAAGTCGTCTGAAGTTCGGCCACCCTTCACCCCATCTGTCTTCATGTTGCGTTATTTTTCCCTCCTCGCCGCGTTCGTCGTCGGTGCCGCCCTCGCGGCGCGCGCCGCGGACCGCCCCAACATCCTCTGGCTGACCAGCGAAGACCACGGTCCGGAGATGGGCTGTTACGGCGACCCGCTGGCACGCACGCCCAACATCGATTCGCTGGCGGCGAAGGGCATGCTCTTCAAGCGGGTCTGGTCGAACCACCCCGTCTGCGCCCCGGCTCGCACCGCAATCATCACCGGCCTGCATGCCAACAGTTCCGGCGGCATCCACATGCGGTCGATGGTGCCGCTGCCGGCGGAGGCGCGCCTGTTTCCGGAGTACCTGCGCGAGACCGGGTACTATGCGACCAACAACGTGAAGGAGGACTACAACGTGCCCAAGACCGCGCGGACCTGGGACGAGTCCTCAAACCGCGCCCACTGGCGGAATCGCGCGCCAGGCCAGCCGTTCTTCGCGGTGTTCAACTCGACGAAAAGCCACGAGTCGCAGGTGCGGGCCCGTCCGCACACCCTCGTGACCGACCCGGCGAAGGTGCGCGTGCCGGCATACCATCCCGACCTGCCGGAGGTGCGGCGTGACTGGGCGCAGTATTACGACAAGGTGAGCGAGGCGGACGCCGACGCCGGGGCGCGCCTGCGGGAGATCGAGGAAGCGGGCCTCGCCGGCGACACGATTGTTTTCTACTACGGCGATCACGGCGCCGGGATGCCGCGCAGCAAACGCTGGCCCTCGAACTCCGGCCTGTCCGTCCCGCTCGTCGTCTATTTTCCGCCCAAGTGGGCGCATCTGGCCCCGGCCGAGTACCGCGCCGGCGGTCAGTCGGACCGGCCGGTCGACTTCGTCGATCTGGCGCCGACCATGCTCAGCCTCGCGGGGATCAAGCCGCCGGCGTGGATGCAGGGGCACGCGTTCGCGGGGCCGCACCAGGCCGCTCCGCGCCAGTATCTGCACGGGGCGCGCGGGCGAATGGATGAACGTCAGGACACGGTGCGCAGCATCACCGATGGCCGGTACGTGTACCTGCGGAACTTTTTCCCGCACGTCTCGCAGGGGCAGCGCATCGCCTACCAGTTCCAAACGCCGACCACCCGGCGGTGGCGCGAGCAGTTCGACGCGGGCCGGACGAACGACGCCCAGTCGACGTTCTGGCGGGTGCCCAAGGCGTCGGAGGAACTCTACGATTTGCAGTCCGACCCCGACGAGGTCGTCAATCTCGCCGGTTCGCCGGCGCACCGTGAGGTCCTCGCGTCGTTGCGGACGGCGATGTTCACCCACCTCGAACAGATCCGGGACATCACCTTCTTGCCCGAAGGTGACATGCACGCCCGCGCAGCCGGCGTCTCGCCCTACGATCTTGCGCGGCGTCCGGGAGCCTATCCCTTCGCACGCGTGCTCGCCGCGGCGGACCTCGCGTCGCGCCACGAACAGGCGGCGACGCCGTCACTGGCGGCGTGGCTGACCGATGATGACGCGGCGGTACGGTACTGGGCGGTGCTCGGGTATCACATGCGCGGTCGGACGGCGGTCGCAGCGCACTTGCCCGCCCTGCGCCGCGCGCTGCAGGATCCTTCTCCCTGGGTGCGTCTCGCCGCGGCCGAAACCCTCGGGACCCACGGGGAAGCCTCCGATCTTGAGCCCGCGTTGGCAGTGGTGCGCGCACAGTTGGACCCGGCACAGCACGGCGTGTTTTCAACCATGGCGGCGCTCAGTGTCGTCGAGGCCCTCGGGCCGAAGGCGGACGGTTTGAAGGCCGAGGTGAAGACGATCGATCTCAAGGCGGGCGTGCCGCACGAGCGCTTCGACAGCTACGTCGCGCGGCTGGTCGAGAATATCACCGGTGCGCCCTGACCGCGTCGCCGGACGCGTGGCCGGGCGGGTTTGACTCCTGCGCTTTCCTTGCAATCGTCTTCAGCATGAAAACGCGGCTCCGCCCCATCGTGTTGATGATCGGATCCGTGGTGGCGGCATGGTCGATGGGTGGTTGCACATCGGCCTCGCCCGAAGCGATGCCGCATCGGACGGCGCGCGTGGAGCTCATTGAGGATGGGCGATTATTCACGTCCGGAACGGACGAATACCGGACGCTGCGGCCCGAGCTGGCGCGGCTGCTGGCGGAGCATGGCTTTTCGCTCACCGACGCGCCTACGCGCCTGCACTACGTGGTGCGGGTGGACGCGGAGAACCGCGCCGACGGCGGGAAACACCTGACGTTGCGCCACGTGCGCCTCGAATCGGCGTCGCAACCCCACCCGACGTATGTGGCTCGGGAGGATGCGCCATTACCGGATCGGTCTGGAGCGTCGCTCGATTTGGTCGAGGCGAATCGTCGACTAGGCGAGACGTACGGACCCTGACTGCGGCGCTTACGGTGAGGCCTGCCACCGCAGGCGGTCGTCCGGCCAGCGCAAGGTCCGAGCCGCCGTGGTGGTCCAAGTCCAGTCGGCCTCGCGGGCGTCTATCACCGTCACCGCCTGGCGGTCAGCCGCCCAGGCGAGGGTCTGGGGCAGATCGAGCACGCGCAACACGTTCAAGTAGTCGGGGCCGGTGTGGTGCGACGACGGCGGTGCGACCAAAGTCAGGCCGGCGAGTCCGTCCGCAAACAACGAGGCGTAGAGCGCGTTGACCGCCTGGTGTCGTTCCCCTGAGAGCGTCCAGCGGCTCACGCCGGCGCCGAGTTGGGAAGTCGACGCCGCCGCGAGTCCACGGCGAATGTCCCAGACGCGCATGCCTTCGAGGGTCTGGCCGAGCAGCATGTAACGCCGGAGCAGGTTGCGGTGGCCGGCGGCATCGGCCGCCCACCGGGTGGGTCCAATGCCGCGCGGTGCGAGGCAGACGAGCGTGAGGCGGCCGGCCTCCACCTCGGCAAGCAGGGCGGTGAGCCATGGCGCCGGTGCGGGCAACGAGGCCGGCACAGGGAGCGGGGCGGACACGGTCGCGCGGGCGTCGGCGGGAAGAGCGGCGAGCAGGGACAGCCAGCCGGCTTCGTCGAGGACGTGCACCCGACCGGCCGCGGGTCTGGCGCCAGCAGCTGACGCCAGCACGACGAGGGGGAGACGGACGTGGGCTTGCGCGGAGAAATCCCAACGGGTGACGGTCACGTTGCCGGCTTGGTGAGTGCGGGAGGAGGCGAGGTCGAGGGGCGATTCTGCGGCAGGCCAGCCGGCGAAGACCCGTTTGGCCAAACCCTCGCGCCAGACGGTGATGAGCGTGTTCCACGCAGAGGGCGTGGCGGGGACAGCCGGTGCGGCGGCCGGCACGAAGGTATCGTGAATCGTGGTGGTGCGCTGGTGGGCGGGAAGGGTATCGAAGACCTTGAGCTCGGCCGGTGCGAACCTCTTCTCGGCCGCGATGGCGATCGGCGTGTCGTCGCCCTTCAGGAAGCGGTTGAACCAGCGGAAGGCGGGCACCTGCAGATCCTGGGTGTCGCGGTGCGGACCCTCGGTGATGAGCAGTCCAAGCCGGTCGGATGCGCCGAGCAGGCCGTAGATCCGCGCGACGCCGGCATGAACGCGCAGCACGCCGTCGAGCGGGAAGATCGGATCCTTGTCGGAGTTGGCGAGCAGCAGCGGGCGCGGCGCGAGCAACGCGGCAAGCCGGGGGAAATCCCAGCGATGGGTATTCACCGGGAACATACAGTCGCAGTGGCCGGAGACCTTGCCGTCGACGATGTGGTTGTGCAGGTCGGTGATCCCGGCGACGGGTACGGCGACTTTGATCCGTTCGTCGAGGGCGGCCGTGAACCACGTATAGGCGCCGCCGCCGGAGCGGCCGGTCATGCCGAGTCGGGTGGCGTCGACCTCCTTGCGCGACTCGAGGTAATCGAGGGCCCGCATCGCGTTCCAGGTCTCGACGCCGGCCGGCGTGTAGCCGCGGGCATTCCACCACCACATTCCCTCGTTGCGGGTGCCGTGGTGGACACCTTGGAGCTCACCGAGCTGGATCGTGTCGATCATCAGGCAGACGTAACCATGGCGGGCGAACCAGACCCCGTGATGGTGGTAGCCGGTCTTGTTCCCGAAGCTCACGCCGTCCGCCACGTTGCGGCTGTGGCCGCAGACGTAGAGGATGGCGGGGGCGGGCCCGGTAAGGCCCTTGGGCACGTAGAGATTGGCGGTGACATACAACCCCGGCAGCGACTGGAAGTGCAGCTTCTCGACGGTGAAGTCCGGTTGGTCGATTGTGCCGGTGACCGTAGCCTGCAAATCGGTGCGCTCCGGCAGGGGAGCGAGACCGAGCATGTCGAGCAACTCCTCGCGATAACGCGGACGCAGCCGCTGCCAGTCCTCGCCGGTTCGGATGGTCGCAAGATCGGCGGAGGCGAGGGCCTGAGTCTCGGCGGCAAAATACGCATCGAGCGCATCATTGCCCGGCAGACGCTCCGCCGCCGTCAGGCTAAGGGCGGGAAGAAGGAGGAGGGAACCGAACAGCCGAAGGGATTTCATGGAAGACAGACGTGGGTGCAGCAACGAGGGCGTTCTCGTTCACCGGATCGGTCCGAAAATCCAATGTTCGTAATTCGAACATGGGTCGCTGAACGCCGCGTGTCGGGACGAGAACGATTACGAGAACGAGAACGATTACGGAGGGAGGGCGAAGGCTACGGTGGTGTCGCCGGGGCCCGAGGCGCCGCCGACGCGGCCTCCGCCGGTGGCGGTGATGACGACGAACTGGCGGCCGTCGACCTCGTAGATCGCGGGCGCGGCGGTGCCGGCATGGGGCAGCTTGGCCGACCAGAGTTCGCGGCCGGTGTCGGCATCGAAGGCCCGCAGGCGTTCGTCTGACGTGCCGGCGACGAAGACGAGTCCTCCCGCCGTCACGCTGGCGCCGCCGAGATTCTGCGAACCGGTGAGCGGGACACCCTGGCGGGTGAGTTCCTCGTGCTCGCCCAAGGGCACGCGCCAAAGGGCCTTGCCGGTGGCGAGGTCGTAGCAGTTGAGCAGCCCCCAGGGCGGCTTGATGCCCGGGTAACCCTCATGGTCGACGAGGAAGCCGAAGCCGGCGAAGACGTACTTGGGCTCGTCACTGGCGCCGGGGCCCCCGCCGCCGCGCCGGGTGGGGGGCTGGTTGCGCCGGAAGAGGAAATCGAGCAGCTCCGACTTCTCCGCGTCGTTGAGCGCGTGATTCGGTGGCATGGCGCCGCGGCCGTGGGCGAGCAACGCGAGCACGTCGGCGTCGGTGAGGCGGCTCTTGAGTCCGAGCAGGGGCGGGGCGACGCCAATGCCCTGGCGGGTCGGCCCGTGACAGGCGGCGCAATGGAGCTGGTAATGCTTTTCGCCCGCGGACGGCGGGTGGGCCGGGTCGCGTTCCTTGTCATCGTTGGGGGCGACCGTGATACGCGAGACCCAGCGGTTCGAGGTGACGTAGAGCCGGCCGGTGGGTACGTCGACGGCGGCACCCGACCACTCGGCGCCGCCGCGCGTGCCGATGAAGAGGTTGGGCACACCGGGCTTGAACGGCGCGAAGAAACCGTAGGTGGACTTGGCCACCACCGCTTCGACGAAGGCGCGCGCCTCGGGCGTGCGATCGGTGATCATGTCCGGGTGAAACTCCATGCGCGAAAGCGGTTCGGGCAGTTCGGGATCCGGCTGGTAGGAGGCGGTGCGTTCGCCGGGCAATGCCGACGCGGGTGCGCGGCGCAGGCGCACAGGGAAGACCGGCTCGCCGGTGGTGCGGTCGAGCACGAAAAGATGGCCGGCCTTCGACATGCAGGTGACGACATCGACCTTCTGCCCGTCGCGTTCGATCGTCACGAGGTTGGGCGGGGCGCAGACGTCGAGGTCCCAGATGTCGTGGCGCACGTCCTGGAAGTGCCAGCGGTAGGCGCCGGTGGCGGCGTCGAGGGCGAGCACGCAGTTGCTGAAGAGGTTGTCGCCGTGCCGGTCGACGCCGACCATGTCGGGCCGCGGCGCGCCGAGGGCGACGAAGACGAGGCCGCGGTGCTCGTCGAGGGACAACCCGCTCCAGCCGTTGGCGCCGGCCTGGGGTCCGTCCCAGGTGTCGGCACCGAAGTCGTCGTCGCGGGCCACGGACCGGAACCGCCAGCGCGGGGCGCCCGTGCGCACATCGAAGCCGAAGATGTCCCCGTTGAGCCCGGTCGTAATGAAGGTGTCGCGGTAAACGACGCCTGCGGCGGTGGCGCCGGTCGGGAGCGGGGTGCGTCCCTGCTCGCCGAAGCCGTCCACGGGACCGCCGGTCGCGGGGTCGACGGCGTAGAGCCAGTCGCCGGCGCCCACGAGCAGCCGCGGCGCGGCGCCGTCATGACCAGGCCAATACACGAGACCGCGACGCGCAGGCACATCCTGCAGGCGCCGCCGCAGGTCGGGGAAGGTGCGGCGCCACTTTTCGGTGCCCGTGGCGGCATCGAGCGCGACAAGGGCGTTGCCCGGCGTCGGGGTGTAGAGCGTGCCGTCGACGACGATGGGCGTGCACTGCACGTTGGTGGCTCCGTCGCCCGAGCGGTAGGTCCACGCGACCTTAAGGCGGTGCACGTTGTCGCGGTTGATCTGGTGCAAGGCCGAGTAGCGCCGGGCGCCGGCGTCGCCCTGCGAGCGCGTCCATGTGGTGAAGGCGGCGGCGTCAACCGGGGCCGCCGGGGTCAGACGGGCCGCGGCCGGGACGGTCTTGAACTCGGGCAGGCGGGCGCGCGCCTCGGCGTCCTCGACCGTCAGGCCCTCGGGGCGCGTCCAGGCCATGCGGCGGGCGAAGTCAGCCTGAAACGCCGGTCGCCACTGGCTTACGGTGTGGCGGGGATCGGTGCCCTCGGCCGGATCGAGATCAACCCACCATCCGTCCGGGGCGCGGCGGAACTGTCCGCCCCAGCCGGGCCGGGACGGGTCGGCCGGATCGTTGCCGCCCTGGGGCAGGAAAAAGAACCACGACGGCGTGTCGCCTTCCTTGAGGCAGCCGTGCGGGTTGGGCGCAGTCCAGGTGGTGAGCGGGTAGAGCCGCCCGAGCGCGCTGGCGTTGCGCACGTGCCGTTCGATCCACTCGGGGCTGGTGAGCGTCTCGTCGCCGGTCAGGTACATACCGCGGAATGAGGCGAGGCGCCGGTCCTGGCCGGACGGAGCTTTCGAGAGCACGTAGTGCAGCCCCGGAAACTCGGTGCGCATCCACGCGGCGATCCCGTCCTGGTCGGCAATGTCGAACACGCGTACCTTGGCGATGAAGGCGCGGTAGCCGGCGTCGCCGCGATCGGTGCGGACGCGCCAGAGGGCTTGGGCGAAGTCCGTTTGCCCGCCCCAGATGGAGAGATGCAGCGGACGCTCGGGGGATCCGGCGTCGATGCGCTCAATGAGGAAACGCGAGCCCTCCGTGTCGTGGCCGTCGCCGATGTGGTCGCGGCCGC
>CAYZBG010000116.1:0-6952 GCA_964476565.1 uncultured Opitutus sp.
GCTCTTAACGGTGGGCCGGTGCGTCCCTGCACCCGCTGCGGAGGCGGACGGGCCCCTGCGCGGGCCGTTTCGCTTTCGATCACGGACCCAAGCCACGCGCGGAGGGACCCGCGCGTCCACTTGGGGTCGTAGGGTAGGGCGGTTTCTCCGAAACCGCCGGGGTTGCGTGGCGGTCGCGTGAAACAATCCGGACGGCTCGGAGAGCCGTCCCTACCGTGGGCGACGCGGCGATCGTGATGGGCGGGTGCTTCTCTGTCGGCCCGGTCTCCTGACCGGGCGCCGGTAGCGACGTCTGTCTCAGACGTTCTGATCCCTCTTGTGCCTCTTTGTGGCCAATTACCGTTCCCACCCAAAGCCCGAGAACGAGAACGATTACGAGAACGAGAACGATTCAGCCCCATGACCCATCACCCCTGACCCATAGATCCGATCCTGCCTCTGTTTCCTCTGCGTCCTCCTGTGAAAACGGTTTGGGTCGGAACCATGTGTCCGCCTGGGATCGTCGAAGGTCTGAAGGTCGAAGGTCGTCAGCGGCCCGCTGGAGCGGGCCCTTAACGGTGGGCGGGTGCGTCCCTGCACCCGCTGCGGAGGCGGACGGGCCCATGTGCGGGCCGTTTCGCTTTCGATCACGTACCCAAGCCACGCGCGGAGGGACCCGCGCGTCCACCTGGGTCGGAGGGTAAGGCGGTTTCTCCGAAACCGCTCGGTTGGAGCGTGGCAGTCGCGTGAAACGATCCGGACGGCTCGGAGAGCCGTCCCTACCTTGGGCGACGCGGCGATCGTGAGGGGCGGGTGCGCTCGAGCACGCGCCGCGTCCACCGGCTACGGTACGAGCACGATGCGGCCGCAGGCAGATCCGGAGGCGAGGTAGCGGAGCGCGGCGGCGGCTTCGGACAGCGGATAGGTGCGATCGATCGTGGGAGAGAGGTGGCGGTTCTCCAAGAGGCGGCGCAGTCCCTCCATCGCCGCTCGCGGCTCCACCTCCGCGTGAAAGAGAGGCCTCAGCGGAGGCGTGAACATACCGCGCGCGGCGAGCGCGAAGACCCGGGGCAGCGTGCCGAGCCAACGTCGGCCAAACCGGCCGTAGTGATCGTGTCCAATGAACACGTACTTCCCTTCGGGCGTGAGCCGGGGCGTGACGTCGGAAAACGACAGCGTCGACGCCACGTCCACGATGAGGTCGAAACGTTTGCTGGGCGGCGGCTGGCGCTCGTAGCCGGGCGCCTGCACGTCGTCGGCGCCGAGTTGGGTGAGGAACGCGTGCTTGGCCGGGAAATCCACCGCGGTCACGCGCGCGCCCTGTGCCTTCGCGAGTTGCACGATGGTGGACCCGAGGGCGCCGGCAGCGCCGTTCACCAGCACGTTCCAACCAGCCTGGATCGCGCACGGGGGCTGCAGATTGCTGAGGGCGATCAGGCCGGGCGTGGCCACGGCGACGGCATGCGCGTGGGACACGGTGGTGGGCTTGAGGGCCAGACCGTCCTGCGGCGCAGCCACGGTGTCGGCGAAGGCGCCTCCGTTTTTCCAGAGGTTGCTGCGTTGGGTGGCGCCGAAGACCGCGTCGCCGGCACGAAAGCGGGTCACGTTTCGTCCGACCGCAACCACTTCGCCCGAAACATCCGTGCCCGGGATGCGTTGCCGGGGGCGGATCACGCCGCTGCCCATCAGCCGCAGGAGGGCCGGCCGGCCGGTCACGGCGTGCCACACGTCGGCGTGCACCGAGGTGGCGCACACGCGCACGAGCACGTCGTTCTCACCCGGTTCGGGCTGCGGCACCTCTGCGATGCGCAGCACCTGCTCCGGCTCGCCGTAGCGGTCCTGGACGACGGCTTTCATGGAGCGGGCCGGTCCGCTCGATCAGGTCTGAATCGAGTCACCAGGAAAACGCCTGCAGGCTGACGGTGCCGCCGAGATTGAGGTACGTCAGGGTGGGTGCGCGCTGCTTCGCGTACGAGGCGGAATTGGCGTGGAGGGTCTCAAGGTGGCGGAGGCCGAACACGCTGAGGGAAATGAGCGGGTTCTCGTCGAGATCGAGGTGGCGCAGGCGCGGGATGCCGGTGAAATCGAGCCGCGTGAGCTCGTTGCGCGAGAGGATGGCTCGTTCGAGATGGGGAAGGGTGTCGAAGACGAGCTCGCGGATTCCGCTGTCGGTGGCGGTCAAGGTCTTGAGTTGAGGGCAGCCACGCAGGTCGAGGCGGGGGAGTGAGGCCTGGTAGAGTTCGAGCACTTCAAGCTGGGCCAGGCCATTGAGCGAAAGCTCGGTCAACGGGTTCTCCTTGGCGGCGAGGTGGGTGAGCCGGGGCAGGCCTTGCAGGTGGAGTTTCTTCACGCGCGCGACGTGCTCGGCGCGAATCTCGCGCAGGGCGGGGAGGTCACTCAGCGTGAGTGACTCAAGGGCACTTTCGGAAAGCTCGAAGCGCTGCAGGGTCGGACTGCCGACGACGGTGAGGTGCTTGAGCGGGTTGACGGGGCGTTCATCGAGGTTGGCCAGGCGGAGTTCAAGTTCTTCGAGCGCAGGCAACGCACGGAGGTCGATCGTCTCCATGCGAACATCGAGCACGTAGAGACGCTTGAGGTTCTTGAACCGTTCGAGACCTTTGAGGCTGCTGAGCGTGTCACCGTTCAGGTTGAGATCGGTCACCCGATCGGCTTCCCCGCTCGTGATGAGATCGTCACCTTCGGAATCGACCGAGCTGTCCTTGCTGAGCATGGCGAAGAGGGCGGGGTTGTCGGAGAAATCGAGCACCCGAGCGGCCGCGCGCGCCTCGTCAATGGTGCGTCCGGTGAGCGGGTTTCGGTCGGAAAGAATCGTGAGGTCGGTGAGACCGGTGGTGATGATCGATTCCAGCTTGTTGTTCTGAACGTCCAGCACCTGCAACGCCTTCAGTCCGCGGACGTCGATCGACAGGAGCCCGGTCCAGGTGATCGTGATCTCCTCAAGTCGAAGGCAGGAGGAAAGACCGTCGATCTGATCGAGCTGCTTGCAACTGTCGACACGCAGGCTGAGGAGCCGGGGAAACGGGGAAACGTCGAGACGGGTGATGGCGTCGTTGCCGTAGATCCCGAGGATTTCCAGGTTCGGGAAAAACTTCAGGTCGGAGAGATCCGCGATGTGCCGTCCGCTGATCTCGATCCGCGTGGTGGCCGCCGCTTCGTTCGGCTGGAGACGACCGTCTTCGTTGAAGTCGGGCCATTGGCCCTCCACGGCGCGGGCGAGCAGGCCGGAGAGTCGGATGTCGGCGGCGGCGACGCGCGGGGTGATTGTGAAAACGGCCGCGCAAACGGCGCAGGCGGCCAGGGCGGCGCGAACGGAAAAAAGCTTCGATCGTACCATAGGGCTTCCGGGTCGAGGGAGCGGTGCTCAGTCGATCTGCGCCTGAACGATCGTGTCGCCGGGATTGATCGTGATGATCGCGGAGGAGAGCTGGGAGGTCGGGAAGTAGTAACGCTCCTGGGCATAGACGGTGTGCTGGCCGACGATGCCGTGATTGCTGAAGATCGTCTGGGTGCCGACGGGGACGTCGCGCACGTTGAAGCCGGTGTAGTGCAGCCGGTGTTCCATGTAATACTTGCCCGGGCGCAGGCCCGGAATCTCGAACGTGCCGCCTTCGCCCGTGACCCGCGCGACGATGCGGTAGGAGAAGGCTTCGGGTGAGAGCACCACGCGCTTGCGGCCGTCCTTGTGCTTTTTGCGCAGGGCGAGGAACTCCTCGAAATAGGGGGTGTAGGGCCAGAGCACGATCTCCGTACCGACGGCGGCGGCCTGGGCCTCGCGTTTGAAGATCGCGCGGCCGCGGGTGCGGACGACTTTTCCGCGCAAGGTCGTCGGGCCACCGGGGGCCAGCTGCTGTGCAACCGCGGCCTCGTCAAAGTGCGCCTCGGGAAAAACGTAGTTCGCGGACGGCTGGGCCGAGACAGGTGCAACCCAGAGCGAGATAACGGCGAGGGCGGCGGCGACAGGAGCGAAAGATTTCATGCGTGAGTGAAAGGCGGTCGAGTTCGGTGGCGGATGCTCCGATGGGAAGGAGACACCCTAGCGAAACCGAACGGGTGCCGATACTGTTGAAACTGACAGGTGGGGCGTTTGGCCCATCCGTCACACGAAACGTGCGAGCAGCTGCAGGCGGGTTTTCACCCCATACTTGGCCTTGATGTTCTCGACGTGAAATTGCACCCCGCGCGCGGTCAGGCCGAGCCGCCGGGCGATGACCGACGTCGGGAGGCCTTGGAGAAGAAGATCGAGGCAGTCGCGTTCGCGGGGCGTCAGGTGCACCGAGGCCGGATCGATCGGGTTGCGCAGTCGCGAGATCTGGGCGTGCAACAGGTTCGCCGCCGCGAGCAGGTCGATCTTGGTCTGACGATAAAACACCCCGAAGTCGGCCCCGCGCCGCAGGTCGGGCACCAGGCTGACCAGCCCCTGCCGACCGACTGGGTTCCAGGTCGGGATGCCGGCGCCGACCGTCAGGCCGAACTCCCCGGCCTCGTCGAAAAACTGCTGCTGCCGGCGGTTCAGCCGGACCTTGGCCGCCGCCTCGTGCCAGAGGTAGGGCACCCGCGAGGTCTTGGCCTCGTCGACGACGGGATCGAGCGACAAGTAGTTTTCCTCTGAATACCGCTTCAGCCAGACGGCCGGGTAACTGCTGCGGATGATCGGGCGCCGCTGGTCATCGAAGGCCAGGTAGGCCCAGTAGCGAAATCCGGCTTTCGTCATCAGGCGATGCCACGCAGCAAAAACCGCGTCGGTGGTCGGGCTGCCGGGCAGCGCTTCGGCCAAGGATTCGGTCATGCTCAGGTGGGAGGAGCTGCGGAACGCCGGATTCATGGTGCGCGACGATGGCGTGACTACGTCCGATCAGGCCGGCAAGGATGCAGTCTGGAAAGCGAAATCGGCCAGCGCTCAACGCCGGTCGGGCAGGCTGGGGCCCTCGTTCCACGTGGGTTCGACCAGCAACGTCCGCGGATGGGCGGGCAGTCCGAGCTCGTTGCCGTGCAGGAGCGTGATAAGGTACTCGGCGGCGGCAGCGCCGACATCCTCGAGCGGGTGCGGCATGCCGGTGAGCAGGGGGGAGGTGACGTTAAGGGAGGCGTAGCCAAGCTGTTCTGGAATGCGATGGCCGGCATCGCGCGCCCAGTAGTAGGGGCCATCGGAAAAGCCGATCACCGCGTCCGGCCGGTGTTGGTCCAGCCATTTCAGGAAGGCGGCCTTGTCGTAGTGCTCGCAGGTCAGCACGGGCACATGGCTGGACGGCGGAAGCAGCAGGGCCTGTTCGGCCTGGCTCGCGCCGATCCGAAAGAAATCGTCCTCGGCGGGCGGCCGGTGGCAGAACACCGCCGCGCCGATCCGCCGGTAGCCGCGTTCGGCCACCTTGCGCCAGGCCAGTTGGGTAGCGCGGAACCAGTCGAACGTCACGGTGTGCGCCGGCAGGCTGCGCCAGCCGAAGCCGCAACACACCGGGGTGAACACCGACCAGTCCAGCGCCGCCATGTCCTCCTCCGGCCAGAACGGGGGCAGGAGCAGGCCGCGGATGCCGCGGTTGTAGAGCACGCGCGTCGCCGCCTTGGCGTTCCGGTAGTCGTCGAGGTGGATCCGCTCGGTCATGAAGCCGTGGCTCGCCGCGGCGGCGGCCGCTGCCGGGTAGATCCGGTCGAGGTTCGCGGAGGGCCGTCCCCGGTTGACCAGGAGCCCGATCACCACGCCGGTGTGGCCGCGCGGGGCCGAGGTATTCCAGCGGTGGGAGGCGATGAGCGACAGGCTCGCGTCGGGGATGTAGCCCATCTCCTTCGCCAGTGCCCGGATGCGGTCGCCGGTGGCCTGGGAGAGGGCAGGGTGCTTTTTCAGGGCCAGCGAGACGGTCGACTTGTGGCAGCCGGCGCGCCGCGCGATGTCGGCCATGGAGACGCGGGGAGGCATCGCAGGTACGGAGTGGGGCGAGAAAGCGGAGCCGGTCGGGCGCCGTCAAGCGTGCCGTGTCCGCCGCCGGCGCGCGCGATGACCTGTTTGCGGACCCGTTTTGACCGCAAATTATGCAACGGGACGAACTCCCACGCTTTTGACCGGCAAAGGGCGTCGGGCGCATCCTGCGGACGATCGCTCTCACCCCGAGAATCGCCGGCCTGCGCGTCGCAGGGCGGCCACCCCAACACCACGTCAGTCATCCGTCATGCGTATGAAAGCAACCGCCCGATTGCTTCGTCCTGTCCCGCCGCTGGCCCTGGCCATCGGCCTTGTCCTGAGTCCGCCCGCGTCCGCTCAACCGACGGCGCCGGCGTCCGCCCAACCCGGGGCGCCGGCTCCGTCCTCCCCGGAGGCGCAGCAAGACACGGTCGTCCTCAGTCCGTTCACCGTCGATGCCTCCCGCGACCGCGGCTACCAGGCCGCGAGCACGCTGGCCGGCACGCGCATCCGCACCAACCTGGCCGACATCGGATCGTCGATCTCGGTCATGACGGAGGAGTTCCTTCGTGACGTCGGCGCGACCGACAACGAGAGCGCGCTCCTCTACGCGTTGAACACGGAGGTCGGTGGTCCGCGCGGCAGCTTCTCCGGTGGCGTCAACGTCTCCACCCAGAACACGAACGAGCTCTCGCTCTTCGCCAACCCGAGCGCCAACACCCGCGTGCGCGGCCTCACCAGCGCCGACAACACGCGCAATTACTTCCTCTCCGACATCCCCTGGGACGGCTACACCGTCTCCCGCGTCGACCTGCAGCGCGGCCCGAATGCGATTCTCTTCGGCCTCGGCAGTCCGGCCGGCGTCGTGAACGCCACGATCAACCAGGCCGAGTTCCGCAACCGCGGCTCCGCGTCGGCGCGCATCGACCAGTTCGGCAGCTTGCGCGGCACGCTGGATTACAACCGCACCTTCCTCGACAAGCAGCTCGCAGCGCGCATCGGCGTGCTGCACAACGAGCAGAAGTTCCGCCAGGAGCCGGCGTTCTCCGACGACAAGCG
>CAYZBG010000116.1:7052-11379 GCA_964476565.1 uncultured Opitutus sp.
GGCGCGCTCGGGTTCACCACGCCCTCCCGCTACCTCGCGCGGCGCCCCGATGGCACCATCATCAACTCCGTTCAGGCCACGGGTGGCGACGGTCCGTTCCCGCAGAGCAATTCCTACAGCCGCCTCGGCCTCCGTCGCTTCGACGAGTGGGCGGCGGCGGCCGGCCTGCCCTTCGCCGGCTTCGGCGGCTACCTGCCGGACACGATCACCGATCCGACCACCTTCGATTTCTACAATCGCCTGATGGACGGTGACAATAAGGCGGAGTGGACCGACTGGGATGTGTTCGACGTCGGCCTGACCCAGACCTTCTTCGGCGACCGGCTCGGCTACAACCTGACCGCCTTCCAGCAGCGGCTCGACGGCGGCCAGTGGGCCGCGCTCGGCTGGCAGAACCGCGTCATGATCGACGTGAACACCTACAACCTCGACGGCACGCCCAACGCCAACGTCGGACGCGCCTTCATCGAGGAGGAGTTGCGCGACACCAACGCGACCCGCGTGTCCGACCGTGACGCCTGGCGCGCGCAGGTCTTCGGCCAGCACGACTTCTCCCGCGGCCGCTCCGGCTTCTTCGCCCGCCTGCTCGGTGAGCACCGCCTGACCGGCTCGATCAGTGAGGAGACCCAGAAGCGCGACGACCGCCGCATCAAGGGCTGGAACCTCGATCCGCAGTCCCTCTCGTACTTCACCGACGAGGCCTTCCTCGAGGGCGGCGGCATCAACACTGCCTTCCGCAACTACCTCAGCGGCGATCTCCGCGGCCGCGACTCCGCCTCCGGCGCCGGCATCTCGACGATGACGAGCACGTTCATGAACCGCGAGGGCGGCATCATGCCCGTGCGCTACTTCGACAACACCTGGATCGCCCCGGCCTCGGTCAACCCCGGGGACTTCTGGCAGAGCCCGGATCCGTACGACTCGAGCGCCACCCGCCTCACCCAGGCGAGCAATCCGGCCAACTACCGCGGCTGGACGACGCGCGACGTCAACATGGTGACGTTCTTCTCGCCCGACACGGTCAACGGCATGAGCGCCCGCGACTACCTCACCGCCTCCGCCCAGCTCAGCAAGTTCAACGTCGAGTCGGTCACGGGCGTCTGGCAGGGCTACTTCTGGAACCGTTCGATCATCGGCACCTACGGCTACCGCAAGGACAAGGCCCGGTCCTACCGCTTCGAGACCTCCCATCGCGCAGGTAATGGACGTCCGGATACACGGAGCGCCGACCTCGATCCGGCACGCTACAACCTCTCGAACCCCGCGGGCACGATCGTCAACCTCGAGACCACGACGCGCAACTGGAGCGTGGCCGCGCACGTCAACCGCCTCCTGGGCGGCGCCGACATCCTGCCGGTCAACGTCAGCGTCTACTACAACCGCGGTGAGAACTTCTCGCCGCTCGCCGGCCGCATCGACGCCTTCCGCCGTCCGCTCGCGCCGCCCGCCGGCGAGACCGACGAGTACAGCGCGCTGATCGCGACCAAGGACGAGAAGTTCGCCTTCCGCGCGACCCGGTTCGAGACCCGGATGACCAACGCGAGCTCCACCGGCTCGATCGGCAACATGTGGGCCCTCGAGCAGACGCTCGGCTTCACCGCCAACATGATGCGCGACTTCCGCTCCGGTCGTGTCGCGTGGACCAGCTACAGCTCGGATCCCGCCGCCGTCGCCCGACTGCAGAACCAGATTGCCCCGGCGTGGTTCGCGTTCGAGCAGGAGATCGTCGCGAAGTTCCCGGATTACGTGGCCGCCTGGATGGGGCCAAACACGCCCTTCGGCACCTCAGCCAACGGTAATGTTTCGACGCAGGCGCCCGCCGGCTTCGCGTACACGGAGGACTCCGTCTCGAAGGGCTGGGAGTTCGAGTTCATCGCCAACCCGACGCCCAACTGGCGCATGACGGTGAATGCGTCCCGCACCGAGGCCGTCCGCGACGAGGTGCCCGGCGCCGCCTTCCGTTCCATCGCCTCCTTCGTCGACCAGGCCTACATGACGACCGACGTCGGTCTCGCGCCGGTCTGGTGGCACCAGAACACCTTCGGCGGCCGCGTCATCGGTCCGTACGCCAGCTTCCGTCCCGACTGGCTGCGCCTCAGCGCCCTCAACGGCCAGACGCAGCCGGAAGTGCGGAAGTGGCGGGCCAACTTCGTGACCAGCTACGACTTCAAGTCGGGCCGCCTGCGTGACGTTGGCATCGGCGGCGCCTACCGCTGGGAAGACAAGTCGATCATCGGCTACGCGCCCATGCTGCGCACTGAAGGTGGCGAAGCGATCAACCTCGATGCGCCGGTCTACGGTCCGACCAACGACGCGGCCGACTTCTGGATCAGCTACCGGCGCAAGCTGACCGACCGCATCACCTGGCGCATCCAGCTCAACGTGTACGACGTGTTCGGCAAGAACCGCCTGATTCCGGTCTCGGCCAGCGTCGATCCCGAAGGGGTGCGGGCGCTCGGCACGATCACGCCCACGAGCGTGATTCCGATGCGCGCCTCGGCCTATACCATCCGCGAAGGCCGCAGCTGGTCCCTGACCAACACGCTGGAGTTCTGAGTCCGTCCGATCGCGAGGCCTGACCGGGAGCGAACCAGTCGGGCCGAGCGGACGAACGCGAAGAGTTTAACCGCACCGCCCGGCCGGGGGGTGCGGTTTTTTTCGTCGTTTACGCTTCACCCCGGGCGTAGCCGTGCCTTCTTTCTCCCGGCATGGGAGTGCAGATTTTGACGAGGCGGTGGCTGTGGCTGCCGTTGGCCTGGGGGATGATGGTGGTGTGGTCGGGGTGCGCCGGCAGTTCGGGCGGCGCCCCGCGCGCGCCGCATCGTCCCACCGCGGTAACGCCCTCGGCGCCGGCGACGGCGAAGAGCGCACCGCGGGCGCCGACCGCGCCTGCGCCGGCGCCCGCGGCATCGGCCGCGCGACCGACTCCGCCGGCTCAGGCGTCCGTCCCCGGACCGTCGTCCGGTGTGCTGCTCGGCATCGACGTGCTCGAGCGCCAGGGGTTCGCGCCCTTGCTCGGCAAGCGGGTGGGGTTGCTCACGCATCCGGCCGGCGTCAACCGCCTCGGCGTGAGCACGATCGACGTGCTCCGCCGCGACCGCCGCGTGCGTCTGGTGGCGTTGTTCGGTCCGGAGCACGGCATCTACGGCAACGAGAAGGCGGACGTGCCCGTGCCCGACAAGGTCGATGCGCGCACCGGGTTGCCGGTGTACTCGTTGTACGGCCCCTATCGGAAGCCGACGCCGGCGATGTTGCGCGGCATCGATGTGCTCGTGATCGACCTGCAGGACGTCGGGGCGCGCTCCTACACCTACGTGAGCTGCATGCGTTACGCGATGGAGGCCTGCTTTGAGAACAACGTCGAGGTGGTGGTGCTCGACCGGCCGAATCCGTTGGGCGGACAGAAGGTATCGGGTCCGCGGCTGGAGCCCGGTTGGATGAGCTACGTCGGGGCCTTCACCGTGCCCTACGTGCACGGCCTCACCATCGGGGAACTGGCGCGCTACGCGGCGGCCGAGCCGGGCGTGCTCAAGGTGTCCGACGCCGTGCGGCGGCGCGGTCGGCTGACGATTGTCGGCATGCAAGGCTGGCAGCGGCGCATGCTCTGGCCGCAAACCGGGCTGCGGTGGGTGCCGACCTCGCCCTACATCCCGACCTTCGATGCGGCGGTCGGTTACGCCATGACGGGACTCGGGGCGCAGATCGGCGGCTTTCGGCACGGCATCGGTTCACCGTATCCGTTCCGGCTGCTGTCGCACCCGGCGATCCCGCAGTCGGCGTTGATTGCGGAACTGAACCGGCGCGCCTTGCCCGGCCTGCGGTTTGCCCCGCAGACCGTTCCCGGCGCCGGCCCGGGCGGCTCGGCCCTCGCCGGCGTCCGCGTGGAGATTTCGGATTGGAACGCCTGGCGGCCGACGGAGCTGTCGTTTCACCTGATGCAACTCGCGGCGGCCAAGTCGCCCCGCAATCCCTTTGCCGCCGCCACCCGCAACGAGGCGGATCTCTTCAACAAGCACGTCGGCTCGACCGCGTGGTGGGAGGCCTTGGTGCGCGACGGCGCCCGGGTGGACGTGCGCCGCCAGGTGGCGATCTGGGAATCGCAGGCCGCGGAGTTCCAGCGCGGCACGCGAAAGTATTGGCTGTATCCGTAGACCCGCCAACGGGTGATCGGCAGGTGGGCAGGGGCGGGAAGAGGTCAAAGGTCGAAGGTCGGGAGGTCGAAGGTCGCTAGCGGCCCGCTGGGGCGGGCCCTCAAGGTGGGCGAAGGCGTTTTTGTAGATGCCATGAAGCCGACAGGCGGGACAAAAGTGTCCAACCTGTCGGCCGC
>CAYZBG010000117.1:0-11330 GCA_964476565.1 uncultured Opitutus sp.
CCCGTCGGGCGCGACGGGAGTCTCGGACTCCGCCGTTTCACTGGGGCCGGCTTTTTCATTCGACCTGGTTTCGCCTTACGTGGCCGGATGAACCTCGCGGACCGACCCGCTGGCTGCGTTGGCTGGACCAGGCGGAGGCCACGTTGTATGTCGAAGGGCGTCCCTATTACGGTTTTGACGTCGCCCACCGATTCGCCCCTCTTCCGCGGGGGGTATCGGAGGTATGGATCGAATCCGTCTGCTGCCAGTCCGCGATCTGGCATCCCGGCGCCACGGGCCTTGACCCCCGGGGCAGCCGTTGTGAAGGGGCCCAGCGACTGGTGCGTGACGACGCGGCGTGGCGGGCCTACCACGATCTCCTGGTACTGTACGAACTTGCTCTGCATCACTTGGCGAAGGTCGATCCGATCGCGGCCTCCGCCGTTGAGCGGCCGGGCCGGCGGGCGCCGTTGACCACCGCCCCCGTGCTGCTGCGGCGGCTGTTGTGCCAGCTTGACGATGCTATCAATGCGTACGACCGGAACGGGCTCTCCGCCTTGCGGATTGCCCTACGCCGCATCTATCGCTCGTGGCCGGCAGGTGGAACGGAGTTGACCGCGATCATGGTTGGCCATGCCCACATCGATCTGGTTTGGCTGTGGCCCGAACGGGTGGGGGAAACAAAGGCGGTGCATACCTTTGCCACGATGGACCGGCTGATGGAGATGTATCCAGAGTTTCGATTCACGTATAGCCAGCCGGCGAGTTATGTCGCGGTGGCAAAAAGGTCGCCGGTCCTGATGCGCCGGGTCGACCGATGGCGCAGGCAGGGCCGGTGGGAGGCAACCGGAGCCGCCTGGGTGGAGTCAGACACCTTGCTTGCGTGCGGAGAGGCCCTCCTGCGTGGATTTCAGCTCGGCCAAGCAGCGTTTGTCCGGATGAACGGACGGCCGTCCACCGTGCTCTGGCTTCCTGATGCTTTTGGTTACGCCGCCTGCATTCCGCAGCTGCTACGTCTAGTCGGTGTGACCGGCTTCTTCACGAACAAGATCACCTGGAGCCGGATCAGTGGATTCCCACACAGCAGTTTCCAGTGGCGGTCGCCGGACGGAAGCGCGGTGCTGGCGCATGTCTCGCACGAAGCGCGTCAGTTCTACAACGGTCAGGCGACGGTACGTGAACTGTCCGACGGCGCCGAGTCCTATCGCCAGTCCGATGTGCATGACGCGTTCCTTGCGCCGACTGGCTACGGTGACGGCGGAGGGGGGCCGACCGAAGAGATGTGCGAGCGGGTGCGTCGGCTGGCCGACCTTGCTTCGCTGCCGCGCGCCCAGTGGGGCGGGGTCGAGGCATATTTCGAACGGCTGCAGCGCTCTGCCGGACGTCTGCCGGTTTGGGATGGGGAGATCTACCTCGAGTATCATCGGGGCACCTACACAACCCATGGCACCTTAAAGCATAAGTATCGCAGGGCGGAGCGGGCTTTGCAGTGCCGCGAGGCCGTGCACTGCGCCGTGGGCGCGGGGGCGGTGGAAGACCAGATTTGGCAACGGTTGGTCATGGCGCAGTTCCACGATGCCCTGCCGGGCTCTTCCATTCACGAAGTATGCGACGCCCTGGTTCGGGAATTGGGGGATCTAGCCACCGCCCAGCTGAAGGATTGCAAAGGGCTGCTGGAGGTTTCTGGCGGCGCGCGTGAACGGATCTTCAATCCTTTGCCTGTCCCCATGGCGCTGCCGGTGAAGGGCAGGGAAGGCCTGCTGCAGGCGATCGTTCCTCCGCTATCCGGAGTTGCTCTCCACGAAGCCGAAGTCCGTCCAGTGGTGCCAGTGAAAGTGACCGCATCGATGCTCGACAACGGCATCGTCCAGGTGGTGCTCACCGACGAAGGCGAACTCCGCTCGTTGACGGTGCGCGGTGCGCCGGTGGCATGGACAGGGGCGGGCGCACAGCTCTGGATGTACGCGGACAAGCCCCACGCATTCGATGCCTGGGATCTTGACCGGCACGTGCTCAACCTTGGCTCTCGCGTGGGCGGTAAGGTCAGACTGACTCCCTCGGGCGCGGGGACGGAGCGAGGCGAGATTGCCTTCGAACGACGGTTGGGTTCGCAAGGTCGGATTCGGACGGTGTATGCTTTGGCCGCGGGTGAGTCTGTGCTGCGCATCCGCTACGAACTCGACTGGCAGCATCCCCAGACTTTGGTGAAGGCGGTCTTTCCCACTGCGTACCGCGGACGGATGGCCCGTTTTGGCGCACCGTACGGGAGTGTGCTGCGCTCTCAGGCGCAGGGACGACCTGAAGACGAAGCGCAGTGGGAAGTGCCGGGCAGCCGCTGGGCCTTGGTTTCCGACGATGGCGAACGCGAAGGATTGATGCTCATGACCGAGTCCCGTTACGGTTTCTCCTGCCGTGACGGTGTGCTGGCGACCAGCCTGCTGCGCAGCGCGCTAGTGACGGGTGAGGGCGCCAAGTTCCAGCGGCCCATGCCGCCGGCGCTTCGTGATCACCGAGGGCCGGCGTACTCAGACCTGGGGCAGCAGACGATCGAGCTCGCCGTAGGTCGGTTCGATGGCGCGGCGGGACGCGCGGCAATGCCGGCAGAGCTGGCGGAAACGGTGTTTGCCCACCCGGTGAGGTACCGGGGGGCGGCCTGTTCGGCCGGACTGCTTGGGCTCGAGGGGGGCAACACCCTGATTCCGGCCTGGGCGAAGCCCGTGGGTCGCAGGATGTGGCTGTTGCGTTGTCATGAAACCATGGGACAACGCGGTCGCGTGACGTTGCGGTTGGCTCCGGGCTGGATTGCCTGCAGAGCGGATCCGGACGAGAAGCCGGCCGGCCGGCCGGTCCGAACGTTTTCGTTCCGGCCGTATGAAATCGTGAGCCTGATTCTGAGCCGGCGTTCTGCCTAGAAGCGGTCGAGCACGGACCAGTCGGTCCCTTCCGGCGGCGTCGATGCCGGGCGGTCAAGGCGCCAGGGTTCCCCGGCATTCTGCGGCGGTAGTGAAAGGATGTTGCGGCCAGAATGGTCCGGATCCTCGTGTCGTTGGAAGTACTCCTCGATCGCTGCCCGCAACTCCGACGCCGTGCCGGCGCACTCCGGATCGTGGATGCGATTGAGGGTTTCCCGCGGGTCCGACCGCAGATCGTACAACTCGTCCCCGTAAAGGTCGTGGTGGGGTGCCAGGCGCTGGAGGTACTTCCAGTCCTCGGTCCTGATCATCCGCGCGTTGCCATACTCGCAAAACTGCCGGTCCCGCCACGCCAAGCTGCGCCCCTCCAGCAGGCGAAGGTAGCTGCTCCCCGGGTAGTGGATTCCGGATGGAGGCATGCAGCCTGCCGCGTCGAGCACGGTTTGAAACAGATCGCAGTGATCCACCGGCGCGTCCAGCGTTTGCCCTGCCGGGATGCGTCCCGGCCAGCGAGTCAGCAGCGGTACGAGAATGGATTCGTCGAGGAGATTCTGAGGGACCGTGGCGTTTCCCTTCGTGTAGAGTCCATGGTGACCGTTCATGTGACCATGGTCGCTGGTGTAGATGACGAGCGTGTCCTCTGCGCAGCCGGACGCCTCCAACGTCCCCAGAATCCGGCCGACCTGTTGGTCGAGGGTACTGACTGCGGCGTAATACTGGGTCAGCCACCGCCGCCTGCGTGCCTCGTCAGCCGGCCGGCCAAAACGGATCCAGCCGGGAGTGTGCGCCGTTTCATCGGGGATGTCGGCGAACGTCGCATCCGCGTAGCGGGAGATCCATGTCGCCGGCTGGTCGCAAAACGGGCTGTGCGTATCGACCATGCCGACACACAGAAAGAACGGCCGACGATCGCTCTGCCGGATGAACGCGGAGGCCCGATCGGCGAGATGTTCGGCTTGACGCCCCTCCCATTCGACGGGCTGTCCATTCTCCACGAAGCGATGGCGGCCAAAGTGAGGATACTGGCCATCGGCGTAGCCGAACCAGTAATCGAATCCCGGCTGAGGCAGATGGCTGTTCCCGCAATGCCATTTGCCCACGAGGCCGGTCCGATAGCCGTGACCCTGGAGGAGTTGGGGCAGGGTGGTCTCGTTTCGCAGCCAGTCCCGTGGCGAACGCGGAGATTCCTGCAGCCAATCATGAATGCCGTGCTGGGAGGGCAGTCGGCCGGTGAAAAAGCATGCGCGCGCGGGCGAACAGACCGGATTTGGAGTGAAAGCCCGGGTGGCCCTCATTCCGTCCCGGGCCAACCCGTCCAGATGAGGCGTGTACAGCTCGCGGTTGCCGTAGCACCCCGCCGCCCAGGCGGCATGGTCATCGGTCAGGAAAACCAAGACATTCGGACGCGACAGCGAAGACATTGCCCATGGCACAGTGACGAAAGATAACGATGTCAATTATCTTAATAAGAACCGCCGGTTACTTGGGTATATAAATTGACACCGATGTTTTTTAAGCCTTTTTCGCGGTGGTGACACCGGCTCTCGGTGTCCAAACCACCCAACCCAAGCCACCCCTTCCATGAAGCCCATCCTGCTGCGCGCGGCCCTTCTTTCGGCTGCCTTTGCGTACTCGTTGTCTGCTCAAGTTGCACCGTCTAACCCTTCAACGGCTCCCGCCCCCGAGACGGAGGTCTTGGAGCTTTCGCCCTTCGAGGTATCGTCCGCCGCGGACGTCGGTTACCGATCGACCTTTTCCACGTCGGGCACCTTGGTACGCGAGGAGTTGAGCAATTTGCCCTCCTCGGTGTCGGTGCTGAACCAGCAGTTTCTTCAGGACATCGGGTCGGTCGATATTTTCGAGGCCTCGCGTTACGCGACCGGAGGCGAATTCGCCCAGCAAAATGACACGAACTTCTTCTTTCGCGGCATTCAGAACAACTGGCAGGCGCGCAATTTCTTCATCTGGTACCTGCCGACCGACCAGTTCTCGGTTGAACGGCTCGAGGTCGTGCGCGGACCCAACGCCTTACTTTATGGCGATGCCCAACCCGGCGGTTTGATGAACATCATCTCGAAGCGTGCCAACGTGCAGCGGTCCGAGAACAGCGTGCGCGCGATGGTGGGATCCTGGGGCCGGCGCCGCCTCGAGGGCGATTTCAACCGCGTGCTCATTCCCAATAAGCTGGCTCTGCGCGTGAACGTGGCGGGCCAGGAGTCGGACGACTGGCGGGATTTTCGCTACAACAACTTCTCCGGCATCCACGCCGCGCTGCAGTACAACGTCACCCGCAACACCCGCATCCGCCTTGAGGGCGAAGCGGGCAGCGTTGATCGCAACCTGGGCCACGGTATTCTCACCGACAATTTCTCCGGCACGGCCACGCAGGCGATTCCGGCTGCCCAGTCGTGGATCGTCGTGGACGGCGTCCTGGCCCAGTTGACCGGAACGTCCGGCACCCGGAGCACGGGCTCAACCCTTCTCCTCACCGAGAATAGCCCGGTGCCCGACGAATATCAGTTCACCGGACCGGACCGGTATCAGGACCGCCGGTACACGCAGTTTGCCGCCTATGTCGAACAGACGCTGTTTGAGAAGCTCACCCTCGAGGGCGCGTTCAATCTCCAGGATCAGGAGAATCGCGACCTCGGCTTCAACGGCGCGACGGCCGTTCGCCGCGACACCGCGACCACCGTCCCGGGTGGTGCGGCCAACCCGAATCTCGGCGAACTCTACGTCGAACGCACCCTCAACGAGCTCAATGTATCGAACCGGGTCACCGACGTGCGACTCTCGGGCGTGTACGAGCTGGAGATTCCCCGCGTGACGACGCAGCGCCTCATCGCCTTCTGGACGAAGCGCACCGACCTCTTCGACGCGCAGAACTTCCAGGAGCGCCGGGTCGACAATCTCAATAACCAGATTTTCCGGCGCCACTACGTCAGCGATTACTCGGAGGCCGATCTGCGCTGGGCGACCCTTCCGAACGTGACCCGTCGATTCGGCGCAGGCTTCTGGGCCGATAACGAACAGTCGCTCACCGCCCAGTCGTTTGCATCCGTGGGCAGTTTCCTTGACGGACGTCTGCGCTCGCTCGTTGGTTATCGCCGCGACAAGTGGGAGGTGCTTCGCGGCAACGCGGCCAATGGCGGGGTGATTACGACGGCCGTTGCGAATCCCGCGGGCGGCACGGTGAACGAGTTCACGGGCTTCGATCAGAGCCGCCGCCGCTGGGATCCGGTCTTGCGCGACGAATCGATCAACTACGGTGCCGTCGCCCACGTCCTCCGCGACTTCCACGGTTACAAGCTGTCCGTCTTCGGCAATTACTCCGAATCGTTTCGCCCGGTCTCTGGTGCGATCGATCTCAATGGTGGGGCGATCGCACCGATCAAGGGCGAGGGCACGGAGTACGGCATTCGCGTTGAGGCGGCCGAGGGTAAAGTCGCGTTTAATGCGATTGCGTACACCATCGATCAGAACAACTCGCCCATCAATGTGACGCAGAACGTCCGCGACGAGATCAACGCTATGTTCGGCGCGAACACCGTCGTACCGGCCGGGGCGAACACCGTGGGAGATACCTCCACCTTGCGGTCTGAAGGCTACGAGTTCGAGCTGACGGTGAATCCGTTCCCCCAGTGGACGTTCACTGCGAACTATTCGTACAACGACAAGGCACAGACTGCGATCATGCCGGCGACCGTACCGTACTGGGAACGTGCGCGGAGCGAGAATCGTCCGCTGCTTGACTACCAGAACCTCAACAATCTGGTCGCCGGCACGCTCGGAAACGCCGACCTCGTCACGCCGGAGTTTCGCACCACATGGAACTTCTTCACGCGCTACCGCATCCGGGATGGAGCCCTCGCCGGTGTCTCCCTGGGCTTGGGCGCCAACTACCGGGACCGGGCGTACCTCGGAGCGGTCAACGGGGCCAGTTTCTATGCCGACTCCTCCCTCGTCTGGAATTCGGTGATCGGCTACAGCGGAAAGTGGAGGGGTTATGACTACACGCTCAACCTCAACCTCAACAACGTGACGGACGAGCAGTATTACACCGCTTATGCCCTGAACTTTGCTGGCTGGTCCAATCCTCGGGAGCTGCGCCTCTCGGCGACGCTCAAATTCTGACGTAATCTCTGAATCTGGCCGGCCGGTCCCGGACTTCGGGACCGGCCGGTTTCTTTTTTCGGGTGGTTTGCACTCGTTTTAGCGGGCCGCTTCGTAATCCCTCTTGGTCCATGCTCCTGGTCGACTATGTTGTCATCGTCCTGGCCGTCGCGCTGCTGCTCACGGCCGGCTTCTGGTTCTCGCGTCGGGGTGGACGTACCAGTGGGGATTTTATTCTGGGCGGCCGTCGGCTACCGTGGTGGCTCGCCGGCACGGCCATGGTGGCGGGTTCCTCCAATGCTGATAGCCCGCTGCATCAGTCCGGCAAGATCCGGCGCGACGGACTTACCGGCGCTTGGTTCTATTGGTCCCAAGTCCTTCACCAGATTGCCCATTCGCTCGTGTTCTCCCGCCTCTGGCGCCGGGCGGAAATCCAAACCGTGGTCGAGTTCTACGACATCCGGTACGCCGGCAAAGCAAAAGTGGCGGGGCGCATTTGGTCGATGGTAGTTGCTTCGTTCATCGAGGGCACGCTCGGGCTTGCGTTGGGTATGCTGGCGATGATCAAGATCTGCACGGTCCTGCTTGGGCTTGACCAGCCGGTGGTCATCTTCGGGGGGGAGTTTGCACCCGAACTGGTAATCGCCGTGGTCGGCGTCGCTCTCGCGGTCAGTTACTCGACCGTCGCGGGCCTGCTGGGAGTTGTTGCGGGCGATATCGTGGAGTTCCTCATCGCGATGACGTGTTCGTACCTGCTCATGTTCATCGTGTATCGGGAAGTGGGTTACGCCGACGGTCTCGCTGCTGGACTGGCGCGGTTGGGCGAAGAGGCGAAGCTGTCCTTCTCCCCGGCGTTGGGCATATCCTTCTTTGTCTTCTTCTTTCTTCAGCCGTTTGCGTCCATGGCAGGCACCAATGGCATCAATCAACGTTACATGGCCCTGCGCGACGAACGAGAGGCGATGCTCTCGGGGATGTGGCGCATCGTGAACCACTTCTTCATCCGCGGCTGGCCTTGGTACATCTGCGGACTGGCGTCGATTATTTTGATCACCGATGCGTCCCTGCCGCGGGAGATGGCCTACCCTCAACTGATCGCTGACTACATGCCGGCGGGGCTGCGGGGCCTGATGTTCGCTGGCTTTCTCGTGGCGTTCATGAGTTCCGTCAGCAGCAGCATGCACTCCGCAGGGGCGGTGTTTGTGAACGATTTCTATCGCCCCTTTGTCCGGCCAAAGGCGAGTGATCGCCACTACGTCTGGGCCATGCGGGTCGCGATGCTGCTGTTTGCCTTGGTCGGCACGGTGATCGCCCTGTCGGCGGACAATGTGCTGGGGCTGCTTCAATTCTTGATGCAGATGCTCGCAGCCAGCGGCCTCGTCATGCTGCTGCGGTGGTTTTGGTGGCGGATCAATGGTTGGACCGACCTTGCCGCGCAGATGCTCGCGCTGCCCGTGACATTGTTCTACACGCATGCTGGCAACTGGTTCGGGCCCAAGTGGGATTTGGTCACGCGCATCTCCACTGCGCTCGGTTCCGGTAGTGCCGATGATCGCTACGGGGTGTCGTTCATCCTGACGGTCGGCACGACGACTCTGCTGTGGTTGATCGTGATGGCGGTGACGCGGCCTGAACCGATGGACACGCTGCAAGCGTTCTATCGCCGCGTGCGGCCCTACGGCTGGTGGCGGCGTGTGGCAGAGGTCACGCCGGATGTGAAGGTGACGGACTCGATCATGGGAGACGCCGGCCTGTACGTGCTCGGCTTGGTGACCTCGCTTGGCTTGTTGTTCGGATTTGGTCTGTTGCTGTTGGGCCGGTTCGGCGTGGCCATACCCATGCTGATCGCCGCTCTTGCGGCGGGGTTCCGGCTCGTGCGAGTGATCAACCGACGTTACGCCCCGGCGGGGGAGCGGCACGGGCCCGCGACTTTTTAGGCCCGGATTTCCAGATCTTCGCGACGGACGCTGGGATCTTCGCCTGACCTTTTTCCCCACCGCTGTCCGGGTAAACGAAACCGCCGCGCCTTGCGGCGCGGCGGTCGGGTGGCAGGCGACGTTATCGAACAACTCAGGGCGTATAGGTAACGACCAACTCCGGACGCTCGCCTGTCGCAGCCTCGCCCGGTATCCAGCCGATGTAGTCGAGGCCGGCGTCATCATTGTCGTCGAGGCTGAAGTACATCCGGATCTGCGTGGTCCCTGTCTTGTTGATGGCGGCAAGGCCGGCTGCGTCGAGGCTGGCTTCCGACCGTGGCCACCCGCTGTGGATCAGCGGTCCTATCGTCGATGGTCGATTTTACTGCGGCGGCGAGATCGTCGGCTTCATTTTGCCCAGATGCCGAAGCGAAGGAGGGAGCGGTCGCCGAAGAGCCGGAAGTCGAGATCGGATTCGCTTCGGTCAAGCGTCGTTAAGCGTCCGTTGCGGTCGCTGTCACCTGGTACAGTGGTACCGAGGTCATCCAAGCGGGGATGCCTTGAAGCGATGTGGAGTGGGTCGTATTGTGCACGACGTCTGTCAATGGCGTGTGGAGGAGTTCTTGGCGTCAGCAGACCAACTCTACAAGGTATTGGTAGTGTGATTCGGTTGGCCGATACTCCAGATTTCTACCCCTTGGATGCACTGATCTCACTGCATGGAAACTGCATAAAAGATGGACTTGATGCGGGATTACGCCATGAATAGACTTTCGTAAGTCCCTTTTTATTAGTTATAAATGAAATCGATAACTTCTGGAAAGTCGGTTCGAATCCAGGTCCTACCACCACTTTCTAAAGCAGGCCGGCGGCGCGGAAGCTGTAATGGCCGAGTCCGGCGGGGTCGGCGGCGGGGGTGCCGACGATCACATGGTCGAGCAACTCGATCTCCACCGCAGTCGCTGCCTCGCGCAGCTGACGAGTGACGCGAATGTCCGCCGCACTGGGCGAGGGATCGCCTGAGGGGTGATTGTGCGCGCAGATCACGGCGGAGGCCGAGGCGCGGATGGCTTCACGGAATACCTCCCGCGGATGCACGAGCGTGCTGCCTGCCGTGCCCGAGCTGACCTCCACCCGTCGCAGCAGGCGATTCTTTCGGTTGAGACACAGCACCCAGAATTTCTCCACGGTCAGCCCGAGCACCTCCCCGCGCAGGTAGGCGCAGACGGTGTCGGGTTGGTTGAGAATCGGCGGCAGGGCCTGCTCGCGCCGGAGCACCCGGCGGGCGATTTCCATCACGGTGACGAGCTGAAGCGCCTTCACCTGACCGATGCCGCGCAGCTTCCGGAAATCGGCCTCGCGCCACGTGACCAGGCCGGACAACGAGCCCGCGTCGTGCAGGAGCTGCCGGGCGAGCGAGAGCACATCGTGGCCGCGCGTGCCGCTGCGCAGCAGCATCGCCAGCAATTCGGCGTCGCCCAACGCGTCGGCCCCGAGGCGCTCCAGCCGCTCCTGCGGCCGTTCATTGACGGCCAGTTCCTTCAGACCGCTGCCCCTTTCCCCAGGCGTGTGCATCGGGAAGGGTTGTGATCGGTGCAGTTGCCAAGTAAATGCAATAAATGGGTGAAATCCCAAATCCCAACTGCCAAATCCCAAATAGGGATCGGAGATCCTAAATCTTAAATCCTAAATCCTAAGTCATAGATCCTAAATCATTAATCCCAAGTTTTCCTTCCTCTCGCAGCCATTCCACGTCGAGCGCGGGCAAAATGCGGAGGGGGCCGCCGGACTCCTGCAGCCGCAGGTCGCCCGTGGGGGTGATGCCGGCGAAGTGACCGGTGACGACGCGTCCGTCGGGCCGGAGGGCGACGCGGACCGGGGTCTTCGACCAGGCGGAGTCGAGCGCGGCGGTGAGGGTGGCGGCCTCGTTGCGGTCCAGCCATTCGAGGGTCGACGAGAGCCGGTGCAGCAGGGCCTTGAGTACGGCCTCGCGGGAGGGCATGGGATCGAGGTGGTCGGCGAGGCGGGTCGTGGTGTCGGCCAGCGCCGGATCCGTGTGGCCCGGTGTATTCACGAGGTTGAGACCGATACCGATCACTGCGGTGTCAGGCTTGAACCGCTCGACCAGAATGCCGGCCAGCTTGCGCGGTCCGATCATCAGATCGTTGGGCCAGCGGAGATGGGTGCCGGTGAGCCCGAGGTCGCCGAGCGCGGTGCGCAGGGCCCAGCCGGCTGCGAGGGGCAGCAGGGCCCAGCGGGCGGTTGGCCCCAGGGTGGCCACCGCGAAGGAGCACCACAGGCCGCCGAGGTCGGAGGTCCAGGCCCGGCCGTGGCGGCCCCGTCCGGAGGTCTGCCGGTCGGCGACGATCACGGTGCCCGCCGGACGCCGGGCGGCGAGGTCGTTGGTCGA
>CAYZBG010000118.1:0-11310 GCA_964476565.1 uncultured Opitutus sp.
TGGTGCGGATGTGCAGGCCCGGGCTGGCGTTGGTGCCGCAGCCGATCTGGGGGCGCGGACTCCAATTGATCTTCTGCTTCCCGGTGGCCGGATCGATGACCGGCTGCTTGGTCGCAGGATCGACGGCCGGCGTGCCCGTTTCGATGAGGCACATGCGGCAGTTGCCCACAATCGAGAGCTTCGGGTGGTAGCAATAGTGGGGAACATCCACCCCGACCAGGCGGGCGGCTTCGATCACGTTCGTGCCCTTGGGCACGGCGATCTCCTTGCCGTCGATGTTGACGGTGACGAGGTCGGGTTTGGCGGGAACAGAAGACATCGGAGAAGAAGTCAGGAGGGGAGGAGTCAGGAGCCAGGAGTTTCAATCGCTCGCAGGTAGGCGTTTAGCAGACGGCTTACCTCCTCAAGTTGAAGCATGAGCGCCTGGGTGTCTGCGTACCCGAGATCACGCGCGAGGATGAGGTAGTACCGGCATTCTTCGAGTGAGCCTTGGGCCGTGTTCATGAAGCGGCGTTTGTCGGCGACGCCGGTTTTCTTGAAACCTTCAGCGATGTTGGCCGGAATCGAAACGCCGGCACGGCGAAACTGAGAGGTTAGCCCGTAAAGTTCATTCTTTGGAAACGACTCTGAAGCGCGATAAGCAGCCAAGACCCAGGCGTGGGCCTTTTGCCACACGACGAGATCTTCAAAAGTCCGAGCCGTAGTGCGTGCGCTCCTGACTTCTGACTCCTGACTCCTGACTCCTACATCTGTGCCGAGGGCGGTCATGCGTCAGACAAGGTTTAATCTTTTCTCCGCACGGGTCTTTTTCGCTTCCGCGTAGCCGTTGAACTCGTCGCCGAACTTCGCAATGAAGCTCTGGGTCGGCCACGAGCAGGCTTCGCCGAACGCGCAGATGGTGCGGCCGGGAATCTGGTCGGCCACGCTCTTGAGCAGACCGGCATCCTCCGCGCGCGCCTCGCCGTGGACCATGCGCGTGGTGATCTTCTTCATCCACAGCGAGCCTTCACGGCAGGGCGTGCACTGGCCGCAGCTCTCGTGCGAGTAGAACGCGTTGATGTTCGCCAGGGCCTCAACCATGTTGACCGTGTCGTCCATCACGATCACGCCGCCGGAGCCACCCATGGTGCCGATCATGGCGAGCGAGTCGAAATCCATCGGCACGTCCTCGACCCCCCAGTCGTAGTCGACCATCTCCGCGCCGACCTTGCGCTTGCCTTTGAAGCGTTCGCCAAAGCGGAGGATCTTGGCCGAGGAGCCGCCGGGGATGACCGCCTTGAACGTACGCCCGGGCAGCGGACCGCCGCAGACCTCGTTGAGCAGCTGGCCCATCGTGATCTTGCCGGCTTCGAATTCATAGTAACCCGGACGCTGAACGTGGCCCGAAACGCAGAAGATGCGCGTGCCGGTGTTGCCCGGGGTGCCGATCTTCGCATAGGCCTCGCCCCCGATCTCCGCGATGGTCTTCACGTGACAGAGCGTCTCCACGTTGTTGACGATCGTCGGACACTGATAAAGCCCAAGGACGGCGGGGAAGTACGGCGGCTTGATGCGCGGATTGGCGCGCTTGCCTTCAAGCGACTCGATCAGGCCGGTCTCTTCGCCGCAGATGTAGGCGCCGGCGCCGCGGTGCACGAAGATGTCGCAGCTATAGCCGGTTCCGAGGATGTTCTTGCCGACGAATCCGGCATCGCGCGCCTCCTGGATGGCCTTCTCGAGGATGCGGGCGCCATGCGGCATCTCGCCGCGGATGTAGATGTAGGCCTGCTTCACGTTGTTCGCGAAGCACGAGATCATCGTGCCTTCGATCAACTGATGCGGATCCTGGTGGATGATGTAGCGATCCTTGAACGTGCCCGGCTCGGACTCATCGGCATTGACGATCAGGTAAATGGGCTTGCCGCTCTTGCGGTCGACTAGGCCCCACTTTACGCCGCACGGAAACCCTGCGCCACCGCGCCCGCGCAGGCCGGACTTCTTGACCTCCTCGATCAGGTCCGCCGGTTGTCGGGTGACCGCTTGCTTCAACACCTCGTACCCGCCGTGCCGAAGATAGCAGGCAAGGTCGTTGGTGTAACCCGGCTCATCGATGTGCTTGAAGATGATGCGGCGTTGGGTGGGAGCGGACATGGTTTTGAAGTAGCGAGTAGTGAGGAGCGGGTAGCGAGTCGGCGGAGGGATTTTTGCGAGAGGCGTGCGGTGAGCGGCAGAAGGGTCGTGGTTCGTAATGCTCGCTCCTCGCTACCCGCTACTCGCTACTTTTTTTCCCGCCCCCTCCTGTTTGATCCGGGCGGCGATCGCCTTGGCTTTGGCCACGTCGACGTTTTCGTGGAGGTCGTCGTCGATCAGCACCACCGGGGCGGTGCCGCAGCTGGCAAGGCACTCGACGAACTCGATCGTGACCTCGCCGTCGGGCGAAACCTCACCGCGATGGGTGTTGAACTCCTTTTCGAAGGTTTCGCAGGTCTTGTATCCACCCATCAAAGCGCATGAGAGCGTGCGGCAGACCTTGATGTGGCGCCGGCCGATCGGCTTGCGGCGGAACATCGGGTAAAAGGTGACGACCTCGTACACATTGATCGGCTCCAGCTCGAGTTTCGTCGCGATCCACGTGATCGCCTCCTCGGGGATGTAGCCGATGTCCTCCTGGATGAGGTGCAGCAGCGGCAGCGTGGCGCTGCGCTTCACCGGATAATGGGTGATGACCTCGTCGATTTGAGCGAGAGTGGGTGGTTTGAGGTTAAGCATCGCGGGAACTCAGGGAGCAGACGGCGAAATTTATGACTAATGATCTAGGATGGGAGCTGGCGGTACCGTTCGGAGTGGTTCGAATCCTCATTAATCATTAATCATAAATCACAAATCGTAGTTCGTACCTGCCTCACCGATCGCACTCGCCCATCACGAAGTCGAGCGACCCGAGGATCGCCACCACGTCGGACAGGAGCGTGCCCTGGCAGACCTTGGGCAAGATGGAGAGATTGCAGAACGAAGGGCTGCGGATCTTGAGGCGCCACGGCACGCCGCCACCCTTGCTCACCACGTAGAAACCGAGTGCGCCCTTGGGATTCTCCGCCTCAAAGTACACTTCGCCCGGAGGCATCTGCGGTCCCTCGGTCACGATCATGAAGTTGTTGATCAACTCCTCCATCGAGGTGAGCACCTTCGCCTTGGGCGGGGCAAAGATCCGCACGGCGTCACGGGAATACCAGTCGCCGCCCGGCAGCTTGGCGATCGCCTGGCGAACGATGCGCACGGACTGCTTCATCTCCTCGCCGCGCACCAGATAACGGTCGTAGGAATCGCCCGTCGTGCCCACCGGCACGTCGAAGTCGTACTGCTCGTAGCCCGAGTACGGACGGTCCTTGCGCAGATCGAGCGCAACCCCGGAACCGCGCAGGTTCGGCCCGGTGAGGCCGTAGGCAATCGCGTCCTCCTTCGAAATGACGCCCACGCCCACCGTGCGATCCATGAAGATCTTGTTGCGGGTGAGCATCGCCAGCATCTCGTCGAGGATCGGCAGGAACTGGTCGCAGAACGCGAGCACGCGGTCGGTCCAGCCTTCCGGCAGGTCGCGCGCCACGCCGCCGATGCGGGTGTAACTCGTGGTGAACCGCGCGCCCGTCAGTTCCTCGAACAGCTTGTAGAGCTTCTCGCGCTCAGTGAACTGGTAAAGGAACACCGTCCACGCGCCTGTATCCATTGCGAAGGCGCCGAGGCCAAGCAGATGCGAGGAGAGCCGGGCGAGTTCGGAGATGATGACGCGGATGGCCTGGCAGCGCGGCGGGACCTCGAGCTTGGCGAGGCGTTCGACCGCAATGGCGTACGCCACGTTGTTCGCCAGCGGCGCGAGGTAATCCAACCGGTCCGTGTAGGGCACGAACTGGTTGTAGGTCATGTTCTCGGCGATCTTCTCGTCGCCGCGGTGCAGGTAGCCGAGGATCGGATCGCACTTCGTTACGATCTCGCCGTCGAGCTCGAGCTGCAGGCGGAGCACGCCGTGGGTCGAGGGATGGGAGGGCCCCATCGCAATCGACATCTTCTCGGTCTGGAACTCCGCCGGGGCCTGGTCGGCGGCGGCAGCCGATTTCGCGGCGTTGTCGGGAAAGGCAAATTCGGTGGCCATGGCGTTAAGGCGTCCGCGTTATTCGGGTTTCTCGCTGCGCTCGTTCCAGCTTTCGTCCTTCGCGCGCGGCTCGGCTTCGGTCAGGTTCATCTCTCCGGGGGAGGCGACGAAGGGGCCGCCCATCATCGGCGCCGGCTTCACCTTCGCCTGGGTCTCGGCGGCAACCTCGAGGTCCGGCAGTTCCGTCTCGATGCCGGCCAGGGGGAAATCCTTGCGCAGCGGATGATAGGGGTAGCCCGCCCACATCAGGATGCGGCGCAGGTCCGGATGGTCGGTAAACCGCACCCCGAGCAAATCGTAGGTCTCGCGCTCGTGCCAGTCGGCCGAGCTCCAGAGCCCCGTCACGGTCGGCATCGCCGGCTCGGCATCGTTCACGCAGTCGGAGGCCACCCGCAGGTAGTCGCCCTTGGCCGTGGCCAGCAGGTGCCAGACAACCGTAAACCGCGGCGAGGCCCCCTCGGCCCAGTCGATCGCCGTGACGTCGACCAGCATGTCGTACCCAAAGGTGTCGCGCAGGCCGCGCAAGGTGGCGACGGCGTCGGCCGCGGGTACGTTGATCGCCGGGTGGTCCGAACTGGCCCGCGGCGTGACCGACGGGAATTTGGCCTGGATCGAGGCGATGAGATCGGCGGGCGCGGTCATGGAAATCGGGACAAAGGCAAGGAGCGGCTCAGGCGGTCAGACGGGTGGCGGAACGTTCGCGCCGCATCTTCGTCTGCAGTTTCATCAGGGCGTCGAGCACAGCCTCAGGACGCGGAGGGCAGCCGCTGATATAGACGTCGACGGGCAGAATCCGGTCCACGCCCTGCAGGGTGGCGTAGCTGCGGTACATGCCGCCGGAGCTGGCGCAGGCCCCCATCGCGATCACCCACTTCGGCTCCGCCATCTGGTCATAGATGCGGCGCACGTGCGGGGCCATCTTGTAGGTCACGGTGCCGGCGACGATCATGCAATCGCTTTGCCGTGGCGAGAAGCGCATCACCTCGGCGCCGAAGCGCGCAATGTCAAACCGCGCGCCGCCGACGGCCATCAGCTCGATGCCGCAGCACGCCAGCCCCATCGGCATCGGCCAGATGGAGTTCGTGCGCAGCCAGTTGATGACCGCATCGAGCTTAGAGACGACGACTTCCCCCTCAATCTTGCTGTTGTAGGCGACTTCAGTGTTGGGAGAGACCATGGCGGCGGGAAACAGGTGGATGGTGTGTGGCCGGAAAGCGCAGAGCGTTGCGACCGCGCCAAAGCCGCGCAAGCCGCTTTTGGCGAAATTGCCCGCTCCTCACCCCGCCTGATGGACCCGTGAAGCCGGCGGCCTAGCTGCGTCCGCCCCTTGCAACCCGACCTCTACACGTCGACCGTCCGCCCTTCGCGAAATGACTGATCCGCGGCCAGCACAATGCGCAGGCTGTCGATCGCGCTTTCGAGGTGCTCACGCAGGTCGAGATCTTCGCGGATCGCCCGGAGAAAGATCTCCTGCTCGCGCCGGCAAAGTTCGTCATGATCCGGTTCGTCCGACACGTCCACGTACTCGTCCGGCTGGGCAAACGTGCCATCCGGTTTCAGCTTCGCATGGTGCACGAGCAACGACTCCGTCTTGGAGTGCGAGTCCACATCGGCCGACTTGCCTTCGGACGACGCCGCGCGGGCCTTGATGCTCACGCAGCCCTTCGGCCCGATGACATCCTTCACGAAAAAGGCCGTTTCGCTCATCATCGGCCCCCACCCGGCTTCATACCAGCCGACCGATCCGTCCTCGAAGGTGACTTGCAACTGGCCGTAGTTGATCTGGCCCGGCACAATCTCGTCCGACAAGCGGGCACCGATCCCGCTGACCCGCACCGGACGCGAGCCGGTCATGCGCCGCATCACGTCCACGTAGTGCACGCCGCAATCCACCACCGGCGACATCGAGCGCAGCAGGTTCTTGTGCGTCTCCCAGTTGGCCCCGGAGCTCTGCTGGTTGAGGTTCATACGCATGACGAGCGGCTTGCCCAGCGTCTGCGTGAGCTCGACGAACCGCATCCACGAGGGATGCACCTGCAGGATGTAGCCCACGACGAGTTTCCGCTTCAGGCGCAGCGCCGTGTCGATGACCGTTCGGCATTCGGCGACCGTCTCCGCCACCGGCTTCTCAAGGAACACGTGGGCGCCCGCCTCCAGCGCCGCGAGCGCGTAGCGGGCATGGGTGTCGGGATAGGTGGAGATGCAGACTGCATCGGGCTTCACCGCCGCCAGCGCCGCCTCATAGTCATCAAACTCCGGATACACGCCGCCAAACTCGGCATTCAGACGGCGACGCGAGGCCGCACCGCGGCTGACGAGGCCGACAATCTGGAAATCGGCGGGCATGCGGTGATAGGCACGGGCATGGGAGGTCCCCATGTGACCGCAGCCGGCAACGAGAACGCGAAGGGGCGAAGGCATTGAAAAAGGAAGAAGGACTAAGGGCGTGAGGGCGGGGTCAGGGCAGCAGGGTGAGCGTAAGGCGCCGCAGGTGCATCACTGATTTTCCCGGAATGTGGACCGCGCGCAGCGAGAGCACGCCGGCACCGCGGGTGAGTTCGATTTCCCCGAGGGCGAGCGGGCGAAATTCCTTCGCGGGTGACTCGATCGGCGGTCGTGGGAGCGTGTCCTGATCGGTGTAATAGGGGGGATCCCAGCCAGGCTCCACGCGTCCGCGGAGGCGCGCCGTCCCGAAGGACAGCTCGATCGTCGCCCCGGCGTCTGGAATCGGACAGGTATAGTCGATCGTGACCGCGTAACGTCCCGTGGTCTCGACCGTCACCGGCCACTCAATGCGGTCGTCCACGCTCGTCCAGTTGACGAAGAACGAACTGTTGGGCGCCGCCGTGCTGCGTTTCACCCCACCCTTCCCTTCGCCGTCCCGGGCCGGGAGCATCGTGACCGGAAACTCTCGGTAACCGACCGGAAGAGGCCGCGGATCGGCGGCCGCGGGCGCGCCGGCATCGCCGTACATCTCGCGCCGCCACGCCGCGACCGCGTCCGCCAGACGCGCCGCCACGTCGGGCGCCCCGGCGTTGATCGGCGTGGTCTGACCGGGATCGGCCACGAGGTCATACAGGCGGCCCTGCGCATCGAGCACGTGGCGCTGGGTGCGCACGCTGACCGCCCGGTTCCATGCCGCGAAAAGCGGCCGGTCTGCCCAGGCACCGGCTTCGCCGCGCAGGAGCGGAGTGAGGTCGCGGCCGTCGAGCGGCCGGTCATCAACCCGGGGAACACCGGCGAGCGCAGTCAAGGTCGGCAGCAGGTCGATGGCGCCCGCGATTTCGCGAACGGTGCGCCCAGCGGGCAACGCCGCCGGCCAGCGCACGTACAGGGGCACGCGCACACCGCCTTCGTCGGTGCTGCCCTTGCGCGCCCGCAGACCGCCGTTCCAGCGGAACGAATTGGGACCGTTGTCGGAAAAATAGACCACGAGCGTGTTCTCCGCGAGACCCAGGTCCTCCAGCTGGCGCAGGATGCGTCCGACATTGCGGTCCTGATTCTCCATCATCGCGAGCGCACATCGCGTCAGGTCCGCCTCCTCGCGCGCGGGCTCGGTGGCGCGGGCGGTGAGTTCGCGGTCCTTGAACTGCGCCCAGTCGTCGTCCGGCACGCGCCACGGCGAGTGCGGCGTGGTGAACGGTACGAAGCAAAAGAAAGGCCGGTCGCGCGAGCGGGCGATGAAGTCCATCGCGCGGTCCGTGCACACGTCGACGATGTAGCCCTGCGTGCGCACGAGGCTCCCGTTGTGCTCGAGCAGCGCATTCATGTACTCGCCCCAGTGGCCCGAGGTGTAGCCGAAGAACTCGTCAAACCCGCGCGCCATCGGGTGGTAGGGCCACTGGCTGCCGTTGTGCCACTTGCCGAACAGACCGGTGGCATAACCGGCAGCGCGAAACGCCTCGGCGAGCGTGCGTTCGTCGAGGTCGAGGCGTTCTTCGCCGGTCGACACGCCCCGCACCCCGCCGCGGGGATGGTAGCGCCCGGTCAGGAACTCCGCCCGGGTCGGCGAACACACCGGTTGCACGTAGAACCGTTCGAACGCCACGCCGCCCCGGGCGATCGCGTCGATGTGCGGCGTCTGCACCTGCGGATTGCCGCTGAAGCTGAAATCGCCCCAGCCCGCGTCATCCGCGAGGAACACGACGACGTTGGGCCGCGCCGGCCGGTCGGCCGCGAACAGACCCGGTCCGGCGGCCGCGAACACGAGGAGGAGGCAACGCGTGAGGAAAGGCATGAGAGGAAACGGCGGCCGCAATGACCCCGGCCCAAAACCGCACGGCCGCCGTGGCTCAGTGCGGAGGCTGTGCGCCGGACTTCGCCTCGGCCGGACCGCGGCTGGGCGGGTTGAAACAGAACATGAGCAGGAGAATGCCCGCGATGGCGGCGATCGTGGGCACGAGGAAGAGTTTCTGGTAATCCAGCACCGCAACCCCGTCGATCGTGGAGGTGAACGTGGCGGCGAGCCGCGGGAACACCTGGCTGGCCATGACCATGCCCACGCCAAGGATCAGCAGGTTGGCCGCACCCTGCGCGCTCGCGCGCACGTCGGTCGGAAACACCGCGTCGACGAAGATGTACACGGTGGCGAAGAAGAACGCATAGCACACGCCGTGCAGCACCTGCACCGCGATGATCAGCCACGTCTGCCCCGAATCCGCGAACAACGCGAAGACACCGTAGCGCAGCGCGTGGCCGAGCACGCCGAGCACCATGGTCCACTTCCAGCCGAGGCGCGTCAGCACGGCGCCGAGGATGAGCATGGTCACGATCTCCGCGACCTGGCCGATGCTGCTCACGACCATCGTCATGCGGGCCGAAATGCCGACATGGGTCAGGAAGCCGTCGATCACGACGAAGTAGCCGTTGTGAATGACCGAGTCGATGAACGTGACGAGAAAGAGCACGGCGACGAACGGCAGGCGCAGCATTTTGGCCGCGCGCAACCAGGCGAAACGGTCGAGCCCAGTGGCATCACGCCGCGGCGGGGTATGCGGCAGCGTCAGGCTGTAGGCGGCCAGGACGAAGGAAATCAGGCCGGCGACAATGAAGACCCAGCGCGTCTGCGTCGCATCGGCCTGGTCGCCGAGCAGGAAGATGAACGGCCAGCTCACCACGATCCAGCCGACCGTGCCGCCCATGCGGACGAAGCCAAAGTCCTTGGCGGGGTTGGAGAGATTGGCGAACGCGAGCGAGTTGGCGACCGAGATGGTCGGAACATAGAGCAGTCCGTAGAGCAGGAAGATCGCGAAAAACGCGGGGAAGCTCGTGGCAAAGGCCGTGGCGACCAGGGCGAGTCCGCCGACGAGATGACTGAAGGCGAGAAAGCGCTCCGCCGAGAAGGTGCGGTCCGCAAACTGATTCGAGAAGAACAAGCCGACGAGCGACGCGATGCCGAAGACGCTGCCGACCCACGCCTGCTGCCCGGCGGTGAAGCCGAGCATGCCCATGTAGGGAAAGATCTTGATCTGCCACGCGCCCCAGATCGCGATTTCCAGGGCCATCATGATGAACAGGCGGTTGCGGATGGAGAGAGACATGCGGGGTGGAAGAAGGACGTGATGCACCCGCGACAACGGCGCAGGCGGCTTTGGGGTGCTGGCGTTGTAGGCATGCCCGCGGGCATGGCAAGAACTCCGCGGCCGCGGTGAAGGAATGGGTGGACGGAGCGGGACGTCCAACGCGCAAGAATGGCCGGACCGCTGGAAGTTGATCAGGACGCCGGCCGATCTTCAACCAGGGCGCCCCTGGTATCGAGGTTCCGTGCCCGCTTGCCCGTTACCAAAAGCGCTTCCTCGCAAACGCATGTCCGGATCCCGATCTTAGATAGCGCTCAAAATCTACGGCCTGTCCCTTTTCCGAGAAGGCCAGATAGGTTCGGAGCCGCCATGGCCGATGCGGCGCCGTGCTGATGTTCTTACCCGAGTTATGGTCGGCGAGCCGCCGACGGAGGTCTTCGGTGTACCCAATGTATCGCTTCCCGTCATTGAGCAGGCTTTCCATCAGATAGACTTAATGCATAAGGGTTGCCCAAGCTTAGCAAATCGTCCCTATCCACAAGCAGAAGCTCGCCAAACGCCTAGGTCGACTACGCTAAAGCTTCCTCCTTCGCTAAAGCTTCGGAGGACGAGACGGAGGGCATCCTTCGCCACGGACGTTCTCATTGCTCATGTAAGGCTCGGATTGACGAAGGATGGGCCTGCCATCCGAAGCCCAACGGGCGGCGCAGTCGCGAGACGGGCCCTCCTACGCTAAAGCTTCGGAGGGCATCCTTCGCCTCGAACGTTCTCTTTGCTCATGTAAGGCTCGGATTGACGAAGGATGGGCCTGCCATCCGAAGCCCAACGGGCGAAGGATGGCGGAGAGGGAGGGATTCGAACCATTCCCCATCGAAAGCGGATCAACCTAGCTTGTATGGCTTTGAGTTGATTACGAGTGAGTTAGAACAAGAATTAAGATGCAGATAGATGCAGCTAGGACAAGCCAAAAACAGGGTCGCTGACAAATCCGTGGCAAATATTTGCCACGGGAAAACCGCACCGGCCCGACGCAATGCGAGCCGGTGCGGTTGGTCAATCTTCCTCCGGCAGCATGATCGTTGCGCAGGGCTCTCCTTTGTCGCCGAGGTGAATCTGGAGCTTGAGCGTGTGCAGGCGTTTCCGACCGGTGCCGGTGATAACAACCTTGAACAGGCGCCCGCCCGGAAAGGACTTTACGGGGGCAACACGGGACATCCAAAGGACATCGTGCCAGACCCCTTTCCAGTCGTTGCCGTGGTCGGGATGGTCAACGGCCTTTTGGATGAGTGCCGACACCGCCGCCGTCATGGCGACATGCACGCCGGGGAAATGCTGGGCGGAAACCCCGGCCAGGTCGCCGCCGGTCGCGTCAACAATGACGCCGTCGGCGATGGCTTGCGCACGGGTGTAAACGGAAACGACCACGAACCCGTCAAACGGGTGGCCGGGCTGGTGGATGACGTCGCCGGGTTGAGGAACCGGGTCACGGGATAAGTCACGCATGGGATTTGGGAGTCGTGCGCCCCAACGAGGGCGCGGGAGGAGCGGCGAACCGCGCCGCGCGGTCCCTGTCAGGCCAAACCTTAAAAAGGCCGTCCCGGAGGGATGCCTGTAAGCGTCAGCCCGGGTGCCCTCTTGACGTGAGCTGAAGAGGTTCCGGCCAGA
>CAYZBG010000119.1:0-11269 GCA_964476565.1 uncultured Opitutus sp.
GGAGCCACGTGTACCGCTGTCTCATCCGCTTCACCAAAGCCCGTGTGCTTCAGCGCTACACGCTGGACTCCGACGGCTTGATCGCCGCGGTTGCCACCGAGTTCGTCGAACTCGAGCGCCCCTGACCTAAATTCCCCGCCGCCTTAGCCGGTGAATTCTGCCGCTGGTAACTTGCGTCACACCCTGGCGTTCGCCCGGGTTGGCCGGCCGCGGCCGACGGCTTTCGCGCTGGCCTTGGACCGTCGTCTGGGGCAACGTCCCGGTCTACCCTCCGCTCGTTTCCCGGGCGTTCCGTCCTGTCACCCCTGGTTCGTTCGCCGGCTTTGGCCGTCGTCATTGTCGTTCCCCGCTTTTCCGGCCCCTTCGCTTTCATGCGCGATCGCTTCGTCCTTTCCTTCGTGTTGTCCGCTGTGGCCCTGGGCCCGGCGGGGGCGGCGCAGGCGGTGGCCGGACCTGAACTGGCCACGTTCGTCGACCAGAACTGTCTCGACTGTCACGAGCCGGGACTGAAGCGCGGCGGGCTCTCGCTCGACGGACTCGATTTCTCCCGTCCGGCGGAGAACCCTGCGATCTGGGAGCAGGTGCTGCGCAAACTCGAGCACCGTCAGATGCCTCCGGTGGGGGAGCCGCGCCCCGGCGAAAGCGAGTACCGGCACATCACCGCCTGGCTCACCGCCGAACTCGATCGCGCCGCCGCGGCGCAGCCCCGCCCCGGTCCGGTCGAGGCCTTCCGCCGGCTCAACCGCACCGAGTACCGCAACGCCGTGCGCGACCTGCTGGCGGTCGACATCGACCCGGCGACGCTGCTGCCCCAGGACGAGCCTGCCCACGGATTCGACAACGTCATGGTCGGCAACCTCTCCCCGACGCTGATGGACCGCTATGTCACCGCCGCCCAGCGCGTCGCGCGCCTCGCCGTCGGTGCTTCCGCCCGCGCGACGGGCGGCGAAACCGTCCGCCTCCGCCCCGAGGTCACCCAGGAGCATCACCTCGACGGGCTGACGCCGGGCACGCGCGGCGGAGTGCGGTTCACGTATCCATTTCCCCAGGACGGCGAGTACGAGATCGGCGTCCGCCTCGTCCGCGACCGCAACGAGGTGGTCGAGGGCCTGCGCGCGCCGGCCGAGATCGAGTTCCTGCTGGACCGGACGCCGCTCGCGACATTCACCGTGCGTCCGCCGGGCGAGGACAAGAATTGGGAGGAGGTCGACCGCCACCTGCGCCACCGCTTCGCCGCGACCGCCGGGCCGCACGAGGTGGCGGTGACGTTCCCGGCCCTGCCTTACGCGCTCTTCGAGACGGTGCGGGAGCCCTACGTGTCGCGCTTCAACATCTTCCGCCATCCCCGCACCGTGCCCGCCGTGTACCAGGTCACGGTCACCGGTCCCTTCCATCCGCGCGGGCCGGGCGACACGGCCTCGCGCCGGCGGCTGTTCGCCCCGCTCGCCGGACTCGGACCGAACGCGGACGAGGCGGCGCGGATCCAGGCTGTGCTGACGCCGCTGCTGCGCCGCGCCTACCGTCGTCCTGTCACCGAAGCCGATCTCGTCGGGCCGTTGCGGCAGTTCCGCGAGGGCCGGGCGGAGGGTGATTTCGACCTGGGCCTCGAGCGGGCGGTCGCCGCGGTGCTGGTCAGCCCGCACTTCCTTTTCCGCATCGAGCGGGATCCGCCCGGGCTGCCGGCTGGCTCGGTCCGCGCCCTCGGCGACTTCGAACTCGCGTCGCGGTTGTCGTTCTTCCTCTGGAGCAGCGTGCCCGACGACGCCCTGCTCGACACCGCCGCCGGCGGGGGACTGCGCGATGCCGCCGTGCTGGAGCGCGAGGTGCGCCGCATGCTGGCCGATCCCCGGGCTGACAACCTCGTGACGAACTTTGCCGCCCAGTGGCTGCACCTGCGCGCCCTCGACGCGGTCATGCCGGACCAGCGCCGCTTCATCGATTTCGACGACAACCTCCGCGAAGCCCTGCGTCGCGAGACGGAGCTGTTCGTGGGAAGCGTGCTGCGCGAGGACCGCAGCGTGCTCGATTTGCTGCGCTCCGATTACACCTACCTCAACGAGCGCCTCGCGCGGCACTACGGCGTGCCCCACGTCGTGGGCAGCCGGTTCCGACGCGTTTCGTTTGCCGATGATCCCGAGCGCCGACGCGGCGGCCTGTTGCGGCAGGGCAGCCTGCTCACCGTCACGTCCTACGCCACGCGCACCTCCCCCGTCATCCGGGGCAAATGGATTCTCGACAACCTGCTCGGCACCCCGCCGCCCCCGCCGCCGCCCGACGTGCCTGCGCTCGAGGACACCGTGGTCTCCGAGTCGCTGCCGATCCGCGCCCGGCTCGCCGCTCACCGCGAGAACATCGCCTGCGCGAGCTGCCACAACGTGATCGATCCGATCGGTTTCGCCCTCGAACACTACGACGCCGTCGGCCGGTACCGTTCGCTCGAGGACTTTCACCCGGTGGACGCCTCCGGCGGACTTCCGGACGGCACCACCTTCAACAGCGTGGCCGGACTCGAGGCGGCGTTGCTCGCGCGTCCGGACCTGTTTGCCGCCAACGTCGTCGAAAAGCTCATGATCTTCGCCTTGGGACGCGAGATCGTTGCCCACGACGCCCCTGTGGTCCGCGATATCGTGCGCCGGGCCGCGGCGGACGATTACCGTTTCTCCAGCCTGATTCTCGGCCTCGTACGCAGTCCCTCCTTTCAACTGAGGACCCTCCCATGATCATCACCAAAAAGGCGCTGCCCCGGCGCACCTTCCTCCGCGGACTCGGCGCCTCGCTCGCCCTGCCGCTGCTCGATGCCATGATCCCCGCCGCCACCGCCGCGTCGCTCACGCCGGCGCGCCCGGTCCGCCGCCTGGGTTACGTCTTCATGCCCATGGGCTGCGACCAGTCCCGCTGGATTCCGGCCCGCACCGGCGCCCTGACCGATCTGCCGCCGATCCTCGAATCCCTCGCGCCGCATCGGGACCACCTCACCGTGCTGTCGAACCTCGAGCTGCGCAACGCGTACCCCGGCTCGCATGCCACCTCGAACGCAGCCTTCCTGAGCGCAGCGAAGGCGAAGCACACCGAGAGCTCGGACTACTACCTCGGCACGACGGCCGACCAGCTCGCCGCGCAGCAGATCGGCCACGAAACCCAGCTGCCCTCGCTCGAGCTGTCGATGGACATGCTCCAGACCACCGGGCAGTGCGACAACGGCTACGCCTGCGTTTACCAAAACAACCTCTCCTGGTCGTCGCCCACCACGCCGCTGCCGTCGGAGGCGCACCCGCGTGTCGTGTTCGAGCGCCTCTTCGGCGAGGGCGGTAGCCGGGCCGAGCGCCAGGCCGCCTTGCGTCGCCGCGCCAGCCTGCTCGATCTCGTGGCCGAGGACCTCGCCAGCCTGCGCGCCACGCTCGGGCCCGCCGACCGCGCGCGGATCAATGACTACCTCGAGACGGTGCGCGAGGTGGAGCGGCGCATTCAGCGCGCCGAGGCCGATACCGCTTCCGACCGGCTGCCGCCCGAGCTCGAGCGCCCGCTCGGCGCCCCCGCCGTCTACGCCGACCACGCCCGGCTCATGTTCGACCTGCAGGTGCTCGCCTGGCAGGGCGACCTGACCCGCGTCATCACCTTCCAGCTCGCGCGCGAGACCAGCAACCGCACCTACCCCGAGATCGGCGTCTCTGATCCGCATCATCCGCTGTCCCATCACGGCAACGATCCGGAGAAGATTGCGCGCATGGCCAAGATCAACGCCCACCACGTCTCGCTCTTCGCCTACTTCCTCGACCGCCTGCGGCAGACGCCCGACGGCGACGGCAGTCTGCTCGACCACTCCGCGCTCCTCTACGGCAGCGGCATTGGCAACCCGAACATCCACGACCACACCGATCTGCCCATCATCGTGGCCGGCGGGGCCATGGCCGGACTCAAGCACGGCCGTCACATCCGTTACGAGCGCGCGACCCCGCTCGCCAACCTGCACCTCACGCTGCTCGACAAGGTCGGCGTGAAGATCGACTCCTTCGCCGACAGCAACGGCCGGGCGCACGAACTCTTCACCCCGCTCAGCGTGTGAAGGTGAACGCGACCGTTTGCGCATGAGGAAAACCGTCCTGTTGTCGGATTCCGCCGGTCTCGGCCCGTGGATCGTCGCCCTTGCGGCGTTCGCCCTACCGCTGTCGGCGTCCCCGGTCTCCCTCGCCACGGCCGCCGAAACGCGTGACCTCGCCACGCTGCACCAGCGACTCGCGGCCGCGCCGGCCGAGGTCGACGCCGCCCAGCCCGACGGCATGACCGCGTTGCTGTGGGCCGCGTACCACGACGAGACCGACGCGGTGCGGGCGCTGCTCGCCGCCGGCGCCGATCCTCGCCGGGCCAATCGCTACGGTGTCACGGCGCTCTCCCTGGCCTGCCAGAACGGCAACGTTGCCCTCGTCGAGGCCTTGCTGGCGGCAGGGGCGGACCCGCAGCGGGCGTTGCCGGGCGGCGAGACGCCGCTGCTGACCGCTGCACGCACGGGCCGGCCCGGTCCGGTGCGCGCCCTCCTTGCCGCCGGTGCGCGTGTGAACGAAGGTCTCCCGAACGGTCAGACCCCGCTCATGTGGGCCGCGGCCGAAGGCCACACCGAGGTGGTGGAGATGCTGCTCGCTGCCGGCGCCGACCTGAACGCCGCGGTTCCCTCCGGCCTCAACGCGCTGCTCTTCGCCGTGCGCGGCGGTCACCGCGTCACGATGCACGCCCTGTTGCGCGCTGGCGCCGACCTTCACGCCGTGACCGCGCCGGCGAAGCGGCCCACCGGCAAGCAGCCGCCTGCGGGTACCGGCGCCCTGCGCCTCGCGATCGAGAACGGACACTTCGAACTCGCCGGCGAACTGCTCGACCTCGGGGCCAATCCGAACGACCTGCGCTCCGGTTACGCGCCGCTGCACGTGCTCAGCTGGGTGCGCAAGCCGGACATCAGCGAGGCGAACGGCGATCCGCCGCCCGACGGCAGCGGCCGTTGGTCGAGTGAGGATCTGGTGCGTTACCTCGTGGCCAAAGGAGCCGACGTGAACCTCGCCGTGCCCGATGGCCCGGCGCCGCCCGGACGCTTTGCGCGCAAAGGGTGCACGCCCCTGCACCTCGCCGCCGACCGTGCCGACCTCCCGTACATGAAGGTGCTCGTCGAACTCGGCGCGAACCCCCATGCGCTCAACGTCGAAGGCGGCACGACCCTCATGACCGCTGCTGGACTCGGCAACGGGGCGGACGAAGACGAGGCGGGCACGAACGACGAAGCCGTGGCAGCCGTGGCCTACCTGATCGACCTCGGCGTCGACGCCAACGCAGTCACGACCAAAGGTGAGACGGCGATGCACGGAGCCGCGTACGCGAAGTTCCCCGGCGTGGTCCGCCACCTCGACGCGCACGGCGCGAAGATCGAGATCTGGAACCAGGCCAACGCCTACGGCTGGACCCCGCTGCGCATCGCCGAAGGCCACCGCTTCGGCAACTTCAAGCCCTCCTTCGAAACCGCCGCCGTGCTGAAGGAAATCATGACGGCGAGGGGAGTGGAGATCCCGCCGCCGATCCCTCGCGAAGACCGGCAGGAGTATTAAGCAGGTAGGCCTCAATCCAGCGGCGTGCCAGCCGCTCCGCCATCGCTGTACCAGCGACTGTGTCGGTCGCTTTGACCCGGGCCCAATCACGGGGACAGACCTAGTGGTGCAACCTCAGGAATCATTCTATGCCGACTCTTGCGCCACGGCTGGTTACGGGAGCACGCAACGCGGTGGTGGTCGATTCGCGTCGGTGCTTCGGATCACGCGGGCGGTTGCCTGCGCAGGTCGCGCGCGAGGGCCGTCATGAGGTCGTCCGCGCGGCGGTGTCGCAGGAGGGGGGCGCCTTGGCCGGCATAAAGCGACATGCGTTCCCGCCGGCCTTGGGCCGCGGCCGCCTGCTTGATCGGGAGGGCAAACCGGCCTTGCAACGGATACGGCAGCGGGGGCCGGCCCTCCCAGTCGTGTACGAAATCGTTGCGGATAAACCGCGCTAGGCGGCCGGTAAAGGCCCGCGAGAGGACCGTGTCATGGGCCCGCGCGCGGGTCAGTTCCTCCCGATGCAACGCGCTCGCGCCCGACTCCTCGCAGGTGAGGAAGGCCGTTCCAAGCTGCGCGGCCGAAGCGCCCAGCGCCAGGGCGGCGGCAACGCCGCGAGCATCGCCCATGCCTCCGGCGGCCACCACCGGGATGGACACGCGATCCACCATCTGCGGCACCAGCGCCATGGTACTCACGAGCGACTCTTCCGCGGGTTTAAGAAACGACGGTCGATGTCCGCCGGCCTCGCTTCCCGTCGCCAGCACCCAATCGACCCCGGCGCGCTCGAGGGCCACCGCCTCGTCCACGGTGGTGGCCGCTCCCATCGTGACGATGCCGCGTCGCCGGCATTCCTCGAGCACCGACGTGGGCGGAATGCCAAAGACGAAGCTGAAAACCGCGGGCCGTGCCTGGAGCACCGCTTCCACCTGCTCGTCGAAATGTGGCTCCGGAGCGTCCGGTCGCGGCGGCGGAGCGATCCCGAGTTCGGCATAGTACTTTTGAAACGATCCCGCGAGGCGCGCCCACTCTCCGGGCTCCGGCGTGGAACCGCCTGGATCGCAAGAGGTGACCCATAGGTTGAGAGCGAACGGACGCGCCGTGGCCTTCCGGATCTCGGCCGCCAGCGCGACGATCTCATCCGGCTTGAGTAGATGAGCACCGTAGGAGCCGAGTCCGCCCGCGTTGGAAACCGCTGCGACGAGGCTTACGGTGGATAAACCTCCGCCGAAGGGTCCCTGAAAGACCGGCAGGCTCAGCCCAAGACGGCGGGTGACGACGGTGTCGATGGACATGATGAACTCGGGATCAGGCCGTGCCGCCGAAGGAGCAGTGGTCGTCTAGGTCGAGTAGATCGGCCCACGTGTGGATGTCCTTTCGGTGGGCGGTAAGTCTGGCGAGCGTCGTAGCGAAGAACCCGGCGGTCTCCGGATCGCTTGCCGGCTTGAAGTTGTCCATCCATTCGGACCAGCGCTCGATCTCCCAGGACGCGCGGGACGGGGCCGCGTGTGATTCGACCCAGGCCAGCATTTCGCGATCACCGAGTCCGGTTGCCACCGCGGCCCGCAGCTGATCGGCGTTCAGCCCCGTGAACGCGAAGAACAACTGGTCGCGTGGGCAGTTGAAGTGGTAATCGCCGACGCGGCCGGCGAGGTCGGCCCGGCACTTGTCGAGCAGGCGCGGCAGATGGGCGTAGCCGCCGAGGCGGACGCGCGGGCTGCGCGGCGGGCGCTGCGTGAGGTCGGGAAAATGAGGAGGGAATCGGTTCATGAGGAGGGAGTGAAGTTGTGTGGTTGGATGACAGCCGCAGTCGAGGAGACCCAATTACCTAAGTAAACTTGATTCCCTTTGGTAACCATTGATTGTGGTTTCCAATCGGTAACCCGCGTCGTCATCCTGCTTCATGGTCCCGCGCCGCAAAACCAAAGTTTCCCCACCCCCCGACCTTTGTCCCCTGCGCACCTGCATGGCGAAGCTCGGCGGCGCCTGGACGCCGAACATCATCTGGTATCTTGGCGCGGGCGCGCGCCGCTTCACCGAGCTCAAGGCGGACCTCGGCACGGTGTCGGCCAAGGTCCTGACCGCGCGGCTCCGACGCATGGAGGCCCAGGGGATCGTTCGTCGTGAGGTCCTGCCGACCTCCCCGCCCACCGTGGAATACAGCCTGACGGATCTCGGACGCGAGCTGCAGCCGGCGATCGCTGCGATCGTCGCCGTGGGTAACCGGCTGAAGACGCGCGAGCGCTGAGGCAGCACCGATCGACGCCATCAGCGTCGGCGAGCCAGGAGCAGGGCGTCGAGGGTTGGGAAAGACACGTCTGTACGCTCCGAGGCAGCGGCCGACCCAGCCGCTCAACTCTCGTTGGAACAGCGACCGTGTCGTCGCTTTAACTCGGACCTAACCGCGAGGTCACACCTGTAGATACAAATTCAGGAACCGCCCGAGCCGAACGCAGGCCGATTGGTGGATTGAGGCACCCAGGATGGCATGCATCGGCCGACTCTGTGGTGCCCATGGTGAACCCGAAAAATCAACTGCCACGATAGGTCGAGAGTGCGTAGGGCGTAACGACGAGCGGAATATGATAGTGCTCGTTGTCTGAAATCCTAAACACGATCACCGCTTCCGGAAAGACGGTCTTCTCGCCTGCTTTCTGAAAGTATTCCTCGAGTCTGAACGTGAAACGATAGACCCCGACATGAGAAACCCCTTCAGCGCGTTCTAAAAAGGAGCCAATACGTCCATCATCGTTGGTGGTTTCAGTTCCAACCTTGATCCACTCACCTTGCAGGTTCCGTTTCTCCAGCGTGACAACCACCCCTTTCTCCGGTTTGCCCAAACTCGTATCCAAGACGTGTGTACTCAGTTGATAGTTATTCGCTGCTAGTGTAGTGGCCGGTTAATAGCGTGACAAAAAGCGAAAGATCCGAATGATCGCGTGCATGGGACGACCGATTGAGCGTTTGGAGGCGAGCAAGGAGCAACAGCTGGAGCTGGAGCGGCTAGTGAGGGCTTCGACGACACCGCAGCGGATCGTGCGTCGTGCGCGCATTGTTTTGGAACGGGTGCGAGGGCGAAGCCAGCAGGCTGCCGGCGAGGAGGTGGGCGCGAGTCGTCCGGCCGTGATCCGATGGGAGCGGCGCTTCGCGAGCGGTGGCGTGGCAGCGTTGCTCAAAGACGCTCCTGGGCGCGGGGCCAAGCCTTCGATTCCGGAGGAGACGAAGGCGAAGATGATCACCCAGGCGACTCAGCCGCCGCCGAATCGGACTCGCTGGAGCGTGCGCGCGATGGCGCGCGAGGTTGGCGTGGCGCCGTCGAGCGTGCAGCGCATCTGGGCGGCCAACGACCTCAAGCCGCACTTGACGCGAACCTTCAAGTTGTCGCGCGACCCAAATTTCGAGGCGAAGTTTTGGGATGTGATCGGACTGTATCTGAATCCGCCAAGCCGGGCGCTGGTGCTGTGTTGCGACGAGAAAAGCCAATGCCAGGCGCTGGAGCGTTCGCAGCGGGGTCTGCCGCTGGGGCCGGGCTACCTTCAGACCGCCACCCACGACTACATCCGCCACGGCACGGTCACTCTTTTCGCCGCGCTGAACTACCTGGACGGTCGCATCATCAGCACCACCGCCGCGAAGCATACTCACGTTGAATGGCTGGCCTTCCTCAAAAAACTCCATCGCCAGACGCCCAAGGAATTGGACCTGCACCTGATCGTGGACAACTACGCGACCCACAAGCATCCCGTCGTCACCGCATGGCTGAAAAAACACCCCCGCATGCACGTCCACTTTACCCCCACCAGTTCCTCGTGGCTCAACCTCGTGGAACGCTTCTTCCGCCAACTCACCGACGATGTCGTTCGCGAGGGCAGCTTTGCCAGCGTCGCCGAGTTGATCACCGCCATCAATGTCCACCTCGCCCATCACAACCTCAAACCGAAGCCCTATCGCTGGCGCGCCGAAGGCGCCGTCATCCTCGAAAAAATCCAACTAGCCCGCGCTGCGGCCGCCAAAACCGTTTTGTAATCTCATCAAGCGGTCACTACACTAGAAGCTCCGAGCTAAGAGCGAGAACGAATACGCACATGAAGGTTATTGTTTTCATTTCGGTGGATTGATTTTTCGGTGAAAGGTGAACGCGTCCTACGGGGCCAAAGCCAGCACCGCCATCGTTTGGAACGCCTTGCGGTCGGACAAACTTCGTACGGTGACGTTAACATCCGCTTTGTTTCGGCAATGAAGATTTTTTCGTTCTTCAAAGCCACCAACGTGCCGTCTCCCGTCTCGAATGTTATCCTAGGTTCATCGTAAGAAATTTCCGCGACGCAATCTGGTAAAGAAAGGGTGCCTTCATGATTCAGATTGGGAGTCGCGTCTCGGTGTGAATCGAATCGGACATAGTTTATTCCCGCACCGTGAATCGATTCGGCGCTTCAGTCCCTCACCACGCGACGAGCTCGAAGACGACGATGCCCGCATTGTGGGTGAAATGGATGTAGAATGCGGGCACCAAGGATTGCATCCGGCGCGTGACGTAAGCGGCCACCAAGGCGAGTGGGACGAGAAACATGGCCATGCCCAGTACGTTGAAGTGCAGCACGCCAAAGAGGATGGAACTGACCCACATGGCCTTCCTCTATTTCCTTAAATCTCTCCATGATCGCTCGTTCAAGAGCGCTAACGGAGTCGTCGTGATTGACGACCCGATTTCCAGCCTCGATGCGAACGCGCTATTCTGTGCGTTCGGCTACATGCGAGAGAAAACTCAGCACGTCGCCCAGCTCTTCGTTCTCACCCACAATTTCACGTTCTTCCGCCAGGTGAAGAACTGGTTCGTTCACCTCAACAAGCGACAGAAAAAGAAACCATCCGTGGCCAGCTTCTACATGTTGCGTACCAGCGCTCCCGGTGGGAATCGGACCTCGCAGCTCATGGCGCTCGATCCGCTACTCCTCGACTACGAATCAGAGTATCACTACCTGTTTCATCGCGTCGTCGAAGAGGCGCAGAGAAACCCTCCGGCAAGCCTGGCGGAGTACTACGCGATTCCGAACATCGCACGCCGCCTCTTGGAATCGTTCTTGGCATTCCGATTCCCCACGGAAGACAACCTTCAACAGCAGCTCAATCGAGCCACATCAGTCGAGGAAGCCAAACGTGCCCGGATAATCCGGTTCCTCCACACGTACTCTCACGACGGCAAGGTTAACGAACCTGAGCATGATCTATCGATCCTGTCTGAGACGCCGCAGATTCTGAAAGACGTCCTTGAGCTAATCGAGAAGGTCGACGGACCTCATTTTGTCGAGATGCAGGACGTCTTAGTGTCAGCGGCCTCGAAACGATAACCCGCACCGTTGTTGCATCGACCGTCGGAGGGAAACGGAAGACTTGATCGATCAAGGTTCGCGGTTTGCCGATTCGATTTTGGATCGGCCCAGCCGATTGCCGACGAGGACGGCCGGAATCTTGAAGCCGCCCGGAGGCGTCACGTCTGCGCACCCCGGATGTGGCGTCGGCCAGGTGCCTCGTAGGGTTGGCGCCGGAGGTACGGTCATTACGACCGTTACTCGACGATGGTGCGTTGGGTACTGGTCGCTGGCTCAGCAGTCTCGGTGCTCGTCTTCTCCGTCCGTTGCCTCCATACACAAAGCATGTCGGCGAACGCTGGCACAGGCGCCCGGATCGATGGTGCGGCTCAGGCC
>CAYZBG010000120.1:0-10595 GCA_964476565.1 uncultured Opitutus sp.
AGGCTGGGACGAAGACTTTCACTTCGCTGACGGAATAGCATGCTCAGCATACCAATGGAGCGAGCCGGTGTCCTTCCGTCTCGAGGCCGACTTCGGCAACAACAGCATCGGCGGACGCAGCGGCTACTCCGCCCAGTTGACCGACGCCTTTGTGACGTATGCGCGCAGCAAGGCCCTCAATGTGCGGGCCGGCCAGTTCAAGACTCCCTTCGGCTTCGAACAACTCACCTCGGATACGCGCACCCACACGGTGGAACGTTCCCTGCCCAACGATCGCCTGACGCTCGGACGCCAGATCGGCCTCGGCGTGTTCGGCGACCTCGCCGGCGGCAAGCTCGCGTATTCAACCGGCGTCTACAACGGCAACGGCGCGAACAACGGTGCCAACGACAACGATAACATGCTGGCCGTCGGCCGCCTCAGCGGCACCGCCCTATCCACCAAGCTCGGCGACGTGCCTGCGACGCTGACCCTGGGCGCCAACGGCTTTGTCACCAACGCCGCCGGTACCGGTTTCACCGGCGACCGCCGCGGCTGGGGCTTCGACGCCCAGTTCGTGCGCGGCGGCTGGGAGTTCAACGCCGAGCTGCTCGGCCAGACCGCCGAACCGCTCACCGGCCGCACCATCCGCTCGCTGGGCTGGTCGGTGCTCGCCGCCTGGACCCTTCCGTCCGCCCCTGCCTGGCGCACCGTGGCCCGCTTCGAAAGCTACGAGGCCGACACCGACCTCGCCGACACGACGAGTGAGAATGTCGTCTTCGGCGTCGTCTACCGCCTGAAGGGCGACGACCTGAAGCTTTCGTTCAACTACGTCCTCGGCGATCCGGCCGGTCCGGTGTCGAGCGAGGGCCGCTTCCTCACCAGCGCCCAGATCATCTACTGATCCGCCCACTTCCCTTCGCCTCCCATGAGCCAGCTCTCCGTCAATCAGAAGATCGTCTTCGGTTTTACCGCGCTCGTCGCGTTGATCATCGTCACCGGGCTCGTCGGCTACCAAGCCGGACAGGGCATCTTCCACCATGTGCAGAAGGCCACCGGCGTGAACCTTCCGTCAGTGAGCTACCTGCTCGAGATCGACCGCGACCTGCACCAGGCCCTGATCGCGGAGCGCACGATGATCTTCACCGATCCCTCGGAACCGCGCTTCAAGGACCTGCTGAAGGAACACGGCGACAACATCGGCCAGGCCGCCGACCGCTGGGAGAAGTTCAAGCAGATCGGCTACCTGCCGGAAGGCAACGAGCAGGTGATCGCGTTCGACCGGCTCTACGCGCCGTGGATCGCGACCTCGCGGCAGATCGTCGCCGCCGTGCAGTCCGGCACACCCGAGGGCAAAGCGCTGGCCCTCCAGCTCACCCATGGCGATTCCGCCCGGCAGTTCTCCGCGGCCCGCGAGTGCCTGAACGTGCTGACTGAGCAGTTCGACCGCGACGCCGCAACGATGCGCGCCGCCGCGTTGTCCACCCAGCGCCGGGCCACTTTCACCAACCTGGGCGTCACCCTCTTCGGCGTGCTCATCGGCGCCGGCTTGACCTGGTTCGTCGGCTTCCGCCTGGTGCGCACCTTGCGCGAGATTTCCGGCAGCCTGAGCAGCAATGCCGAACAGACCTCCGCCGCCGCCCGCCAGATCAGCACGTCGAGCCAGGACCTCGCCGAGGGCGCCGCTAGCCAGGCCGCTTCGCTTGAGGAAACCAGCGCTTCGCTCGAGGAGATTTCCGGCATGACCCAGCGGAATGCCGGCCACGCCGAATCCGCCCGCCAGGCGACCCAGCAGACCCGCACCGCCGCCGACCAAGGTGCGGCCGAGATGGGCCAGATGGTCGAGGCCGTGGGCGCGATCGAGAAAGCGAGCGGCAACATCGCCGCCATCATCAAGACGATCGACGAAATCGCCTTCCAGACCAACATCCTCGCCCTCAACGCCGCGGTCGAAGCCGCCCGGGCCGGCGAGGCCGGCGCTGGCTTCGCCGTCGTGGCCGAAGAGGTCCGCTCGCTCGCCCAGCGCAGCGCGCAAGCCGCCCGCGAGACGGCCGAGAAGATCGAGGACTCCGTACAGAAGAGCCGCGCCGGCGCCGAGGTCAGCCACCGCGTCGCAAGCCGCCTCACCGAGATCACAAAGCGCGTGCGCGAGGTCGACGGTCTCGTCAACGAGATCGCCTCCGCCTCCACCCAGCAGGCCAACGCCCTGGCGCAGCTCAACGCCGCCGTGACCCAGATGGACAAGGTCACCCAGAAGAACGCCGCCGTCGCCGAGGAATCGGCCAGCGCCTCTGAGGAACTGAGCGCGCAGACCGCCGGCCTGCACGAGGCGATCAGCCAGCTCGACGCCCTCATCGGCGGCCAGGCCAAGTCCGCCCGTCACGCCGACACCACGATCGTCACTCCGGCGGCGACGCCCAAACCTTCCGCGGCCAAACCCGCCGTTGTCCGCCCGCCGCTCCCGGTCAAGACCCCGGAGCTCGCCACGGCCGCGAAGAGCGGCGATGATGCCTTCTTTAGCTGAACCAGGACAGATCAGCCTCGCGGGGCGGACCTTCGGGTCCGCCCTTTTTTTGCGCCAGGCGCCGATCAGAGATCGCCCGCCTGCGGACGCAGCACGATTTCCTCGACCACGGTATTGCGCGAGAGCCGGTAGACATCGAGGAACGCCTGCGCGATGTCCCGGGCCGGCATGAGGCGTTCCTCCGCCACGCCGGAGGCCGACCACGAGGGCGTCCAGGTCGCACCCGGATGCACGCAGCACACGCGCACGCCCGTGGTCTTCGTCTCGGCCCGCAACACCTGGGCCAGCCCGGTGACGCCGAACTTCGCCGCACAATAGGCCGCGCCGTTGGGATACGCGGCGAGGCCGGCGATCGAACTCATGAAGAAAACGTCTCCAGTGCCGCGCGCGATCATCGCAGGCACGAAGGCCCGCGACACCAAGAACGCACTGCGCAGATTTGCCGCCACGATGCGGTCGAACATCGCAACGCTGGTGCCGGAGAACGGCGCCCCTTCGAACACGCCGGCGTTGTTGATCAGCACGTCCACGTGCGAGAACCGGGCCGTGACCGCCGCCGCCATCGCCTCGACCGCTGCGGCGTCGGCCACGTCGCAGACAAACACCTCGGCGGTGGCGCCGCGGCGGGCGCAGGCCCGGGCGACGACGGCGAGATTGCGGGCGTGGCGGGCGACCAGCGCGAGGCGTACCCCGGGAATCTCGGCGGCGAAGCGCTCGGCGAGCGCGCGCCCGATGCCCTGCGAGGCACCGGTGATGACGACCACCGGATCACGGCGGCGGGAGGCACGGGAGGCGGTTGTCATGGGCGGCCGCAGGGTGTCAGCAGACGAGCGAACGGAAGTCCATGAAGTCGGCGGTGAAGCCGCCCGGCACTCCCTTGCAGATCACGCTCACCGCGTCGTGCGAGTGCAGCGACTCGAGATGCGAGCACGCGACCTGGAAGTCATGGATGCGCCGGTCGGCGGCCAGCCGGGCGTAGACCAGACGGGCGGCGTCCTCGACGAACTTGATGTAGGCGCCATTGAGCTCGGCGAAGGCCTGCTCGTCCTCGCGCTTCACCATCACCTGGGTTTCCGTCTTGAGCGCGGCGAGGCAGTGGGCGTGCAACTCTTCGATGGACAGGCGGGCGCCCGGCGCGAGCTCGACCTTGACGCGGGCCTTTGAACGCTGGTTGTGGGCGATGGCGTAGGCGTCGCGCGTGTCACGCGCGTGCTCGGCCAGCTCCGCGCTGCACGGGCAGGCGGACGAGTAGACAAAATCGAACTCGATGAACCGCCGGAAGCGTCCGGCGTCGTCGATCGAGCCCTCGTACGAGACCGTGTAGTATTGGTACCCCTCGAGGCCGCTGCGCAGAGAAGTCTGCATCAGAGGATACGAGAAGGTCAGCTTGATCCGGGCGTGCAGGGCCTCGACCTTGCGCTGGTACTTTACGAGAATGCGACGCAGCAGATCGGGCGTCACCACTTCGTCACGGTGTTCGTAGAAGGCCCGCATGATGCGGCTCATGTTGATGCCCTTGAGGCTGGCTTCGAGCGACACGGTGCCCGTGACATTCGTTTCCAGCGTCAGGATTTCGCCCCGGCGCGCGCGGTACTTGAGCGGCAGGCGGAACCCGGAGATGCCCACCTGCTGGATCGGCACGGCCGCACCTTGGATTGCGTCGACGGCCTCCATCATATCGGGCAGCGTCTCACGGTAGGCCGGAGTGACCTGGAACGCGTGATCGTAGGCACGACGGATGCGCGGCTTTTCTCCCCCCGCCGCGGCGTGGAGAAACATCGTTTTCTTCGGTTTGGACATGTCGTTTTTGGTCGGAGGTTGAGCCAGGCCGGCTGGGGACGATAACAGCCGCAATCTGTGTCCTACGGCCCAACCGGGTCGCAGGATGCCGGGCGGGGACGCTTACGGCGCGTCAGGGCCGTGATATTCCGCGAAGTTGCGCGGCGTTTCGTAAAGACGGACGCAATGGAGACGCCCGGCCTTGATGTGCGGGGCGATCTCGTTCCAGAACGCAATGACGAGGTTCTCGGTCGACGGGATCACGCCGCGCAGGAAAGGCACCTCGTCGTTGAGGTTACGGTGGTCGCACCGGTCGACGACCGCCTCGTGCAGGATCTTCTTCAAGTCGCCCAGATCCATGATGTAGCCGGTCTCGGGATCGGGCTCGCCCCGCACCGTAACCTCGAGGACGTAATTGTGGCCGTGCCAGTGCGGGTTGGTGCAGAGGCCGTACTTCTCTTCATTCCACCGCTGGCTCTTGGTCGGATTGTAGAGCCGGTGGGCCGAATTGAAATGAACCTGCCGGGTGATGGAGACGACGCCGCGCAGGGGGCGGACAACCGCGGCAGACGACCGGGACGTGGAGGCTTTCTTCGGCATGAGGGGTACTCATGTACCCACAATGGCGCGGCGGTCAACCCGCGGTCCGACCCGCCCACGATTTGCGTCCGCGGGCAGCGCGGTCAGCCGAGCATGGGCTTCGCCCGCTTGACCAGCTGAAGGGCTAGGCCGAAGGGATCGCGTAGCATCACCACCTCGTCGCCCGCGGCGGTCGTCTTGACCGGCTCGGAGAGCACGGCCCCGACCTTGAGCAGGCGCTCGGCATCGGCCTGCGGATCGTCGGAGCAGAAGGCCAGGTGCAGCTCGAGCGGATGTTTCAACGCATAGGCCGGGACGGGCGCCGTGTTATTGTTGTACAGCTCGATCAGCACCGCCCCATCGCCGGTGGCGAGAAAGGTCGTGCGGGCGATGTCGCGGCCGGCGCGGACCACGCGCAGGCCGAAGTGCTCCACGTACCAGGCGGCAGTACGCTCCGGGTCGACGACGTTGAGGGCGAGGTGTTCGAGGCGAAAGGCAGGCATGGGAAGGGCTGCCGGCCTTCGGCCGGCAGCGAAAGCAGCCGAAACGGCAGGGACTCAAAAGCCGAGCAGTTTCGGCAGATAAAGGCTAAGCGCCGGCACGTATGTCACGAGCAGCAGCACGATGAGCATAGCAGCAAAGAACGGGATGAGCGGTCGCCAGACCTTCGCGATGGTGGTGTTGGCGACGCCGCAGCCCACAAACAACGCGGTGCCGACCGGGGGCGTGCACAGGCCCATGCACAGGTTGAAGATGATCACGATGCCGAAGTGGATTGGATCCATGCCGAAGCTCTTCACCACCGGGAGAAAGATCGGGGTGAAGATGAGTACGGCGGGCGTCATGTCCATGAACGTGCCCACCACGAGCAGGATCAGATTGATGATGAGCAGGAGCACGATCGGATTGCTCGAGAGCTCCAGCAGCGTGGCGGAGATGGTTTGCGGGATGTTCGCCGACGACATCACCCACGACATGCCCATCGACGTTCCCACGAGCAGCAGTACAATGGCCGTCGTCGCCGCTGAATCGGTCAGCAGCCGCGGAAGCTCGGACCACTTGATCTCCCGATAGACGATCACGGAGAGAACGAACGTGTACACCACCGCGATGGCCGAGGCCTCCGTCGGGGTGAACCAGCCCAAAATGATGCCGCCCATGACCAGAATCACCAGAAGCAGGCTAGGCAGGGCGGAGAAGAAGATGGCCGCCGCCTCACCGAACGCGACCCACTGGCCGACCGGATACTTGCGCTTTTGGGCAATGGCCCCGGCTACGATCATCAACGCCAGGCCAAGCAGAATGCCCGGAACATAGCCGGCGATGAACAGCGCGGCGATCGACACGCCGCCGCTGGCGAGCGAGTAGACGATCATCACGTTGCTCGGCGGGATGAGCAGTCCGGTGACGCACGAGGTGATGTTCACCGCCGCACCGTACTCTTTGTTGTACCCGTCCTTTTTGAGCAGCGGCGACATGAAGCCGCCGATGGCCGCGGCCGCGGCGACCGCCGAGCCGGAGATCGCGCCAAAGAACATGTTCGCGAGCACATTCACGAAGGCGAGGCCGCCGGGCAGGCCGCCCACGATGACTTTCGCCAGATCGATCAGTCGCCGGGCGATGCCGCCGCGGTTCATGAGCTGGCCCGACAGGATGAAAAACGGAATCGCGAGCAGGGCGAAGCTGTCGAGTCCGGTGGCGAGGCGCTGCGAGACCACCGTCACGGCGGCCTCCGGCCCGAGGCTGACGGACAGGGCGGCGACGGCCGACAGACCGATCGCGTAGGCGATGGGCACGCCGGCGAACAGCAGGACGCCAAAGACGAGGGCGAGGACGAGGGCTTCGTTCATGTCAGTTCAGCCCTCCCGACTGCGTACCGCGTTGGGTTTCGCCTTTCACGGTCTCGAGCAGACCGAGCAGGCTGTAGAAGGTGATAAAGAGGCCCGAGATCGCGACGGCGAGGTAGACGTAGCCCAGTTTCCATTGCAGAGCGGCGGACTGCTGGCCGAGCGAAAGCTGAATCCAGACGAGGCGGCCTCCGCCCCAGCCCAGCACGCCCACGGAGAACGCAAGAGCCGTGAGGTGGATGAAGATCTCCGAGGCCCGCTTGCGCGCCCCAGTGAGGTTGACCGTGAGCAGGTCGAGCGCGAGGTGGGCCTTTTGCCCTGCCGCGTAGGCCGCCCCGAGCAGGCCGGCCCAGATCATCATGTAGCGGGCTGCCTCCTCGGTGAAACTCGACGGCGTGCCGAGCACGAACCGCGTGAAGACCTGCCAGACCACGTTGAGCACCATCACGGCCATCAGCACGCAGATCAGCGTGCCGAGCAACCGGTCGATCAGGCGACGCACTGCGCTCATGGCCGCACCTCCGCAATCCGGCGATCCAGGTCGCCCACGACCGGGTCCTTGGCCGCATCTGCGTGCAGCGACGCCACGCGCGCGGCGAACAGCGCCTTGTCCGGGTAAATGATCTCCACGCCCGCTTTCTTGACCTCCTCGAGGGCCTTGGCCGTGGCGACCTCCCACAGCGTGCGCTGCTCGACGGCCGATTCATCGGCCGCCTCCTGCAACCAACGTCGCTGCTGGTCGTCGAGCTTCTGCCACAGATGCTCGCTCACGAGCAAGACGTCGGGGACCGCGGTGTGCTCGTTGATCGTGTAGAATTTGCAGACCTCGTAGTGCCGCGAGAGGTGGAAGCTGGGCGGATTGTTCTCCGCGCCGTCGACCACGCCCTGCTGCAGGGACGTGTAGAGTTCGCCCCACGCGATCGGCGTGGCGGAGCCGCCAAAGGCGCGGATCAGTGCAAAGGCCATCGGACTTTCCTGCACGCGGATCTTGAGCCCGACGAGATCGTCCGGCGTCCGGATCGGCTTCTTCGCATAGAAGCTGCGGTTGCCCGCCTCATAGTAACACAGTCCGCGCACAAACTTCGCCGTGGGTGCGGCGAGGATCTCGTCGCCGATCGGTCCGTCAAGGACGGCCAGCTTGTGCGCCTCGTCGCGAAACAGATAGGGTAGACCGAAAACCTTGAACTGCGGAGCGAAGCCCTCGAGCACACTCGCCGAGGTCTTGGTCATGCCGAGACCGCCCAGTTGCAACAGCTCGATGCTCTCGCGCTCGGTGCCGAGCTGGCCGCCCGAGTAGACGTCGACCCGCATCGTTCCCCCCGACTTTTCGGCCAGGCGCTCGCCGAGGAACACCATCGCCTTGTGGACGGGGTGCTCCGAGTCGAGGCCGTGGGCCAGTTTGATCACCGTGACCTCGCGCTCCCGGGAACACCCGGCAAGCGCCAGCACGCAGGCAAAGAGAAGGAGGGGCCGATACATGGGGCAGAGGGTTGGGAAGTCGCTAACAGCGGAAGAAGGCGTTGCAACCTCCGGCTTTGCTTAACGCATAAAATCGGTCACGTGTCCGCAACTTTTTGATTTGTCCGCCCCCCCCTGCGCTCCTTTGCTCGCGGCATGGGCATGCGGTTTCGAATCCTCGGCAGTGGCAGCGCGGGCAACTGTGCGCTGTTGCAGACCGAGGGCGCGTCGGTGCTCGTCGACGCGGGCTTCTCGGTGCGCAAATTGCGCCAGCTGCTGCATGACGCGGGCACGGCCCTCGAGAAGATCGACGCCATTTTCCTCACCCACGAGCACGGCGATCATGCAGCGGGCGTCGACGGGCTCGCGAAGCACCCGCAGGTGCAGGTCTTCGCCAACGCCGCGACGGCCCGCGCCGTGCAGGCGAAGCTCGACCACCGTCCGGCCTGGCAGGTGTTCCAGACCGGCGCGCGCTTCCGCTTCCGCGATCTCGAGGTGCAAAGTTTCTCCGTGCCGCACGACGCGCAGGAGCCCGTGGGTTTCACCTTCGCGTCCGGGCGCGAGGACGACCTGTTCTCGCCGCGGCGCGCCCTCGCCTGGCTCACCGACCTCGGTCACATCCCGCAGCACGTGCGCGAACACCTGCGCGATGTCGACGTAGTGGCGGTCGAGTCGAACCACTGCCCCCGCCTGCTCCAGGCCGACCTCAAGCGGCCGTGGTCGACCAAGCAGCGCATCTCGGGACGGCACGGTCACCTCTCGAACGACAGCATGCGCGAGCTGCTGGAGTCGGTCGCCAGCCCCCGCTGGCGCCACATCTTTCTCACCCACCTCAGCCAGGACTGCAACAGCCTCGCCGCCGTCGAGTCGGCGCTCGGACCGTTGCGCAGCCGGCTCTCCTGCCAGTTCTCCGTCGTCGAACCGGGCGGCGGCACGCCGTTTTACGAGCTGGCGTGAACGTTAGACAAGAATTGCATTCATGCGGCCACGCCGGCCTCGCCTGACTCTGCTCCTTCCCGCACGCTTCCCGTTCCGATGACTTCCCCGATGAACGATCTGCGCCGCACCAAGATCATTTTCACGCTCGGTCCTGCGACCGAGAGCGAGGCCGTGCTGGAACAGCTGATCCGCGGCGGCGCCGACGTGGCCCGCCTCAACATGGCGCACGCCAAGCACGAGTGGACGCGCACCGTGATCCGCCGCATCCGGGCCGTCTCCAAGCGGGTCGGTCGCGAGATCGCGATCATGATGGACATCAAGGGGCCGGAGATCCGCACCGGCGACGTCGACTCCCCGATCGAGCTGAAGGCCGGCGAGATTTTCGACTTCACCGTCAAGCCCGGCGGAGGCGACCGCGAGAACGCCGAAGAGGTGCGCTCGGTGAACGTAAACTACCACGATCTCGTCAACGCGATCAGCGTCGGGGACATCGTGCTCGTCGACAGCGGGCTGATGCGTTTCGAGGTGTTGGAAAAAAAGGCGGCGCACATCCGCTGCAAGGTCCTGACGGAGGGCCAGCTCACCTCCCGGCGCCACATCAATCTACCGGGGGTGAAGATCAACCTGCCTTCCTTCACCGAAAAGGACCGGGCCGATACGCTCGTCGGCCTCGCCGAGGGAATCGACTTCGTGGCCCTGTCCTTCGTGCGCGAGGCCGCCGACATCGAGGCGCTCCGCGAATTCCTGCGCAGCCACGGATCGCGGGCGCGCATCATTGCCAAGATCGAGGACCAGTCCGCGATCGAGAACCTCGACGAGATCATCCAGGCCACCGACGCCCTCATGGTGGCCCGCGGTGACCTCGGCATCGAGTGCCCCTTCGAGGAACTGCCCGTCATCCAGCGCCGTGCGGTGAAGACCTGTTTCCACCACGGCCGCCCCGTGATCATCGCCACGCACATGCTCGAATCGATGATTTCGTCACCGATGCCGACGCGCGCCGAAATCACCGACGTAGCGAATGCGGTCTTCGAAAAGGCCGACTGCGTCATGCTCTCGGGTGAGACCACCGTGGGCAAGTACCCGCTCGAATGCGTGCAGATCCTCGACAAGATCGCGCGCCGCATCGAGGAGGAGAGCGCTAGCGAGTCAGGTGAGCCGCGCCACCTCAAGGGCGACAAGGTCAAGCTGCTCCAGTCGGCCGTCCATTTTGCCAATCAGATCACCGGCGGAGCGATCCTCACCTTCACTCGCCAGGGCTTCATGGCCACGAGCCTGGCCGCCTTCCGTCCGAATTCGGCGCGCATTTTCGCGATGACGAATTCGATGGAGACCTTGCGGCAGCTCCGCCTCGTGCGCGCTGTCGAGCCGATCTTCATGCCGCTCGCCTCGGATCCGAATGAGACGATCGAGCAGGCCATTGCCCTGCTGAAGGAAAAGGGCTGCGTGCAATCCGGCGACAAGCTCGTCGTCGCCACAGACATCCTCTC
>CAYZBG010000121.1:0-10198 GCA_964476565.1 uncultured Opitutus sp.
GCGGTGCGCGGATCCTCGAGCGCCGCCACCGCCTCCTTGTTGAAGCGGTTGATGGCGGTCAGCATGCGCAGGAAGCGGAGGTTGAAGAGATTCTTGCGCTGGGCGAACAGGTGATTGAGCGACGAGCCGCACCACTCGAGACCCGTCTGATCGTCGCGCACCGCAAACGACATCGAGGTGGGCTTCACCGGCACCTGGAGCTGGTCGAACAACCGGCACAGGTGCGGGTAGGTGACGCGGTTGAACACCATGAAGCCGGTGTCGATCGGGACCGGCCGACCGGTGCCGGGTTCGGTGGCGTCGACCGTGTTGGTATGGCCGCCTACGTAGTCGTTCTGCTCGAAGACCGTGATCTCGTGGTTGCGATGGAGAAAGTGGGCACAACCGAGTCCGGCGATGCCGCTACCGATAATGGCGAGGCGCATGAGGGGATGAAATCGAAACGTTCGTCTGCGGAAGGTACGCGTCCAAGGCGCCCCGGGATGCGCCCAAAGAAAATAGCCGTCCGGGGAGGACGGCTCGGCAAGAGACACCGCCGGTGTACCTCGAAGGCAGTTGCCCGGTCGTGGTGGACGCGCGGGTCCCTCCGCGCGTGGCTCGGGTCTTGGCGGTCCGAGCCGCGTCCGTGCGCATGGGTTTCCTCTGATGCGAACGGGCGCACCTGCGTTTCGTGGCCCTCGTCGGCTAGGAACTGCGCGGAGAACGACCCCGGCCTCAGGGCTTGGGCTCGTCCGCGGCCGGCTTGCTGGCCTTCGCCTGCCCGAGCTCCTCGGCGAGTTCGGTCACATCCTTGTGGATGGCCGGACCCTCGGCCTTGTTTGGCACGGAAGTCTGCGCGGCGGCGGCGGTGGCCACGGCGAGGGCGGCCGCGGCGGGCACGACCTTGCGCAACGACGAGAACTCCGGGTGCACGTGGGCCGCGCGCTGGGCGGCGGCGACGGAGCGGTGGTGCTCGGCGTGCATGCCCTCTTCGAGGATGGTCTTCGGCACGGGCTTGAGGCCCCAGATGAAGCCGGTCCACGACAGCAGTTTCAGGCCGTAGTACGTGGGATCGATTTCCCACCAGTAGAAACCGTTGCGCGTCGAGCTCTGGTAACGGTGGTGGTTGTTATGCCAGCCCTCGCCGAGCGTGATGATGGCGAGGATGAAGCTGTTGCGGGAATCGTCCTCGGTCTTGAAGCGGCGTTTGCCCATGAGGTGGGCCATGGAATTGATGCAGGCCGTGCCGTGGAAGAGGGCGGTGGTGCTGACGAAGAATGCCCAGACGAGCATCTGCGGACCGTTGGTGCCCAGGCCAGGCGCGAAACGCTCGAGGAAAACGCCGAGGCCGAAGATCGCGATCGCGAAGACCAGCGGCACGACCATGTCGAAGCGGTTCAGCCACACGAGCTCGGGGAACTTGGCGAGATCCTTCACCTTCGAGTAGTCGGTCGGGAAATTGCGGCGGCTGGTGATCCAGCCGATGTGCGACCACAGGAACCCGTGCACGTGCGGCGAATGGGCGTCCTCGGGATCGTCCGAGTGCTGGTGATGATGGCGGTGGTGGTAAGCCCACCAGAGCGAGCCTCGTTGCACCGTCGTTCCCGCCCAGACTGCGAGCAGGAACTGGCCAAACCGGCTCGTGCTATACGTCTTGTGGGAGAAGTAGCGGTGATGGATGCCGGTGACGGCAAACATGCGCACGAAGTAGAGCACCACGGCGCTCCAGACGGCGAAGGCACTCGTTCCCGTCCAAATGATGCCAAGGCATCCGAGGTGCAGGATCACGAACGGCATGACGCGCACCCAGTCGACCTTGTCAGGCTCGGCGCGCATTTTTTCGGCCCCTTCAGGGCAATAATCAGAATCGATCCACTGAGTAACGGCAGTAAGCGCGCGACGGAATGGCGAGGAGACGGAGGAGGACTGGGCAGACACGAGATGTAACAGACAGAGATGAACGTTGAGACCCCCAAAGGAAGGCGGGTGCGACGGGCTGGGGCAAGCTGCGTTTGCAGGCGTGGTCCGGCGGCATCGCCTTTCGTCTGCAATTTACGTTGCGGCACCGGGCGTCATCTGGTCCGCGCCGGCCGGCCGCTTACAATCAATAAACCGAAGTGTATCGTGACGATCACGACACCGGCCGCGCCGGCCTTGCCATGGGCTTGCGTGTGTCCTTCACTCCGCCGCGCATGAGCGATGTCTCCCCTCCGGCTGCGGGTCCCGGTTCTGCTTCGCAGCCTTCGGCGTCCGGCGGATTTCCCCCGGTCAAAAAGTCGGAGATCTTCGGCTGGTGCTGCTTCGATTTCGCGAACTCGGCGTTCACGACCATCATCATCACCGTCGTCTACGCGGTCTACTTTGCGAAGGTCGTGGCGGAGGGCGATCCCAGCGCCGAGGGCTGGTGGGGCACCGCGCTCTCGGCCTCACAGGTGGTCGTGATCGTGCTGTCGCCGGTGGTGGGAGCACTGGCGGACGTGACGGCGCGCAAGAAATCGGCGCTCATGCTGACGGCCTTCGGGTGTTCGATCGCGACGGCGTCGCTCTACTTCGTCGGGCCCGGCGAGGTCGCGCTCGCGCTCGGGCTCGTTATCCTGGCCAACATCGGTTTTTCGCTGAGCGAAAACATCTGCGCCGCCTTCCTGCCGGAGATCAGCACGGCGGAGAACGTCGGGCGGATTTCCGGCTACGGGTGGAGCTTCGGTTACTTCGGCGGCCTCTTCAGCCTCATCCTTGCGCTGGTGATCATCCAGAGCGGCGACGGCCGGGCGCCGTGGACCTTCCTAATGACGGGCGTGTTTTTCTTCGGAGCCAGCCTGCCTACGCTCCTGCTGCTGCGCGAACGTGCGCGGCCGGTGGCGCTGCGGCCGGGCGAAACGGTGACCGGCCGCGCGTTCGGCCAGATGCGGCGCATGCTCGACGAACTGCCGCAGCACCGGACGCTTGCCGTGTTCTTCGTCGCGATGACGTTCTACATGGCCGGCCTCATGGCGGTCGTCGGTTTCGCCGCGCTCTATGCGACCGCCGTCGTGGGCATGACGCAGGATGAGATCATCACGCTCTTCATCGTGCTCCAGCTCGCCGGCGTGGCCGGGGCGTTTGGCTTCGGTTACCTGCAGGACCGCGCCAGTGCCAAGCTCGCCCTCGTGCTCTCGCTCCTGCTCTGGGTCGGCGTCTGCCTCTGGGCGGCGCTGTCGCAATCGAAGGCGGAATTCTACGGCGTGGGCGCCCTCGCCGGCGTTGCGATGGGGGCGCTGCAGTCCTCCGGCCGCGCCCTGGTCTCGACGCTGACGCCACCGGGCCGTGCGGGTGAGTTCTTCGGTTACTGGGGCTTCTTCGGCAAACTGGCCGGAGTGATCGGACCGGTGACGTACGGCTGGCTCATCACCCACATCGGTTATCGCTGGGGCATCGTGGCGGTGGGCGGCTTCTTCCTCACCGGCTTGCTCATTCTCTTGCCCCTGCGCATCCGCCCCCGAGTTGAGCTTTTCGCGCAACGTGCACTCCGCGAGAAAGCCCCACTCGCCGCTTCGCGAAATCGTAAACGCCGGTTTCATGGCGACTAGCGTGGCGCGGGCGGCGGCATTCCAGGGCAGCACCCGCACCCGCGGTTGCGGAAAAAGCCTTACTCGCGACTCGAGTAGAGCTTTTCACGCACTTTGCATTTGAGCAAAAGCCCTACTCGCTCATCGTCTGCAAATGACAGCCGTTGGAGCCCCCGTGTCCTCGTGGCTTTACCAAACCCTTTCCCAAGAAGTCTCTTCCAACCGGTCCCTCGCAGCGCTGAGCAAAAAGCTCTACTGAGCCTGGGTTAATAACACTGTTCGGCAAATAAAGAGATCATGACCGGCATTGCTATCTGTTTCGGCGCCCTGGCGCTTGCCGCTGTGGTGGCGGTCGTTGGGTCAGTTGATTCGGGTCGTCTGGCTGGCGATAGAAACATTGCGATCCTATTTCTGCCCTTGGCTGGCACTCTTATTATACTTGCTTCGGGCGGCCTCTTTCGCGGGCGCCCCGCCATGGTATTCGTTCCCTATGTTGGGATGGCAGTGGTGATCACATTAGCCGGTTATAGCGTATATCGACTCCGACATGTTTGGATCACCGCATCATTAGTCGCGATTACCATCACACTCATGAGCCTGTGGTGCTGGTTTATAGCGGGGATGGCCATCACTGATAACTGGCTATGAATCCAAGCCGCCGAACCACCAGTACAGCACAACGCGGGGAGCCGTCCGTCTTCGGGCGATTCACCCGCTTCCGAAACACCGTCCGCACCCGCCCCGCGTGGCTGACCGGTGGTCGTTAGTCAAATATAGAGATGACTCGAATTGCGATCATCGGCAACGCCGGCGGCGGCAAGTCCACCGTTTCACGGAAGCTCCGCGATTTGCTTCGGCTCCCGTTGCATCCAATCGATCAGTTGCAGTGGCGGCCGGGTTGGCAGGCGGTGCCGAAGAAAGATTTCACTGAAGCTCACATGAAGCTATTGGCAGAGCCCCGCTGGATCATAGATGGTTGGGGGGATTTTGAAGCCATCGAAGAAAGGTTCCGCCAGTCCGATACAATTGTGCTGATCGATTATCCTCTGTGGCGGCACTATTGGTGGGCGATGAAGAGGCAGTTTCTTTGTCTATTCCGGCCGCGCATCGATGGACCGCCAGGATGCCCCATGCTTCCGATGACATGGCCGCTCTTGAAGATGATTTGGACGATCGACCGTCACATGATGCCGAAGTTGCGTTCGCTCGTGGATGGGCATCGTGGCCAGAAGAAGGTTTTTCATATTCACACGCTGAACGAGCTTCGCGCGTTCCACTCTGAGGCTGAGCGCCATGCCAAGACCGCCTAACAAGCCAGTGCAGCACAACGCAGGGAGCCGTCCGTCTTCGCACGTTTCACCCGCATCCGAAACCCCGTCCGCGCCCGCCCCACGTGGCTGACCAGATTACGTTAGGCCAAGAAACTTATGAGCGACGAAAACAAAGTCCGTGATGCAGCTGACGCAGTCAAAGGTGTCGTCGAAGCAATCCCTGTCTACCAAGACGCACTACAACCTGCAGTGCAAGAAGTCGGCAAGGGCCTTGCGACAGTAGCGAAGACAATCCATGTAGCGCTTGCTCCTGTCGCGGCGCTTGTCTGGGGATTCGAGCAAGTACGTGATTTCGTTCATTCGAGAGTCGCCGAGAAGCTCAAGGACGTGCCAAGGGAGAGAATTGCGACTCCGTCGCCCTCAGTTGCCGGTCCTGCTCTAGAAGCGCTGAGATACAGTGGTCACGATGCTGACTTGCGGGAGATGTACGCCAATTTGCTGGCTACGTCAATGGATGCGTCGACCGCTCGTGAAGCGCATCCCGCTTTCGTCGATATCATCAAGCAGCTTGCGCCTGATGAAGCGAAGTTGCTGCGATAGCCAAGCCAAAGACGTCATGTCTCGACTATTGACAGAACGTCAGGCGGAGGACCGCACGGCATTGTGCGCGGGGATTGGGAGCAGGATGCTCCCGCACCTTTGCGGCTCCGGACATCGTGTTTCGCCGCGGAGTGAGGGCGCATCGGCGTTCGGCGACGAAGGCCGAGCTGGGGCTCGGCGTTCCCGGGGGGGGGCTTTCGGGTCGAATGACCAGGTGGAGTCCGGAGCTTTGTCTACTCCAACGGATCTCACTTCCCACCAGGACGAGTGCATTGGAGACAAACTCTGCGCCTCGGCGTCTCTGCGGGAGAATCTCAACGGTGCGATGCTACTGCATGATCTACGCGAGGAGGGACTCGCGCGTCCACCTTGTGCCGACGGTGACGGCCGGCGGACCGTGCGCATGGGTGGGGGGAATCGACGAAAGCCCAAGCAGGTGTCCGGCGGCGTCTTTTGCTCGCGTGCTCAATTTTGAGCACGTCGCCACGTAGTCGTAACGTGGAGACGCAAAGAATTCATGGAGCGGATACAGCGGCTCCTCGTTTCCAACGACTTAGCACGACGCGAAGCGAATTCACCGGATTGGCACGGGACGTCCGGCACGCCCTCTGCTTAACTGTCGGGGTCGCAAGACTTGCTTTCGAGGAACCCTCCCCAAAACGGCTGGCCTGTTCTTTGAAGCGTTCGACCGGATGGATCGAGACTGACCGGTGTCGGTGACTCTAGCGGCCTGCGGGCCGCGGTTTCCCAAAACTGCACCTTTCGTCGTCGTCCTGCGCAAGCGGGATGGCAGCGGAACGCGGCGCGCTCCTGCGGCCTTCGCGGCCGGTGGGGTCGCCGTGCTCAACCACCGACAAGAAAACCAAACTCTCCGCCTTGCGCGGAGTTTATGTCATGAAGCACACGTCAGTCCTGAAGATCGCCCTCATCCTCGGCACGCTCGCCGCTCCCTTCGCCCTCTCGGGCAAGAGCGTTGAGCAGGCCTACATCGAGTCCTACCAGGGACGTTCCGACATCCCGGTGCCCGTCGCGGTCGTGAAGCCCGCGGTGAGCTCCCGGTATGCCGGACAGGTTGTGGAAGTGGAATTCGTCGTCGACACCACCGGCAAGCCGGTGGAACTCGCCGTGCGCAATCCGCTCCCCGCCGAGCTCACCACTCCGGTGAAGGCGGCCCTGGCCCAGTGGAAGTTCGCGCCGGCCCGCACCGTAGCGGGTGAGCCGGTTGCGATGAAGGTCCGCGTCCCGGTCAAGATCGTCGACGACTTCACCACGGGCACCACGCTCGCGATGAACTGAGTCGCGATCGGTTAACCTAAGAAAACAACCAAGGCCGCCCTTCGCGAGAGGGGCGGCCTTGTCATTTGCTGCGTCTCATTCTGGTTTTCCGAATCGTTCTCGTAATCGTTCTCGTTCTGACGGATCGGACCGATCAGACCGATGGGACCGACCGGCGTTTCGAGAACGATTACGACTACGAGAACGAGAACGATGAGCAGAAAGGGTGCGATGGGGGGCGCATGGCGTTTGACGATCTTTCCCACCCGCACCACGGTGCGGCGTGCTTTCCGATGCCTTCAGCGGCCTGCAAAAACTTGTCCTGCCGGACCGCTGGCAGGCCGAGGCGATCATGGCGCTGAAGGCAGGTCGCGATGTCGTGATCGATGCGCCGACCGGTGCCGGCAAGACCTATGTCTTCGAACGCTGGATGGAGCAGACCGGGTTTTCGCGCCGGGCGATTTTCACGGTCCCGACCCGCGCGCTGGCCAACGACAAGTACGCCGAGTGGCGCGAGCGCGGCTGGCGCGTGGGCATCATCACCGGCGACCTCACCTTGGACGCAGGCGCGCCCCTCGTCGTGGCGACCCTCGAGGCGGTGCAGACGCGACTCGCCGGGCAGGGCGGCGGCGCGGCGGTGTCGGGTCGGTTTCAGCTGCTGGTGGTCGATGAGTATCAGTGGCTGGCCGACGCCCATCGCGGCAGCCATTACGAGGGCGCGTTGCTCACGCTCGATCCGTCGGTGCAGGTGCTTCTGCTGTCGGGTGCGGTGGGCAATCCGGGCGACGCGGCCGCTTGGCTCCGCCGGCTGGGCCGGACCGTGGAGGTCGTGCAAACCAAGGACCGGCCCGTGCCGCTCGAGGAGATCGAGGCCGACGACCTGATCCAGGGCCTGCCGCGCTCGATTGAAGGGTTCTGGTCCCGCCGCCTCGCCGGGGCCTTGCGCGAGGGTCTCGGGCCCGTGCTGGTGTTTGCGCCGCACCGGCAGGATGCCGAAAGGCTGGCCCGGCAGTTTGCCCGCGAGGTGCCGCTGGCCGAGCCCCTGACGCTGACGCCGGAGCAGGAGGCGCTGTGCGGACCCGAACTGGCCAAGTTGGTGCGGCAGCGCGTGGCGTATCACCACAGCGGGCTCACCTATGCCCAGCGGGCCGGCATCATCGAACCGCTGGCCAAGGCGGGGCAGCTGCGTGCCGTCGTCGCCACGCTCGGCCTCAGCGCCGGCATCAATTTTTCCCTCCGCTCAGTCATGATCACGGCGTCGAGCTATCGCCATGATCGCACCGATCGCGAAATCGCGCCGCACGAGCTGCTGCAAATGATCGGTCGCGCAGGCCGCCGCGGGCTCGACGAGGTCGGCTTCGTGCTCGTGAGCGGTTCCGCGCCCCGTGCGCGCCGCGCCGCCCAGCAGCGGCTGAAACGCGCGGCCCCGCTGCCGTGGACCTTCTTGCTCCGCTCCCTCCAGCCCGGCGACGAGGTCCGCACCCGGTTGCAGGAAAGCGCCCAACGCTTCTTCACCGACCAGCCGGTCGCGATGGGCGGCGAGCACACGCCCGAAACGATGACCCTGCCGTGCGGCCAGCGCACCGACACGGGCCGGGCGCGGCTGGTCCGTCGCGAGAAGAATCCCTTCGCCGGCTGCGTCGATTGCGAGCACCGGGCGGCCTGCCTTGCGCTGTCGCCGCAGCCGACCCTCCTGTGGCAGCTGCAACGCGCCGGGGTGCTGGACCGCGAGCTGCGCCTCACCGCGCGGGGCGCTCTGGTCAGCCTGTTCCTTGGTCCGGAGGGGCTCGCGCTGTCCGCCGCGCTCGAGGACCGGCGTTATCCGCTGGATCACCTGCTTTTCGACTGCGCGAACCTTTACGCCACCGACCGGTTTACGGGCACGAATCCGCGGAAGCTCGGCCGGCTCGCCGCCGTGTGCGAGCGCGTGTACCGTCGCTTCAACCTCGATGGTTACCTCGTTGAGGGCCTGCCGCCGCAGTATGGCTTCGGCGGCGGCGACGTGATCCGCGCCCTCGTCGAACGGACGGCGAAGGCGAGCGTGCTGGTGGCGGACATCGAACAGGCCGGCCGGGGCGATCTGGACCGCCTGATGACGGAGTGGCGCAGCCTGTTGCGGCAGATCGCGCATGCGCCGCCGCTCGCCTTCGAGAAGAGCCCCCATCGCACCGCCGACGGAACGCGGCAGGGGGCCGATGCGGCCTATCTGGCGGAACGCTGGGACAACTTTCGGGCGCTGTGCCGGGCACAGCTGGGCGAGGACCGGCCGCAGGCGCTGCCCGACCTGCCACCGCTCACGGCGGAGCAGCGCCGCCCGGTCCAGCACCGCTTCATTCGCGTCGCGGCTGCCTTGGCTGACCGCCGGCGCTGAAGGAGGTATTGAGGGAGCGGCGACACTCCTGTCGCCGGTTTCGCAGGCCGGACGGCAGGCGTATCCCAGGAAAGGCGGCTGAGGGACCCGGCGCTACATCTGGCGCTATTGCCTCGGCGCGACCGGCACGGTCGCGGCTACACGGTCCGCGCAGGCGACCACCAAGGTGTCGCCGCGGCCGTGTCGGCCGCGTTGCCGATGTCGAAGCCTGTCTCAGGCGCCCGGTTGGGCCCAGGCGGCTGAGGACAGCCGCTACATCGATCTCGAAGCCGGCGACAGGAGTGTCGCCGCTCCTTGGGTACAGCCGGCCTACTTGCCCAGCAGGAAGGTCAACGGCACCTCGGCCCGCTCGCGCCAGGCCACCTCGCTGTGGTCGGTGCCGGCGAAGACCCGCGTCTGCCAGCGTGACCCCGGAACATGGCCGGTGGTGCGCATGACCGCGTCCATGCGCCGTTGGAACGGGGCATACAGGGCGTCGAGTTCCACGGTGCCGTGGTCGAAGTACCACCGGTTCCCCGGGTCCAGAGGCAGTTTCGTGGCGAGCCAGTCGATGACCGCCCCGTCGCCGGCGGGCCAGTGGGTCGAGACGCAGCCCGCGCCGCCGAAGACGGCGGGGTATTCAACCATCGCATACGCCGAGATCAGGCCGCCCATGCTCGAACCCATGACGAAGGTGTCGTCGCGCCCGGGCCGGGTGCGGTAGGTCCGGTCGATGAACGGCTTCACCTCCTCGACGAGGAAGCGCAGGTAGGCATCGGACTGGATGCGGGCGTCGGGTTGCGGATGCAGCCCGGGAATGGACTGGATCCGGTCGGTCGCGGCGGCCTTCTGCGGAAAATACTCGGCGGCGCGCAACGGCGAGTTCCAGACACCGACGAGGATGGCCGGCCGGATCTCGTCGCGGGCGATCAGACGCTCCATGGCGGCGTCCAGTTCCCACGCCTGGCCGCCGTAGCTCAGGGCGGGGTCAAAGAGGTTCTGGCCGTCGTGCAGGTAGAGCACCGGATAGCGCCGGTCGGGGTGAGCGTCGTAGCCGGGGGGCAGCCAGACATCGAGGTGGCGGCCGGCCACGTGGCGGGAGCTGAAGTCGGCGTGCCGCACGACGCGGCCGCGCGCCGGGTCTGCCGGCGCCTCGAAGGTCACCACCGTCTCAGGAC
>CAYZBG010000122.1:0-10176 GCA_964476565.1 uncultured Opitutus sp.
CACCGAGCCGCGACGGAGGCTGAGCGACACGTCGTGCACCGCACACACCTCTCCATCTCCGGTGCGAAACCGGGTTTGGAGCCGTTCGATCTGCAGGGCGTAGGGCGAGACCATCCGTGCGGGGGTGCACAGCACCCCGCCTCCCACCGTCTCGCCCCAGGCCGCCTCCGTCACCCAGAAAATGAGCCCGGCGCAATCACCTCGTCCGCATCTGAATTGACCCGCTATATATCACTCCATATATCGGTAACCACGGCCGGCGCGTTGCCGGTTGACCCGACCATGAAAACCCTCGCCACGATTCCCTTCCTTGTGGGGTGCGCCGCGCTGCTGGTTCGCCCGGTCACCCTGTTGGCCGACACCGATCGCGAACGCCTGCTCCGGTTGCCGCCGGGCTACGGTACGGCCGACTACATGGAACCCGAACCCGACCCGGATTACCGGCATGCCTCGGAGCAGGCCCACCAGGCGTTTCGGGACATGAAGTACGGCGTGCGCATCCATTGGGGGCTGTACACCCTCCTGCCCGGCGCGCGCGAATCCTGGAGCTTCCTGCCGCTGACAGACAAGGAACGGCAGCAGTACCTCGAACGCATCCACGATTGGAATCCCACCCGCTTCGACGCCGGGGCGTGGATGGATTTTTTCGAGCGGGCCGGCTTCAAGGCCTTTGCGATCACCACCAAACACCATGAAGGCTTCTCACTCTGGGACACCCGGACGCGCGTGACCCGACGCCCGCGCTACGACGGGCCGGACGGACCGGTGATCGAGAACTGCGACGTCGCCTACAGCGTGATGGAAACACCCTCAAAGCGCGACATCATCAAGGAGCTCACCGACGCAGCCCGCGGGCGCGACCTGAAGGTCAACCTCTACTTCTCGCACACCGATTGGTACGACGTCCGGTTTCGTCCCTATGGCCGGCATCCGATCCAGAACGTCAGCTCGACCCACATCGATTCACTGGTCGAACGCCAGCAGCGTCCGGCGAAGCTCTTTCCTGATCCGACGCCCGAAGAGCGCGCCGGCATGATGGCCCGTCACCGCGAGCAGTTGCGCGAGCTGCTTACGCACTATGGCAGAATCGACATGCTCTGCCTCGACATCGGCTTCGGGGCCGACGTGTGGCCGGAGATGAAGGCCACGATTAAGGAGATCCGTCGTCAGCACCCCGACCTGATGATCCGCAACCGCGGGATCGGCCACTACGGCGACTACTACACGCCGGAGCGGGTTGTGCCCGGCGACAAGGCGGCCACCGCCCTGCCGTGGATGGTGATCTATCCGCTCGGGGAGCACTTCTCCTACGAAGCTGAGGCCGGACGCCACAAAGGTGCGAAGTGGGTGATCGACAACCTGGTCGATTCGGTGGCCAAGGGCGGCAACTTCATGGTCGGCATCGGTCCAGCGCCCGACGGCACCTTCCACCCCACGGCCGTCGCCCAGCTCGAGGAGGTCGGGACCTGGCTCACGGTGAACGGCGAAGCGATCTGGGGTGCGATGGAACGGCCCGGCCCACTCTGGCGGGAGGGCGATGCGGTGCGCTTCACCGCCGCGAAGGATGGGGCCGCCATCTATGCGATCCTGCTGCAGCGACCCACAGACCGCGTACGGCTCGCGACCGTGCCCGCGGATTCCGTCGCGGGCGTCACACTGCTCGGCCGGCCCGGCCCCGTGGCATGGAACGCCAGCGACGGCGCGCTGACCGTCGTGTTCCCTGCCGACGCCGCACCCGCGCACGCCTACGTGCTCAAGCTGCAGCTGCGCCGCTGAGCTCACCTCAATCGGTCCGCATCGGCGCCGTGGTACCATCCACCCATTCGCCTTCGACCAGAACGATGCGCGGACGCGGCAGGGTGCCCCGGTGCCCGCTGAGCAGCAGGTCGCGCAGCAGGTAGACGGAGGCCGCCCCGATCTCGTCGAGGTGTTGGTTGATGCCCGACCACGGGACGTCCTTCTCCAGCGACAGCCCGGCGAAGGCAACCCGACCGCCGCGAGGCGAAGGCAGGGTGATCACATGCCGTCCTAGCTGCCCGGAGAGGGCGATGACGGCATCGAGGGCATTGTCACGGACCCAGGCTTCGGTCGCAGCCAGATCGAGCTGCTCGAAGAGCCACGGCACCACCGTCACGTCCTCGAAGCCCACGCGGCGCACCTGGTCGAGTCCGAGCAGGTAATCGTAGGAGCGGCGTTGCTCACCAAGACGGAAGAGCGCAATGCCGATCCGCCGGTAGCCGCGGTCACGCAGGGCCTTCAGCGCCGTGGCGCAACTATGGATGTGGTGGTTGCACACCCGGTTCAGGTTGGGACCGTACGCCGCCTCACCCACCAGCACCACGCTGAACTCCGACCACGGGAAATCGATGTCGGGCTCGTTCATCCAACGCGGTCCAACCAGCACGCCACGTACGCCCCGCGCCTTGAGAATCGAGGCCAGCCGGCCCTCGCTCATTCCCTTGGCGCGGGCGTCGAACATCTCCACCCGATACCCGAACCGCGCTGCCTCGGCTTTCGCCCCGCGGAAGAACGCCATGAAGCCATCGACCCGGCGAAAGAAATCCGGATCGGAAAACGTGTTGAGGAAGGCGATCGTCTCGGCGCCCCGCGCACGATGCCGAGAGCGCACCATGGCCATGAGCTCCGCCGTGACGGGGTCCGGCTTGTAACCGAGCTTGCGCGCATGCGCGAGAATGCGGGCGCGCAGCGCCTCCGACACCCCGGGTTTGCCGCGCAGCGCCACCGAGACCGACATCGCCGACACGCCGAGGTCCGCGGCGATTCGCGTGATGCTCACCTTCGCCATACCCCGACGATGCGGGACGACGCAGACGACCGGCAAGCCCGCTGTCGCCTTAACGTAAGGCAGGAGGGAGGATTGTCCGGACCGCCGGGGCGGACTTGCTCCTCGTTCCACCCCGCCCCGTCGTCATGTCCACCGCGCTGTCGATCGATGCCCAAGGTTACTTCATCCATCGCGACCAACGGCTTTTTCCCGTCGGGGTGAACTACTGGCCCGCCTCGAGCGGGCTGCACATGTGGGCACACTGGGACGCCGACGAGATCGAAGCGGACCTCGATCTGATCGTCGAACTCGGCTTCAACACCGTCCGCTTCTTTCTGCGCTGGCAGGATTTCGAGCCGGAAGCCGGCCGTTACGCCGACCGTTCGTTCGAGCGCCTCGACGGGCTGCTCTCGGCCTGCGCCGCCCGCGGTCTCTGGGCGCATCCGTCCCTGTTCTCCGGCTGGATGAGCGGCGGCATCTTCTGGCCGGCATGGAAAGGAGCGCGCAACCTCTATGCGGACCCATTCATGGCCAGCCGGGCGGAGGCCTTCGCGCGGCGCGCCGCCCGCACCTTTGCCCTTCATCGCAACCACCTGCTCGCGGTGGATCTGGGCAACGAGATGGGCTGCCTGCCCGACTCGGCTGCAGCCTCCTTCGGCGACATCGCTGCGTGGTGCGCCCGGGTGTGCGCGGCGATCAAGGAGACTTGTCCGCACGTGATGATCGTAAGCGGCTGCGACATGGGCCAGGTGACCAACGACACGGGCTGGGCCTTCACCAACCAACCGGGCACGGACTTCCTCAGCATGCACGCGTACCCGGTGGCCAACTGGTCGCCGGTGCCGCTGGGCGGACTCGATGATGCGCTGTCCCGCCGGCTTTTCCCGTACTACTGCGCCTACGCCCGAGCGTACGGTCCCGTGCTCTTCCAGGAGTTCGGCACGATCCTCACCTTCGGCGACGCGGTCCAGCGCGACTTCCTTGCGGCTGCCCTGCCCGCCACCGCCGCGGAGGGTGTCAACGGTATGCTGTGGTGGTGCCTGCGAGACATTCGTTCGCTCGAGCACCCGTACCGGTTCTGCGAGATGGAACGCTCATTGGGCCTCGTGGACCCGCAGGGCCGACCGAAGCCAGCGCTGGCCGCCGCGACCCATCAGCTCGCCGCGTGGGCCGCCGATCCGGAGTCGCTTCCGCCGCGCACCCAGCCCGACCTCGTCTTCTATCTGCCCGATCACACACAGCCAACCGCGCCGGAGTACCTGCGTCCGCCCAATCCACAACGCCAGCTCGGCCGTCGCTACCTCATCGCCTGGCATCTCGCCGCCGAAGCCGGGGCCACACCCGGATTTGCCCGCCGGGCAACGCTGCCAACGCCCGGTTCGGCCCCGCTGCTCTTTGTCGGCCAGAGCCTGAGTCCGGACGAGATCCGCACCCTGCACCGCTGGGTCGAACAAGGCGGACAGCTGATCCTGCACGGCGTTTCCGTTCGCAACTGGGGCGCCACGTACGCGCAGTTCCTCGGCGCCCATGCGATCAACTACGCCCTCAATTGCCGGCTGACCGTGGATGCCTTCGGACACCGTTGGAGTTTTCCCCCCGCGCCGGACGAGGCGCGTTTCGTCGTCGAACCGACGACGGCCCGCGTACTCGCCCGCGACCAGGACGGTCACCCGTGCCTGCTAAGTCAGCAGCATGGTCTCGGACGCATCCTCTACAGCCTGCCTTCCGTCGAAGATGCCGTCATCCACGATCGCAGCACGAGCCTGGCACATGGGGACCGTTGGCGGGAGTGGTACGCCGCGGTGCTCGTTGACCGGCGCCTCGTCTCCGTGACCTGAGGGCAGGCACGAGGAATCCCCCACGAGCGCCCAAGGCCTTCGTTCACCGCCTCTTCGCTTGCCGGAGTCAAAACCGGTGCAAACAAGTCCGCCGGGGGCACGCGAACCGGTTCGCGTGCCCCCGGCGGTCAAAGGTCTCAGTAGACCTCGAACTCCCACAACGAGTAACCGTAGCGCGTGCCACGTGCCGTGCCATAGATGCGCACGTAACGCGCCGGGGTGGCGGCGAACGACAGATCGTCCAAACCGCCATCGCCGGTGCTCGTGCCGGCGACCGTCGTCCACGTGGTCGCATCGGCCGAAACCTGCACCTGGTAAGCCTTGCCGTAGGCGGCTTCCCACTGAAGGCGGACGTTGGACACGGAACGGACCGAACCCAGATCCACCTGGATCCATTGCGGATCGGAGCTGGCCGAGGCCCAGCGCGTGCCGCCGTTTCCGTCCACGGCATTCGCCGCCACGTGTCCGGACGCCACCGACGAGGCGGTCACCGGCTGGTTGAGGGCGAGGTTCACCGGCGGCGGAGGCGGGGGCGGGGCCGGCGTCATGTTCCACATGTCCGGGAAGTTTCCGGTGATCGCCAGCAACGTCATCAGCAGCACGGAGTCCTGGTAATAGCCGGAAGGCCAATCGTAGCTCACCGGCCGGCCGATCAGGTAGTCGTAGAGCGTGTTCAACCACGCCTGCTGACCGGAGTCCACCATCGCGGCGACCGCCATCGGTCCCACCATGTTGCCGGGCGACCCGTAGCGCACGTTGCGCTGACCGTTCAGCTTGTACTCGGCGTAGTGCTTGGACGGAACGCCGCCGCTGGCGCCTTGGAACCACGTCGTGTTGCGCAGCGGCAGGGCCTGCGCCACCGGGCTGAGCGCCTGGCCGTGCCAGAGGTAGTCGACCGCCACCCGCCACGGGATGCGCGAGGCATCGTAGCCGTACTTGAAGTTGCCGTCGCCAAAGTCGACGTAGGTCGGCATGCGGCAGACGTTGGGCACCAGGCCTGTCGCTGGATTGAGGGTCTGGAAATGACCGAACATGTCGTACGCCGCCTCGATGACGTTGATCCAGCGGCTGTCGCCGGAGACGTCATGGAAGACCTTGAACGCATAGGGGATCTGGTAGGAGCAGACATTCTTCAGGCTGGTGTCGGCGAACTGGGCGTTGCTGATGTTCCAGTTCGTCTTGTTGACCGCGTAGGTCATGAGGTTGGCGATGTAGGCCTGCGCCTCGGCGAGGTAGTTGATCGCACCGTCGCTGCCCCATTGGCGGTGGGCCATCACCAGGGCGAACGCAATGTCGATGTCGCCATCGGGTGCGGACCAGGTGTCAGCGGTCAGGCCGTCGGCGCTGATCTTCCAGCTCATCAGCCCGCAGTCGGGCAGCCGGTAGCGCTGAACGTAACGGTAAAGCGCATCGAAGTCCTCGCGTCCGGTGTTGGTCCCATTCGCCATGTAGACGGAAAGCACCAGCCCGTACCCCTGGCCCTCCGAGATGGTCTGCCCTTCGCCGTAGGTGGGATAGCAGTACACGCGCATCTCGCCCGGGGCGCAGCCGTTGGTCGTCAGGTAAAGGCTGCGCCATTGGTTGTACTTTGACTGCAGGTCGGTGTTCATCTGCGCCTGCGTGTAATTGGTCGGCTTGATGCCGTGTGGATAGGTGATGCTCTGCGGGAACGGATAGTTCTCGCCGGCGGCCTGGACCGTCGGGGCGACGCCGGCAAGCAGCGCGGCGGCCAGGACGGTCCAGCGGGGAAGGAGGGAGACAGGATTCATGCGGGAGAAAGGCTGAAGGGCTGCGGACAGAACCGCGGGATCGGGACAAAGCGCGGCCGGCCGCGCGTCGCACGCACGGGGAAAGCCCGCTGCAGACGGGCGGCCGTGCCGCCCGGAATCCGGCGGGGCGCAGGGGCGCCCCGCCGGAAAGCCGCGTTCAGAAGCTAAACGTATTGGTCAGGTAGATACGCTTCTCCGGCGGGAGACGCGTGATGGCGGGCGAACCGTCCGGCTGGACGGTGATGGCCAGCGGATCCTCGTCGCCGATGAGGTTGCGCACGTTGAGCTGCACTTTCCAGTCGACGCGGCCGTTGAGGATGCGGCGCTGGTAACTGACCCAGGCGTCCACGTTGAGATCGTCGTCACTCCAGAAGGGATTGGCGATGTCGACGAAGACGCTGCCGTCCGGGTTGAACCGGGTCGGGTAGCCCAACGCATACTTGTCCTGCCAGCGCACGCCCGAGCCGATGGCGAAGCCCTTCAGGCGCGACTCGCGGTCGAAGCTGTAGTTGGTGACGAGGTTGACGCGCCATTTGCGCTGCTCCGCCGACACCTGGCCCTCGTTGGCGAGGGTGGTGGCGTAGGGCACGAGGACGTTCGTCTGGACCCACGAGCCGACCGTCTCGGTGCCGGGGGGCAACGGCGTGCCTGGCACGTAGCCCGCCGGATAGTTCGAACGCGGACGGCCGGCAAACTCGGCCCAGATCGGGCGCATCTTCTCGACGAACTCGCGGGTGTTGGGCGCGATGTTCGACTGCACGGTCTCCTGCTTGGAAACGTTGAGCAGGGTGCGCCAATTCCGGGTCGCGTTGTACACGATCTCCACCTCGTGGCCGCGCGCGACATAGTCGGTGGTGTCGGTGATGCCGGGCGGAATCGTGCCGGTGAAGCCGAACGTGCCGTTGGCGTTGGTCACGAGTTGGAAGCCGTAAGCGTCGCGGAACTCCGGCACCGGACTGAAGAGGCGCTCGATCTCGGCGGTGCGGTCGATGCCCGGGTTGATGTTGCGCTCGCCGGCCCAGAAGCCCGCGATCTGCGAGACGCCGTTGCCGTAGGCCGCGCTGTAGGACGGGCTGTTGAAGCTGGCGTTGGTCACCCGGGTCTCAAACCGGTTGTAGCGGATGTTCAGCCGGTCGTTGAGCAGCGACAGGCCGAAGCCAAACTCTTCCGTCGTACCCTCGGGCGGTGTGAGCTTCTGGTTGAGGGCGGTGATGCGGCCGCCGGCCGGGGTGAAGTTCGACGATTCGTTGTAGAACAGGCTGAGGTCGGTGCCCTCGGGCAGGCGGAGCAAGCGTTTCGGCCAGCGCACCACCACCGAGTAGCTCTCGACCTCGCCCTCGACGTTGAACGGCGGCGTGGAACGGAAGCCGAACTCGCCGTTGCGAAAGCGATTTTTGGTCGGGTTGTTCGGGTAGGTGAGGTTCAGGCGCGAGAGGTAGTCCTTGTCCTTGCGCCACCCGATCGTGGTGATCACGTGGTCCGCGAGCCAGTAGCTCTGCAGGATGGCCGCCTGGGACTTGATGACCTCGCGCGTGGCCGTGCCGCCGTGGAGAATCTCAGGCAGGGATGTCTCGCCCTGCGCCCAGTCGCCCTGGGCGGTGCTCCCCGCCGGAGCGTTGAAGTAACGTGTCGGCGACGTGACACCGGCTGTCAGCTCGGGAATGCGGATGGGTTCGAGGCGCAGGTCACGTCCATCCAGGATCGAATCGCCAATGTAGACCAGCACGTTGGGTCGGCGGTTGAAGCGGTCCACGGCGGCACCGACGGTGTCGGCCACGGCGCCGGTCGTGCCGAGCCGGGTCTGATAGATGAGGTTGTCGACGGCGTTCTGCTCGGCGAGACCGGTCAGGGTGTGGCGGCCGAGCCATTTGCCGGCGCGCGGCGAGAGTTCCTTGAAGTCGTAACGGATGTAGGCGGTGGCGCGGAGGGTCTCGCGATCGGTCTCAACCCAGTCCCAGCTCGCATTGGAGGCGCCCGACGCGTACGGACGGCCGACGTTCGGGTTGGGACGACCGTCCGGCAGCGTCACGTTGGGATCGATGCGGATGTGGTTGCCGTTGCCCTGGGAGAAGAACGAGTTCTTCGAATTGCGGTCGAACTGCTGGCGATAGTACGCGAGCTCGATGCCGACCCGGTCCTGGCCATTGCGATCGCGCCAGGCGCCCTGCTCGAGCGCAGCGGTGTAGGTGCGGAAGTTGTCGTCCTGATACGACGTTTCGTCGAGCATGCGGCGGTTGAAGGCGAAGACGTCGTAGTTGGTGAAGCCCTGCATCTTGACGCCGGCGGGGCGCACGCCGCCGGGGAACAGTGTCGCCGGAAGGGCCGTCTCGCCGATGTTCGTGGTCTCATAGAAGTTGATCCCATCGCCGGCCTGGTCGCGGTTGGCGGTGGGATGAAACAGACCGTTGCGGATCTGGTTGAGGCCGGTGCCGCCGGTGCCGTTGACCACACTCACGAACGAGAGGTCGGGCGTCCGCGCGGTCGACGACGAATACGGAATGACGATGCCGCCGAAGATCTGCGCCTGATTGATCGTGGGCGGACGGAAGTTCTGCGCGGCCTGCGTGGATGCGGACGGATTCCGGGCCGGATCGTCGTAGAACGTCCAGTCGTACGTCGGCCGGCCCGCGGCGTACCAGTATTCGCTGATGCTGTTGAAGGGGAGCACCGTGATCGGGCGGTTCGCGCGGGTTTTGCCTGTCTCGAAATTGCCGCGGATCGCCGTCGAGCGGAAGGGCCGGTAGGTCGCGGTGCCGAAGAGCCGGGTCTTCTTCTCGTACGCGGGCCGCTGGTCGAACTTCTCGTGGTCGTCGAGGGCAGCGAGGCGCAGCCCAAGCTTGCCCGGGATGACGACCCGGTTGAGGTCGAGCACATGGCGCAGGCTGCCGTTGTCGCCGACGCGTTGCTCGATCTTGTTCTGGTCACGATTGAGGTCGGCTGCGACCAGGGTGGTGTCGACCACGCCCGCCGGGCTGCCGATGCCGAAGAGCATGGCGTTCGGCCCGCGATTCACGGTGACCGCGGAGGTATTGTACGAGTCGATCGCGATGTCGCTGATGAAGAACCCGCGGGTGTACTCGGGCGTGGCCAGCCCGCGGGTGCGCGAACCCGACTGCGGGTTGACGCGCGGTCCCTCACCGATCACCTGCGGCTCGGCGATGGAGTTGGTCGCTCCGGAGTAGTTGCCCTGCGGACCGGCCGCATCCATGCCCGTCGCGTACACGAGCAGGTCGCTGGCGGAGGTCACACCCAGGTCGGTGAGAAAATCCTTGGTGTAGATCGAGAGCGACGCACCGATGTCCTTCACGGGCGTGTTCAGGCGGGTGCCGGCGAGCGTGGTGGCGGCAGCGTAGCCGGTGTCGCGTTCGCTGTTCACCACGAAGGGACTGAGTTCGACGGTCGGTGTCTCGGCAGCCGGAGCATCGGCTGCGGTGCGTTGCTGAGCCCAGACGCCCGCCGTCGCGGCGGCGAGGGGCGGGAGACTGAGCAGGGTTCGGATAAGTTTCATGTGGGTTAGGGTTGAGTCAGGCCGGATAAGATCCGGCGGGGTCGACGCCCCCGACTCCCCACGCACGCAGACTGCAGGGCACCCGGCGGGGTAAGGGGCAAGGGGCGTGACGCGCTTATCCCCAACGCGCCCGGGTGTCACAAGGCGTGCTCCAACCTTATATTAAAGTCCCACGGCGCAGCCGTGCGCCCGTCTCGCACCGTCCGTCTCAGCCCACGGTCGGAAACGCGTCCAGCTCCGGCCAGAAGCCGACGCCAAACGGTGCCGCGTTGACCG
>CAYZBG010000123.1:0-10086 GCA_964476565.1 uncultured Opitutus sp.
GGCTTTCTCAGCCGCCCGCTGAATCCGTGATTCGCCGCATGGGCCAGCGTGTCATCATCGGTGTAGCCGCTGGAAACGATCGCAACCACCTTGGGGTCGAGCGTTCTCATGAGCGCCAGCACCTCGGCTCCGCCGCGGTCGCCGGGGAGGGTGAGGTCCAGGATGACGGCGTCGTAGGCATGGCCCTCGCGCACCGCATCGCCGAAGCGCTGCAGGGCCTCGTCACTGCTGCCGCAGTCGTCACATTGATAACCCAGACGCTCCAGCGCGCGGCGGATCACGCGGCGGATGGCACTTTCGTCGTCGAGGACGAGGATGCGGCCTTTGCCGGCGATTTCACGCAGGGCGACGCGGGCTGAGGGAACTGCGTTCGTAGCGGGCAGGTAGATCTCGAAGGCCGTGCCGCGACCGACGGTTGATTGAACCGTGATGCAGCCGCCGTGGCGCGTGATGATGCCATAGGCACTGAAGAGCCCGAGTCCGCTGCCGGAGGCTTTGGTCGTGAAGAACGGGTCGAAGATGCGGGGCAGGACCTCGGGCGGGATACCCGGGCCGTCGTCGGCCACGACGATGCGCACATAGTGCCCGGAGGGCAGGCCGTTCGGGTTGGTTTCCGTGAGCGTCGCGTTGGCCGCCCCGATCCGGATCGTGCCGCCACGAGGCATGGCCTGCATGGCGTTGATGACCAGATTGTCGATGACCTGGCTGATCTGTCCGACGTCCGCGTTCACGGCCTTCACGTCATCGGCCACTTCGAACACGCACCGGACTTTGGAGCCGCGGGTGACGAAGGTCGCGGAGGCAACCAGCAGCTCCCGGACCGAGGCGACGTCGCGGACCGGTGAGCTGCCTTTGGCGAAGGTGAGCAATTGGTTGGTCAGGGAGCCGGCCCGGCTGGTGGCTCCTTCCAGTTCCTCCAGAAGGCTGGTGACTTCGGGCGAGGTGGGGAGCGTGGTGCGAAGCAGGGACAGGTTGCCGGTGATGGCGGTCAGCAGGTTGTTGAAGTCGTGGGCAATGCCGGCGGCGAGGGTGCCAAGCGCCTCGAGTTTCTGGGTTTCGAGGACCTTGTCCTCCAAGCGGCGGCGCTCGGTGATATCGACGTGCGATCCCAGCATCCGTCGAGGCCTGCCATCTTCGCCGACGATGATCGAAGATTGGGCCAGAATCCACCTGTATGATCCGTCGCGGTGCCGCATGCGGAACACGGAGTTCTTGCTGTCGGCGGGGTGGGCGATCCGCTCGCTGACACTCGCGAGGGTGGGCGCGAGATCATCGGGGTGGACCCGCGACCGCCATGCTTCGAAGGTGTTGGCGAACTCTTCCGGGGCGTAGCCGAGCTGGCGTTTGTATTCGTCGGAATAGTGCACCTCGTTGGTGTCGAGATCCCAATCCCAGAGACCGACGCCACCCGCCTTGGTGGCCTGCGTCAGGCTGCGCAGCGTATCCTCAAGCTCCCGCTTGTGCTTTCGTTCGGCGGTAACATCGAACCCGGTGCTGACGAAGAAGTCGCCATCGGGGATGCTGATCATGTGCAGGACCTGCTGGGTGCCGGGGAAGTTGACCTCCCATTCCTTGGGCTGGCCCGTGCGGATGATCTCCTCGACGATGGGCAGGAACGTCTTCACCGGCTCCGCCGCGGGAAAGATCTGCTCGGTCGTCTTTCCGATGATGTCCGCCAAGTTTCGCCCCCAAGACTTCAGCGCGGCGGCGTTGGCATCGACGAGGCGCCACGTGGCGATGGCGCCCGCATCGTCGCGGACGACCTTCCAGACGTGCACCTCCACCAGGGCATGCTTGAAGAGGCTTCGGAGCAGCAGCTCGCGGGTGAACGGAGTTTGGTCATGGTCCACCGGGCTGGTTCCGCCGACTGCGGTGTTTGTCATGCTGAGGGTAGGGGACCTGATTTTTGGGAGGCGGAAGGCAGTCGGCGAGGCGGAGGCCGGAACGGGAGCGTGTCCCGGTTCGCCGCGTCACGACCGGTGGCAGCGCGCATTCGTCGATACCGCGGAAAGGCGGCACGGTCCGCAACGAGAGCCCTTGATCTCAGGCACACTCAGTACCGTGCTACAACTGGCCGTTGATGCCTGACGGTACATGTGGAGGGAAGTCTGCCCTGCACGCGATCGACACGCAAGTGCCCATTCGGTAGAACGCGCTGCCTCGGCAGAAAAGCACCCTCTGTCCGCGCGATGGCACAAGCCAACTGCGTCAGGTCTTGAGAGCCGGTTGCTTAAAGCCTGCGCACACTCGGGGCGACGAGTGGTGTGTCCGGCGGGATGCATCAGCGATCGGTTGAGCACGATCGCGTCACCCGGTGCGGGTTCGGCGCTTCTTGACTGAGTCCAAGCCGAGGCGGCCAACATCCGCGGCAAGCGTTCTCCAAGGCGCGCCGTGTCGCCCTGGCGACGCATGCTCATGGAGCGATTAATGCAACCGGTGTCGCCTTTGCCCCGGTAAACGGACGGAACAGGTCGCGCCGGGTCCGGATCGAGAACGGTCGGGAATACAAAGTGCCCGCCAGGCCATGCACGCGCGAGGCATCGCGGTGAGCGATCAGGGTGTCGGGCACGAGAAATGCGGACCGACCTGTCCCGAATCTGTCACCTCGATCGTTGAGAAGGTATGCACCCCTCATTGCCGCTAGACTCGACTTTGGCCCTGCCGCCCGTCGTTTCGCGCGAGCATTGGCTGCGCGCACGCAAGGAACTGCTCGCTGAGGAAAAGGCACTCACGCGGGCGCACGACGCGCTCAACGCCAGACGACGACGGCTGCCGATGGTAAAGGTGGAGCGCAGCTATACCTTCGCGGGCCCGGACGGTCCGGCGACGCTGGTCGAGCTCTTTGCCGGACGCCGACAACTCTATGTGCATCACTTCATGTGGCATGATCACGAGCAGGCGCATTGTCCCGGATGTCAGAAGGCCGCGGAGATGGTGTTCGATAACCCCGCCCTTCGAGCCTTCCTCGTGGAGCGGGATGTGACCTTCGTCGCCATCTCGCGGGCGCCGCTGGAGCGCATTCAGGCGACGCGCGCCGAGCGCGGATGGACCTTCCCGTGGTATTCGTCGGCGGGAAACGATTTCAACTACGATTTCCACGCCACGCTCGACGCCGGCCGGAGTCCGGTGCTGCTGAACTACCGCGAGGCCGACGAGCTCGCGGCGGCGGGCCTGCCGCGCGAGGAGCAGACGGGAGATTGGCCGGTCAACAGCGTCTTCCTTCGCGACGGCGAAACGGTGTACCACACCTATTCCGCGTTCATGCGGGGGCTCGATCCGCTTTTCACGCCGCACAACTTTCTCGATCTGACGCCTTACGGCCGCCAGGAGGACTGGGAGGATTCGCCCGCCGGCTGGCCGCGCCAGCCGAAGCATGGGACGAACTGAACATTGGGTTCGTTCCGGCCGGCGCAGCACGACGGACTTCCGGCGTCGCTGTCGGGTGGGCCGCGCGGGCGACGCGCGGGAGCTGTCGCCGTGGCCCGCCCGAGGGGTGGGTTACTTCAGGTCGATGAACATGCGGGTCCAGCGCGGCCGATAGGTGTCGTTGATGTCCAGCGAGACCAGGACGCCGCCGACCCGACCGAGCACAGCATCGCGTGAGGCGAAGCCGAATGCCCGCGAGTCGAGACTGTTGTCGCGCGAATCGCCCATCAGGAAATAGTGTCCGTCCGGGACCGAGACGGGTGCGAACGTGCGCGGCGCCCCGCGCGCGCCGTCGAGGGCCATCACTGGATGCACTACGCCCGCAAGGTCCTCCTCCGCAAATACGGCGAAATCGCGCAGGGCGCGGCCGATGGTATCGTGGTAGTCTGCAGTCGGAGGCGCGTACTCAACCCGGTGACCATTCAAGCTGAGTTGGTTGTTCTCCATGGTCAGCGTATCGCCCGGGACGCCTACGACGCGCTTCACGAGACGTGTGCCATCCACCGGCGACAACACCACGACCAAGTCGCCCCGCTTCGGCTCCCCCCACTGGGCGACGTGCAGCGTGGTCAGCGGCACGCGCAGGCCGTAGGCGAGCTTGTTCACCCACACGACATCGCCCTCAAGAATGGTCGGGTTCATCGAGCCGGTCGGCACGGGGTTGTAGTCGACCACGGCAGAGCGGACCGGAACCCAAACGAGGACAAAGAAGAGGATATAGGCCCGCCATTCCTTCCAGAAGCGGCCAGCAGCGGTCCGCAACGCGTCACCCCGAGTCCCTGCGAGCGGTGATTTCATGGGAGGGAGCATGGGGTCTTTCACGTCCCGCGACAAGTGCGCCGCCCATCCATATTGCCGGCACGATCCGGCGGTGCACGTTCGCCGCAACCGAAAGACGTTGCGCAACTCGGCCACCGTGGTGGAACGGCGGCATCGCCATGCGTCCGAGGCGGGCCTCAAAGCGGCGTTCACGGCGTTTGCCGACGCGCGGTTTCGATGCGGGATCGCGTCCGGATTTGCGCAGGAGGATGCCGTCGCCCTGATCAAAGTTCTGCAGGCCGCCTCCCTATCCTCCCCGCAGGTGGCCGTGACCCCCTAACGGTTCCGCCGCGTGGAGCGGCCGGCCCCCTTCGGAGGAAGGACCGGCGGATCACGGGGCGTTGATCGGGGGCGCACTGGTGCGCTCAATCTGCACGTAAATGGTGTACTCAGCCTCGTCTTGTTCGTCGGGTTTGTCGGCGCCCGGCCCGCGACGCATGGTGAGCGAGCCCGTGACCACCGCGGCCGATCCGGTGCCCAGCGTGGCCTCGAGGTTGCGGCGGGTGAGCGCAAAGCCGTGCGGCACGCAGTACCACATGTTCGGGTCGATGGACTTGAGCACGCCGATCGGACGCGTGGCCATGGGCCGACCATAGAACGCGAAGGCCGTGTAGCGCTGCTCCTTCGGCGTTCCGGGGGGCGGGGGCAGCGCAAGGCGGTCCGCGATCAGCGGCTTGTCGGGCTCCACCTCGTAGGTCAGCGCGAACGGGATGAAGCGAATTGCCCTTGGCGAGGCGCTGACTTCATCGCGCGCGCCGACCAGCAGGCCGGAGCGGCCGTTGGGTGAAGTCCACCAGTTGATCCACGAGTTGAGCGGCCCGGGCGAGGGGTTGTCCCATTCGAATCCCGAGACGGCGAGCGCGAGGATTCCGCGGTCGTTGCTGAGGCTGCCTTCCCAAAGCAGGAGGGGAAGGCGATCGGCGGTCGCGTTGAGGCCCGGTTGCGCCGCCAGCGCGGCGGCCGAAGGAATCGCATCACCGGAGCGTACGCCGCCGGTCGGCCCGGCCGCGCCTGCGCGGACGCGCGTGGGGAAGTTCTGCGTGTCACCGTGGACTGCGGATTGCACGATGCCGAGCGGCGTGACGGTGCCGGCGGCAGGGTCGGTGATCATGGCCCGATGGGCGGCAAAGAAGACCTCGTCGCCGCGGCCGTCGCCATCGAGGATATCGTCGTCGACGGTTTTCCGTCCGACACGAAAGCCGAGCAGCACGGCGCGATATTGCCCGCTCCAGGTGGCCACGGTGGCGGTGAGGCGCGTGTCGACCGGTGCGGCCTTGGTCCCATATTGGTAGGCCACGCGGAAGAGCTGCGCGCCCTCGGGCACATTGGTGAGCTCATGCGACATCTCGCCGGAGGACTGAAGGAGCGGAACCGGCTGACCATCGGCTGGTAGTCCCGGAGCAAATACGCGAAATCCGTTGAACGTGCCTCCGGTCCATTTCCAGGTGAGTCGGGCCTTGCGTTCACCGGTCTGGATCATCTTCAGATCCGTGACAACGGCGGGTTGGGCGGGACTGGCGAAGGTTGCCTCCACGCGGCCGTAGCGGCCGTCGGGATGGCGCGCGGCGATCTCGTACACCGTGCCGGGTGCGATGAAGGACTCGTCCACGGTTTGTGAGAACGTGGTTCCGCTCGTCACGGTGATCCACTGGTCGCCTTGTCGCCGAAATACGTTGTAGGTCGCGCCTGCGGTGCCCTGCCACCGGATGACATGGCGCGCGGCGTGGTCGGACGTGAACATCACGTTCGTCGGCGGAGGGCCGGGTGGGGGCTCCTCGATCGGCTTGATCGTGCGGGAGGTGACGCTGCCGTCGATCGGCAGGGTCTTGGACAGGGTAGGGGTGGGCGCAGGCGGAGCGGGTTGAGCCGGCGTGCCCGTCGGGATCACTGCGGGAACGATGACGCCGACGCTGGAGGCGATGACAGGTTGTGGCTCGGCCGCAGGCGGGACGACGAGCGGCGGCTCGGACAAACGTTCGAGCTGGAAGTATCCGGTGTAGGCGCCCGATGCCGCGTCGACCCAGGGGAGCTCGAGCACGATCGAGGCTTGGCCGCCCAACGCCGCCTCTGCCCGGCGACGGGTGAGGGCAAAGCCCGTCGTCTTGTGTCCGTAAACCGGCACGGTCCCCGGCGTGGACGTATTCATCAATCCGATCGGACGGTCGCGGTCGGCGGCGACGGTGAAACCCGGAAGACTGGGGCGCTCCTCGCGCTGGTCGAAGATGGTCTTGGTCGGATCATCGACCGTCCAGGTGCCATAAAGCGGCTGCGCCGCAAGGGGTGCGGACAGGTTGGCCCGCATGGCACCACCGAGTTTATCGAGAACGTTGCCTCCGGCCGACCAATAGTTCGCCCACGTGTCCCACGCGGTATGGTTGGCGGCGTTCCATTCGAAGACGATGGGGATGACCGCGACGATCGGGCCGTTCTCGATCAGTTCGCCTTCCCACACTTTGAGCGGAAAACGATCGGAGGTGCCGGTCAGTCCCGGTTGAATGCCGAGAGCGTTCGCTGACGGAATAACGTCGTTCGCGCGCAGTCCGCCGTTCGGCCCCGCCGTGCCCGCGCGGACGCGCGAGGGGAAATTCGTTGTGTCGCCGTGCACCAAAGTGCGGGCGAAGCCCCCCTGGGTCGCGGGCCCGGATGTGAGTGCCGCCGTGGCCCAGAATGCGGCGGCGTAGATCTCGTTGCCGCGGCCGTCGCCGTCGATGATGTCGTCGTTGACGGGTGTGTTCACCTTCACCCCGAGGAAGACCAGCCGGTAACGTCCGCGGTCGGAGTTAACCGCCACCCGTGCCGAGGCGTAGACCGGAGCGGGGCCGGGCGCGTACTCGGTGGCCAGGCGGATTTCGTGAATGCCGATCGGCATGTAATTCATCGTCGCCCGTCCACCGTAGCCTGGGTCGGAGATCGTCCCGGTGGTGACGGAAAGCCCCGCATCGGGGACGCCGGGGCCGTAGAGGCGGTACGTGCCGATGCCCGGCACGTTGACCCAGTCGATCTGCACCGTCTCGGGCCCGGTTTGGACGACCCTCAGTCCGGTGGGACGCTGGGGCTGCGGTGGGTTGGGGTACTCGACAACGGCCTCGCCACGGCGGCCATCGCGATAGACGGCAACCACCTTGTAGGCGGAACCCGGTGCGACAAAGGAACGGTCATCGTAAAAGGTTTCGCGGAACCCGCCGCGCAGAAATGTCCATCCGGCAGCATCCCGGCGATACACTTCAAAGGCAGCGATGCCGGTGTCGAGCGTGGCGATCCAGCGCAGGGAGTGACTTCCTGGATACGAACGGGAGATCTCGAGGTTCGCCACCGGCGGGCCGGGTGGGGCCGAAGGAGCTTCGACGATCCGCTGCAGGCGGGTGTCATCCGGCAGGACCGTGGGTGTGATCCGCGGCGGGGCGGCGGCGGCGGCCGGCGTGCCGCTGGCGGCCTCGAGGAGCCGCTGGAATGCGTCCGCTCGGCTAGGCTCGGCGATGTTCTCGAAGCTGAACCCGACATAGACGAAACGGCCACTGCCGTGCGCGTTGGCCACGGCGACGGGCACGGGTCCTTCGGCCGTTCTCCTGGGATCGAGAGTTGCGTCGAGGACGACCGCCGCGCCGTCGGGATTGACGGCGCTGAATTGCGTTTCGATCACGCCCTTGGCCTCGACCGGAAAACGCGTCCCGTCGCCGGCGCGCACCTCGCCGGCCTCGAAGCGGCGCACCAGACTGGCGAAGCCGCGGATGCCCACCACGTCGTTCAGGAACGGGTTGGCGGATTCGTTCCAGGTGGTGGCGTAGGATCGTGTGGTCAGAAAGCCCGGGGAAACGAGGATGAATGCGCCGCCCACCTCCTCGAGGTAACGCCGCACGACCTTCTCGTCTTCAACGCTGAGCGTCGAGCTTCCGTCAGGGCCGCCGCCGTAGGAGCTGCCCGTGTACCAGACGATCACGTTGAAATCGCGCAGGCGTTCGAAGGCCGGGCCATGCTTGTAGGTTTCCACCATCTCGGCGGACCAAGCCGTGGGATCACCTCCGACGGCGGCGGCAACCAAGGCGCGGAAAATCTGATCCGAGCCAGAGGGCCGCGCTCCCGCCGTGTTGTTGTCCCAGTCGTCATCGACAAGCAGGATGCGCTGCGCGCCGCCCGCCTTGGGCGCGGGCAGGCTGGCGAGCGACGGCGAGGGTTTGCGTTCGCCGGATTTGGGGGACGCGGAGGCAAGCTTCGGCGAAGCTGGAGCGGACGACGATGCGGCGGGTGCGACCCGCTGGAGGACGGGCGGGGCATCGCGGAGCTCGCTGAGCGGTCGGCGCACCTCGCTGCCGGAGGCGTCGGCGGCAGAGAGCGGAAAGGCCGTGGCCAGCGTGACGACCGCCCAGGCGGCAACAGACCGGCCGGGGCGGGGAATGCAGGAGAGGCGCATGCGGTACACGTTGCTTCGGAAGGTTGCGGTGCACGCAAAGCGACTCGGGCTCCGCGTGGAGCGGGCATAGGCCTAGCCCTGCCTTGTTGCAACTGCAATGCCGGCTTGCGGTGCACGAGGCCCGGGTGCGGCGTCGCGCCACGGCCCAAAGGTTGGGACGCACGCGTGCCCCCTTTTCGCTTTCGGACGCGACCCGGTTCGACCATGGTCGCGATCGGTTACCGTCGATACCCCGACCCCCAACTCCGTCTTCATAGTGAGAGCCCGCTTCCTTGCCGTAGCCTTGGTCCTTGGCAGTTTTTCGAAGTTCGGGGGCGCGTCCCTGCGGGCTCAAGAAGGACGAGCAGGCGGGGAGGACGTCGTGACGATGGAGGCGTTCAATGTCACCGCGTACGGAGGGCAGATCAAGATCGTGGACGGGTTCACGGGCAAGGAGTACCGCGGCGACAACGCGCTGGTCTTCGCCTTCGCGGAGTCATTCAACAAGCTGCTGATCGGCTTCCACAAGCGGCTCGTCCTCGACGAGGTGAAGCACATGAAGTACCGCCTCGAACTGGGGAGCCGGTTTGAGGACGAGGTGAATGCGCTGTGCCGCGCGTTCGAGTTTCGCCGGTTTGTGCTCGAGCGCTCGACCTGGCTCTCCCGCGAGCGCGCGATCGTGACGCGGCTGATCAAGGAACCGTTCTTTCGCATCGACGCGCTTGTGGTGTGGGACCTCGACAAGCTCAACGCCGCCGCCCCGGCAAAGCCGCGCAACAAGTTTGCCTCGGACATCCGCTACAACCCGGACACCAAGGCCTGGGAACGCCGCATCCTCACGGAGTGGTCGGTCTCGTTCGCGCGCAATCCGAACCGGGTGGACGGCATGTTCAACACGTTCAAGCAGCAGGGGCTCAATCTCGATACGATGGCGGGTTTTCACTTCATCGAGGTGGGGCTGCCGGGCGACGTGCCGTCGCACGCCTTCCGCGACGTGAAGCTGACCTATCCGATCTTCTTCAGCGAGGCGGATACGGAGGCGAAGACGCTGCGGAAGCTGCAGGAGCAGCTCGTGGCCCATCTCTTCTACATCTACGATCCGTTCAGCTGGGTGGCCCGACGGGATACGCGGTTCCGGGGCGGCTTCGTGCGCGAGATCCGGGAGCACATCGAGAGTGAACGCCTTCCTGTTTCCGACCGGCAGGAGTTTGACGGCATCCTCGCGCAGTTCCTCTCCGACGTCGTGACGATCAAGACGCAGGGCGCCGACGAGATTTATTCCCTGCAGATGCTGCACAAGCGGCTCGGCGAATCGCCGAACGGGCTGGGCGTCAAACTCGACCTGCTCAACTGGAATCCGGGCGAGAAGCGCAGGGCCAAGGACGAGCCGGAGGCCGTAATACGCCTGGGGGTGGGCGGAGCGCGCGGCCTGCGCCACGTGCTCATCGAGGCGT
>CAYZBG010000124.1:0-6073 GCA_964476565.1 uncultured Opitutus sp.
CAACTCTATCGCAATCAGGCACGCACGCCTATGAGGCACCCGGGCGGACTCTTACAAGGCGACCAGGGAGGGCCATGAAAGTGCGTCCACGAAACCATGATCTCAGAAACTGGAATATCACTACCGGATCCCTTCGGTTTGGGCTGCGTGATCGTACACAAGCTCATGGCCAAACGCCCCTGTTCTTGATCTCTTCGACTCGATGAGTTGCTCCGTCGCTTCTGAAATGAGTTTTTCCAGGAAACGAATCCTCACCGGCGCGCTGCTGCTCCTTCTCGCGGCGTCGCGGACGCCTGCGCTGACCGTGGACACCCGTTTCGAAGGCGGATCGGCGGTCGTGACCCGCCTCGACGAATCCTCGCGCACGATCGAATTCCATCCCGCCGGCGATCCCTTCCGCGGCTGGCCCAGCTGGTGGTACCTGCGCATCGACGGCTGCACGCCGGGTGAACAACTGACCTTGAAGTTGCGCGGTTCGCCCAAGCCGATGCCGCAGCCCGGTCCCGGTCGGGGGCGACCCTTGCCGCCCGCCTGGAGCCAGGTCACGAGACCAGCGGTGTCGTTCGACGGCGTAACCTGGACCCAGGGCGAACCCGGAACGCCCGAGGATGACTCGATCGTTTACCGGATCACCGCGACCCAGTCCTCGGTCTGGGTCGCGTGGGGGCCGCCCTTCACGCCGAAGGACGCGATCGCGCTCGTGAAGCGACTCGCGGCCGCTCCCGGCGCCGAGGCGCTGGAACTCGCCCGCACCCGCGAGGGCCGAGCGGTGCCGATGCTGCGCGTCGCGACGGGCGCGTTGCCGCCGAAGGAACGGTTCGGCGTCTGGATCCAGGCCCGCCAGCACGCCTGGGAGGCGGGCTCGAGCTGGGTGGCGCGCGGGTTCGGGGAATGGCTCCTGGGGAACGATCCCGACGCGGCCTGGCTGCGCGAGCACGCGGAGATTTTCTTGGTGCCGATCATGGACATCGACAACGTCGCCACCGGCAACGGCGGGAAAGATGCCCTACCGCACGATCACAATCGAGACTGGTCGGAGGAACCACACTGGCCCGAAGTGCGAGCGGTGCAGGACCACGTCCGCGCGTTGGTCTCGCAAGGCCGGATGGACGTGTTCCTCGACCTGCACAACCCAGGCCCGACCGACAAGACGTTCTTCTACGCGCTGTCGTCCGGCCTGCTGAGTGAGTCGGGCTGGGCGTTGACACAACAGTTCATGGCCATCGCGCAGCGCCGCATCGGTGCCGTGCGCCCGATGCAGGAGAACGCCCGGGAAAGCGGTCCCGGTTATCACCCGCTCTGGACGGCGATCGGCAGCAATTGGGTCGCGATCAATGGGAATCCCCAAACGGTTTCGCTGTGTCTCGAGACCGCCTGGAACACAGCGCAGAGCACGCCAGCCGACTACGAAGCCGTCGGTGCGGCACTGGGCAGAACTCTCCAAGAATATCTGGCCGGTCGCTCCGCGCCCGGGCGTTGAGAAATCCGAAGGGGGACGAGCCCCAAGGGGTCAGGCAAAGCGCATAAGGTTGGCGCGCGACTGCGCCGCCACCTCGGCGGGAGAGCCACCGAAGTGGCGCTTGAACTCGCGGCTGAACTGCGAAGCGCTTTCGTAGCCGACCTTGATCGCAGCGGCAGCCGCACCGAGCCCGTCATGCACCATCAGCATGCGGGCCTTGTGCAGACGGATCGTCTTGAGGTACTGGAGCGGAGAGGATGCGGTCACGCGTTTGAAGTGGGCGTGAAAGGTGGATACGCTCATCCCGGCCTCGCGGGCCAAGGCGTCAATGTCGTGGCTGCCGGCGTAGTCGGTGTGCAGGCGATTGAGCACACGGGTGATCTGGCCAAAGTGGCTCTGCGGCGCGGCGAGCCCGCGCAGGTTGGCGCCAAGGGGCCCCGTCAGTACCCGGTAGGTGATCTCACGGACAATCTGCGGTCCGAGGATGCGGGCGTCGTCCGACGATTGCAGGGACTCGAGCAGGCGCACGGCAGCGCCGCTCAGCGCGGCGTCCACGGGTGTGGACTCAATGGCCTGCGGACGCGCGTCCGCATCCGCGGGCGGATGTTCGATCTGCACGAGCAGTTCGGCCACCAGCGCCGGCGTGACGGAAATGGAGAGACCCAGCAGCGGGTTTTCCCGCGCGCCGAAGGTCTCGCACTCGAAGGGCAGCGGCGCGGTGAGCACGAGGTAGTTGTTGGCGTCGTAGATGAAGGTCTTCGCACCCAGCCGTCCCGCCTTCCGGCCTTGCGCGATGATCACGATGCTGGGCTCGTACGTGATGGGCATCGGCGGCACGTACTCGGTGGAGCGCATGAACTTCACCCCGGGGAGACGCGACCCGCTGAATCCCTCTCCCACGGCCAGATCGGCAAGCAGGGTGGCCATCGAGGCGTTGGCGTTAGGGATCCTTTCGCGTCTCATAATATTGGAGTAATAGGCAATTATAATTGGATTTAAGGCAATTTTAATCGCCCGGATTGGAAAATCAGGCAATAAGTGCGGAGGTCTAGGTATTGTGAGCCAGCACGCGTTTCGATAACGTGGTGAGGTCGAGACCGCGGGAATGATCCCCGGCCGACCATCACTCCTCCCATGACCCACCTCACTCAGAAAGTCGTCCTCATCACCGGTGCCAGCAGCGGCATTGGCGAAGCCACCGCCCGCCACCTTGCGGCCAAGGGCGCCCGTGTCGTCCTCGGCGCCCGCCGCACCGACCGCCTCGAAAAGCTCGTCGCCGAAATCCGCGCGGCCGGCGGCACCGCCGATCACCGCGCGCTCGACGTCACCCACCTCGACGATATGCGCGCCTTCGCGGAGTTCGCCCTGAAGCTCCATGGGCGCATCGACGTCATCATCAACAACGCTGGCGTCATGCCGCTCTCGCCGCTCGCCGAGCTGAGAATCGACGAATGGAACCGCATGATCGACGTCAACCTCCGCGGCGTGCTCCACGGTATCGCGACCGTGCTGCCGCACTTCACCGCGCGCAAGGGCGGCCAGATCGTCAATGTCTCCTCGATCGCCGGCCATCGCGTTTGGCCCACCTGCGCGGTTTACAGCGGCACCAAGTTCGCCGTCCGCGCCCTCTCCGAGGGCCTGCGTCAGGAGACCAAGGACATTCGGGTGACCATCATTTCTCCCGGCCCGGTGGAATCGGAACTGGCCGATAGCATCACTTCGCCCGCCACCGCTGCGGCCGTCGCGGAGCAATTTCGCCAGGATATGCTCACCCCCGACGCCATCGCGCGCGGCATCGCCTACGCCATCGAACAACCCGCCGATGTCGACGTGAACGAAGTCATCATCCGTCCGGTCTCAGGACTGAACTGACCCTGTCCGCCATGAATCCGACGGTTTTCCGTACCGCCGCGTGGCTCGCGGTCATCGTGCTTGGCCTTGAGCCGGTCGCGGCGAAGCCCGACGCCGAATCCACCAACCGTACCCTCGTCGCCGAGGCCTTCGAGCGATGGGCACGCCAGGCCGGGACGCCCTTCGAGCTGCTCGCCGACGATGCGACCTGGACCATCCTGGGCCCGACGCCCACGGCAGGGACCTACACCCTCCCGCGCCTGCGCGAAGAACTGCTGGCACCGTTTCAGGCCCGCCTCGAGACCCCGCTCACGCCGCACGTCCGGGCCATTCATGAGGACGGTGACACCGTGATCGTTCTCTTTGAAGCAACCGCCCGGTTGAGGAGCGGCCACCGCTACGCCAACAGCTACGCCTGGTTCTTCCGCTTTGAGGACGGCCGCGTAAAAAACGTGACTGCCGTGCTCGACCTTACCGCCTTTGACCAAGCGCTGGCTTCGGGCAACTGACACCTGTCATCCCTCGTCCCCCCATGACACACAATGCGAGCGCCCAAGCGGCATGCTGGGCTTACGGCTGACCCACTCCTTACGGCTGACCACGTTTAACCCACGCTGTCTCGCCGGATCGGCAATCTTGAAACATGTCACCGCACGACGCCCTTTTGGCCGCCTCAGGGCTTACCCCCTTCGGATCGACCATATCACAGACATTAGGGATTGCCCCCTTTGGCTCGGCATCACCCCGGATTAAGTTTCACCTATCACTTTGGATCGCACCTTGCTCCTGCGCATGCTCTTTGCGGCGCGTGGCCCAGAGCGCCCCTGAGCCAAAATCCAAGCGCGCGCCCGCAGCCACCAGCGCGGGAAGGCCTAATGTGCCGTCCACTTCAGCATAAAGTTCGGTGTTTCCGATGCTGCCAGGCACGTCATTCGGAGCATAAACAAATACCGGCTCGTCGCACAGCTTCACACCGCCGAACTCCAACACCTCCACGAGAACGGCATAGCCCGGCACCGTCCGCCCACTCGCGACGCCGTGCGCTGCAATTCGCGGCAACGACTGCAAGACGTCCGCGACCGGTGACGACGCCTTCACGAGGTTTCCGCCCGCTCCGGTATCGACGACAAACCGCGCCCGCACGCCCTCGATCTCCACGTCCACGACCGGCACCTGGTCGTGTGGATAACTGAAGTCGGTCGGCTTCCCGAAGAGAGCGGCGACTTCGGCATGATCAGCGCGCTCGCTCTGAAATCGTAGCGTGTTCTCCACGAGGTCCAGCACCGCATGGCCGGCCCGCAGCACATCGACCCCAAGGAGCCCTCGAGGGCGGTCGATTCCACTGGTGGAGTCTTCGGCGGCGAATGAATCGCGCACAAACACCGGCAGCCCGATGATGCTGACCTGACCAATCCTAATCTTCGCCAACACGACCTGCCTCGCCGGCTCAGAGCCAAAGAAACCGACTGCATTCGCACCCGTGACAACCGGCTCAAGCCCCAATTCCCTTGCGAGCTCAGTATCAATCTCCGTGCGGGCAGCGCCGGTATCCAGCTGGAAGTTGACCCGCCGTCCGGCGATGCCGACCGCCACCAACCGAGCCCCATCCTCCCCGGCCTCAAGTCGCACCACCCGCTCCCCATCCGATCCCAATCCGATGCCTCCACGCGGGGACACACAGCCTGCCATAAGGGCCATTACCGAACAAATGACCCCAAAACCGCAAAGCGTGCCAAAGAATTCTACAAAGCGCACGTTTGCGGGCATAACCAAGCGGACATCGACATTGTTACTGGAATCAATGGGCAAGGAGTTAGGGACGAGCCCCACGGGGTGACGGGCCCCAAGGGGTCATGCCGGGACAGGTTACATTCCCTCGAGAATCGGTGGATGGCGACGCGTGCGGCTGCGGGACTTCCCATTTCGAGCCGTTCCGTAATCCAGCGCTTCTTGCCGTAGAGCTCGTGCAGGTCCTTGACCTCGTTGGCGCGGAAGAGCGTCCAGTGAGAGCGGGCCTCCATGCGCTTCATGCTCCTTACAATGGGGTCAGGCCGAGTATTGTTGTATTTGAGAGCACGCGCAGCCTTCAAAAGAAACAATACAACGATACTCGGCCTGACCCGAATGGCGCTTAGTTAGGCAGCAGACGGAGAGGCTTCGGCGGGCGACTAATTGCGTAACTTATTGATTATTAGTTTGTTGTTTTTAAAGGTCATGTATTGACTCAAGCGTATGAGAATCAACACGTTGTACCTTCCCGGATTTTCACATCGTTTATGTGGCCGAGGTTCGAACAGCGCGGCCGGGCAGCTTTGCGATCGTGCGCTCAAGCTCGACGGCCTGGCGGCGCTCCTGGCCCGGTTTGTGCCGCACAGGCTGTTCGCAGAGGCCGGCCAACGCGACCGGGTGTTTACACCGTGGATCACCTTCTGCGCGTTCCTTGGACAGGTCTTGCAGCGGGGTGCCAGTTGCCGGGATGCGGTGCGCCGGGTGCAGGCGTGGCATCTGGCTGCGGGCACCGAGGTGTCGGTCGATGGGGCCACGGGTGGGTATTGTCAGGCGCGGGGCCGGTTGCCCTTGGCGGTCATCCGTGCGGCCTTCGAGCGCTTGGTGCAGTGCTGCGACACACGGACCCGGACGCAGGACCAGTGGCAGGGCAGGACGGTGAAGGTGGTGGACGGCTGCGGTCTTTCCATGCCCGACACCCGTCCTTACAATGGGGTCAGGCCGAGTATTGTTGTATTTGAGAGCACGCGCAGCCTT
>CAYZBG010000124.1:6173-10063 GCA_964476565.1 uncultured Opitutus sp.
CAAAAGAAACAATACAACGATACTCGGCCTGACCCCGTCGGCTCGACGTTCAAAAGAAACAATACAACGATACTCGGCCTGACCCCGTCGGCTCGACGGGACCCCGTCGGCTCGACGCGTCAACGCGAGGCTGCCCGAACGCTTCTTGTCGAATTAAGCCGGGCGCAACCGGGTGATCGCCTGCGCACGGTAATCCAGCATCAGCTGGCGCCCCTTTCAGCCCCGCCTCGGACGAGGCTTTGAGCAACGCGCCCTCAAGACGGGACGTCGTTGGCTTGGCTATACGACGTATGAAATTCTTCTTTCCAAGCAATTGCACGTACGTTTAAGACTGTTTCGTTCAAGTTCGCTTAGGCCGTCCTTACCCCCCTAGCTGGCGCCCCACTGGTGAACGCAATCCCAAACGACCGCTTGATGGTCCTTCGCATGCACCCCGCCACCCGATCCACCTCATCAACGCGCACCCGCGTCACCCGCGCCTGCGCCGCCCGCTCCGCGCTCATCGCCGCGCTCTTCGCCGCGCACCTCGTCTCCGCCTCCTCCGTCTTCGCCGCCGAGCAGTTCAGCTCCGGTTTCAACGCCTATACCAACACCGGATCCGACGCGGTCAGGGTCAACGGCGGCGCCGACATCGCCGTCTCCGTGACCGGCGGCGGCGGCAATGCCGCCTCCCCCGCCGGCTACTGGACCGTCGCCGACGCCGCGGCCGTGGACCTCGCCGCGCCTTCCCGCCTTGAGTTTCCAGCCGTCCTCGCCGGCGGCTCCGCCTTCGTCTACGGCGACGCCTCCGCTTCCACCAGCCAGTTCAAGAAGGGCGCCGTCTTCACCACCCGCGACGACTTCACCCACACCGACAGCACGATCAACGCCCAGGTCCGCTACGCCGCCGCCGCGTCTCCGAACCGCGGTTACATCCAGCTCAACAACTCCGCGTTGAACGACGCCCGCTTCAACGTCCCCTTCGAGATCAAGGCCGGCGCCTCCCCGCGCGCCAACTGGTCCCTCTCCTTCCGCTACGGCACCGGCGGCACCACGGCTGACACCTGGAACAACAACACCGCCGCCCAGAACGGCTCCGCCACCGCCGCCATCTACGCGGTAGACGCCGCCACCGACGCCGTCGCAACCAGTCCCGTCGTATCCTTCGGCTCGGCGAACCTCGCCGGTGCCGGCCCTGTCGCCACCCTTGCAGCCATCGATTCCGGCGCCTCTCTTGGGCCCGGCTCCTATGTGCTGAGCATCCGCCTCTGGGGCAAGACCAGCACCCAGCGCTACACCATCGACGACCTCTCCGTCTCCGCCGACTCCGGCTCGGCCGAGATCATCCTCGACAACTCCGCCGCCTCGGGCGTCTTCCTCACCGGCTCTTGGACCACCGCCACATCCGCCGGCGGCTACTACGGTGCCAACTACCTCCATGACGGCCTCGCCGGCAAGGGCGCCAAGTCCGTCCGCTACGCCTCGCCCCTCCAGACCGGTGTTTACGCCGTCAGCATCCGCTACCCCGCCTCCGCCTCGCACGCCGACAACGTCCCCGTGGACATTGCCCACGCTCAGGGCACCGACTACGTCACCATCGACCAGACCACCGGCGGTGGCGATTGGGTTTTCCTCGGCAACTATCGCTTCGACGCCGGCTCCCCCGGCTCGGTCACCATCGGCACCGCCGGCACCACCGCTCTCGTCGTCGCCGACGCCGTCAAATTCACCCCCATCGGCGAGCCCTCCGACGTCGAGGTCCTCGCCGACGGCCTCATCGACTGGCGCACGCTCGACGGCGACGGCATCTCCTGCGCCCAGTGCCACGGCCCCGGCGGCTACGACGTCGCCGTGTTCTCCTTCAACCAGGCCGACCTCCGCCGCGCCACCGCCCCCCACCTCGACGACGCCGCCGCCGACCGTATCTTCAAGATGATCGAGCTGCACCGCCGCAACTATCCACCGGCGGGCGGCCTCAAGGACGTAACCACCTTCCGGCCCTTCCAGCCCACCGGCGTGGTCCTCGGCGGCGCCACCGCCTCGCAGGAGGATCGTGACGCCGCCTTCGGCAACCACGTCGCGGCAAACTTCCTCTACGGCTCCGGTCGCCTCGACACCCTTGCCGAGGCCCAGGCCGCTCGCGATCAGCTCGTCGCCCTCGATGTCGATTCCGTGCCCATCGGCATCGCCTTCAACCGCTGGTCCGAATCCGTCTCCCGCCTGGGCGCGCAGGACGGCGGCAAGATCGCCGAGTGGCTACCCGGCATCGGTCTCCAGGTCGTCGGCGCCAACGCCGCCTCATTCGAGGCCCTCGAGGACGCCTACGTCGCCAACCCCACCGACGCCAACTTCTGGGCACTCTTTCATAAGATCGACGCCTGGACCACGCCCGATCCGCACAACTCCGCCCCCATCCTCGACACGAACTGGGTCCGCATGGCCAAGAGCCAGCTCAAGTCCAATCTCGTGTTCCAGCACGACGAGCTCCTGAAATCGCAGGGCATCCCCGACTGGGTGACCGGCCGCACCACCGTGCGTCCCTTCCAGGACCAGGAAGGCCAGGGCAGCTCGCTCTCCTTCATCTGGGACGTCGCCGACGCCGCCCGCATCGTGAAGAAAACCCCCTTCGCCAACCTCCCCGTGCGCCACCAGGAATCGATGTGGCTCGACCCGGCGCTCTCCAGCCAGATCGCGCCCCAGATCAACCGCCTCCGGAACACCTGGTTTTACTTCGGCTGGACCGTGGACCACTCGCTGTTCTTCACCGGCCCGAGCAACGCCACCCGCTCCGGTGAATACTTCATCGAGCAGCTCTGGACCGAGAACCTCCGCACCCACCAGGTGTTCTTCAACACCGTGCACGCCGTGAAGCGCGGCTTCCAGCCCGGCGGCTGGGCCTCGGGCAACCACGGCGGCCCCGTGCAACACTTCAACTCCCAGAAGCCCTACTACCTCGGCTACAACAAATACCAGAAAGGCACCGACGCCCCCGGCTACCCCGGCTCGGCGGCCATCTACAAGAACCAGCTCGCCAACTCCCTCCGCCTCCTGGCCCTGCTCCACGACCAGGACATCAAGGACAAGGGCGCGGTTTACACCGTGAGCAGCGGCGGCAAGACCACCATCCTCGACCACGTTGAGACCATGCGCGCCGCGCTCGACTGGGCCGACCCCGCCAACAAGACCCAGAACGACGCCATCCTCAACGCCCTCATCGCGACCATCAACGCATATCCCTTGGGCTGATACGCAACCAGGTGTAGCCACGCCTGTCCCCAGGCGTCTCCCCCGCCCCCGGCGCCCGCGCACCGGGGGCCTTTTTCCGCCCGGAGCGGGCGTGACGCCACGCCCGTCTTTTGCGCCCCATCCCCGCCCCCCCCCAACCACCGCCGCCCTCACCATGCGCATTCCACCCCGCCCCCGCCACGCCCTTCTCTTCGCCGCCTCGCTGCTCGTCCTCGCTCCCGTCACGGGCCCCGCCGCGCCCGCCTCCGAATCTCCGCCCTCCGTCGCTCCGCCCTCCGCCTCGGCCCCCGCCCCGCGTGTTTCCCCCCTCGCCATCGACGCCGCCCTCGCCCGGGCCCGCGAGCACATCGCCACGCGCGACGAACCCGCCCGCGAGATCCTCGGCGCCCAGTTCATTCCGCCGCACGGCCGCCCCGGCCCCGGCTTCTGGCTGATCGACCTCGCGCCCTACCCCGCCGACCGCCCCTCGCCCGCCGAGCCCTTCACCAGCCTGCTCATCGCGATGGACGGCACCGTCGAGGAGCGCGGCGGCCGCCGCCCCCTCTCCGCCGACGAACAAAAAGCCCGCGCCGAGAAAGCCGCCAACCTCCAACGCCTCATGCGCGAAGGGCGGAAAAAGGGGTCGGGGCGTTAAAACGTTAAATTTGGCGGCCCTCACAAACGTA
>CAYZBG010000125.1:0-9945 GCA_964476565.1 uncultured Opitutus sp.
GGCCCCAATCGCCCGCCCCGGAGCCCGCGCTCGCGGCCTTCATCAGTGTGGCACTCTTGACGGCCTGATGGCCGCAAATCCCAAATCGCAAGCGGCCAAATCTCAAACAAACGGGCGCGAACGGGCGCGGTGCTCCTTCGGCCTCATGATCTGAAGCGGAGGGGGTGAGAATGACTGGGAGAACGAGGGAGCGGCGGTGTGTCCTTCGGATTAACGCTGCATTTCGACGTTGGATGTTCGGCGTGGAATGTTCGATGTTCGCGGTGGGTCGCCGCGCGGCCCGCTGCGCATGTCCGCCCATGATCCTTACCTGGCCCTCCGACATCCCTCTTATCGCCGTTACTTGATCGGGACCACGTGCGCCAATGTCGGGCGCCAGATGGGGACCGTCGCGGTGGCCTGGCAGATCTATCAATGGACGCACTCGGCCACCGCCCTCGGCCTTGTCGGGCTGACCAACGTGCTGCCGCTCCTGGCGCTGTCCCTGCCCGCCGGCGTGCTCGCGGACCGCTTTGACCGCCGCATGCTGATCGCCGCCACCACCGCAGCGATTGCGGTGCTCTCCCTGCTCCTTGCGTGGGTCTCGTGGCGCAGCGACGTGGTTCCCGACCTCGCCGTCTTGCGCGCCGCCAACGAGGGGCTGCACCGGCTCGCGCTCGTGTTCGAACGCGCGGGCGGCACGGAGCCGCTGGACTTCAGCCGTCCTGCCTTGCCGATCGTTTACCTGCTGCTGCTCGCCATCGCGACATTGCGCATCATCGGCTGGCCGGCCCGCGCATCAATCGTCCCGCAGCTCCTCCCCGCCCCGGCCTTGAGCAACGCCGTCACCTGGAACAGCAGTCTCTTTGAACTCTCGACCATGGCCGGACCTGCCTTGGGCGGCTTCGTCATTGCATGGTTTGGCTTTTCCGCCGTCTACCTGCTCGACGCCCTCGCCGGCCTTACGCTCGTGGGTCTGCTGATCGGCGTGCGCCCGGTGGTGCCGCCCCGCCCGCCCGACCGCGCCCGCGGCTGGCGTTCGCTGCTCGCCGGCGCCGAATTCATCTGGAACCGCAAGGTCATTCTCGCCGCGAGCGGACTCGATTTGTTTGCCGTGCTGCTCGGCGGCGCCGTCGCGCTGCTGCCGCTCTACGCCGACCAGATCCTCCACGTCGGGCCGATCGGCCTGGGCTGGCTCCGGGCCGCGCCGTCAATCGGTGCCTTCGCGATGGCCCTGTGGATCGCCCACCGGCGCCCGCTGCAACACCCAGGCTTCGCCCTGCTCTGGTCCGTGGTGGGCTTCGGCGTCGCCATCGTCGTCTTCGGCGTGTCGACCTGGTTCTGGCTGTCGTTCCTCGCGCTGCTCGCCACTGGAGCCTTCGACAACATCAGCGTGGTCGTGCGTCATTCGCTCGTGCAGCTGCTCACGCCCGATCACCTGCGCGGCCGCGTCACCGCGGTGAATCAAATCTTCGTCGGCTCATCCAACGAGGTCGGCACGCTGCGCGCCGGCCTCATGGCCGCGCTCATCGGTCCGGTCGGCGCGGTGGTGTGGGGCGGCGTGGGCACCCTCGTCGTCGTTGCCCTAATCGCCCGCGCGGTGCCCGCGCTGCGTCGCCTGCCCGCGTTGGACCAGCTCCGGCCGGACTGACGCGCACCTGTTTTTGCGTTAGACAGTGGCCGTCGGCGGCGGCAGGGTTGGCCCAGCGATGATCTCCCCGATTCGGCGCAAGACTTTCATGCTGCTCGCCTTGGCGGCCAGCCTCTCCCTTGCCCTCGTCGCCATCGTGGTCGACACCGATCTGCGCGACCGTCTCGGCACGACCTACTGGGTGATCAGCCTCGCGCTCGCCGGCAGCATTTTGCTCATCGTCACCGGCTACGTCTGGGATCGCGCCCTGGCGCAGCGGCTGGAACAGATCAAGCAGACGGCCGGTGGTGACTCGCGCGACCCGTTTCTCGCCATGCCCGACGAGAGCGAAGCCGACGAGATTCTCGGGCTCGCCAAGCAGATCGAGCACATGGCGAAGTCGCTGCAGAAGATCGAGGCCAGCTACCGCGGCATGGTCGAAGACCAGTCCGACCTCATCTGCCGCTACCGGCCCGACGGCCGCCTCACCTTCGTCAACGGCGCCTATGCGCGCTTTGTCGGACGCAAACGGGGCGAGCTCATCGGCCAGCGTTTTCCGTTGTCGGATTTCGGTTATCCCAAGGCCGACAGCCGGGCGCCGTTGCCCGACACCTGCTCATTCGAGGCCGAGGTGCGCGACGCCGAGGGCACGACGGTCAGCCTGCTCTGGACCAATCGCGCGATCAAGGATTCCGAAGGCAACCTGCTCGAGTACCAGGCCGTCGGCCACGACATCAGCGTGCGCAAGCAGGCCGAGGCCGCCCTGATGAAGGCGAAGGAGGCGGCCGAGTCCGCCGACCGCGCCAAAAGCGAATTCCTTTCCGTCGTCAGCCACGAGATCCGCACGCCGATCAACGGCGTGATGGGCTTCGCCAAGCTGCTCCGCGACACGCCGCTCAACGCCGATCAGCGCGAGTACGTCGACATGATCGAGAACAGCGGTCACGCGCTCAGCGTGTTGATCAACGACATCCTCGACCTCTCGCAGATGGAGGCCGGCCGCCTCGCGATCTATCACGCGCCCTTCCCGCTGCGCGATTGTGTGCAGGACGTCGTCAACCACTTCGCCCCGCGCGCCGAGGCCCTCGCCCTCACGCTAAACCTCAAGATCGATCCGACCGTTCCGGGCATGGTCAATGGCGACGCCCACCGCGTGCGCCAGGTGCTGAGCAACCTGATCGGAAATGCGCTCAAGTTCACGGAACGCGGCGGCGTCACAGTCAACCTAAGCTGCATTCGCGGCGAAAACGTGGTCGGCACGCCCTTCCGCCAGGTCCGGGTGTTTTTCGATGTGACGGACACCGGCATCGGCATCCCGGCGGACAAGCTCGACCAGCTCTTCAAACCCTTCAGCCAGCTCGACGGCTCGGCGCGCCGCCGGCGCGGCGGCACCGGTCTGGGTTTGGTGATTTCGAAACGCCTCTGTGAGCTGATGGGCGGCGCGATCTCGGTGGAGAGCAAGCCCGGCGAAGGCTCCACCTTCCGCTTCAGCCTGCAGATGGATTACGACAAAGGCGACTCGCGCCCCCCGATCCCGCACCCCAGCCCAGCCGCCAGCACCGGCAACCTGAGCCGCAACGCCGGCCGTGCCTGAGGATTTTGAGTCGCGTGCGGGCTTGCATAATCCGTTCCCCGCAAACCCACGCTGCCTGAGTCATCCGTAGGCGTCACGAACGCCCCGCTGAGCGCGGCCCTGCCAACACCCCCCGGGAACGCCAAGCCCCAGCTTGGCTCCTCCCCCAAAACGCCGAGCCGGAGCTCGGCACTCCCAAGGCTGGCACCGCCCCCCCGGCTCGACACCGTCCCCCACACCGAGGAAAATGCCACCCACCGTTTCGCGACGCGCTGCAGCCGAGGTTGCGCATTCGGGAGTTGGATTGAGCAGCGATCTCCGCCACTGCGGGATCAGGGCCTGATTTTACGCGCCTAATTCGACGTCTTAACCGCCAATTAGGATTTAATACGCCCTTATTGGCGTTTTATTTAATACAATTTAAACGCCTTTAATGACGTTTTAAGTTGAAATGATCGCCTAAAGCGCCACTTTAGGCGCATGAAGCTCACACCCACCCTCACCGATGCGGCGCTGCTCAAGCTGATCGGAGAGCGGTTGGCCCGGCTTCGGCTGGCGAAAAACCTAACGCAGGCACAGCTCGCGGAGCAGGCGGGCCTGGGGCTGCGGACCGTGCAGCGACTGGAACTGGGGGCGGCGGCGACCCAGTTGTCAGGCTTTGTACGGGTCTGCCGGGTGCTGGGCTTGGTGGAGCAGTTCGAGGCGCTCATCCCGGAAGCGGCGGCCAGCCCGATGGCGCTATTGAAACAGCAGGGCCGCCGACGTCAGCGAGCGACCGGCAAACAGGAGGCGGCAGGCGAGCCGAAGAAATGGACGTGGGGTGAGTCATCATGATCGCGAGGGTGCAGCTCTGGGGACGCACCATCGGGGCGGTCTCTCTCGAGGAAGGGCGGAACGTTGCGGCGTTTCAATACGACCCCGCGTTTGCCCAGAGCGGGATCGAGCTCTCCCCGCTGTCGATGCCGCTGAGCGACCAAGTGTATGAATTTCCGGCGCTGCCGCAGGTCACGTTTCACGGCTTGCCAGGACTGTTGGCGGATTCGCTGCCGGACAAATTCGGTAATGCCCTGATCGATGCGTGGCTGGCGACGCAAGGCCGGACGCCGGAGAGTTTCCATGCCGTGGAGCGGCTTTGCTACACCGGCACGCGCGGAATGGGGGCGCTGGAGTTCGCCCCGGTGCTGGGGCCGAAACCGCGTACGGCGACCAAGGTCGACATCGACGCGCTCGTACGGTTAGCGGGCGAGGTGCTGACGCATCGCGGCGATTTGCAGGGGCATTTTCACGAGGCCGGGAAGGCCCAGGCGCTGCGCGACATCCTGCGCGTGGGCACATCGGCCGGCGGCGCACGGGCGAAGGCGGTGATCGCGTGGAACCGCACGACCAACGAAGTGCGCTCGGGGCAGATCGCGGCCGGCGAGGGCTTTGATTATTGGCTGCTGAAGTTTGACGGCGTGGCCGGCAACAAGGACAAGGAACTCGATGACCCGAAGGGCTACGGCGCCATCGAGTTTGCCTATCACCTGATGGCGAAGGCGGCGGGCATCACGATGAGCGAATGCCGGCTGCTGGAGGAAAACGGGCGACGGCATTTTATGACGCGGCGCTTTGATCGGCTTGCGGGAGGCGCCAAGCTGCACATGCAGTCCCTGTGCGCACTGGCCCATTTCGATTTCAACCAGGCTGGCGCCTACTCCTACGAGCAGGCCTTGCTGACCATTCGCCAGCTCAAGTTGCCGATGGCGGCGGTGGAGGAGCAATTCCGCAGGATGGTCTTCAACATCGTGGCAAGGAACCAGGACGACCACGTAAAGAACATCGCGTTCCTCATGACCCAGCAGGGCGAATGGTCGCTCGCGCCGGCCTTTGACGTGACCTACAGCTACAATCCGTCCGGTTCGTGGACCGCCACGCATCAGATGACGGTGAACGGAAAGCGCGACGGTTTCGCGTCGGAAGATTTCGAGGCGTGCGCGAAGTCTGCCATGATGAAGCGAGGCCGCGCCGCCACGATCCTCGCAGAGGTGCAGGACGCGGTGCGGCGCTGGCCGGAGTTTGCCGCGGAGGCGCAGCTCTCCGACGAATGGTGCAGCAAAATCGAAAAGTCGCACCGGCTGACGTTCCGATAAAGGGTCAGCCTCAATGATTCCCTCGTCGAAAACGCTGCGCGAAGGGCGTTTGAGGATGGTCTCGCGCAGAGACGCGGAGGCGCGGAGACGACAACGATTCCGACATCCTCGATTTCCCGCAAACCAACGTTGCGCGAGTCGTTTGCAGGCGTCACAAAACCCTCGGTCCATGGCTCGCGCACGCTCTTCCCCTGCTTCCTCCACGTCCACGGCATTTCTCGGTTTCGAAGCCAAGCTCTGGCTCGCGGCTGACAAGCTCCGCAACAACATGGACGCGGCGGAGTACAAAAACGCCGGCCTCCAATGGGCGAAATCCAACGATACAGCCGCGTCTTGATTCGACCATGGCCGCCGTCATTCCGATCCTCACCGCTTCACGCTGGATAGGCTTCAAAAGCTCCGGGCGAACCAGTCCCGCCGTGATTGCCTGCGATCTGCCGGAAGGCGGCGAAGTCGAGTGCGTGGTCAAACTCGGTGGGCATAAAGAATCTACGCCACACCAGCCTATCTGCGAGACCGTGGCCGCGTTGTTGGCCATGGATCTCGGTCTGCCCGTCGCCGAACCGGTCTTGGTCGAGATCACCCCTGAATTTGCGCGCCACGCCATCCCTGCCGGACAACCCGAAGCCCGCGCCCGCTGCGAAAAAGCTCTTGGTTTCGCTTTCGCGACCAAACACCTGTCCCCGGGCTACTCCCTTCTACCGGCCGGAAAATCTCCCTCCCGGAAATTGCTGCCCCGATTGGCCGAGCTCTACGCCTTCGACGGCCTGATCCAAAATGCCGACCGCATGGCCTCCAACCCGAACTGCTTGGTGAAAGGCGATGAACTCCGCCTCTTCGACCACGATCAGGCTTTCGGCTTTCTGCTCGATCTGTTTGGCGCCCAACCGGTCGATAAACCTGAGTCCTACCCATTTTTGAAGCGTCATCTGGCCTATCCGTTCCTAACCCGGGATCGCGCCGCGTTCGAGCGGCTCGAGGGCGCGTGGGAAGCCGTCTCCCCCGCCACGGTTTCGTCGTATCGGGATTGCTTACCCGACACCTGGCTCGGCAAGAAACCTCACTTTCCCGTCATCGAGTCCTACCTCCACGGTCTGCACACAAAACTCGCTTCCGCGTTCGACGCCATTACCCTGACTCTCCCCGCCTCACCATGAAGACCGCCTACACCTACACGCTCCTCCGCTACGTCCACGACGTCGCCTCCGGCGAGTTTGCCAACGTCGGCGTGGTTCTTCTCGCGCCCGATGCCCGCTACGCCGGTGCTCTTTGTCGCGGCACCCATGGCCGCGTAAGCCGTTTTTTCCCCGACATGGAGCGCGAGGGGTTCAAATCGCTGATGAACTATATCGAGCGCCGCGTCTCCGAGCTCGGAGAGCGCCTGCGAGGCGAGTTGTCCTTGGAACAAGCCCCCGCCGATGCCGGGGCGCTGGCCCGCTCGGTCCTTCCTCACGACGACAGCTCCCTGCAATGGAGCCCGGTCGGCGGAGGCCTGTGCGAAGACCCCGGCCTAAAACTCGAAGAACTCTACCAGCGCTACGTCACCCGCTACGACGACAAGAGCGTCAATAAAGGCCGCGATGACGGCGAGGTCTGGATGCGCTTCAAGCGTTCGCTCGATTCGAAGCATGTAACAGCTCGTTTGCAGACCAAGAAAATCGCCGGCGCGGACGACGAGGTGGAATTTGCCCACGCCTATAAAAATTCGCAGTGGCACTGCTTCGAGCCGCTCTCCCTCGATCTCACCCAAGCCGATAGCATCAAGCAGAAGGCGCATCGCTGGCTCGGTCAGATGTTGGGCGTGCAAGACGCGCCTGAAAAATTCCGGGTCTACTTCCTCGTCGGCGGACCGAAGGACGAGCGCCTACAAGACAGCTACGAAAGCGCGCTCAGGTTGCTACAAAAAGCCCCCGGCGATGTGAGGATCGTTCCCGAGAACAACGCCGAACTCTTCGCGGGCGAGATGGCCGACATAGTAGCCGCTCACGATCGTCATCAAGCCTGAGCGCAAGGATACCCTTCCGCCTGCCCGAATCCCTCTGCGCCTCCGCGTCTCTGCGCGAGACCAGAGGTGGTTCCCACTTACCATCAGCGCGCTGCTTGAAAGCCCTCCGCTCTGACTAGCATTGAAGCAAAAAATGCTTTTTGACGCAAAATGTGGTCAATCAGGCAATTAATCCTTGGAGGCGCGGGGCGGAATCGAACCGCCGCTTTCCTCCGCCCCCTACGTAAACGCCTGCTCCCGAGGTAAAAAGACCTCGATGGATTTCGTTGGACACGCCTGTCTTGTTACAGTTTGCTACGGGTATGGCCAGCATCTACCGGCGAGACGGATCAAAGTACTGGATGGCGCGTTTTCGCCTTCCTGACGGGACATGGACCGCAAGGTCCACGAAGACGGCAAACGAGGCGCAGGCCCGCCGCCTTGCGTTCGAGTTCGAGGGCGCAGGCAGCACGATGCGCACGGAGAACCCCACCGCCGCCCAGGTGGACCGCGTTGTCCGCAACATCTGGGAACGGCACACGGGGCAGCGCATCACGCTCAACCGGGCGGACGAGTTCCTTCGCGGATGGGTCGCAAGCCTCAAGGTGAAGGACGGCACCCGCGAGCGTTACGAGCAGATCGTCGAGGAATTCCTGACGATGCTGGGCGAGCGCGCCGCGTTCGACATGAAGGCCATCGAGCCCGCGCACGTGCAGGCGTTCGTGGACCGAGACGGCAAACTCGGTCGGTCCGGCACAACCATAGTCCTCAACGCGAAGATTCTCCGGTCTGCGTTCAACCATGCGATGCGCGCGGGTGTCATCGAGAAGAATCCAGCGGGCGCCGTGCAACTCCCCTTGGTAATCAATGAGGAACGCCAGCCATTTACCGAGGGCGAGATTGCCAGCCTGATCGCCGCCACCAAGGGCACCGACTGGCAAACGGCCATCCTGTTGTCATCCGAGGCCGGCTTGCGCCTTGGCGACGCCGTCAAGCTGCAATGGGAGGCCGTGGACTTTGCCAATGGGGTAATCACCTTCATCCCGCAAAAGACGAGCCGGAAGGGCAAGGAGGTGAAGGTGCCCCTTTCGACCCGACTGCACAAGCATCTGGACGCACTCGCCAGCAAGGCCGAGGCGCAGACGAGTCCCTACGTCTGCCCCACCCTCGCCAGCCGAGAGATCGGTGGGCGCCGCGGGCTTTCGTTCGAGTTCGCCGGCATCATGGAGCGCGCCAACGTCGCCAGCGGGGCAAGGAAGGCACAAGACAAGCGCAGTCGCCAATTCAGCCCTAAGACGTTCCACTCCCTGCGCCATGCGTTCGTGAGCCGGCTTGCCAACGCAGGCGTCGCCGAGGACGTGCGCGCCTCGCTGGTAGGCCACGCGGACCCGAAGGAAACCGAGCGCTACACCCATCTGGAAATGGAGACCCGCCGCAAGGCCGTGAACGCAGGGAGGGCGGAATGAGCAAGTTCGACCTGCCCGTCCGACTCGACGGCACCACCGAGTTTGTGCGGCAATTCAAGACCATCGCAAAGCGCTACGGCATTGCCGAGTACGCCACCGTTCTCAACCTCGGCATGAAGGACTTGAACCGGCTGAGGAATGACCCGGTTTTCCACCGTCCGTTTTTGGATGCGCTCGCCAAGAGCCCCGAGGGGATTGCGCGCCTGCTTCAGTTCGTGCACGGGCGCAGCAAGCGGCCCCGTCAAAGCATCGTTCAGTTGATCGAGGAGAACCCGGAGATGATCAACTGGACCGCCGAGCAGATCGAGAAGCGGTTTCCCGGCGCACCGCGCGGAGAGAACGCCGTCGAGATGGCGAAGCGCACCGTCATGGAGCGCAACGGAATCAAGGTGAAGACCGGGAGCAAGCGAGGCCGGCCACCGAAGGCCGCGGGAAATAAGAAACCGCCCGCCCGGTAGCTTAAATTTCCGCCGTCCTTGCGCGTGCTTGGATGTCGGCATGCACCAAACTGCATCGCTAGACACTCCAAAGCCCGAATGGATTCGCCTGCCGCGCGCAGGCGCCCGCGAGCCCTACTCGGGGCTTTCGCGTTCTCACCTCTGCGTCCTGATCGCCGAGGGCAAAGTCAAATCAAGGTCAGTCCGTGCGCGCAACAAGACGCGAGGCGTCCGGCTGATCAACTTCGATTCGCTCATGGCGTTCATCGAGGAAGGCGGACAATGAAAACGGCTCGCACGGATTCATGCGAACCGTCCCGCGACCGCCTACACGAGCAACTCGCCGCCCTCGTGGAAGAGTTGAACGCCGCGACGGACCCAGCCGAGCGCGTCGACCTTCATTGCGAAATTCTCCGGCTGCGAAGCGAACTCGAAGGCGCGCCATGATCGACCTCGCCAAACTCGAAAACGTGAAGCACCGCGGGGGAAAGGTAATCGCACGCTGCCCGGCTTGTGCTGAGCAGGGCGCAGACAAATCCGGCGAGCACCTCGTCATCCTTGATGAAGGGAAATTCGGCTGCATCGCCCACCCCGGCCCTACCGGCCACGAACACCGCCGTCGCATCGCCGAGCTTGTCGGCACGCCGAGCGAACCGCGACCGCTGAGGACTGCACCGAAGCTGACGCCGCAACCGCCGAGACTCGCAGCCCTCGACCTCGACCTGCGCTCGCCGACCGTGACCGACC
>CAYZBG010000126.1:0-9743 GCA_964476565.1 uncultured Opitutus sp.
ATCGCCGCGACGCTGCTGCAGCTTCGGCCCGCGTCGCTGGCCGGCGCCGTGCTGCTGCGCGCCATGGTGGTGCTCGATACCCCGCCCGCGCCGCACACGCTCGAGGGCAAACGTGTCCTGCTCGCCAGCGGCGCCGCCGATCCGATCGTCACGCCCGACCATCCGCCCCGCCTCGCCGCCTTGCTGCGCGCGGGCGGAGCCGCCGTGACCGAGAAGGTGTTCCCAACCGGCCACTCCCTGACCCAGGCGGACGTAACCGCCGCCCAGGCCTTCCTGCGCGGCACAGCCGGCTGAGCCGCAGCCGCGCGGCGCGCCGTTCAGCGCGTATGCGTGGCCAGCGGCGACAGGGTCCGCAGGTAGGACCAGAGGGCCTTCAACTCGAGATCCGTCATCTGGCCGAAGGCCGCAGGCATGACCGGATGCAACGACGAGCCGTCCGGACGTTTCTGGGTGCGCAATGCCGCGATGAAGTTCTCCTCCGTCCACTGCGTCACCGCTCCGCCCGGACCGGGTGTCAGGTTCGTGGCATGCGGCCAGTCCGGCGGCGCACCGGCAATGGGCCCGCCCGAAAAATTCGTGCCGTGGCAGCCAATGCAGCTGGCGGCGAGGTACTTGCCGTAGGCCGGACTGATCTCGGGCGTCACGCTCGCCGGCCGTGCCGCACCGTGATCGATGTGCTCGGCGGCGAGCTTGATGTCGCCCTTCACCAGCAGCATGCGTCCGATCGGACCAAAGCTGACGGGCCCGCGGGCCCGGTCCACCGGCGGCACGGTCTTCAGGTAGGAAATCAACGCCCCGAGATCCTGATCGCTCATCCCTTCGTAATCCAGCGAGGGCATGAGGACGAGGGCGCGACCGTCGCGCGCCACGCCGTGGCGGATCGCACGCACCCAGTCGGCATCGGTGTAATCGGCCGGCAGTCCGCCCTGGCCGCGGGTGAGGTTCGGCGCATGCAGGCGTCCGACCGCGGGATCCTCCACGACCGCCCGGCCCGCGAAATTCGCGTCATGACAGTCGGCGCAGCCCCGCGTCGTGGCCAGATGGCGGCCGTGGGCAAGAACCTCGGCCGCCGCGCTCACCGGCACCGGGCGCGCCTCCACCCCGTGCGTCTTCTGCAGTTTGCGCTGACTCAGCACGAACACCGTGCCGCCAACGACGAGCAGGACAACCAGCAGGCCGGCGAAACACCAGGCCGCGAATTTGAACAGGGATGCGATCTTCATGGGAGCGGAAGGCATCTCTCGTAGCGAAAAGTAACGTATTCACAACGCGCTTTTCTCCAGTTGTTTCCAGACCGGCCCAAATGGGCCTGTTCCGCCCGCCGGGCCCGCGGAGGGATGCCGTGCTTGCCGCCATCCCCTCCCGTTGCACGGTCGTTCGCGTGCACTTCGTCCTTCTCCATGGCCGGCCGGCCACCGGCAAGCTGACCGTTGCGCGTGAGCTCGCGCGGGTGACGGGCTACCGCCTTTTCCACAATCACCTCATCGTCGACGCTGCCCTTGCCGTCTACGACTTCGGCACCCCGGGATTCGTGGCATTGCGTGACGAACTCTGGCGCACCGCCTTCGCCCGCCTCGCGCGCGATCGCGACCTACCCGGCCTGATCTTCACCTTCAATCCCGAGTCCTCCGTGCCGCAGGCCTTCATCGACGATCTCCTGGCGCGGTTCGATGCCGCCGGGGCCACGGTCACCGGGGTGGAGTTGATCTGCGCCGAAGCCGAGATCGAACGCCGCCTCGCCCAAGCCTCACGCCGCGATTTCAACAAGCTCACTGACGTCGCCTTGTACCGCCGCTTGCGCGACGGCGGCGTGTTTGACACGCCCGTGATACGTCGCTCCGGGCTCGTACTCGACACCGGCGTGCTCGCCGCGACGGAAGCGGCGCACCGCATCGTGGAGTGGTGCCAGCCGACAATTTCGGGGGCGTCCGACAAGCCCTGACAACGACGCAAAATTCTCGGAACCTCGCGCCGTGGGTTCACGTCTCAACCGCATGCGCGCGTCCCCGCCCCTCTCGCCGGAGATCCTCGATGAGGACCTTCAGATCATCCTCGCCACCCTTGCCACGCTGCGTCCGCAGGCGGAGCGCCTCGCCCCGGCCTCCTCGCGTGCGCTCGAAGAAGCCCTGGTTCAGGTGGAGCACGCGCGCCAGCTGCTCGATCAGGCCCAGCACCCAACGGACGACCTGCGTCAGCTTTCGTTCAGCCTGATCGATTCGGCCCACTAGCCCCTCGCGGGCGAACCGCGGGATGGGTTGACTAGATGGACGGGAAATCACCCCCGCCCCAACTCGCGACGCCCCAGACCGCGGGCGCTCGGATGCAGACGCTGCCCGGTTGTCATCGGGGCCTTCGACCCGACCGACCGCTACGGCAGCTTCGCCTGCACGAGCTTGCTGGCCACGGAAAAATCGATGAGCCCCGCCTCGGGATGTTTCTTCAACAGGCCGATGACCTTGCCCATTTCCTTCTTCGACGTGGCACCCGACTCGGCAATGGCCGCGGCCACCACGGCTTCCAACCGCGCGGCGTCGAGGCCGGCGGGAAGGTATTTCTCCACCAGCGCGATCTCCCGGGCGTTGGCCTCGGCCAGATCGGTGCGACCGCCCTTGAGGAACTCCTCCCGTGCGTCGGTGAGGTTCTTCACCGCCTTGCGCAGCGTCGCAACGACCAGGGCATCATCGATCGGCTTGTTTTGGTCCATCGCCGCGCGCTGAATCGCGCCGTCGTTGGTGCGCAGGATAGTCGCCGTGACCGTGTCCCGTGCTTTCACCGCCGTGATGATGTCCGCCCGCAGGCGCTCGTAGATCGAAGACATAGCGGCATCCTCCGCCGGATCGCCCCCGCTGTCGAGTCGGCAACGCTCTGTAGCCCCTGCACCGTGCTGAGCGCCCCGAGGGAGGACTCCGATTCCACGGCGGTCGTCGCCCCCTTCCGCCGCCCGGGCTCGACTCATGGGGCGGAATGCCGGAAGATTCTCGCCTCTGATGAGCGCTCCCCAGCCCAACAATCCCCTGCACGGCGTCACCCTGGAGGCCATCCTGAATCATCTGGTGGCCCAGCTCGGCTGGGAGGAGATGGGGCGGCGCATCGACATCCGCTGCTTTCGCTTCGAGCCTAGCGTGAAATCCAGCCTGCACTTCCTTCGCCGCACGCCCTGGGCGCGCAAGAAGGTCGAGGAGCTGTACCTCGAAACCCTCCGGAACCGCTAAACGTCACTGCCCTTGTCATGTTACCCCCCAAAGCCCTCGTCCTCGCCGCCGCCTTGTTCTCCTCACCTTTGTTTGCCGCCGGCTGGATGCCGGAAGGCCTGCCACCGCCGCCGGCCAGCGGCCCCGCCCTCTGCCAGGGCGCCTTTCTGACGCCCGATCAGGGCAAGGCGATGCTCGACCAGGCCCGCACCGCCTTCGCGGATCGCGCCGCCTGGGAGCGCTATGCGACCCACCTGCGCACGCGCCTGCAGGAGGGCGCGCAGCTTGCGCCGTGGCCCCGCCGCACGCCGCTGCAGCCCATCATCACCGCGAAACGCACTTACGACGGCTACACCGTCGAGAACGTCGCCTTCGAGTCCGTGCCCGGCTACTTCGTCACGGGCAACCTGTACCGCCCGACCGCCGTCCGCTCCCGCTATCCGGCTGTGCTTGCGACGCACGGCCACAGCCGGCGGATCGAAAAACCCGAGGACTACGACCAGCACGCCCGGTTCAGTCCATCGATGCAGGCACGCGCCGGCACGCTCGCGCGCATGGGGGCCATTGTCTTCGCGATCGACATGGTGGGCTACGGCGACTCGATCGCCCTCGTCGGCCAGGACGCCCACAAGGCGCCGTTCACGCTCACGCTCCAGCTGTGGAACAACGTCCGCGCCCTCGATTTTCTCCTCGCCCAGGAGGGCGTCGACCCGACGCGGGTGGCCGTCAATGGTGAGTCGGGCGGCGGCACACAGGCCTTCCTGCTCGCGGCCCTCGATCCGCGCATCACGGTCAGCGCGCCGGTGGTGATGGTGTCCGCCCACTTCTTCGGCGGCTGCGCCTGCGAGAGCGGTCTGCCCCTGCATCGCGGCGCCGATCACTTCGCCAGCAATCCGATCGTGGCCGCCCTCACTGCGCCGCGGCCCCAGCTGCTCGTGTCGGTCGGCGGCGACTGGACGCTGAACACGCCCCAGGTCGAGTATCCATTTCTCCAACACATCTACGGACACTACGGCGCGACCGGCCGCGTGGCCAACGTCCACCTGCCCGACGAAAAGCACGACTTCGGCCCATCCAAGCGGGCTGCCAGCTACCGTTTCCTCGCCGATCAGCTCGGCCTCGATGCCCGCGCGGCCTTCGACGCTCAGGGTGGCTTGGACGAGTCCCGGGTGACGATCGAACGCGCCGGCCCCCTGCACGTCTTCACCGCCGATCACCCGATCCCCGCCCATGCCCTGCGCGACATCGCCCGCGTGGAGGCGGCCCTGAAGTCGCTGCAGCGGTAAGCGCGGCGGCGACCGGCGGACCGACGCCGTCTCCATCGCCGCCGCAGCAGCTCAATCTTCGAATCCGCCGACGGTCAGGCTGCGGCCGTTGTCCTTCGGACCGAGCTTCAGAATAAACGGGGCCGCCTTCTTCGCCCAAACGTCCGCCTTGGCAAAGTTCGCGGCACCCTCGCTCCAGCACTGGCGCAGCATGGCCGTGTCGATCACTCCGGGATTGAGCGGCACCGCCGCCATGCCTTCGGGCAATTCCTCCGCCAGGGCCTTGGTCAACCCTTCGATCGCCCACTTGCTGGCGCAGTACGGCGCGACCTCCGGCGCCACGCTGCGGCCCCAGCCGGAGCTGAAATTGACGATCACGCCCCTCTTGGCCGCGACCATGGCCGGCACGAACTCGCGGATCACGTGGACCACGCCCGTGACGTTGACGTCGATCAGCGTCTTCACCTCCTCCGCCGGCACCTTCCACAAGGGCGCCGGCGTGTTCATCAGCGCGGCGTTGTTGATCAGCAGGTCGGGCGCCTCGTTGAAGCCCAGGACCTTCGCCGCCCAGATGCCGACCTTCACCGGATTCGCGACATCGACCACATCGAACGTGTGCGGCGCCCCATGCGCGAAGCGCAGATCGAGGATGCCCTCGGAGCTGCGCCCGCACCCCGCCACGGTGTGACCGGCGCGGATAAACTCCTCCACCAACGCGCGCCCGAGGCCGCGCGTGACCCCTGTGATGACGATCTTCATGCTTTCCCAGTAGCGTGAAGCCGGCAAGGGGTGGCGAGTCGAATGTCAGCCGCCAAACCCGTGACACAGGCATTCCTGCCTGTGATCCGGGAGCGGGCACCGACTCCCCCAAACCTCACAGGCAGGAATGCCTGTGTCACCCGACCTTGGGCGCACTCAGCGGCTTTGCAGGCTAAAGCGGTTCAGGCCGAGCTTGCGGCAGGTATCCATCACGAAGGCCAGCGTCTTGAGCGGCGTGGTTTCGTCGGCGCGGATGAGCACGGACACATCGCGGTCCACGTTGCGCACCTCGCGGAGGAACTGTTCGAGCTGGGCCTCCGACACGGCCCGGCCGTTGACCGACAGCACACCGTCGGGCGCGATACCGACCGTGACGACGCCTTTGAACTCGTTCTTCCCCGCCGTCTCGACCTTGGGCAGGGTGATGTTGAGCGTGGTCGCCGAGCGAAACTGCATCGTGACGAACGCGAAGAAGATCAACATGACGAGCACGTCGATCAGCGGCAGGAGGTTCATCTCCGGCCGCTTGCGCCGGCGCTGGTAGAGTCCGCTCATGAGGACGACTTCGCCGACCGGCTGAGGATGCGTTCCAGGAGCACGTCGAGGCGCGCCGCGTAGTTCTCCACCCGGCGCTGCAAGTACCCGCCGCCGATGAGCGCCGGGAGCGCAATCGTGAGGCCGAGCAGGGTCGCAGAAAGGGCCAGCGCCACGCCACTCGTGAACTGCACCGGGTCCGGCAGGCCGGTCTCGCTTGAGATGCCGGAAAAGACCTTGAGCAGGGCCCACACGGTGCCGGTCAGGCCCATGAGCGGCGCCGCGGCGTAGATGATGTCGAGGTAAGGCAGCCCGCGCTCCATGTTGTTGACCTCAAGGCGGGCAAAGGCCTTCACCGCCCCCTCGTCGCCCGGATGGCGCTCGGCGAACTCCACAATGCGCGACAGCACCGAATGGCGGCCCCCGGTGATCGGTTTTCCGTCGACGATGGCATCGACCAGATCCTGCGGCATCACCGCCGCATTGCGCAGCGAATACGCGCGCTCGCAGAGGATGAAGACCATCACGAGCGAGCAGAGCCCGAGCGGGTAGATGAGGATGTCGGCGCCGGAGAAGATATCGATCATGGCAGGGAACGAGGATGCAGAGCGAAGCCAGTAAGACGCTTACTCAGGCCAAAAGGTTCGCGCAAATCGCGCATGCGCTAAATTTAAGGCGGCAAACGACGCCGCCACACGGTTGCTGCCTCCGGGTACCGACCGCAGAACCGACGGTTTCCAACGCAACCGCCCGGCACAGCGGCAGGAGTGCCGCTGCGCCGAGCGATAGGTGGGATACGCCTACGGTTGGCGTGGGGTGGACCGGGAGTCTCAGGCCGCCAGGTACGGCAGTGTGGCCGCGGTGGACTTCACCGACGGAATCCCATCGATCAGCTCGCCGATGGCATCCCAGCGACCGTTGATCAAGGCGTCGCGGGCGGAGTCGCGCTGGGTGATCGCAATCTTGTCGGAACCAAAGCGCACCTCGCGCGCGGCCACGTCGACCGTGACCTCGAGGGCGGGATTCTTCTCGATCGCGGCCGCCAGCTTCGCGATGTCCTCGCGGGTGGCGTTGACGCACGGAATGCCGAGGGTGGTGCTGTTGCCAAAGAAGATCTCGGCAAAGTTCTCAGCGATGACGGCCCGGAAACCGGCCTTGTGAATCGCCTGCGGTGCATGCTCGCGGGAGGAGCCGCAGCCGAAGTTGGCGCCGGAGATCAGGATCTTCGCGCCTTTATGTTCGGGCCGGTCGATCGGGTGACCGGTCGGCTTGCCCTCCGGCGTGTGACGCACGTCGTAGAAGAGGAACTCGCCCAGCCCGTCGAACGTGACGCACTTCATGAAGCGCGCCGGGATGATGCGGTCGGTGTCGATGTCGTTGCCCGGGACGTGGACAGCCTTGCCGGAAACGGTGGTGATTTTTTCGAGAGCCATGATTCTAAAGTTTAAGTCGAAAGTTTAAGTGCAAGAAGACGAAGTTGGGCCTGGCCTGATGATCGGGCTTAAACTTCAACTTCCCTCTTCAACTGTTCCCGCGGTCAGTTGACCGCGAAAACCTCCCGGGCGTCCGCCACCTTGCCGGTGACGGCGGCGGCGGCGACCATGACGGGGCTCATCAGCACGGTGCGACCGGTGACGGAACCCTGGCGGCCCTTGAAGTTGCGGTTGGACGACGACGCGCAGAGCTCGTCACCGATGAGCTTGTCGGGGTTCATCGCGAGGCACATCGAGCAACCCGCGGCGCGCCACTCGAAGCCCGCCTCGGTGAGCACCTTGTCGATGCCCTGCTTCTCGCATTGGGCCGCGACGATCTGCGAACCGGGCACGGCGATGGCGCGCACGCCCGGGGCGACCTTGCGTCCCTTGATGTACTTCGCGACCTCCTGGAAGTCGGAGAGGCGTCCGTTGGTGCAGGAGCCGAGGAAGGCGACGTTGATCTTCGTGCCCTTGATCGGCGCGCCCGGAGGCAGCTTCATGTAGGCCAGCGCCTCTTCGATGCCGGCCTTCTCGTCGGCCGAGGCCGCCTTCGCCGGGTCCGGGATGGTCTCGTTGATCGAGATACCCTGGCCGGGATTGATACCCCACGTGACCGTCGGGGCGATGTCGGCGGCGTCGATTTTGACGACGTCGTCGTAGTGGCAGCCCGGATCGGACGCGAAGGACTTCCAGCGCGCCACCGCCGCATCCCACGCCGCGCCCTGCGGCGAGTACGGACGGCCCTTGAGGTAGGCGAACGTGGTCTCGTCGGGATTGACGTAGCCCACGCGCGCCCCGCCTTCGATCGACATGTTGCACACGGTCATGCGCTCTTCCATCGAGAAGCCGTCGAACACCGAACCCGCGTACTCGTAGGCGTAGCCCGTGCCGCCGTTGACGCCGAGGATCCGGATGATGTGCAGAATCACGTCCTTCGCGTACACGCCTGCGCGCAGCTTTCCGTTCACCTCGATGCGACGGACCTTCAGCGCACCCAGCGCCATGGTCTGGGTCGCGAGCACGTCGCGCACCTGGCTCGTGCCGATGCCGAAGGCGATGGCACCGAACGCCCCATGCGTGGACGTGTGCGAGTCGCCGCAGGCGATGGTCGTGCCTGGCTGCGTGATGCCCTGCTCGGGCCCGACGATGTGCACGATGCCCTGCTTGCCCGTGGCCCGGTCAAAGAAGGTCAGGCCGAACTCTTTGCAGTTCTTGCGCAGCTCATCCATCATCGCCTGCGCCAGCGGATCCTTGTACGGCTCCACCAGTTCGTTCGTCGGCACGATGTGGTCGACGGTCGCAAACGTGCGATGCGGCATCAGCACCTTGAGGCCGAGGTCGCGCAGCATGCCGAACGCCTGCGGCGACGTGACCTCGTGGATCAGGTGGGTGCCGATGAGCAACTGGGTCTGGCCGTTGGCCAGCTTGCGCACCGCGTGTGCGTCCCAGACTTTTTGAAACAGTGATTTAGCCATTGGAGTGAAGAAGAGAGGGCGGGTGTGAACCAGAAGGCGACGACGGAACGAGGGGTTCCACCGCCGGCCGAACGACGGCGTCCGGCAACGAGCAGGACCGCATCCTACCAAAAAGTTGCCATGCCGCGAAATACTTGTTTCGTCTTCTGTGATGCCTCGTGAGTATCAGTTCCCATTCGAGCTGCGGCACCTCGTCTACTTCCGGGAAGTCGCGCGCGCCTTGCATTTTCGCAAGGCCGCCGAGGCGCTGGCGGTCGCCCAGCCGGCCTTGAGCCGGCAGATCGCCCAGCTCGAGCAGGCCTTGGGCGTCACGCTCTTCGTGCGTTCGCGCCGGCGGGTCGAACTGACGGCCACCGGACGGGCCCTGCTGGAACGGACCGAGCCGCTGCTCCGCTCGCTCGCCGGCATCGCCACCGAATTGCGCGCGGTGAGCGGCGGCGAGGTGGGCCATGTGCGGATAGCCTTCACCGGGCTCGCCATGGCGACCGTGTTGCCCGGCATCCTGCGCGAGTTCCACCGGCGCTATCCCGGCATTCGGCTTGAGCTGAACGAAATGCCCACGTCGGCCCAGCTGACCGCCCTGCAAGCCGGCGAGATTGCCTGCGGCTTCTTCCATCCCGATGCGACCACGCCGGGCATGAAGACCCACCAGTTGCTACGCGAGAAGAACGGCGTGCTTCTGCCCGCCGACCACGCGCTGGCCGCGCGCCCCACCCTGCGCCTTCGCGACCTCGCCGACACGCCGTTCGTGCTCTTTCCGCGCACGCACAATCCCGGCTTCTACGACCGTGTGCTCGCCGCCTTCGCGCGGGCCGGCGTCACGCCGCGTATCGCCGAGGAGGTCTGGCCGCGCGCCAACGGCATCGGCCTCGTGCGCTCCGGTCTCGGCGCGACCTTCATGTGTCCGTCCGAGGCGCGCACGCTCCCGCCCGAGGTGGCCTTTCGCCCGCTCGAGGGTCCCGCCCCGGAGAGCCGGCTCGTGCTCGGCTGGCCCCAATCGCCCGCCCCGGAGCCCGCGCTCGCGGCCTTCATCAGTGTGGCACT
>CAYZBG010000127.1:0-4819 GCA_964476565.1 uncultured Opitutus sp.
GTCAGTGCGACGGTGGACGGGCGGCGCGTGGACGTCGGCCGGGCCCCGGCCGAGCTCACACTCGCCGACCGGCCGCACGCCACACTGGTGAGCGTGCGCATCGACGGAAAGCCCGCCGGCATCATCGCCCTGGAGGATCCGCCGAAGCCGACCAGCCGCGAGGCGGTCGCGGCCCTGCGCGCGGAAGGCCTGCGCGTTGTGATGGTGACGGGCGACCGCCGGGCGGTTGCCGAGCGGCTGGCGGCAGACTTCGGACTCGACGGTGTACACGCGGACGTGACGCCCGAGCAGAAGCAGCTCCTCGTGCGGGAGCATCAGGCCCGCGGCGAAACCGTGGTGTTTGCCGGCGACGGCTTGAACGACGCACCGGCCCTGGCGGCGGCAAACGTCGGCATTGCGATGGGCACCGGCACGGATGTCGCGATGCACAGTGCGGGCATCGTACTGGTCAAGGGCGACCTCGCGGCTCTCGTCCGCGCGGTGCACCTCGCTCGCGCCACGCTGCGCAACATCAAGCAGAACCTGTTCTGGGCCTTCTGTTACAACGTGGCCGGGCTGCCGCTCGCGGCCGGCGCACTCTTCCCGCTGACCGGATGGCTGCTCAACCCGATGTTTGCCGGCGCAGCGATGAGCCTGAGCTCGATCAGCGTCGTGGCGAACGCCCTGCGCCTGCGGCGGGTCCGGCTGTGAGGCGTGAAGCGCGCCGGATCCAAGGTGAATGCGCGGGTCGCTCCGCGCGTTGACTGACTTATTCGGAAGCGGCCGCGGGACGCGTCCGCCCACCGGAGCAGAACGGCGGTTTCGGAGAAACCGCCCTACCTTTGGAGACAAAAAGGGCGGGCGCATCGCTGCGCCCGCCCTTCGGGATTCGACCTAGAACGCGGCGCGCGGGACCTTCCGCGCGTCGCCGATGAGATCAGAAGCGGAACGAGTTGTTCAGCGACCACATCCGGTACGGCGGAACGCGCACGGTGCCGTAGGTGCCGTCGGCGTTGGCCTTGATCGGGATGAGTTCGTCGTCGGCCACGAGGTTGCGGATGTTCAGGCCGATGTTCCAATCGACGTCGGTGCCGAAGAGGTTGATCTTGCGCCGATAGCCGAGGGACGCGTCGAGGTTGAACTCTTCGGGTCCGTAATACGGATTGGAGAGATCAGCCACCTCGTTGCCGGCCTCGTTCTCGATGAACGGATAGCCGATGCCGGCCTTGTCCTGCCAGCGGGCGGCGCCGCCGATGGAGAAGCCCCGGAGCGGACCGGTGCGGAACTCGTAACGGGTGACGAGGTTGAAGCGCCACTCGCGGATTTCCGGCGAGCGGGTGCCGGAGAGGGCGTTGGCGGTTTCGATCTGGCTGACCGTTTCGCCGCGGTACTGCGGGATGGGCGGGAGGGTCTCGGTCGGCGGATTGCGCGAGCCGCGGCTCAGTGCGCCGCCATACAGGGTCTGCAGGTTGGAGATCCACTCGTAGGCGAAGGCGAGCTCCTCCGCGGCGGCGTTCGCCTTGACCGCTTCGTTCTTGGAAGCGTTCACGGCGATGCGCCAGCTCGGCGTCGGATTCCAGATCACTTCAAACTCGAGACCCTCGGAGACGGTGTCGCTGACGGACGTCAGGTTGGTGATCGTGTCGGGATCCCAGCCGAAGGTCGCGCCGGTGCCGATGAACTCCGGGTTGAAGTTCTTGTCGGGTCCCATGTTCGCGCGGAGGCGCGCCGGGATGGCCTCGAAGTAGGCCCGCGCCACGTCCTCGAAGGTGTTGAAGGTCGGATGAATGTAGCCGAACTGACTCGGAATGAGGCCGGCTTGATGAGCGCCCGTCATGCGGACGATCATAGCGTTCTGGTACTGGTACGGATTGGGCACACCTCCGACGGCATCGCCCACGATGGACGTCTCGTAGCTGGTGAAGCGGAAGTCGAGCTTGCCGCGGAAGAGGCTGAGCGAGAGGCCGATCTCTTCCGTCGCGGCGGACGGCGAGCCGAGCTCCTCGTTCCAGATGTTGCGGCGCTGGCCGACCGGATTGAAGTTCTCCGAATCGTTCCAGAAGACGCGCAGGTCGGCGCCGAATGGCAGCTCGCCGAAGAGGCGGTCCGGGTAACGCAGGACGACGCTCTTGGTCCAGCTTTCCTGAGTCTGCGTGGACGCGGGCAGGAACGAGAACTGCGATTCGTCGCGGTCGCCATTGGGCAACCGGGGCAGGTCGATCGAGGTGAGCGCGGTGGATTCATCATTGCGCCAGCCGACGAGGGTCGTGAGGTGGTCGGAGAACCACTGGCTCTGGAGAGTGAGAGCCTCGGAGCTGACCTCCTCGACCTGACCGCGCAGGTTGCTGAGGATGCGCAGGGGGCGGCTCGTGCCGGTGACGAACGAGCGCGAGGTCGGATCGTAGACGCGCAAGGTGTAGGTCTCGCCGAACTCCGGCCGCGAGCCGCTGATCGCCTGGATGCGGGCGTCGGACAGGCTGTTGGCGTTGATCAAGGAGTCGCCGAGGTAGAACCAGGCGTTGACCTGCGCGGCGAACGTGCCCGGAGGTTGCGCGATGCTCGTGAGCGGGTTCAAGGCGCCGGCCGGATCCCACGTGCTGCCGTAGGTGCGGTTGGTGCGCTCGATGTCGGTGCGGAAGACAAGGCCGGACACCGTGTGGCGGCCCAGCCAACGCGCCCAGCGCGACTCGCTCTTGGTGAAGTCGTGCCGGAAGAACGCCGTGGCCTGGGAGGCCTCGCGATCGGTCGTGTTGAGCTGATCGCGGAAGACATCGCGGGAGATGATGAAGGGCCGGCCGAAGTTCGGATTCGGGATGCCGTTGGGATAGGCGGTCGAGCGCACGCTGAGGAACCGCGAGGCATCGATGTAGATCTCCTCGTCGCCGTTACCGAAGGCGAAATCGCGCGCGGTGGAGAAATCCTGCTTGTTGAAGGCGAGCTCGAAGCCGGCCTTGCCGCCGAGCAGCAGTTGCTCCAACCGGACATCGAGCGCGTCAAACTCCTGACGGCGGAAGTCGAAGGCCCCCGTCATGAGCTCCTCGTAGTAATCGAAGACGTTGCGATCGGTCAGACGCGTGCGGAAGTAGCCAGCGCGGACACGATTGATGTCGCCGGTACCGCGCAGGAAACCGCCGGGACCCTGGGGGGCGCCGGGGATGGCGCCCATGAAGCCCTGAACGGCGGCGAGGTCGGCGTCACCGAAGCCAACCCCGGCGGTGGTGGCCGTCGGATCGGCGTAGATCAGCGCCCAGTTGCGGAAGAGCGGAAAGCCGCCGAGGACCGCGTTGTTGGGGACGAGGACGCCATTGCCGCCGAAGGTCTGCTGCAGGGCGCCATTCACGTACCATTTGTCGAGCGCCGGATTCGCGTTACCGAACCACGACTGGAGGCTCGTGATCGGCGGGAGCTGGTTGGGCGGAACGCCCTCGATGTCGCCTTGTTCAAAGTTGGCGCGCAGCGTGGTGCGTCCGAACACCCCGCCCGCCTTGGGTTCGAACAGACGGATCTGGGTCGCGGCGTAGAGGCGGCGGTCCTTCTCGTAGGTGGGATTCTGCCGGAAGCCCTGTTTCTCGTTGAGCAGGTCGAGCCGGAGGGCGACGCGGTTCGGGACAATCACGCGGTTGACGTGCAGCTCCTCGCGGTGGGTGCCGTACTCGCCAAAGCGGAAGACCACCTGGTTGCCGTCCTTGAAGGTGGCTTGGCGAAGGGAGGAGTCGATGACGCCGCCGGCGCTGCCGATGCCGGCGAGCACGGCATTGGGGCCGCGGCTGACCGTGAGGGTGCCGAAGTTGAAGGTGTCCGACGGGATGTCGGTGGGAAAATAATCGCGCGTGCGGGTCGCGGTCGCGAGAGCGCGAACGCGGTTGACGGCCGACGGGTCTTCGCGGGCCGCATCCGACGACTCGCCGCTGATGCCGGAGAAGTTGCCGTTGATGCCGCCGCCCTCGGTGCCCGCCGTGTAGGTGAGGATGTCCTCGAGGTTCTGCACGCCGATGTCATTGAGAAACTCCTCGGTGTAGACCGAGACGGCGGCGCCGATGTCCTTGAGGCTGGTGTTGAGGCGGGTGCCGGCGAGGGTGTTGTTCGCCATGTAGCCGGACTCCTCCGTCGACTCGACGACGAAGGGGCTGAGCTCAACGGCCGGGGTTTCGGCGGGGGCGGCGGGCGCCGCAGGAGTGGGCGCGACTTGTCCGAGGGCGAGGGCCCCGGAGCCCCAGAGCAGGGGCAGGAGTCTGACGAGCGATGGGTTCTTGGTCATGGTAGGGTAAACACAGGCCCGGAATGCATCGGCAAAGGACGCAACCGGGACGGACGGAGGGTTGAAGCCAGGCGGAGGTTGGGGTGAACACCGGGGTAACGAGTCCCGCGGCGGACGGATTACACCAGAAACCGCCGCGGGTCGCCATCACCTGATCGGGGGAAACCGGCGGCGCGCGCCCGGCCGACACGCCCATGCACCTGCCACACGGCGGCGGTTGCGGAGAAACCGCCCTACCCTCGGATCTGCGGCGGAGGCACGGGTTTCTCCGCGCATGGTTTGCGTGGTCGGAGGCGGGCGCGCGATGCACCCGACCACCCCACTTCGTAGCGTCTCGTTTGGGTAGGGACGGCTCTCCGAGCCGTCCGCATCCCTCCGCGTCACACCCCCTGCCTCGACCCGGCGGTTTCGGAGAAACCGCCCTACCTTCGAACCCAAGGTGGAGCGGGCTCCTCTGAGTAGGATTTGCGTTGTCGGAGGCGGGCGCGGGACGCGCCCGCCCACCCCACTTCGTAGCGTCTCGTTTCGGTAGGGACGGCTCTCCGAGCCGTCCGCATCCCTCCGCGTCACACCCCCTGCCTC
>CAYZBG010000127.1:4919-9163 GCA_964476565.1 uncultured Opitutus sp.
GACCCGGCGGTTTCGGAGAAACCGCCCTACCTTCGAACCCTAGGTGGAGCGGGCTCCTCTGAGTAGGATTTGCGTTGTCGGAGGCGGGCGCGGGATACACCCGCCCATCTGGAAAGCCGGTTACGACCATCGGCACCTTCAGCCGAGGTGGACGATCCCGTGGCGGATCGCGCTGATGGCCGCGTCGGTGCGGTCGCGCACCCCGAGTTTGCCAAACAATGTCTTGAGGTGGGATTTCACCGTCTCCTCGGAGATGAAGAGGGAGGCGGCGATTTCCTTATTGCTGCGTCCTTTCACCAACAGGAGCAGCACCTCCTGCTCGCGCGCGGTCAGGTTCTGGCGCTTGAGCCGTTCGTCGAGCCGCTGGGCCACAGTGGAAGGAAGCTCGGCAAGACCGTTGTACACGGCGCGGAGGGTGCCGATGATCTGCTCGGTCGACATGTCGTTCAGCAGGTACGATTTCGCGCCGGCCTGGATCGCCCGGTACACGTCCTCGTCGGTGTCATAGGTGGTGAGTACGACAATGCGGGCCTGCGGGTCGCGGTTCATGATGCCCAACGTGGCCTCCACCCCGCCCATCCCGGGCAGGCGCAGGTCCATGAGCACGACGTCGTAGTGGCCGGGCTCATACGCCTCGACCGCGCGCTCCCCGCTCTCGAACTCCGCGGCCACGGTCATGTCGGGTTGCGAGTTCACCAAGGCGGCAAGGCCCATGCGAAACGTGGGATGATCGTCCACAATCAGGACGCGAATGGCAGGAGCGGGCGGCGGTGTCATGGGATCCGGCGGGAAGAGGTTAACGCGGGGCGGAGCCTTCAGGCGCGGTCGGCGCCGGGGGGCGCGTTGCCGTCGGGCGAAGGTACCTCCACGGTCAGTTCGGTGCCGGCGGGGCCGCTCACGAGATCGAGGCGCGCATGCATCTGGGCGACGCGCTCGCGAATGCCGGCTAGGCCGTAGTGGCCCTTGGTCTCGTCCTGGCGGTCGACCTGGAAGCCGCGTCCGTTGTCGGTCACGCGCAGCCGGACGAGCTTGGGCAGGAACTCGAGCCGCAGCTCGAGCCGCGAGGCTCCGGAGTGTTTGACCGCGTTGGCAATCGCCTCCTGGCCGATGCGCAGGAGGTCGTTCTCCTGCTGCGGCGCGAGGCGCCGGCGCGTACCGGTGACGACCACCTTGGTCTCCATGGGCAGACCGGCGCTGAGCTGGGCGAGCACGTTCTCCAGCGCGCCCGCGAGGTCGGCTTTCTCCAGCGCGTGCGAACGCATGTTCCAGATCGATTCGCGCGCCTCGGTGAGGCAGCTCCGGACTATCACGTGAGCGGTGGTGACGTGAGGCAGGACCTTCTCGGTGCCCTGCGCCGCGGAGTTTTTCGCCAGTTCGAGCTGCATCGAGACGGCGTTCAACCCCTGGGCGAGCGAGTCGTGAATATCGCGGGCCATGCGGTTGCGCTCGCCGAGGATGGCGGAGAACTCGGCCTCGGCCATCTTGCGCTCCGTCTCGCGTCGCACCACCTGGCGGCGCCACGAAACAACGAGGACCACGAGTGCGGCGAGCAGGACGACGGCGCTGCCGGCCAGGACCTGGTTGACCCGCGCGGCATCCCACCACGGAGCGGGTACGGTCACGGCCACGTCGGCGGTGTCGCGCAACAGGAGACGAATCGTGCTGACGGACCAGAGACCGGTTTCGCGGCTGGCGGGCATGGGCGGCACCACGCAGATGCCGGACACCCGTACGCGACTGCCCGCACGCCAGTCGTCCGGCAGACTGGCCCGGTTCGCGCCCTCCAGCACGGCATCGATCGTGGTTCCGTTCCAATCGAGCAACAGACGGATGCCCTCGGGCTCGGCCTGGACCTCGCGCAGCAACGCCTCGATCCCGATCAGGTCCGCCTCGCGCTCGGCGGCCTCGGCGAGGGTGTCGATCCGAATGGGTTCGGGCGGTGCCCCGCTCGCGATGCGGCGGAACACGGCGTCGCCAAGGCTGGGGGCAAAGCCGCCGCGGTCGATGAACCCGACGATGTCGACGGTGTCGCCCGGCGAAATGTCGCCCGACTGCGTCGACACCACGCGCAGCCCGCGACGTCCATCGCGGATCCAGAGCGCGTTGCCCGTCTGCTGGCGTGTGACCACGCCCTGCACGCGCACGCGGTGGCCGGTGAAACCGTCGGGATCGAACTGCAGCAACTCGCCGGCGCGCCGCAGTGGCAGGGCGAAGGGATCATCGGGCGGCGGCGTCAGCACTGTGACGAAATCGGGGCGCCCGGCGAGCAGGCTGGCGCTGACGAATTGGCGGTTGGGGTTGTGCAGATTGAAGCACACGCCGCGCACCCGCACCTGGGCGTCGATCAGCTTGGTCACGTCGAGCGGGGCCAACACGCGCACCTTGAGGCGCGTCTCCGCCCAGGACAGGACGAGCATCGTCGCCTTCTCGTTCGGGTCGGACATCCGAGGCACGATCTGGGCGTCGCGCACCACGCCCTCGATCTCGACCCAGTCGGCGTCGAAACCTCCGGTCGCCACCTCGGCGAGGCTCGGCCGGGGCGGGGGCGGCAGCGGCGCGGAGCCGAGGTTGCGGATGGAAGAAGCCACAACGATGGGGGCGAAGTCGCCCGGAGCCGTCACCCCCGCGAGCGCGACCCGGTCGCCGATGCGGATCCGAACGTTCATGACGCGGTGATTCCGCACGTAGACGCCGTCCGTCTCGTCGATGAGGACGAAGGCCGGGTTGGATTCGGAAATGCCCACCACCGTGCCGGTCAGCTCGACCGGCCGGCCTTCGGCGGCCTCGGCGGCGACGAGATGACGGACGGCTGCAGCGGTGACGAGTTTCTCGGCCGCCGCGCTCGCCAAGGGCAGCAGCACCGCAAACACCCACCAGCCAAGGCAACGCCGCCAACGGCGCGAGAAACGCGCACGGGCCAAACCGTCGCGGGGGGCCAACGCAGCATGCAAAGCCATGGGGAGGGGTAGAGAGCAACGGTATGTCAGTCATGCGTGCTGTCCAATCTTTGCCATCGTCCCCACTCCGGTTTCCCCCGAACGGGTGAGTTCGCAAGTCGGTCGCGCACTTGTAGGATGCCGGCCCGCCCAAGCCCGGCGCCGGCGCCTCGGGATCATGTTCTCCGTCGCCGGCCACCGGGTTGCCCTCCGCCCTGCCCCGCCGTTGCCCCCGCCTGATCCTATGCTTCCACGTCTCCTCGCTCTCCTATTGTGCGTTGTCCTGCTCCCCCTGGCCCGTGCAGCCACGCCGTCACGTACGCCCAACATCATCGTGATCTACGCCGACGACGTCGGGTACGGCGACCTGAGCGCGTACGGAGCCAAGGCCGTGGCCACGCCCAACCTCGACCGCCTGGCCGAGCGCGGCGTGCGGTTCACCTCGGCCTATGCCACGTCATCGACCTGCACGCCCTCCCGCTATTCGCTGCTCACGGGTGAGTACGGCTTCCGCAATCCCGAAGCCATCATCCTGCCCGGCAACGCGCCGCTGCTGATCGACCCGGCAAAGCCCACGCTCGCCTCGATGCTGGCCGGCCGCGGCTATTCGACCGGACTCGTCGGCAAGTGGCACCTCGGCCTCGGTCGATCCGACCAACCGCTCGACTGGAATGGCGAGATCGCTCCCGGCCCGCGCGAACTCGGCTTCGGTTACTCCTTCCACATCGCCGCCACGGTGGACCGCGTGCCCACCGTCTACATTCGCAACGGACGGATCATCAATCTCGACCCGGCTGATCCCATCCAGGTGAGTTACGAGAATCCGGCTCCGGAGAGCCCGCTCCGCTCCGAGCCGACCGGGATCTCCCACCCGCACCTGCTCAAGAATCAGGCCGACGAACAGCACGCCAAGACCATCGTCGACGGCACCAGCCGCATCGGCTACATGACGGGGGGCAAGGCGGCGCGTTGGACCGATGAGGAGCTGCCCGACGAGTTTCTCCGCGAGGCGGTCGGCTTCATCGAGCGCAACCGCGAGCAGCCGTTCTTCCTCTTCTACGCCGTGCACGAGAACCACGTGCCGCGCCTGCCGCATCCGCGCTTCCGCGGCTCGAGCGGCCTCGGTGTACGCGGCGACGCGGTCGTGCAGATGGACTGGGGCATCGGCGTCATCATGGCGACGCTCGAGTCGCTCAAGCTGACCGAGAACACCCTCGTGATCTTCTCGAGCGACAACGGCCCTGTCCTCTACGACGGCTACTACGACGGCTCCCTCGAGCAGAACGGCGACCACCGTCCGGCCGGACC
>CAYZBG010000128.1:0-9134 GCA_964476565.1 uncultured Opitutus sp.
CAGGCGGGCGATCTCTGCGTCCCTCGCCACGAGTTCGCGCACCTTGTCGCGTGCTTCGCCGAATTCGTTCGGCCAGCGTTTGGCCAGTTCCTCGTGAACTGCCAGCGCGTCCTTCGCGGACAAAGACTCAAGTGCGTCTTTCGCTCGCCTCCATGCGTCCGTCTTTGCCCGCACCTCTTCGAGTTCAGCGCGTGCTGCGGCCTGGGCGAGTTTTGGGGATAGATTGATCATTCGGAAACGGGTTTGTCGGGCCGCGTCGCCTTGGCCTCTTGCTCGGCGATCAGTTCTTCGAGAACGCGGCGGCGCTCCATGAGGACGGCCTGGCGGCGCTTCAGCCGCTTGATCTCGGCACGGGCGGCGTCGGTGACGACTTTTCGTGTATTGAGGATGTGCATACGTTAAATCGAAGCCTTCCCCCAGTCCCGGATTCCCGTGGCGATCTCATCCAACTTCGCGTTGGTTTCCTCAAGGGCGGACCGAAACTGGCCTTCAAGGTCGCTGTCGCGGCTTTGCACGGAGCCGGCGAGGGATCGACGCAGTTCTTCGGCTTCCGCCTGAAATTGCGGGGCCATCTGCAATGCCTGGACGGGGTCGCCGGATAGCGCGGCGTCACGTGCCTGCTGTTCGAGTTGGAGCGCACGCTGCGCACGAAGGGCGGGGTCGTTCGGATCCAGCGCGTCCACGAGTTGTCCATCGGAACCGAGACCATAGCTGGCGCGGGCCTGTTGGTTGGCATCGGCGCGGGCCGCCAGTTGCTCAATGCTAGGCAAGATACGGTCGGCCTTCGCCGTGGCCTGCTCACGCATGATCTGGTCGCGCTGGCCCATGAGCTCACGGCGACGGGATTGCAGGCCGGCGATTTCCTCTGCGGCTTTCGCCTCACGCTCTGCGGCTTCGGCTGCTTCCTTGGCGACCGTCGTGCGCTGCTCGTCGATCTGCTGATTCAACTTCCCGATCTCCAATTCCTTTTCAAGTCGTGCGACAGTCTTGGCGCCGAGTGCGTCGCGCTCGCGCTCAAGCTCAATCTTGCGGGACAGGAGCAGTACGAGTTTGCCCTCGCTGTCGCTGGCGCGCATCGCGTTCTCCCGGCGCAGGTCCGCGAGCTTGCGCTCGGCTTCGGCGATCCTTTCCGGCGAGTTTGCAGCGCGCGCCTCAGCAAGGCGCTTCTCTGCCTCGACGGCTGCCTTTTCGGTGGACCGGGCCAGCGCACGGGCGGCATCCTCTTCCGCCGCGCTGACGCCTTGGATCAGCCGACGCGCGCCAGCACCTACTTCGGCCAATGCGCCAAGTGCATTCACAGCGAGTCGTTTGACCGCACCGGCAGCCGAGTCGAACGCGTCGCCGAGTTCGGCCGCGTTGCGTACCATGCCATCGACGGGCTTGCCGGCGGATTCGAGTTCGCCACGCAAGGCCTGGGCAGACTTGAGCGCGCCAAGAAAGCCGGAAATCAGGCCAGCGATTCCGATGGCGCCCGCGAGGTTGCCTCCACCAAAAGAGGCTAGCGACTTCTTCAAGCCCTGAAGGCGGGTCTCGGCGCCGGCGACGGCGCGCGTAAACTGCGCGGTGTTGGCGCGGAGGGTAAAGTCGATCGGCAGATTCACGGGGTGGCGGTGGGGGCGGTTTCGTTCTTCGCGGCGAGCAGCTGGGCTGCGCGGACGACGTCGGGGCGATGCCAGAATTTCCGGCCATCGACGGTGGTCACGGCCGGCTCGATCAGGAATCGACCGCGGCGGGCTTGGTTGGAGAGGCACGACGGAACGACGCCTAGGATCTTCGCGGTTTCGGCGGCGCCGATCAGTTCAAGCGTGGCGAGCGGGTTGCTTGCGCCCTGTGCCATGAAGCCGATTGCGGATGTGTTCACGCTACACGGCACGGCGTCAACGGGGTGCACGGGTGGGAGTGATGACGGCTGAAAGAAAGAGACGCTGAGCGCGCCCCGCGCGCGCCGCTCGCTCTCCATGTTTCTCATCTCCATGTTTCTGCTATCAGACGTTTCTACTACGCCATGTTTCTATTAACGTGCACGGGGGCGTGCGCGGCATCCTGCGCGGGGGCGTGCACGGGGGCGTGCGCGAAACCAGTTCGAGACCTGCGCGAGACCTGCGCGCGATATCTTTTCTTCAGACGCTGCGTGCACGTTAATAAGCGCGTGCACGTTAATAAGCGGGCGGCTTGCCCTTCTTCATGGCGTTGATGCGAGCGGACACTTCCGCATTGCGCTTAGCCTGATCGGAAAGCCGGTTTGCCCGCCATGTCTTGCGGTTCGCGATCTTCTCAGCGAGTTCGTCGGGCGTGAGCTTGTGAGTCCACCAGCGCTCCCCATTGTTGTACGTGAAGGACGCGAGAAAGCCACGGCTGGTCAGCTCTTCGACCGCGCGATCAATCTGTCCGCGGGAATAGAGTATGCCGACGCCTGGGCCTTTCTTCTCCAACTCGGTGAGCGGACGAAGCCATCCCGCGGCGCGAGCCTGTATCATAGGCCATCCAGCTCTCGCGTAGTCCTTCATGCCGATCAGCGAGCCAAGCCCAAGGAAGATGCGGATCTGAGCTTCGGTGAGTATTTGCTCATCACGAACCTCGAAATAATATGTCCGAGACAGTCGCACAGGGAATGTTTTCCCGTGCGCCATCGTCCACGAATTGATTCGCGCTGATGCAGCCCGATAATTCCACAAGTAGGTTTCGGGGCATCCGCCTTGAAATCCGATCACGTCGCGAGCGCGCTGGAGTTCGCTTTCGCGGCGTTTGGTTGTAGTCCCCTTCGCGCTCGTGCACTCAAAGGGCGGCGTATCTGGGTCGCGCGTCTCATCCATGAAGTGGACGACGCCGTAGCAAAATCCGAGTTTTCCCCATGTTTCGAACGTCTCCTTCGTCGCTAGAAGGCAAAGGGGGAATTGGACGAAGTTACCTTTCTTTTCATTCGTGCTCACCCGGCCTCCTCGGTTGCAGCGACCGCCAACGCTCGAGCAGGCGTTCGGCCTCCTCGTCGTCGCCTAGAAGCTTCGCGTCCTGGAATGCTTTGAAAATCAGCTTAGGATCCGGCGTATCCGGCGGGTGGTTACGCGGCAGGTGAATCTCGTATTGATTCGAATTCATCGCGGCAGCGGGGTTGCGACGCCGGCACGAGTACGGCGCAAGGTTGCGTCGAGCCGTTGGCGCTGGGCGACGCGGCGCTCGATCTTTGTGCGACCGGATCGGCTGACTCGGTTTTCGCGGAGGGCGGTCTTGCTCACGCGGCACCTCCAACGACAGGGGCCTTGCCTTCGATCAGCGCGCGAACGCTTGCTTCACTATACCGGATGACGCGCCCGTTCAGTCGAACGGCGCGGATAAGGCCCTTGTCGGCAAGGGAGCGGGCGTAGTGCCCGGTCTTGCAGCGCGAGCCAATTCTTTCGCCAACCTCGCGGAACGTCAAAAGACGGTCGGCGGTGTCGGGCTTTGGTTGCGGATGAGTGCTTTTCACTCCGCAACCATAGCCTTTTCCCCGCAACGATTCGGGGAGCAGGAACGGCGAAATCGCTCCCTTATTCGTCGGCCTCGGCGGCGCTGATATTCCCCCATCCCGCCCTGAGCTTTTGACGCGCCTTCTTCGGTCCGTCTCCGGTAACGCTTTGTTTTGTCTGGGCGTTGATCCGATTCGCGATCTCCTCGTTTGTGGACGTCGTGTCCGCGGCAACTGCCTTTTGCACCGCCGTCCGCTTCCGCATGTGATTCGTCACGGCCTGCATAACGCGCAAGCAGTCGTCCGGGTTCTTGCGGTAGATCCTGGCGAACCATTCCAGCATGTTGTGCGGGTCGCCCTCGATTCGGATTCCGGGGAAAGTGAGTAAGGCCTTCGTGACGTTGCCCGAGTGATCGAACGGCGCGACGGCAAATAGAACGACGCGCGACACGTCCGCAACGGAGAGCTTGCCCCGCACGGCGTGCAGGCCGGTCTTTCCCGCCCACAATTCGGCATTGATCGTGTCCAGACCGGGGAAGGGTTTGAGGGGCTGGCCGCGCTTAGGCATGGCGTCCTCCGTCCTTCGAGCCGGTGGACACCGGAGCGGCCAACTGGACGACGGCGGCATTGTCGGTCAGGTAGGATGCCGCCGTCGTGGAAATGTCGCGGTGGCCTAGGTGCCGTCGGGCGGCCTCGATGCCGGCGGTCTGGTAGATCAGCGACCCTGAGAGCTTGCGCAGCTCATGAACCGGGTTGGGCGACTTGAAGCCGTGCTGCTTCAGCCAGTCCCTCAGGGCACGCCAGCATGCACAGCGGGTGTCCTTCAGGTCGCGCACCTTCTCGGGTGGCATGCCGCGCAGCACGAAGTCATCCTCGGGCCGTTTCTTTCGTAGCTTGCGGAGGTAGGCGGCAACGTCCGGCGCAAGTGGTACCGTCCGCTTGGACTCCTCTGTCTTCGGCGTGAACCACTGCGTCGTCTCAATCGAAATTACGCCGCGCGCGAGCTCGACGCCACCCCAAGGCAGCATGTCTGCCTCCCCTCGCCTCAGTCCGCCAGCAATGCACAGCAGAAACGCCGTCAGCACGTCGTCTTTGAGCTCGGCAAGCCCGGCAGCGTAGAGCTTGCGGGGGTCCACCTTCGTATTGAATCGCCGGGTGGAGTTGGGCGCGCTGACGCCGGCAAAGGGTAGCGGCTCAGGTAGGCGAAGAATCCCGCGGAGCTTCCCAACGTGCTTTGGGCTGAAGAATCCGCGGGCATTTCTGATTGTGGCGTGCGCTCCGTTCTCGCGCGATTGGCGCGCAAGTTGGTCGGTGCCGGCCTCGGCAACATAGGCTTCCTGCCAAGCCGTGATTCGCTCCGCGGTGAACAGGTCGAGCCTCGCGGATTCCACCTTCGTCCGCCATGCCACGTTTGCGGCCGATCCCGCCCGGTAAACGTCCGGGGTGCGCTTCAGCTTCAGCAGGCCCGCGGTCAGAGTGCGGAGGCTGATCTCGTATTGCCCCAACGTCGACGGCCGCACCTTGAGCTTTTCACGGGCGACCTTGAGCAACTCCCCGACCGTTGCCGGTCGCTCCGGCCTCGGGTCCGGCCGCATGGCCACCTGGACGGCCACCAGTCCCTTGGCCTGCACCTGAACCCACAGGTCGCGGGCCTTGCGGGCGGCCTCGAGTCGGTTTGCGGTCGCGAGATTGAACCACGCCTCCCGGCCGCCTCGCTTCAGGCGCACGTACAATTCCGGTGTTTCGGTGCCGTCCTTCAGAACGCGCGGGCGAACGCGCGGCTTCCAGTAATCCACCGCAGTCTTGGCCAAACGCGCCACCTTCCGCGGCTCTTGGGGTGACACCGGAAAAGGGGACACCTCGGCTTGGTGTCCCCTTGGTGTCCCCTTTTTTTCATTCTCAACGCTGTTTTCGGCTTCGTAAGTGTTCGCGCTCATTTTGCGTAAGTCCCTCGTAAGTAGGCTTTATTTGCGATGCTTACGCAAGACTTGTGAAACGATGCGAAATGGCAAGGTCAAGATTGTGATTCTTGGGGTCGCGGGTTCGAATCCCGTTGGCCGCCCCATTTTGATCCGCAACCGAAGCGGGACGGACCGCACCAAAGGCCGTCCACGATCAGAGATTCTCGTCCTCACCCTCCCGACGCTCGAGGTTGGCGGGCAGGTGGTGAGGTAGTACGAGGTAGTAGTTCATCAGCCACCAGCTGCGGGAAGACCGGTAGAACAGCGCCGGGAACACGATCGCCCCGACGGCAGCGACGACCGCCGCCGTGGTGTAACTGATCACGTGATAGACCCCAAGCAGCATCACCGGCACGAGGAAACAGACCAACGTCACGCCGTAGTTGAGCGAAAGGGCGCCCAGGAACCCGCCTTCATCCCGCTCGATGCGAAGGCCGCACTGGCTGCAGGCCTTGTTCACTTCAAACAGCGTGCCGGGTTTGAAGAGCGTGCGCCCTCCACAATTGGGGCAGCGGTTGGTGAGACCGCGGCTGATGATCTGTACCCGCGTAACCTTCATGCTCATGACGTCGGGTATCGTAGACCGGGGCCCCACGATGACACGGCAAAACACGACCCGGGCAGGCACAAAAAAGGCGCCCCGCCTTGGACGGGGCGCCTTGAAAGCGATGCGCCGGCAGCGACTCAGGCGCCGAGCTGGAAGCGGACGAAGCGACGGACCTGGATGTTCTCGCCGGTCTTCGCGATCTGCTCGGTGATGATCTCCTTGATCGTCTTCTCCGGCACCTTGACGAAGGGCTGGTCGAGCAGCACGACGGTCGAGTAGAACTTCTCCAGCTTGCCCTCGACGATCTTCTGGATCGCCGCCGGCGGCTTGCCGGCCACCTGGGCGGCGGCGATGTCACGCTCCGAGGCGAGATCGGCTTCCGGCACTTGGTCACGGCTCACATACAGCGGGCTGGCCGCGGCGATGTGCAGGCAGAGGTCCTTCACAAACGCGCGGAACTCGTCATTGCGGGCCACGAAGTCCGTCTCGCAGTTGACCTCGATCATGACGCCGACTTTGCCGCCGAGGTGAATGTAGCTCTCGATCACGCCCTCTTTGGCGAGACGGTCGGCCTTCTTGGCGGCGGAGGCCGCGCCCTTCTTGCGCAGGAGGGTGATGGCCTCCTCGACGTTGCCCTTCGTCTCGACGAGGGCGCGCTTGCAATCCATGAGACCGGCGCCGGTCTGGGCGCGGAGGTCGTTGACCATTTGGGCGGAGATGGTGGTGCTCATTGAGTAGGAAAACGAATAGAGGTGGGAATAAAGAGACGAACCCCGCAGGGGCGGGGTTCGTCAAAGACAGGATCGGCCGGTTACTCCGACTTCGGAGCGGCGATCTTCTTGCGGGCAACCTTCGGCTTGATGACCGCCGGCTCGGTGTCCGTCGAGGGAATGTCGGCCGGAAGTTCCACCTTGCTGAGGTCGATCTCGCCATCGGCGGTGACGCCCGCCGCGGCTGCGACCGCCGCGGAGGCGGCCTTCAGATCCGCCTGCTGACGGGAGGAACGGCGGGACTCGCGCTGACTGAGACCGCGCTGGACGGCCTCGAGAATCGCGTCGACCACGATGCGGATGGACTTCACCGCGTCGTCGTTGCCCGGGATGGGGAACGCAAGCTTGGTCGGGTCGGAATTGGTGTCGACCAGGCCGACGGCCTTGATGCCGCAGCGTTCGGCCTCAGCGACCGCGATGTCATCGTGGCTGATGTCGACGACGAACATGGCCTCGGGGAGCTCGCCCATTTCGACGATGCCCGCGAAATTCTTCTGCATGCGCACCATCTCGCGCTTGATGGCGGCGATTTCCTTGGAGTGGAGCTTGGCCATCTCGCCGTTGGTCTCCATCGCCTGGTACTTCTTGAACTTGGCGATCGACCGCTTGACGGTCGAGAAATTGGTCAAGGTGCCGCCCAGCCAGCGATCCACGCAGAACGGCATGCCGACGGACGTCGCCGCCTCGCGCACGATTTCCTGCGCCTGCTTCTTGGTGCCGACAAACAGAACCGTGCCGCCATTGGCCACGGTGTCCTCGAGGAACGCGCAGGCCTTTTCCAGCGCCGCATACGTCTTGCCGAGGTCGATGATGGTGATGCCCTGGCGATGGTCGAAGACGTACGGCTTGGAGCGCGGGTTCCAGCGCTTGGTCTGGTGTCCAAAATGGACGCCGGCGTCGAGGAGGTCCTTAACGGTGATGCTGATGCTCATGATCTATGTATCTGCGACACACAGGTCGGCCAATGGGCCGCCTTGCGATCGGGTGTTGATGGATGATGGTTGTGGCTTGAACGACTCCCTTCCGAGGAAAGGAGTTGGCGAGCACAGAGGCCGGCTCCGGACGTGGCAAGAGAGAATTCGAAAATCCTCAAAAAGGTCGTTGACAGCCCCCCGACCCGTTCCATGGTCTCGCCCTCCCGTTGTTGCAGGGTGGAGCAGCCTGGTAGCTCGTCAGGCTCATAACCTGAAGGTCGTTGGTTCAAATCCAACCCCTGCACCCAATTTGAAACCCCCGGAAACTGCTCCCGGGGGTTTCTGCTTAATGACTTGCGCGATTTTCGAAAGAGCGGCTGTCCGCGTGCAACCTCAGTCAGCACGAGGCAACTTTGGGACACCAAAACCAAACATTACGCCAAACATTTTTTCGAACCGAAAAGCAGGTTTTCCCCATCGGCCTTCAGGCTCCGCGCCCACAGGTCTGACCCTTGAGCATCAATAAAATAGCCACTCCTGACGGAGTGGCTAAGGCAGCAAAAACTGGAGGAAATTTAGGCGGCCGAAGGGATGCCTGAGGCACCCTGCTCCCGAGGGGAGCCGACCAAACACCCGATCCCACGTTGCGTAAGTCGCATAATTTCACCCAGCGGATAACGCCAGGTTCCGGGGAGAATCTCCACCGGGTGAAGCAGTCCCTCCTTGGTCATTCTCCAGATCGTCACGCGATTCACGCTGAGGAGTTCCGCCGCGCGCTTCTGCGTGACCAGGGCACGAGCGTCGCTGTCGGCTCCGCGTGCAGCCTCTTCCACCTGCCCGGAAATCAGTCGCTGCACCAGATCCCGCTCCCCGCTCGTTAGGGAGGAGTCGGTCGTTACGACGGATTGGAGAATCGCCCGGGAGGTTGGATTCATGGCGATCAAACCCCAGCCAGCAGGCTATGCCGAACGGATTCGCGGAGGCTCTCGCGCGCCAGGACATCAGCCGCGAGCTGTTCGACCATCGCATTGTGAAAACGGTTCACGCGGTGATGCACCGGAAAGCCAAAGTCGGTCTTTTCAGTCCTCCACTCCACCGACGCGACCATGCGCTGATCATGGTGATCGAGGAGGCGAACGCCGCCGCCTTCGAAGGCCGGCGCTTGATTCAGGAATGCCTCGACCGCCTCCGGCGCCGAGTCGGTTCGATAGCCAGGAAGGAAAAGCCCCGCGCGGTTCTGCCGACAGATTTGATACCGGGCCACCGTCGCTACCGTGTCGGGGCCGGTGATGGATGATGTCGTGTGGTTCGTTTTCATGGATGAGTTGGGTTTCGCTGCATCCATCTCTGCGCCACCCGGCGTCATCCTCAATCGAGCGGCCCTGCCGAAATCGCGGGGCGAATCCTACACCGGATTCGGTAGGCTCCGAGCATCGGGCGAGGCACGCCGATCCATCACCGTGGAGTCATGCGACTCCCCACAAACCGAGCGGTGCCTGC
>CAYZBG010000129.1:0-8982 GCA_964476565.1 uncultured Opitutus sp.
TGCCGTTCACCGTCTGGGTGGTCACCACGGTGGTGCCGCGGCGCACTTCCACCCGCACCTGCGTGGGCGAGACGGCGGTGAAGGTCAGTGCGAAGGCCTCGCCGGCAGCCACCACGCGGTAGCGGCCATGGGCGCCGAACGCGATCTTGGCCAGCTGGTCGAGTTCCGCCGTGGAGCCGGTGATCTTGACCGGCAGCGTCGTGGCGCCGGTGAGCTCGACCACGCCAAGCTCGCGCACGCCCTGGGCCAGGACGGACGAACCTGCGATCAGCGCCACGCAGGCGGAAAAAAGAAATCGAAATACGGAGGAGTGCATCAGGAAATGAGGTCGGAGAAGACGGGCATTTCTATTTACAGGACACCCTCGCATAACAACGTAAAAACCTCCACGTTCCAAAAAACCTCCACCGTGAACTCCGACGCCATCAAGGAAGCGCTCAAGCAAGTGAAGTATCCCGGCTTCAGCCGTGACATTGTCTCCTTCGGGCTCGTGAAATCCGCCGCGTTCGCGGACGGCACGGCCAAGGTTTCACTGACGCTCACCACCGCGGACCCGAAGGTGCCGCTGCACCTGAAAAAGGAAGTGGAGAACTGCCTGCGCGCCCTGCCCGGCGTGACCAGCACAATCGTCGACGTGGCGGTGAGCGCACCGCGCGCCGCGACGCCCGCCGGCGGCAACCTCGGCGGCAACGCCGCCGCGCCCAAGACCATCCGGCACGCCATCGCAATCGCGTCCGGCAAGGGCGGCGTGGGCAAGAGCACGTTCGCGGTCAACCTCGCCTGTTCGCTCGCCCAGGTGCTGGCCGCCCAGGGCCGGCCCGGGCGCGTGGGCCTGATGGATTGCGACATCTACGGACCGAGCGTGCCGCTCATGATCGGACTGCATGGCGAGCGTCCGCACGTTGAAGGCGACAACCTGATCCCGATCGAAAAGCACGGCGTGAAGGTGATGAGCATGGGCTTCCTCGTGGACGACAATACGCCGGTCGTGTGGCGCGGCCCGATGATCATGAAGACCATCCAGCAGTTCGTGCAGAACGTGCGCTGGGGCGAGCTCGACGTGCTGCTGATCGACCTCCCGCCGGGCACGGGCGACGCCCAGCTGTCGTTGGTGCAAACCCTGCCCCTCGACGGCGCCATCCTGGTGACGACGCCGCAGCCAGCTGCGACGAACATCGCGCGGAAAGGCGGACTCATGTTTCAAAAGGTCAACGTTCCCCTCCTCGGCGTGGCGGAGAACATGAGCTACTTCACCGATCCGACCGGGACCCGCCATGCGCTCTTCGGCGAAGGCGGCGGCGCCCGCACGGCGGAATCGCTCGGGACCGTCCTGCTCGGCCAGGTTCCCCTGATCCCGGAAATCCGTTCAGGCGGCGACTCCGGCACCCCGATTGTGGTCAGTGCTCCGCAGAGCGCGGCCGCCGAGGTTTTTCGTGAGATCGGGCGTGCGCTGATGGAGGAAGTTCAGCGCCGAACTGCGGCCGCAAAACCCGGCACCGGGTCAGCGTGATCGATGTAAATCACAGGCATTATCAACGTTGCGGTGCCGGGCATTGACAGACCCGACCCCCGACCTACGTTTTCCTCAACCCGTACCATGGCGCTCACGAAAGAAGCAGTCGTCTCCGCCTTGCGCACCTGCGTCGACCCGGAGATTCCCGTCAACATCGTCGACTTGGGCCTGGTTTATGAAGTCGACTTGCGGGAGTCGCCGGTTGCGCCGCCTGCGTCCGACGTAACCGTGAAAATGACGCTCACCTCTGCCGGCTGTCCGATGTCGCACACGATCGCGAATGACGTGAACAAGGCGCTGCGACAACTGCCGGGGGTGGGTGCCACCAAAGTCGAAGTCGTCTGGGAGCCCGCCTGGCGTCCTGACATGATCACCGCTGAAGGACGCCGACACCTCAATCTCGCCTAAGCCCTCATCTCCAGGATCACCGTGGTCGCCATGTCGTCATACTCACCCTTCCCCGAATCCTCCAATTCGCGCGACTTCGTTAAGCAGTCGTCGCTTTATCAGGAGTTTTTGGCCGAGCGGGAGGAGATTTTACGGCACAAGTGGCTGGAGTCGGAGCGGCTGGGTTACGACATCGGTTTCGAACGCGCCCTGCTCGATTGGATTCGCAAGCATCGCGAAGGCTGGCGCGCCGCCCGCCGGGCCCAGATTCAGCAAGGCCAGCAGCACCAACAGCAGGTGCAGCAACAGGCCACGCAACGTTGAGCGGTCACAGGCCCCGCACCGGCGTGGTCCGGCTGCCGGAAGCACAGGCCCTACGGCAAAGATGCCCAGCCGGTCCGGCCGCACCGGCCCGCATACGGGCATAAAAAAACCGGGTCACGCGCACGTGAGCCCGGTTGGGAAAAGTCAGGCAAGCTGCCTTACTTGATCTCCTTGTGGAGCGTGTGGCGCTTGAGGTGCGGATTGTACTTCTTCTTCTCGATGCGCTCCGTGACCGTCTTCTTGTTGCGCTTCGTCAGGTAACGGGAAGCGGGCTTCCCCTCCTTCTTGGCCTCGGTGCATTCCAGGGTGACAACTTCTTGCATGATGATTGGGTGGTTAAAGGGTCAGAGCAAAGCCCCGCGCCGGGCCGGAGCAATCACAAAGTACCGGGAAGGCACAACGGAGCCCCGGCACCGTAACCAAAGGCGGACGCGCTCGTGCCCTCCCCACGTGGTGGGAGCGCCCGGTCGAATCTCGGACGGCTTGCCAGGCCCGTCCTTCTTCGCGGCGGACGCCGGAACGCGCCCGCCCGCGTCACTGAGGCCGACGCAGGGCTTCAATGCCCCGGACTCATCTTCTTCTCGGTCAAGGGCAGCATGACGCCGCGACGGAATAGGGTCACCTGGCCGGTGCTAGACGAGACGACGATGGAGATGCAGCGGGTGGCCACGCTCACCGCCGCGGCCGCCGCGTGCCGGCTGCCCAGCCCGCCGGGAAGCAGGTGCTCGGAGTCGGTCGCCTGGATCAGGCTGCCGGCGGAGATCACCACCCCGTCGCCGCGGATGACAAAGGCGCCGTCGATCGAGGAGAACTCCTTCACCGTTTCGTCCATGAAGGGATTGAGGATGTTGCGATCCTCCTCCTTGTATCCATAAAATGGATTCAAAACGAGTGGCTTGGTCAGCTTCTCCACGTGCGGCGTGTCGCCGACGACGAAGAGGCAGCCCACCGGCTTGCCTTCGCGCCCCTCGACCGCGAGTTCCGTCGCGACCGCGAGCACGCGTTCGAGCACCTCCGGCTTCACGTCGTCCGGCAGCAGGTCGGCGTGCCCGGTGAGCAGGGTCTGAAACTCGCGCTCCACGTCCACCACCACCACGGTGTCGAACTGGTTGCTGCCCGCGATGCCGCCAAGGCAGCAGATGCGGTCGTTGAAGGAGATCAGCCCGCGGGTGAGCGCGACGAGGATGGCGCTGCGCAGCTGGGCCAGGCGCTGGTTGGAGAACGAGCGGACCTGGATCGACGCCGAGAAGCCGTCAGGGGCCTCGCCCGTCTCGACCAGGTTGCGGGTCACCAGCACGGTCTTGAGGTTGGAGAACCAGTTCTCCGTCTCGAGGCCGCCGATGAACGTGTCGCCGAACACGAAGATCGCCTCGCAGGCGGCGCCGCGCGCGACCCGGGCCGCCTCGCGGATCATGAGCCGGTTCATCCGGGTCTGGCGCGCCTGCACCGGCCGCGAGAGCAGGCCGGCCGATCCGGCGATCAGCTTCTGATAAAGATCCTGGGGCGACGGCGCGTCGACCAGCCCGCGCACGAGATCGAGGTCCTTCACCAGCCGCGCGACCGCCGCGAGCACCTGGAGGTAGTCGCGCGCCTTGTCGTCGGCGAGCAGCATGAAGATCAGGTGGACGCGCTCGTCGTCCTTCGTGCCGTCGTGGCGGATGCCGCCCCGGCTGCGGCCGATGGCCAGCACGTAACGCCGGCTCATCTTCACCCGCACGTGCGGCAGGGCGACGCCGTACCCGAGGTACGTCGTCATCGTGCTTTCGCGCGCCATCAGACCGCGCAGCAGCGCATCGGGCTTGAGGTCGGGAAAGCGGGCGACCGAAACGGCGAGCAGTTCCTCCAGCGCCCCCTCCATGTCGGAGCTGCGCAGGTCAATGATTCGCCCTTTGGAAATCAGCCGGTCAAGACGCATGGCTCACTCCCTTCCCGGCCCCCGCCGGCCGGACTGACTTCACCGCCGACTGCCCTGCCCCGCCCGAGCTTGATCCCAGGCTGTGTCGTGGCGTGTGGACCTCGGGCATCGGCGCGGGCGGCGGCTTATTTTTCCCACTCCAGCGCGCCCTTCTTGACCTCGTAAACGAGCCCGAGGACGAGGACGAAGAGGAAGAACAGGATCGGCATCAGGATCGCGATGTTGTTGGCGAGAAAATCGCGGTAGATGAAGGCCAGCGGAATGAGGAACACCACCTCGATGTCGAAGATGATGAAGAGCATCGCCGTGACGTAGAACTTGACCGAAAACCGGGTGTGCACGACGCCCTCGCTCTTCACGCCGCACTCGTAGGGGGAGTCCTTGATCGCGTTGCGCTGCCGCACGCGCTGGCCAAGCAGATGATTGACCGCGAGAATTGCGCCGCCCACGCCGAGCGCGAGGCAGAATTGGATCAGGACGGGCAGGTAGTCGGCAGACGTCATGCTTGGTAAAAAAGGACGGAGCGCGCGCCGGGAGACAAGGGGAAACTAGCGCGAGCCCGATGCTTACGGCTGCACCGCCACCACCCGCCGATCGAGGGTCTGCTTCGTGCCCACGCCGAGGATCTCCGCGAACTCGAGCGTCCGGATCTCCTCCGACACGGGCTGGAACCCGGTGCGGCGCCGCCACTCGTTGATCCGCCCGAGCATCAAGGTGTCGAGGGCCACCGGATCAGCGCTCAGCCACAAGCGCGGCTCCGACCGGGTGTAGAGCGAGTTGAAGTAGGGCCCGCCGATGAACTGGAAGCGTTCCAGGCTCGTGATCGAAAACAGCCAGGTCTGACGGATTTCGGGAATGGCACTCATTTCCGCCACCGCCGCGGGCGCGTTCGCGGGCGAACGGAAGAAACGCGCCGTGTTGGAGGCGTTCCACAAGGTGGCGTTGACGAGGGCTCCATTCACCCCGAGCACGGGATGATCGGTGTATACGGGAAGGTTGATCCAGAAATCTGCCTCGAGGAACAACGGGGTGGCGAGGAAGCTCTTGCGGTCCTGCTCCACGCTGGTGTCGCCGTCCACGCCCGCCACCTGCTGTTCGGCAAAGATCGGATCGAAGCGGGACGGGAGCGGGCTGTCGTAGAACCACACCGGATCGTAGTACCGGCCGGATTCGAGCACATACACCGGGTGACCGGCGAAGGGCGTCTGCCCGCCCACCAAGGACGGGAGGTAACCGGTGAGCCGAAGGCGCAGTTGGTTCAGCCCCACGAGGAAGATGTTCTCTTTCTTGAAACCGCGTCGTTCGAGCGACGCGATCACCGCCTGGACGAGCGGGACCGGCGTCGCCAGGCCCGGACCCGAATCGGTGTAGATCTCGGGGCCCACCCGCCCCTTTTCCCCCGGCGTGACCTTACGACCGGACTCGGCCTCAAACCGGCTGATCAAGGCCTCCACGTCGCGTTCGTACACGCTGCGGTCATAGCTGGAGAGCTGGGTCTCCCAGACCGGGACTGGCTCCGCCGGCGGCGGCAGCTGGCCGGACAGGCCGGCCGGCAACACCGCGAACGCGAGGGTGGCCAGGGCGGCGAACAAGGGTCGGGCGAAAGCGAGGCGCATGCAGATGAGTGGTCCACGGACGGAGAAAGTTTCGTCCGAAGGCGCCACACTTGACAGAGCACAGCGTGGGGTAAAAGTCCAATTTCCCCGCCACCTCCGGCTGCCGACCATGCCTCTCATCAAGCCCTCCTGTGTCCGCGATCTGCGCCATCGCGTGAACGTGGTGGATGTCGTCTCCCGGGTCGCCACCCTGCGCAAGGCCGGATCGCGCTTCAAGGGCCTCTGCCCGTTTCACAACGAGAAGAGCCCCTCGTTCCACGTAAACCCCGACATGGGAGTGTACAAGTGCTTCGGCTGCGGCAAATCCGGCGACATCATCACGTTCGTCCGCGAGACCGAGGGCCTCACGTTCAACGAAGCGATCGAGACGCTCGGCCAGCGTTTCAATGTTCCGATCGAATATGAGGACGGCGCCGGCCCCACCCGCGAAGAGCGGTCGTTGCGGCAGGAGCTCTTTGAACTGCACGAAGTGGCGGCGGATCACTTCCACCAGCGGTTCAAGGCCGCGGACGCGACCGGCGACTGGATGCGCACCTACTGGCGCGAGAAACGACGCTTCAGTCCGGAACTGGCCGACGAGTTCCGCATCGGCGCCGCCGAGCCAGCGGACAATTCCCTCGCCGCGGCGTTGCTCCGGCGGAAATTCTCCGAGGAAGCCCTGCGGCAATGCGGCCTGTTTTTCATCCGGGACGGCGCCCTGCCTGCCCTCGGTACCCTCCGACCGCGCTTTCGCGGGCGGCTGATGATCCCGATCCGCGACAACCAGGGCCGGGTCGTCGCCTTCACCGCCCGACAGACCGATCTGACCCCGGAGGACGATCCCGCCCGTGAGGCCAAGTACGTGAACTCGCCCGAGACGCCGATCTTCACCAAGGGCAACCTGCTGTTCAACCTCGACCGCGCCCGATCCCACGTGGGGGATGACAAGCCGTTCGTCATGGTGGAAGGCCAGCTCGACGCCCTGCGCTGCTGGAGCGTCGGGCTCAAGACCGCGATCGCCCCGCAGGGCACGTCCATCACCGAAGGTCAGCTCGCCCTGCTCCGTCGCTACCATTCGCAGGTCGAATGCTTCTTTGACAGCGACAGCGCCGGCCAGAAGGCGGCGCTGCGGTTCCTGCCCATGGCGCTGAAGGCCGGCCTCGAGGTGCGTTTCCTGACCTTGTCCGGTGACGGCAAACTCGACCCGGACCTGCTCTTCCTCGAACGGGGTCTGCCGGCGTACGACGACCTGCGTCACGCATCCCGTCCTGCGATGGCCTTTGCCGTCCGGGCCTTTCTGCCCAATCCGGCCTCGGCAAGCCCGGAGCACCGGTCGCGCGCGGCCCAGGCGCTGTTCGATCTCATCCTGCAGGCCGACGCCGAAACAGTGCGTATGGGCTTCCTCCAGGAGGCATCCTCGCACCTCGGCGTCGCGCCCCAGGCCCTCCAGCGCGATTTCGACCGCCACCGCCAGCGGGCCGGCCGCGGCGGCCCGGCCGCCGAGGCTCCGTCCGCCCCGGCCGGTCCGACCGCCGCCGCCCCTATCCCCCCGGAACACGACCTGCTCCTGATCTGCCTCCATTTCGAGGCGTACGGCAAACCGCTCAGCCAGGTGTTGCCCCACGAGTGGATCGACCTACGCACCCCCGCGGGCGCCGTGCTCAACCGGTTCCTCGCCGAGTTCGAACAGGACGCCTGGCCCGGTCGCCAGCACCTCGACGCCCTGCTGGAAACCGACGAAGAAAAGGCACTTGTCGCCTCGCTGCTCTTCGCCCCACCCTCGATGGAAGATCCTCGCAAGGTGGCCCAGGAAGGTTTGCAGCAGATTCGCACCCGCGCCCTCGGCCCCCGCCTGAGGGAATTAGAACTTGCACTGGCCACCCACCAGGCGGACAGTAAGGTCGACGCATTTTCACTCTTAAAGGAACGTTCCGAACTCCAGCGCCTGCTCCGTCAACCTCTGCTGTTGCCGGAACCCATCTAATTTTTCCTTCCCGCCATCATGCCGCGCAAAGCTAAGCCCGCCGCCGCACCCGAACAGTCTGAAGCCGTTGAGGCGGCTCTCGAGCAGAATCTCCCCGCCACGCCGGGCGACGCCGCAACGGGGAGTGTCAATGAGCGTATCCGTCAGCTGATCCGCCAGTCGAAGGAACAGGGCTACCTGACGTGGGACGACATCAACGAGGCCCTGCCGGAGTCGGTCGAAAACCAAGAGGAATTCGACAACATCATCTCCATCCTGCAGAACCTCGAGATCGAGATCCTCGAACCCGACCAGGTCGACGATTACAAGCAGCGCCAGGAGGAGGCCGAGGAGGAGGAAACCCGCTCGTCGCAGCACGACATTCTCGACGATCCGGTCCGCATGTACCTCAAGCAGATGGGCCAGGTCCCGCTGCTGACCCGCGAGCAGGAAGTCGAGATCTCCAAGCGCATCGAGAACGCCGAGCTCAAGGCACAGGAGGCGCTGTTCCAGGCCTCCATCATCGGTGGCTACATCGCCACCCTCGGAGCCCGCCTGCTCAACCGCGAGGAGCGGTTCGACCGCATCGTGATCGACAAGAAGATCGAAAGCCGGGACGCCTACTTCAAGGGCCTGCCCAAGCTGGTCGAAACAACGCAAAAAGCGGAGGCCGCCGTGGCCGAATCGTGGCAGGAATACCTTGCGGCGCGCAACGACGCCGACCGCAAGAAGATCCTTGCCAAGCACCGCAAGCGCGAGGCGACCCTGCGCGCGAATTTCTCGAAGTTCTTCTTCAAGCTGAAGGTGTACGAGGAGTGGCTCGACACCATGCGCCCGTTGCTGACCGAGATCGAGTCGCTCAATGTCTTGCTCGACCGGGCCAAGCACCCGAAGACGAAGAAGGATGCGGCCATCGACACGAAGGCGATCCATGCACGCTTCAAGCAGATCGAGGCCGAACAGCGCGTCTCCCCGGCGGAGCTGCTGACCATCGTCGCCCAGGGCAACGTGCACATCCGCGAAGCCCACAAGGCGAAGACCGAGATGGTCGAGGCCAACCTGCGCCTCGTCATCTCCATCGCGAAAAAGTACACCAACCGCGGCCTGTCCTTCCTCGACCTCATCCAGGAAGGCAACATGGGCCTGATGAAGGCGGTGGAAAAATTCGAGTACCGCCGCGGCTACAAGTTCTCCACCTACGCCACGTGGTGGATCCGCCAGGCCATCACCCGTTCGATCGCCGACCAGGCGCGCACCATTCGCATCCCGGTGCACATGATCGAGA
>CAYZBG010000130.1:0-8353 GCA_964476565.1 uncultured Opitutus sp.
GCGGCCGACAGGTTGGACACTTTTGTCCCGCCTGTCGGCTTCATGGCATCTACAAGAATTCCCCGGCCACCACACCAAAGGGCCCCGCCCCAGCGGGCCGCTGACGACCTTCGACCTCCAGACCCCCAGACCTTCGACGATCCCAGGCGTACGCAGAGGAAACAGAGGCCGGATCCGCCCTACGGGCCATAACCCATCACCCATAACCCATGACCTATGACCCATAACCCATGACCTATGACCCATAACCCATCACCCATCACCTCCACTTCAACTCCTGCCTTCAACCGGCGCTTCGCGCCGCCCATGTTACACCCCGGAAAATTCCGGTTTAGCAAAGGATTGGTCTTCAATTTGCTATTGCTGGAACGTTCGTCGCCGGGCCACGCTTCGGCGACTGTCCGACGATCCGTACCGACAGCGTTCAAACCAACCACGCCATGAAGAAGAGCACCAAGTCCGAAAAGCCTGCCGCCCCACAGGTCAAATCCGTCGTCCCGAAGCCTGTGGAGCCCAAGCCGGTTAAGAAGACCGCGGCCGCTCCTCGCAAGAAAGCCGAACCCAAGGCCAAGGCGCCCGCCGCACCGGCCCCCGTTCCGGCCGCTCCGGTCGTCGCGCCCGCCGTCAAGGCCGCCGCTGCACCCGCCGCCAAGCCCGTGCGCAAGCCGACCGTCATCGCCGCCCGCATCAATATCGGCTTCGGCAATACCCTTTTCGTTCGCGGCGAAGGCCCGGGCCTGAGCTGGGACCGCGGTCTCGCCATGGACTGCCTCGCGGATGACCTGTGGTCGGTGTCCCTGCCGGGTTCCGGCAACGGCGTCGTCTTCAAGTTCCTCGTCAACGACCTCTCGTGGAGCGCCGGCAGCGATTTCGTCGTGGCCTCGGGCGAGTCCGTCGAGCTGACGCCCTCGTTCTAACTCGGGCGCACGTTCACCTCGCCAGGGAGCCGGACGACGCGTGCCGGCTCCCGCACCGTGGCGGCCATCCGCCTTCCAGCGACGGTCGGCAGACGCTTTCCCGCGGCGCCTGCCTGTGTTCCGGGCTGCGGCGTCACACCACGGCCGGAGGCTTCGCCACCGGGTCCGGGTTGAGCGCGGTCAATCGCTGCTGCACGGCGGCGAGCGCCGCATCGCGGTCGGCCTGCGCGGTCGGCGGGATCAGTTCACCGCGCACGCGCACGCGCGAAAACGGTTTCGGGATGCGAAAGCGGTCCCAGCTGCGCAGTTCCCAAAACGACTCCAGCTCGAAGCCGAGGAGGAGCAGGGGAGCCTGGGCGCGGCGCGTCACGATCAACCCGCCCGGCTTCACCTCGTAGCACGGCCCCCGCGGACCATCCGGCGTGATGCCGATGTCGTTGCCCGACCGGAGCACGTCGATCAGGGCATGCACGGCCTCGCGTCCATAGTTGCTGCTCGAGCCGCGCACCGTGTTGAGTCCCACGAGGGAGAAGAACGCCGTCAACCAGGCGCCGTCGCTGCTCGCGCTGACGAGGGCGTAGGCGGGTTTGCCCCGGCGGAAGCGCCGGAAGAACTCCGCGGCGAGAAAGAGCCGGTTGTGCCAGAGCACCATCGCCACCGGCTCATCGCGCTTCTCCAGCGCAGCGCGGTCCCGGGCCGACGCCTCCAGGCGCAACGTCAGGCCCCAGGTGCGCATCAGCAGGCCGAGCGGCCACAGGAGCGCTCGACGCCAGCCGGTGATGGCATGGATGGGCGGTGGCGCAGGAAGCGTGGACACCCGGTTTTTCTCCGCGAACCGCGCCCGCGGGCCAAGACATTCTTTGCCGGGCGGGGCGGCGATTGACGCCCTCGGGAATCCGCGTCACGTCCTCGGGCGCATGCGTTTACCTCCCTGTCCGCACCTTCCCGAACCGCCGGCCACGATGGATTGGCGCGCCTACGAAGTGCATGGGGCGAGGCGCGATGCGGGCTTTTACCTCACCGCCCTCCAGTACGGCCATTTCCTCTGGCAACAGGGCAGGGCAGCGCGGGCGATGCTGTGCCTCGACCGGGCGATGGGGGCCGACCTGACCGGCGCCGAGCCCGAAGTCGCGGCCTGGCCCATGCCCTACGCGGCCATGGCCTGGATCCTCGCCTACACCCCGGAGGACGTGTTTACGGGCAACCCGCGCGTGCACTTTCAGCATTATGCCGACCGGATGAACGAACCCCGGCGCGCCCAGCGGCAGGCCCGGGCTTGGGCCTGCTGGGCGCTGACCCGCCGGATCCGCCCGGAGTTGCCCGGCGATCCGAAGCACGTCGTGGTGGAACCGGACGAAGCCGCCATCGCGGCGGCACTCGATGCAACGGGTTTGCCCGACGAAACCGCGCTCTGGCAAAGCGTTGCCCGCGCCTGCCGGGAACGCCACGCCCCGTGACGGCGGAGAAGTCGTGGACGCACCCACTCTTCGGGTGGTCGGGCAGAGGGTAGGGCCGGCGTACAGGTGGACGCGCGGGTCCCTCCGCGCGTGGCTTGAGTCGGTGGTCGCAGGCCGAGACATTCTGATCCTCGACTGCCCCGGATGAACGTATCGCACGTTTGCCACCCAAGAAACGCAGATGCACCCGGAAGCCCTAAGTTTCAAAAAGGGCGCTTGACTAGCAAAACCTGAATTCTACCGTTCGCGCTCTTTCCCATTTTCGGGGTGGTAGCTCAGCTGGTTAGAGCGTCTGCCTGTCACGCAGAAGGTCGCGGGTTCGAGTCCCGTCCATCCCGCCATTCTTTGAGGCCCTTGTCGCAAGACCGGGGCCTTTTTGTTCTACGTAACGTTGTCCGCGGTCGGGACGGTCCTCGAGCCGCGACCCCGCCGCCCAAGGCGGCTCTCGCGGGTGTCAGGCGCGGCGCCACGGCGCCGGAACGAGTCCCGTCCATCCCGCCAGTTTTTAAGCCTCGGTTTCACGACCGGGGCTTTTTCGTGGGCGGAAAGCCGAAACGCGGATGGACAAGTAGAGGGTCCCAGCGGGGCGTGACCGCGACCTTCGTCGTCTATGGGCATTTTGTAAGGTGTAACGCCATGACTCCATTTCCGGCTGCCACCTTTCGCTGCCTCAATGACGCAGACCGTTGTGTCCACGACTGAGAAGCCCGCGTCAGGTCCTCGGCTCTTCTCGCGTCGGATCATGGCAAGGGGCGTGAAGATGTCGGGAGGCGGGGCAACATGGCGGAGCGCACCGGCCGCGAGCAGTAGCCCCGCGGCCGATCATGGCGTCGATGTCGGATCGACGATCAGCTTCTGGGGGAGGAGGATCTCGCGCGGCGACGGATCAACTCCCCCCTCAAGCCCGTCGAGGACAAGCCGGGCGAGCGTGGCGCCTACCAGGGGGAGTTGCTTGTCGACCGTGATGGGCGGGCGATTGACGGCCACTTCTTCGGGAAAGGACTGGGCGAGTTGCCCCAGGTTAAAATCCATCGGTCGCTGTAGCTCGCCCCACATGTGGTCGTAGCCGGTGACCAGCAGCTCTTTCGCCCCGAGGAAGCGCAAAGCGACCCTCACCTCCGCGACCACGGCGTCGTTGATCGCGAGAATGGCGGTGGGCCGATGCTCGGCCAGCGCGCTCGAAAGCAGGCGCATCATCTGGCCGACGCGCTCCGGTCCCGGAGGCGGGCGTTCGCCCAAGTACAGGAGCGTGCGTTCGATTTCCGGCGGCTTGAAGCCCGCCTCCGACAGGGCCCGGGCGTGTCCCTCCTGCTTACGCTGCTCCCAGAAGAAGTCGGCGCGCGAGGCAAGACGCAGCAGGCGGCGGTGGCCTTGGCTGAGCACGTGGCGCGTCAGATCGTACTGCCCCTGGGCGAAGTCGGAGACCACCCGGTCGAAGTCCGGCAGCAAACGGCCCGTCGCATGGTAAACGATGCGCGTGCCCTCGGAGGCCAGCCGTCTCAGCAGGGCGAGCGCGTCGTCAGAGATGAACTCGGGCTCGGCCACGCACAAGGCCTGCGGCGGGTCGACCAAGGCCTGGTTCAGGACGTGTTCGAACGAGCTTACAAGCGCCGTGCGGTCATGTCCCTCGACGGGCTGCGCATTGTCCATCGGCGCGAGCACCACCTGGATGTCCTGGCGGCCGACGAGCGTTCGCATGGCCCATTGCTGGGTCGCCTCGATCGTGTGGGTGGCGATCGGCTGGGCTCCACCCAGCACGACACGCGTGGCGGCGCGCGTGACCGGCAGAAGGATGCGCGGCGCGGCCACGGGCAGCTCCGTCGCGCGCACGCGCACCCCTGATCCGCGAATGCGCTCGACCAGTCCTTCGCGTTCCATCTCGCGCAGGGCGACCACCGCCGGGGTGATGCTGCTTTCGAACTTCGCCGCGAGCTCGCGCACCGACGGCAGGAAGGCGCCCGGTCGCAACCGGCCCGTGCGGATCTCTCGCGTCAGGTAATGGCGCACCTGCATGGCGCGGGAGCCGGCGTTGGCGTGAGTCTTGGCATTCTTGGGGCGGGGCATAAGGGAGGCTCGGGCTGACACTGGAAGGGCGGGAAAGGGAGACAAGCTCGCGCACGCCAACTTCAGGCTAGAAGTGTTATAAGTGTTTTTGAGTGTTTTGATACGGGCGGCCTTCGGCGGTGGAAAGCCCCGAACCTGCTCACTGGGGGCGGGAAATGGCTCGTGAAATGACGGATTGGTTCTCTCGCGAACGTTGGCGGAGAGAGAAAAGCTTGACGATAAAATAACAGTTGTAACGGTTGCGGCGAGCCTGTTTCAGGCTCTCGTACCAACCCCAAACCTAACAGCCATGACCTTGCGTATCTTCCTTTGCGCGGCGCTCAGTGTGCCGCCCCTGTTGTCAGCCCAGACGGTTCCGCCTTCGGCCGCCGAAGAGGATCCGGTGGCGATGAATCCCTTCGTGATCAACGCCGAGGATGACGTCGGATATCGCGGACGAAACGCCGTGATCGCGACCGGCTTCAGCCGCGACGTCCAGAAGACGCCGGTGACGATCAACATCGTGACGGAGAGCTTCATTCGCGACGCGGGCTTCACCAGCTATGCGGACGTCTCGGACTTCTTGCCGAGCGTTTCGGTCGAGCCGGATCCCTATCAGCTCGGTTCGCAGCTGTACTCGCGCGGCCATCAGAGCAGCTATTACGCCCAGGACGGTACGCGACGCTACATCGAAACCGACCTCGGAAACGCGGCGCGCCTCGAGGTGATCAAGGGCCCGGCCACTTTGTTCTTCGGCCGCGCCCAGCCGGGCGGTATCCTCAACTTTGCGACGGCGCGCCCCTCCTTCCGCCAGAAGGGCTCGATCGAGGCAACCTACAGCAGCTGGGACCGGACGACGGTCCGGCTGGGCGTGCAGGGGCCGATCAAGAAGGACTTGCTTGCCTATCGTGTCGACGGGATGTGGCAGGAGGGCGATTCCTGGATGGATCACAGCTTCAGCGACAAGAGGCAGGGACGGGCCAGCCTGCTCTTCACGCCCTTCAACGGCCGGCTCTCGATCAAGGGTGAGATCGAGCGGGTCGTGCAGAACTCGGCTGGCAACTCCATCGGCCAGATCGTCTACAACCCGTTCTGGTTCTCCGATTACGAGGGGGCCCGGCCGGAGCATCTCGCGTGGGCACGCAGCGCGACCGGACGCGCCTCCATCGCCGCGCTCCGAAATCTGCCGGAAGACGCCACGAACGACCAGATCCAGTCCGTCCTCCGCAGCCGCTGGCGCGAAAATGACAGCAACTGGGCGAACGACACCCGCGACGCCTTCGCCCTCGCCGCGGGCGTGGACCGCACCGATCCGCGCTTCTGGAGCTTCTACCCGGAGCGGCGGGTCGGGGTCACTTCCTCGGACACGCGTTTCGGTCACGACTACAACGCCGCTGGCCGGGGTTCGTTCAACGATCAGGACATGTTCCTGTACGGCGTCGACGCCACGCTGAACCTCGGGCGTCACTTCGCGGCGAGGGTGGCCGTGTCGCATTTCGACCTCGAGCGCGAGAACCTCTACTCCGTCGACGCCGACCGTATCTGGGCCGACCGCGTATTTCGCTTCAACGTGCTTCGCCAACGCGCCACGAACGACGCCACGACCTACACGGTCGAACTCACCTCGAACTTCGACTTGGGGCCGACGCGGCACACGGTGCTGGTGGGCGGACGGCGTTTCGACGACCAGTTCGTCTTCACGGCCGGACGCCTGCTCTCGCTGCGGCCCGACGACATCCGGCGGTCCGCGGGCAACATCGTGACGGCGGGCTGGAATCCCGACACCGATCCCTACTTCTCCCTCGCCGACGTCGTGGCCGACGATCCGTTCGTGGGCGCCTTTACGGCGCCGAACGACAACGTCGAGGAGGGGATCTACGGCTCCCACGTGCTCGAACTTTTCGACGGACGCCTCGGCACGCTCGTGGGGGCGCGCCTGGAACGTTACCAGAACTTTGACGTGAAGGCCGACAAGGTTGTGCCGATGGCCGGCATATCCTGGGCCGTCACGCCCGACATCGTTCTCTTCGCGGGCACCAGCCGGTCGTTCGAGCCCAACCAGCCGGTCATCGACGGTCTCGGTGCGCAGTCGGACGTTCGCGCCGACCGCAGCGCGAATCCGTCGCCGGCCCGCGAGGGTGAGGGCTTCGACATCGGGATGAAGTTCGGCCTGCTCGAAGGCCGCCTTTCCGGCAGCATCGCCTACTACGAGACGATCCGCCGAAATGACTTCCGCATCACCGACGAGGTCCGCACCGAGCAGGATTCGCGGAACCTCGATGCCAATCCGAGCAACAACGTGCGGTGGTATCTCTTCGGCGGCGAACGCACCAGCCGAGGCGTCGATGTCGAGCTGACCTACCAGCCGACCGCCAACCTGGGTCTGATCTTCGCCTACGGTTACCTGCCCACGGCCGAGATCTCCGCCAATCCGAGCATCACCAATCCGAACCAGCCGAACCAGGTGGGAACCCGTTCGCTGAACTCGCCCGAGCACAAGGTATCGTTGTGGACCCGATACGCCTTCAACGAAGGGGCCTTCAACGGCCTCTCGCTCGGTGCCGGCGTGTCCCATGTTGACCAGGTGTCGATCTCCACCTTCGCCTCCGACCGCGCCTACGCCCCGTCCTACACGCTGGCCCGCTTCAGCGTCGACTACACCTTCGACTGGGCGGGTCAGAAGATCGGCGCGGGAATCGTGGTCGCGAACGCCTTCGACAAGGAGTACCATCGCGGAGTCTACCGCGGCTCTCCGCGCGAGGTCACCGCTCGCTTGAGAATGTCATTCTAGGGACATCCCCTCGGCATGCCTCGCGCGGCGTCCTCGCGTGAGCCCGGGCGTACGCTGTTCATCGGCGCACGCCTTTTTCTTTGGAACGGATCCGACTTGCGGATTTCGGCCGATCACGGGGAACGGCAAGGAAGGGCCGGAAGGGGTCTTGCCGTTACAGGTTACATTCCCTCGGAGAACGGTGAACAGCTAGTCGCTGCCGAGGCGGACGGGCGATGCGGACCGTTTTGCCTGCGACTGCGTCCCGAACCACGCGCGGAGGGACCTGGGCGTCTGCCCGGGGTAGCGATACGTCAAAGGTCGATGGTCGGGAGGTCGAAGGTCACTACCGGCCTGCTGGAGCAGGCCCTTAGAGGTGGGCGGATAATGGGTAAATGGTGATGGGTTCTTGGTCATGGGTGATGGGTCGAAAGGCCCATAGGGCGGATCCATCCTCTGTTTCCTCTGCGTCCTCCTGTGAAAAGGGTTTGGGTCGGATCTGCGCCACGCGTCTGCCGGGGCGTTTTTGTAGGCCCGGTCTCCTGACCGGGCGCGCCGCGTGGGGACACGCGGCCTACAGGGATAAGAAGAAATCGAACGTCGAAGGTCTGAAGGTCGAACGTCGTCACCGGCCTGCGGGAGCAGGCCCTCAACGGTGGGCGGGTGCGTCCCTGCACCCGCTGCGGAGGCGGACGGGCCCGCGTGGGCGCTTGCAGACCGAGTTGGCCGGCGACACTGGATTGACCGGATGGGGATTTTCGCCACGTTCTATGCATGGTTCTCTCCCCCCAGCAGATCACCGACGCCGCCCTTCACTTGCCCGAGCGTGATCGTCTCGATGTGACCGCTGCGCTTTGGAAGAGCTTGGGGGGAAATGACGAGGCGATTGCCGATCTCTCCGCTTTGGCCCGCGCCCATGAACTCGAGTCTGGCAAAGTTCAGCTCAAGTCGCATACGGACGTGTTTCGCAACGCTCGTGCCGCGCTCGGGTGAATCGCTGGTACCATCCCGAGTTCGAGACCGACCTCATTTCCGCGGCTCTCTACTAACTAGGGCCGTCAAACGTCGAAGGTCTGAAGGCCTAAGGTCATTACCGGCCTGCCTGGAGCAGGCTCTTAACGGTGGGCCGGTGCGTCCCTGCACCCGCTGCGGAGGCGGACGGGCCC
>CAYZBG010000131.1:0-8075 GCA_964476565.1 uncultured Opitutus sp.
TAAGAAACGCGAACAACAACGCGCGGGGGTACATGCGGCGTAACGACAACGGAGGCCGCAGGCGGGGGCAAACCGGTTCAACCGCTTTCCCCCGGCCCGACCCGGTGCGCCAATGACCTGCGACCGGCCTCGGAAGCCGGAGCAGCCGGGCCCGGAAAATCCCGAAAACTCCTCCTTGACGAAGCCGGACAAAACCGGCGTCCTTACCGATCTTCTCTCCGCCCCCATCGTCTATCGGTTAGGACAGGAGATTCTCATTCTTCAAAGCGGGGTTCGATTCCCCGTGGGGGCGCCATTTTACGAGGTAGGGTCGTGTTAGGGTACAAAAAGGGGACAAGTCCCCGTCCCTGCGGCCTCGCGAAAGACCTGCTGTTTCGGGCGAGTCACTGGGCTGCGGTGACGCACGAAAAGTCGCGTTGCCTTGGGCGGAATCGGTGGCCGAAATGGTCCGCGTGCCACCCCGTTTTACCCCGGTGCGTCCTCGTTCTCCCCTGTCTAGGCGCAAGCTTTCCCTGATCCTCATCGCGAGTCTCGCCCTCACGTGCACCCGTGTGTGGGCGGCCGAGCCGAGCCCGCATGGGGACGAGTTCTCCGCCAGGCCGGTGCCGGAGTCGATCGAGTTCAATCGGGACGTGCGCCCGATTCTCTCGGGAAAATGCTTCCACTGCCACGGGCAGGATCCCGAGTCGCGCAAGGCGCGGTTGCGCCTCGATTCGTTCGCCGAGGCAACCAAGGACAAGAATGGCTTGCGCGCTGTCGTGCCCGGCGATCTCGAAGAGAGCGAACTCGTCTGGCGGATCCTCTCGACCGACCCGGAGGAGATCATGCCGCCGCCGTCGGCCAACCATCCGTTGACGCCGAGGGAGGTGGAGATCCTCAAGCGCTGGATCCAGCAGGGCGCGGAATACAGCGATCACTGGTCCTTCCTGCCCCCGGAGAAGGTGTCGCCGCCCGACCCGCAGGCGCATCCGGTCGACGGCTTCATCCGCCAGCGCCTCGTTGAGGCGGGGTTGACCCCCGCGCCTCGCGCCGATCCGCACACGTTGGTGAGGCGCGTTGCCCTCGATTTGACGGGACTTCCGCCCGATGCGAACGAGGTGCGCCAGTTTGCCGCCGACGGTTCCGACGAACTCTACGGCCGCATGGTGGATCATTTCCTGGCCAAGCCGGCCTTCGGCGAGCACTGGGCGGTCATGTGGCTGGATCTTGCGCGTTACGCCGACAGCTCCGGCTTCGGCAGCGACCGCCTTCGTCCGAATCTCTGGCCGTGGCGCGATTGGGTCATTCGCGCCTTTAACGAGAACAAGCCGTTCGATCAGTTCAGCATCGAGCAGCTCGCCGGCGATCTTCTGCCGAATCCCACGCCGGACCAGCTCATAGCGACCGCGTTTCATCGCAACACGATGACCAACACGGAAGGCGGCACGGACGCGGAGGAGTTTCGCGTCGCCGCGGTCAAGGATCGGCTCGCAACCACGTTCCAGGGCTGGATGGGACTGACGGTCGGGTGCGCGCAGTGCCACACCCACAAGTTCGACCCCATCACCCACGACGAGTACTACCAGCTCTTCGCCGTCTTCAATCAGACGGCCGATGCGAACCGCTTCGACGAGGAGCCGACGCTGCCGTTGCCGACGATCGAGGAGGGCGAGGCCCTGGCCCGCATCCGGGCGGAGATGGCCCGCCTCGAGGCCGAGCTGCAGCAGACCGACGAACAGGACATCTGGCGCGAACTTCCAGAGTTGCGGGCCCACGCGCTGAAGCCAGTCCCCTGGCGGCCCGCGCCGATCGAGCGTATTCACAGCCTGTCCACCGCGGCACCGCGCGTCCTGCCCGATGGCAGCGCGCGCTTCGAGGGCACCGCGCTCACGGTGACAGATTCCTTCACCCATGAAATCACGGGCCTCACCGGAACGGTCACGGCTGTCCGGATCGAGGCGTTGCCTGACGACACGCTGCCGCAGGGCGGCCCGGGCCTGTCCGCGACCGGCAACGCCGTCATCACCCACGCCCGGGTAAACCTGCGTCGCGGTCCGCAGCGCTCGAGCAGCGTCCGCTACGTCCGCATCGTGGGTGACAGCACTGAACCCGCGGTCGCGGCGATCCGTGCGCTCGATCTGAATGGAGCCGATGTGGCCGAGGGCCGGAGCGGAATCTATGTCGAAGCATCGCGGACCTGGGAGCTCGACCTCGGCGCCGAACGTGTACTCGGCAGCCTCGCCGTCCAGCCTCAGCCGGAGCGGCAGGCCAGTCTGGTCGGGGCGACGTTGCAGCTGCTCGACGGGCAGCGGCGCATGCTTTCCGACCGGAAGATCACGGCGGAAGCGTTGGCGCTGCCGTCGTTCCGTTTGGACAATCTCGTCGCCAGCGCGACGTTCGCCCACGCGACCGCCGACTACGAACAACCTGGTTTTGCCGCGGCAGCGGTCATCGACAACCTTCCCGAGACCGGCTGGGCCTTTGGTGGCCAGACCGGGCGGCCGCATCAGCTGGTGCTCGCGTTGGCGACGCCCTTGGCGCTCACGGCCGGCGACTACCTGGAGGTCAGTCTGAATTTCGACTACGGAACCTATCACCTGCTCGGGCGTTACCGGCTGTCGGTGACAGATGTGGAAGGACCGGTCTTTGAAGTTCCTCCCGCCGTACGCGCCGCGCTGCTCGCCTCGGAGCAGGGCCGCGATCGCGAACGCAATGAACTCCTGCTGGCCTACCTGCGACCGCTCGCTGAGGTCACGGCCCCGGGACGCTCAGCGCTCAAGGCGAAGCAGCGCGAGTTCACCGCCATCCAGCCGTTGCGCGTGCCGATCATGCGGGAACTGGATGCGGTCGATGCGCGGAAGACGTTCTTGTTGGGCAAGGGCAATTACCTGAGTCCGGAGCGGGAGGTGAAGCCGGCTCTGCTCGGCCGTTTCGGCCCGATCGATTCGGTGCAGCCCAACCGCCTCGACGCGGCCCGCTGGCTCTTTTCGCCCGACAATCCGTTGACCGCCCGTGTGTCGGTCAACCGGTTCTGGGGGCAGCTCTTCGGCCGCGGCCTCGTCGCGACGCAGGAGGATTTCGGAACGCAGGGCGCGTTGCCGACGCACCCGGCGTTGCTGGACTGGCTCGCGCTACACTTCAGCCGCGACCTGCAGTGGGACGTCAAGGCGTTGCTCCGCACGATCGTGATGTCCGAGACCTACCGGCAGTCGTCGGTGGCGTCGGCCGCGGCCGCGCAGATCGATCCGCGCAACGAACTGCTGTCCCACTATCCGCGCCGCCGGCTGACGGCCGAGCAGATCCGCGACCAGGCGCTGGCGTTTTCCGGCCTGCTCTCCCCGAAGCATGGCGGACCAAGCGTGTTTCCCCCGCAGCCGGACGGGTTGTGGCGGGCGGCCTTCAACGACCGGGAGCGCAACTGGAAGACGAGTGAAGGCGAGGATCGGTACCGCCGCGCGCTGTACACGTTCTGGCGAAGGACGATGCCGTATCCGTCCCTCACGACCTTCGATGCGCCCAGCCGCGAGACGGCGACGTTCCGTCGTGTTCCGACGAATACACCCTTGCAGGCCTTCGTGACCATGAACGATCCCGCGTTCGTGGAGATGGCCCGGGCCCTCGGACGGCGGCTCCACACCGAAGGCGGGGAGACGACCGAAGCGCGGGTGCGTTACGGCCTGAATCTCGTCCTGAGCCGGCCGCCGGCTCCGGCCCAGATCGAACCGCTGGTCGACTTCCACCGCGAACAGACGACCGCCTTTGCCGCGGACCCGGAAGCGGCGCTCGCCCTGCTGGGCGCACGTACAACTGACGCCGGCACGGAGCCCACGTCGGCGGAGGAAGCCGCCTGGGTGCTCCTCGCCAACGTGCTGCTCAATCTCGACGGAGTGCTCACCATCCACTGACGAATCACGCCCATGTCCACCTACCAAAATCGCCAGCTGCAATACATCACCCGTCGCACGTTTCTCGGCCGGGGAGCGATCGGTCTAGGTGCGCTCGCGCTCGGACAGCTCGGCCGCGCCAACGCGGCCTCGGTCCGTGGCCCGATGCATCCCGCCAAGGCCAAGGCGGTCATCTATCTGCACCTGTCGGGCGCGCCGTCGTCGCTGGAGTTGTTCGATTACAAGCCGAAGCTGAACGAGCTGAACATGCAGCCCTGTCCGGACAGCCTGCTGGCGGGCAAGCGCTTCGCCTTCATCAAGGGCGTGCCGACCCTGCTCGGCAGTCCCTACACGTTTTCCCGGGCCGGAAAGCGGGGCACTTGGATCAGCGAACTCCTGCCGCACACGGCGGGCATCGTCGACGACATCAGCATCATCCGGAGCATGGTCACCGACCAGATCAATCATGCGCCGGCGGAGCTGCTCGTGCACACCGGTACGATGCGTGCCGGCGGCGCGTCGCTGGGATCGTGGGTGACCTATGGGCTCGGAACCGAGAACAAGGATCTGCCCGGTTTCATGGTGCTGCTCTCGGGCGGGACGGACCCGACCGGTGGCAAGGGCCTGTGGAGCAACGGATTTCTTCCCGGAGTCTATCAGGGGGTGCAGTGCCGGAGTTCGGGGGAGCCGATCTTGTTCTCCGGCAATCCCGACGGCGTCGATGCCGCGACGCGCCGACGGACGATCGATGCCTTGGGGCGGCTCAATCAGATCGAAGCCAAAACCTTTGGTGACGCGGAGACACTGACCCGCATCGCGCAGTACGAACTTGCGTATCGAATGCAGGCGGCGGTGCCCGACGTCTTCGACATCCGCAAGGAACCGAAGCACATCCTCGACATGTACGGGGCAGAGCCCGGTGGCGCGTCGTTCGCCAACAACTGCCTGCTCGCGCGCCGCCTGGTGCAGAATGGCGTCCGTTACATCCAGTTGTTCGACTGGGGCTGGGATTCCCATGGCACCGGCGAAGGCGACGACCTGCTGCACAGCCTGCCGAAAAAATGTCGCGACGTCGATCGCGCCTGCGCCGCGCTCGTGCGCGATCTGAAACAGCAAGGCCTGTTGCAGGACACGCTCGTGATCTGTGGCGGAGAATTTGGCCGTACGCCGATGAACGAGGCGCGCAACGGGAGCCGCTTCCTCGGCCGCGATCATCATCCCGGCTGTTTCACCATGTGGATGGCCGGCGGCGGCGTGAAGGCGGGCTACGATCACGGTGAAACCGATGACTTTGGCCACGACGTGGTGCGCGACCCGGTCACGGTCGGTGACCTGCAGGCCACGATCCTGCACCTCACCGGACTCGATCCGTACCGGTTGTCCTACCCGCACCAAGGCCTGAACGAACGTCTGATCGGTCCGAGCAACGCCGCGCGGATCGTCAAGGACCTGCTCGCGTGAGGACGCGGCCCGGTGGTCGGGCGTAGTTCAGAAAGCGTCCACGTGAACGTCAGCCGCCGGGGCGGCCTGGATCGGGCAGGGGAGCGGGATCACCCTGCTCCCCGCTCCTTTTTCGGCGATGAAGGTGACCGGGATTACTTTCGCCAGACCGTGGTGATGACGCTGCCGTCGGGCTGGTCCTCGCACACGAGGGCGAAGCCACGGCGTTCGAGTTCGACGAACAGGTGGATCGGGCGCCGCTCCGTGCACGCGATCAGGCGGCGCCCGGGTTGAAGCTGTTCCACCGCGTTCAGCACGCGTAGCATCGGCTCCGGTGGTTCCAGCCCGCGGACGTCGAGGAGGTTCGTTGAAGGTGGCGCTTCGGCCTGCACCCGCGGCGGCGGCACCGCTTGCGTTTGCGGTGACGCGGCAACGCGCGTGATGCGCACCCGATATTCGTCCGGCCCGGGGACGACATAGTCCCACGTGAAGGCCCCCGGAAACATCGCCGCGAACTGATAGTAGAGCGGCACGGGATCGTGATCGTTGATGAGCACGAAGTGATCCCCGATCGGCAAATCGGCCCAGCGGGCGAAGATCATGGCGTGCTTTTGGCGGCAGGGGATGACGCGAACATCGAAGTCGGTCAGGTCCATCGTGGCGGTGGCGGAACTCATAGGTGAAGAGAGTAAGGCGGTGGTGGTGGGCGACGCGTCGCCCCGGGCGAACCTGGGAAACGCGGCGTTGAGGAGGACGCCAGTGACGATAGCCGGGATCCGGCTGGTCCGCCTTGATGTGGATCAAGGCCGGCGCAAGTCGCGGGCCTGGGTTGACCCGCTTTCGGACAAAGACGGTGCGTGCGGATTAACCTGGTTTCCCGGATGGACGTGCCGCCCGGGATTCGTCATGCACTTCGTCCATGCGCTTACCCCTTCCGCTGATGTGCTCGATGTTGTCATGGTTTTCCGTGGGTGGTCCGGCTTGGGCCGCCGAACTTCCCGGCGTGAATGCCGCCATGGAGGCGGCGGTGGCGGCCAAGGAGATCGCCGGGGCGGTCACCGTGGTCGTGACCAAGAATGAAGTGCGGCACCTCGGGGCCGTCGGGCACGCCAACGTCGAACGGGGCGAGGCGATGACTGCCGATCACGGGTTCTGGATCGCTTCGATGACCAAACCCGTCACCGCGGCGGCGGTGTTGATGCTGCAGGACGAGGGCAAGCTGCGCGTGACCGATCCGGTGGCCAAATACCTGCCGGAGTTCGCGGACCTGAAGACGCCGTCGGGCAAACCCGCGAATCTCACGTTGGTACAGGTGCTCACCCATGTGTCGGGCCTGGGCGAAGCCTCCGGCGACGGGGCGCGCAACGCCAAGACGCTGGCGGATCTCGTTCCGCTGTGGCTGGCGGCGCCGATGCAGTACGAACCCGGCGAACGGTGGAAGTACACGCAGTCCGGCATCAATGTCGGTGCGCGGGTTGTCGAAGTGGTCAGCGGCCAGACCTTCGACGCGTTCCTGCAGGAACGCTTCTTCGGGCCGTTGGGCATGACCAGGACCACATTTTATCCCGATGCGGGCATCAAGGTCGCGACTGGCTATGCGCGCGACGTGAGCACCGGTCAGCTGGAGGCGGCGCCACCGCGTTCTGAGTTCGGTTCGCGCAACCGTCCGCCCACCGGCCACGCCGGTCTGTTCTCCACCGGGCCCGATTATGCGCGCTTCTGTCAGATGCTGCTCAACGGCGGAGAATGGCAGGGGCGGCGCTACCTCAGTCCCGAGGCGATGCGCTGGCTGAGCCAGCCGCAGACGGGCGACCTGCCCACCGGCTTCATGCAGGGAACGCGCTGGGGCAATTACGGCGCCAACTACGGTTGGGGTCTCGGCACCTGCGTCCTGCGCACCCCGCATCCCGGGGTGGTGGAGATGCTGTCGCCGGGCACGTTCGGCCATGGCGGGGCGTGGGGCACACAGGCGTGGGTGGATCCCGTGCGCGGCGTGGCTTACGTGCTCATGGTGCAGCGGGCCAACTTTGCCAATTCGGATGCGAGCGACGTGCGGCGGGCCTTCCAGCAGGCGGCGGCAGACGCGTTGCGACGCTGAACTGCCCTTGGGTCGGGAATATCGGCCCAAAGTGGCGGATTGCGGGAACATATTGTAGGTTTTTTGCGTCCTACGGAGGGGCGCGGTACGTACTACCGCGCGCTGGTTCGGCGGTCGGTATTCGTATGCACAAAATTCATTTCGTTGCGGATAAGAAGAAACTGGTGGCGTCCGGGGTGGACGTGACCGTGGTGGGCTTGGGCGACATGTTGCGCCCGGAGAACCTGCCGCCCGGCCAGTGGGCGATTGCCGTGGGCGCGCGCGGCGGCTCGATGTGGCAGCTGATCTCGCGGCCGCTGGCCAGCCGGGAAGACGCCGAAGCGGCGATGAATGAAGGCTTCGAGCCCATCACGACCGAGGTGGCGCTGCGTTGGTCGCGTTCTCTTTTGGCCTCGGGTCTCGTCCGGGTAATCTCCGCGACGCCGGACGCGAGCACGGTGGTGCGGGTGAGCGGCAAGCGCCGGCAGTTGAAGGAGCTGAACGAGGCGTACGCCAAGGCCGAGGCCCACTTTGGCCGGCTGCGGGTGAGCAATGCCCCGACCGAGTCCGAACCTCCCGGCTTCAGCACCGTGCCTGTGCCGGTCGATGAGGCGAAGGCCTACCGAAATTGGTTCGAGGAAACCTACGGCGTGAAGCGTGGAGCGATCGTCTGCGAGCTGTCGACCGCACCCGTG
>CAYZBG010000132.1:0-7971 GCA_964476565.1 uncultured Opitutus sp.
GCTCTGCCGAATGAGCTCGTAGGAATGCTCGGCGGCCCGCAGCGTCCGGCGGGCGAGCTCGAGTTGTTCTTCGGCGGCAAGGACCGCGAGGTCTGGGCGGGCTACGGCGGAGATGAGGGCGATCTGCGCGCTGCGGCGGGCCTCCTCGGTGGCGAGGTATCGATGCAGCACCTGATCGCGCAGGCTCGCGACCCGGCCGAAGAAATCGATTTCGTAGGACGGAATTTGCAGCCCCACGCTGTAAACGGAACCGGTGACAGGCTGGCCCGACGGGCTCAGGGTTGCCGGTGTGCGCTGGCGGACCGCATCGCCCGTGGCATCGAGCTGGGGGATGAGGACGGAGCGCTGGATGCTGTAGATGGCGCGGATGCGCTCGACGTTGAGGGCGGCGACGCGCAGGTCGCGGTTGTTCTCCAGCGCGAGCTGGATGATGCCACGGAGGCGCGCGTCGCCGAAGAACTGCTGCCAGGCGAGGTCGGCGGCCGGAATGGCTGACGGATTCGAGTCAGGCGAGGCGGCAACCGGATATGTCGCGGCAACAGGAGCCGCCGGACGCTGATACTTCGGCGCGAGCGAGCAGCCCGAGAGCAGCACGCACCCGGCGGCAAACAACTTGATGGTGGGACGGAGCAAAGTCATGGCGTTCCAAGATAGTTAGCGCTGCTCACCCGTTTCGACCGGCTTCACCCGGAAGAGCCGGGCGACGACGACGTAGAACACGGGGATGAGGAAGATGGCCAGAAAGGTGGCGGAGAGCATGCCACCGAGCACGCCGGTGCCGACCGAGTTCTGCCCGCCGGAGCCGGCGCCGCGAGCGATGGCCAGTGGCAGCACGCCGAGACCGAACGCGAGCGAGGTCATAACGATGGGACGCAGGCGCTGCCGACACGCGAGAAGCGTCGCTTCAACCAGGCTCATGCCGCGATCATAGCCCTCGCGCGCAAACTCGACGATCAGGATGGCGTTCTTCGCCGACAAGCCGACCACGGTGAGGAGCCCGACCTGGAAATAGACGTCGTTGTTGAGCCCGCGCAGGGCAACCGCGAGCACGGCACCGAGGATGCCGATCGGCACGACGAGCATGACTGAAAACGGCACGGCCCAGCTCTCATACAGCGCCGCGAGACACAGGAAAACAACCAGCAGAGAAATGGCATACAGAGCAGGAGCCTGGGCACCGGACTGCTTCTCTTCGTAGGAAAGGCCGGTCCACGCGAGGTCGAAGCCGGGCGGCAGCTTACGGGTGAGTTCTTCCATCGCGGTCATCGCCTCGCCCGAACTGCGGCCCGGTGCCGCCTGGCCCTGGATCGTGATGGCGGGAAGGCCGTTGAAACGCGCCAACAGCGGAGAACCGAAAGTCCAGTCTCCCCCGGTGAAGGTCGTGAGGGGCACCGGTTGGCCCGCGGAATTTGGCACATACCACCGGTTCAAATCTTCGGGGTTCATGCGGAACGGCGCGTCCGCCTGCATGTAAATGCGCTTCACGCGACCGCGGTGGCTGAAATCGCCGATGTAGGAGGAGCCCCACGTCGCCGCCAGCGTCTGATTGACGAGGCCGAGCGGCACGCCGAGCGCGGAGGCTTTTTCCTCATCGATGTCTAGCTTGTATTGGGCGACATCGTCGAACCCGGTGGGGCGGGCGTTCACAATGCGCGGATCGCCGGCGGCGAGGCCCAGCATTTGGCCGCGGGCCTGCATCAGCGCCTCGTGCCCTTGGGCCGAGCGGTCGATGAGCTGGTATTCGAAGCCGTTGGCCGTGCCCAACTCGATGATCGCCGGCGGAGGGAACGCGAACACCAAGCCTTCGCGCAACTGCGAGAAATAACCGGCCGCGCGTCCCGCGATCGCCATGACTTTTTGGTCCTCGGACTGCCGCTCTTCCCAGTCCTTCAGCTTCACGAAGCCCAAGCCGGCATTCTGTCCACGGCCACCGAAGCTGAACCCAGCGACCGAAAAGACCGACTCCACCGAGTCCTTCTCCTGCGTGAGAAAGTGATCGGTTACCTTTTTAAGAACCGCGCTGGTCTGCTCCTGCGTGGCGCCGGCGGGAAGCAGCACCTGCATCATGAGCACGCCCTGGTCTTCGTCGGGCAGAAACGAGGATGGGATGCGCAGATAGACGACGCCCATCGCGACCAGAATGGCGGCATAAACCAGAAGCGACCGCCCCCAGCGCCGGACCGACCGGTCGACGCCGCCGACGTAGGCATCGGTGGCGCGGCCAAATCCACGGTTGAACCAGCCGAAGAAGCCCCGTTTCTCGGCATGATGGCCCTGCGGAATGGGCTTCAGCAGAGTGGCGCACAAGGCGGGAGTAAGCGTTACCGCGACGAAGACCGACAGCACCATGGCCGACACGATGGTGATGGAAAACTGCCGGTAGATGATCCCTGTCGCCCCGCCGAAGAAGGCCATCGGAATGAAAACCGCAGAGAGCACGATCCCGATGCCCACGAGCGCGCCGGTAATCTGGTCCATCGACTTTCGGGTCGCTTCCTTCGCGGAAAGGCCCTCGTCGGCCATAAGGCGCTCGACGTTTTCAACAACAACGATGGCGTCGTCCACCAGCAGGCCGATGGCCAGCACCAGGCCGAACATGGTCAGCGTATTGATCGTGAAGCCGAAGGCCGCCATGCAGGCGAACGTGCCGAGGAGCACGACCGGAACGGCGATGGACGGAATGAGCGTCGCGCGGAAATTCTGAAGGAAGAGATACATCACCAGGAAAACCAGGATGACGGCCTCGATGAGGGTCTTGACGACTTCTTCGATGGAGAGGCGGATGAACGGAGTCGTGTCGAACGCGGCAGAGTATTTCAGGCCGACCGGGAAGAACGATTCCTGCGAGGCGAGGAAGGCGTTGAGCTGCCGGACGGTTTCCAGCGCGTTTACGCCGACCGTCGGCCGGATGGCCAGACCGGACGACGCATGGCCATTGAAGAAGGCGTCGATGGCATAGTTTTCTCCACCGAGCGCGATATGCGCGACGTCGCCCAATCGAACCGTGCCGCCGTCGGGGTTCGTGCGGAGCAGCACGTTGGCGAACTCCTCGGGCGACTGCAGGCGGCTGCGTGCCGTCACGGTGGCGTTAAGCCGCTGGCCGGGAACAGCCGGGCTGCCGCCGAACTGGCCGGCCGAAACTTGGGCGTTTTGTGCCGCGAGCGCGCTGGAGATATCCGCGACCGTGATGCCGTAGTTGGTCATCTGGTCTGCGTTGAGCCAGATGCGCATCGCATATTGGCTGCCGAACACAATGGTCTCGCCGACACCGGGGATCCGGCTGATCGGCTCCTTTAGGTTCGAATTCAGGAAGTCCGAGATGTCGTCGCGGGTCAGCGACTCGGCTTCAGAATAAAACCCATAAACGACCAGGAAGTTACGGACGGATTTCTGCACCCGCACGCCGAGATTTTGGACTTCCTGCGGCAGCAGCGGAATAGCGAGTTGCAGCTTGTTCTGCACCTGCACCTGAGCGATGTCCGGATCGGTGCCGGAGCGAAACGTGATGGTTATGGTCGCGTTGCCGTCGGAATCGCTCGTGGTCTGCATGTAGAGCACGTTGTCGATGCCGGTGAGATTCTGCTCGATGACTTGGGCGATGGTGTTCTCGACGGTTTCGGCCGAGGCGCCCGGATAGGTGGCAGAGATCGCGACCTGGGGCGGAGCGATGTTCGGATACTGCCCAACCGGGAGGTTGCGGATCGAGAGCAGGCCCGCGCCGACAAGGAACAGGGAAAGCACCCACGCAAAAACGGGACGGTCGATGAAAAATCTGGCCATGTTGAAATTGGGACGAGACGGAGAGGCTCGGACGGCAAGCCCGCGTCAGCGATTGGAGTCGGGGGGGTGTTTCGCGGCGGCGGGCTGCTTTTCCGCAGGCGCGGACTGCTTCGCGGCCGAGTCGACTGGTTGCACGGGAACGCCAGGGCGGATGCGTTGGAGGTTCGAGACGATCACGCGATCTCCCGCGGCAAGCCCGGACTCCACGACCCATTGGTCGCCATATGCGCGACTCGTTTGAAGCGTGCGCAATTCGGCGGCGCCGTCGGCACCGACCACGTAAGCGGTGGGGTCACCGCGGTAATTGCGCGTGACGCCCTGCTGGGGCACGAGGAGGGCCTGCGGGTTGAACCCTTCCTCGTAACGGGCGCGGACGAAGGTGCCCGGCAGCAGCCGGCCTTCGGGATTGGGGAAAAGGGCGCGCAGGGTTACTGAACCGGTGCTGCGATCGACGGTGATGTCCGAAAATTCCAACCGGCCGCGGACGGGATACTCAGTTCCGTCCTCTGTGAGAAGCGTCACTTCTGGCTGCCCCTGGCTATCCCGCTTCATTCGTCCCTCCTCGAATTCGCGGCGGATGCGGGCCACCTCCGAGCTGGGCTGCACCAGGTTGACGTAGATGGGATCGATCTGCTGGACCGTCGCCAACAGCGTGGCCTGGCCGGCCTGCACATAGGCGCCTTCAGTGACTTCGGCGAGGCCGATGCGGCCGTCGATGGGCGAGCGCACCTTCGTGTAGCCGATGTCAATCTCGGCGGCCTGGACTGCCGCCTTGGCGGCGGCAACCGCAGCCTCGCCGACCCCCATCGCCGCCACCGCGTCGTCGTATTGCTGCCTGCTGACGGCGTTGGTCGCAACGAGCGGTTTGAACCGCTCGGCCTGAAGCTTGACCGAAACGAGGTTGGCCTCGGCCCGTTGCAGCTCGGCGCGGACTCGGGCGAGCACCGCCTCGTAGGGTGCCGGATCAATTTCGAAGAGCACGTCCCCCGTCTTTACTTCCGACCCCTCAGTGAACAGTCGCTTCAGAACAATCCCGCTGACGCGCGCGCGCACCTGAGCAATGCGTCGGGCGGCCGTGCGACCGGGCAACTCGCGCGTAAACGCGACCGGCGAAGGAGACAGCGTGACGACATCGACCTGGACGGGGCCGCCGGGAGGGAGCGGCGGAGCTTGGCGGGAGCAGCCAGTGGCCATCAGGGCCAAAACGGCGGCGAGCGAAAGGAGGCAAGAGCCGGGCTTGAGCGGGAGCGAAGGGTGCATCGGGAAGAGAATTCGTGGGATGTTCAGAGGCTCGGGTCAGACGCGAAGGCTTCGCGCAGGCGAATACCGGCGAGTTCGACTACCGCCGTTTCGCGGTCGTCGAGAGTCCCGGCTGCTCGCACGAACGCGTCCAAGGAGCGGGCGAGCGCGTTTGAGAAGACTTCGCGGCCGAGATCGGTAGCCACGATCGCGAGATCGCCCCGATCACCGAGCGAGCGTCGCCGTGTGACCAAGGCCGAGATCTCCAGCCGGCCGATAACTTCGGCAAGAGCCGGACGGGAAAGATGCAGGGTCTGTGCAAGATAGGTGTGGGCGCCGCCCTCCCCGGGTCCATAGGGAATCAGATGTGCGAGGACCAGAAACCCCGATTCGGTGAGCCCGCTGGCCTCGAGTTCACGCCGCAGCGCCAGATCAAGCACCTGGCAGGTCTCAAGCAGGTCCAGCAGCGCGCGGCACCTTAGTTCGTCCGTCGGGGAGCGATGGCGGGCGAGCGCCAGAAAGGCATCCCGGAACGACAGATCGCAAAGTGGGCGGAGCATTCGGCCACTTTAGCACACTCGGAAGCATGTGCTGAGACTTTGAAGTTTGCACATTGATAGACAAAGGTTATCAGCAGAGTGTGGAACTACGGCATCTCAGATATTTCGTGGCAGTGGCCGAAACCATGAATTACCGTCGAGCCGCCGAGCATCTGCATGTGTCGCAGCCCGCGCTCAGCAAGCAGATCAAGGATCTGGAAAGCGATCTGGGAGCACAATTATTCATCAGGAACACGGGCGGAGTTGTGCTGACTCCGGCGGGGGCGTCCTTTCTGGAAGACGCCAGAGACGTGCTTGAAAGGGTCGAATTCGCAACGACTGCGGCGCGGGCGACCGAGGCCGGCCGGGCCGGACGACTGGTGGTCGGCAGCTTGGGCGGCGTATCGGCGGGTTTCCTTGCGCCGGCACTGGCCGCGTTCAGCGCAGATTTTCCGCAGGTTGAGGTCACGTTGCACGAGGTGCCGGTTTCCGATCAGCTTCAGGCACTGAGAGTTGGGCGGATCCAAATCGCGTTAACGACAGGTCCCGCGGCGACCCTCCCATCCGGGTTCGATTCGGCCAAAGTGCTCGCGTCGCGCATCGCGGTGGCGATGGCGCGCGAACATCGGCTGGCTGCGCGGCCGTCGATCTCATTGATGGAGCTGTCGACCGAATCCGTGGTGGGCGTGAGTGACGGCGGGCGGGCCGGACATCAACAGTGGATGGAAGGCATATTTGCAGCACGCGGCATTCGGCACCGGCCGATCAAAGCAGTGAACGGGTTGGAGTCGCTGATGGCAATGGTCGCCGGAGGACACGGCGTGTCCATCCTCCTGCCCTATATGCGCGCCCGCGGTGATAACACGATCGTGTATCGACGCATCAAGGAGAGCGGCGACGATCTGCTAGTTCATTTGATTGCAGTCTGGCGCAAAGGCGGCGGCTCGCAGCTCGCGCGGAATTTCGTCAAGGTGCTAGGTGCGTGTAGGGTGAAGCAGGGACGCATCTGACCCCGTCGAACTCACGAAACCGGAAAAAGAACTGTTCGAGCCGAAGTGCGGCTCGCCAAAGCGCACGCCACCATCACCGGCGTGCAAGCGGACATCAGATTCCTGAACGTCCGCCTGAAAGCGCTGGCGAAAACCGAGCACGACGTGAAGAAGGCGAGTGTGTGGCTGGAGCGTGACCTCGTCAAAGCAGGACGCACTTCCTAGTTTTGTGGTGAAACTGCCCGTGGATTGCGTCCCGACCGACGCTCGCTGTGCTCGAATTCTTTTAGCTCTGCCCCGTCCGGTAGCGCCCCATTTTATGGGCGGTCAAGGTCGTGCCTGCGGCCTCCACCACGCGCAACCGTTCCGCTTCCCCCTCGATTGGTCCCGCTGCGCGGGACGCCGCCTCGGCGCTTCACCCAGCGCTTTGACTTTCGCCCATCCCGAGCGGGCGCTCAACCGGGCAGCACCCGCGATCACTCGACACCATGTCGAGAAAGGGAAACGCGGCTCGCGCGAGCGCTCACCATGCGCGTTTACGAAGCCAAGATCGTTTACTCCCTCGTTTCTCTCGGCGAAGAGGTCCGTCTCGACCGACCGGAGAAGGTCGCCGACTACCTCCGCTCCGCTTTCGAGGAGAGCCCGATGCAGGAGGCGTTCTACTGCGTCTATCTCGACCGCAAGAATCACCCCATCGGCCGGCATCTCATCACCCTAGGCACGGCCACATCCACGCTGGTCGCACCCCGGGAGGTGTTCCGCGGAGCCATCCTCGCCAGCGCCACGGCCCTCGTGGTCGCCCACAACCATCCCTCGGGCGACCCGGCCCCCAGCGCGGCCGACGTTCAAATGACGAGGGTCCTCCGTGAAGCCGCCAAGGTGATCGACATCGAACTAATGGACCACGTCATCGTCGGCGACGCGAAGGCCGATCCGCACGGCGTCGGGCACTATTCCTTCCGCGCGGCGGGCATCCTGTGATGCCCTCTTTGCCGCGGCCTTCACGAGGCCGCGCGAGCGGATCGTGCGTTGACTCCGCCCCATTTCGGCCAACGGTTTTTGCCACACGGGCCAGCCGCCCCGGGGGCCACCGGGGCGGTATTTTTTTACCCCAAGTGAGCGCGCGGCACTCAGACGGAGGGAGTTACGTTTTCATCCCACTTAGTCGTAAGTGGAGGGAAAACGTAACACTTCGAGCGCGGGCGCGGCAGTTTAATTTCTTGCAAATAAGACCAGTTTTACTTGGTTTATTTGCAACGAAATGAACCGGCCGGTTTAATTCGTTGCAGATATGACCAGAGATACTGGTTCAGAACGACAAAAATTAAACCAGAGGCTGAACGCCGCCCCAGCCGGTGCGGTGCTCACCTCGGCTTGGCTCAAGGGCCAAGGCATATCCAGTCGGCTGGCCGACTACTACGCCA
>CAYZBG010000133.1:0-336 GCA_964476565.1 uncultured Opitutus sp.
CTACCGAATCCGGTGTAGGATTCGCCCCGCGATTTCGGCAGGGCCGCTCGATTGATGATGACGTCGGGTGGCGCAGAAATGGATGCAGCGAAACCCAACTCATCCAACCGTGCGCGCACCCTTGCGTTCGGACTCTATGCCGCAAACGCCAAGGCGGCTGCGATCCGCGAAGTCTCGGATCGGTTCGCTGCCCTTAAGGAAATTTTTCTCGCGCGCGACCCGGCGGGCGTCACCCCTCTTTTAGAGACGAGGGTGCTTGAGGCCTGCGAACTGAGCCTCCAGCGTCGCACCACCGAAGCCGAACTCGCCCTTCAGAACTCCCGCATCGAATTGAAC
>CAYZBG010000133.1:346-7932 GCA_964476565.1 uncultured Opitutus sp.
GCGCCCGATTCACCACTTCGGGTGGCTGCTCCCTCGCTCGCGTTTAACACCGCACCCGACACGGCTGCGCTACTCGCCGCAGCGTGTGAGAAGAATTTCGACTACAAGATGCGTCGCGTAGAGTTGGAGCAGCAGGTTTCGCCGTGAACCGGGCAGGCTCGCGTTACATCGCCTTCATGAGCAACTGACTGGATGATCAAACCTCGTTTGGCAGCTTGACTCTCCTACTAAATCAAACAATGTAATAGTGTATGACGCGCCGGACACCTGCAAAACCGCTCACCAAGACCCCTAGCGATTGCGGCTGTTCGCCGCATGCTTGCCCGCCCAAGCCAGCGCTGCTGAAGCGCCCATTGCTTTCGGGTCATGCGGCCGGAGAACTGGCGGACGTATTCAAGATTCTGGCGAACGATTCGCGGCTGCGTTTGCTTCACGCGCTCGCGCGCGCGGGAGAACTCCCGGTCAGCGCGCTAGCGGACATCGTCAGTATGACACCTCAGGCGGTTTCGAATCAACTTCAACGTATGGCGCTCCGAGGGATTGTCGGCAACCGCCGCGAGGGTAACAACATCCACTATCGGCTGATTGATCCATGTATCCTTGAGCTGCTCGATCGCGGGTTGTGCCTGACTGAGGACGCGCGCGAGCGGCGTCGGTCGCTATGAATGCCTTCGCCTATAATTTTATTCGCCTATTATTGGATGCGGCACCGTGGTTCCTGGTCGGCGCCGCCTTGGACGCAGCGATGCAGACATATTTGAAAGCTCTGCGATCCTTTATCACGGTTACTACATTGCTCGTGCTCACGACAGCGCCGGCGATGAGTGCTACGTTGCGTCAATTACAGGAGGAAGCTCTCCGCACGTCGCCCGACATTGCGAGCATCGAGCGGCACTTGGAGGCAACTCGGGCAGCAGGGCAGCAAGCTGGCCGCTGGACGAACCCGGAGCTGTCGATCTCGGCAGACCGCGACGAGCAAAAAATCTCGATCACGCAAATGTTCGACGTGTGGGGCAAGCTCTCACTCGCTCGGAGGGTTGGGAATGCGCAGATGGAGGCTGTCGCGGCTCGGGTGGCGAGTTCCCGGCTCGAACTCGGCAGCGAGGTGGCCCGCCAGTTTTGGACGCTCGCGGCGGCGCAGCGACGCCTCGCCTTGGTGGAGGCCGAATTAACGGACTGGGAAAAGCTGCTTCGCATTCGCGAAGGCGAGGTCACTGCGGGTGAAATTGCTGCAGCCGATTTAATCGCTGCGCAAAGTATCATCGTGCAGCGTCAGCAAGACCGGTCGAAGTTACGGTCTGAATTAACAACGGCGCGGGCAGCGCTCAATCGAATGACCGGCCGAAGTCTCGACGAAGCTTTGGAAATCGAGGTGCCCTCAGGCCCATCCCTTTCGGCGGCAAAGCTCGGCTCCGTGCGCGACGCGATAGAACACGCGCTGTCGCGGCATCCGCTCCTCGCCCACGTTCGTGCGCGACTCGTAGCCGCGGGATTCCGCGTGGGACAGGAAGAACGTCATTGGGCGCCCGATCCGAAAGCGGGACCGTTTGTGCGCCGCAGCGATGATTCGACCTACGTTGGTCTCGCTCTCTCGTTTTCGCTGCCGGTCCTTGACCAAAATCGGGCTGGCATCCGCGCCGCGGCTGCGGATGTGGCCGCCATTCAAGCCGAACTGCGCGCAGTCGAGCTGATGATCGTTCAGGAGACTTTTACGGCTTACGAACTTCTCGTGCAGGCTCGCGAAGTTTACGCCGAGTCGGGTAAACTACTTCAGGCCTCGTCTGCGCGACAGCGACAGATCGCGGAGGAATCGTTTACCGCCGGAGCGCTGAGCGAACGCGAGTTGCTCGCCACGCGGATCGAGTTGAGCCAGCGAGGGCAAGCGCTTGAAGCGTGGAAAGCCCAAATCGGTTTGGCGGAAGCGCGCCTCGCGCGCGCGCTGGCCGAGGAAATTTCAGGAGAATCAACATGGAATCAAAGCGTATCGAAAAACTAAGGCTCGACCATCCGCCCGAACCCGAAGAATTGGGGTCAGGTCGCAGCCCCAAACGAGGCCGCGTTTGGACGTTGCTGGCAGTCGTCGCGATTGCCGCCGTGGGAGTGTTCCCGTGGCTGCGTTCGAAGGGCGAGCGCGAAGCGAGTGCGGCGTCAAAGGCCGCACCTTCACCCGTTGAAACATCCGCGCCAGCGCTCGCGCAACCGAGCGCATTCACTGCGGCAGGATACTTGGAGCCGATTCCGCCATATCCGATTACCGTTTCGACGCTGGTTGCCGGGCGAATCGATGAGTTCGGCGTGCTGGAAGGGACGACGGTTAAAGCGGGCGACGTGCTCGCGAAATTAAATCCGGTGACCCAGGACATGCGGCTGGCGGAGTTGGACGCTGAAATCGCAGTAACCGGTGCGAAGCTCGCCCAAGCGGAGCAGGTGCTCGCGCGGACCGAGAAACTGGCCTCGATCGGTTCGGTGGCCGCGAAGGAATTAGAGCGTGCGAAAGCGGAAGTTGCGGTTGCTCGTGCGGAGCAAAAGCGGTTGCAGGTTTCTCGGGACACGGTGCAATGGGAACGGGAGAACACTGTTGTTCGCGCGCCGGTGGACGGTGTCGTGTTTGAGCGAGTGGCGCAGGTCGGTGAGTTCGTTTCGCCCGCGTCCACGCACAAGAACGGCGCAGCCATCGTAACAATCTACGATCCGGCTAAGGTGCAGGTATGGGCCGACGTGACGCAACGTGACGCGGGACGGGTCAAGCTCGGGCAGCGAGTGGATATTTCCATCGACGCTGAACCGGGGCGGAGCTTTGCCGGCCGCGTCATTCGCATTCAGCCGCGCGCCAGTCTCCAAAAAAATACGGTGCAGGTGAAAGTAGCGATTGAAGAACCGTCGTCGATGCTGCGGCCGGACATGAGTGCCAAGCTCTCGTTTCATGCAGTAGAGCGCGCAACCAAAACCCCCTAATCATGACCAACGAAGCAGACACGAGCAAACCTGTCGTTGTGGTGCGTGATGCGCACAAAACTTATCGACGCGGCAGCGAAATCGTCGATGTGCTGCAAGGCGTTAACCTCGACGTGCCCCGCGGCGAGTTCCTCGCACTCATGGGTCCAAGTGGCAGCGGCAAAACGACACTGCTCAATTTGATGGCGGGAATCGATTTTCCGAGTTCCGGGCAGGTTATCGTCAATGGCCGAGAAATTTCCAAGCTGGACGAGGACAAGCTGGCTGGATGGCGCACCCGCAACATCGGCTACGTCTTTCAGTCGTTCAATCTCGTGCCGGTGCTCACCGCCTACGAAAACATCGAACTGCCGCTATTGCTGTTGGATTTGCCGAAAGCGCGGCGCCACGAACAGGTGATGACAGCCTTGGACTTGGTCGGGCTGGCAGATCGCAAGGATCATGCGCCGCGCCAACTCAGCGGCGGCCAGGAGCAGCGGGTCGCCATCGCTCGGGCTATCGTGACTGACCCGACCCTCGTGCTGGCGGACGAGCCCACCGGCGACCTCGACCGCCGCAGCGCCGAACAGGTGCTTGACCTGATTCAGGCGCTGAACCGCGAAGCCGGCAAAACGTTCGTGATCGTCACGCACGATCCCAAGGTCGCCGAGCGCGCGCACCGGTTACTGCACGTTGATAAGGGCCTGCTCGTGTCAACGCCACTGAGCGAGGAGACCGCGCGATGAAGTTCCTGCCGTTCGTCATCAAAAGCGCCGCGCGGAATCCGCTTCGCGCCGCGTTGACGCTACTCGGCGTCGCGGTGGCGGTGTTCATTTTCACGGCAATTTTAGCCATCGACCGCGGAATGCATCGTATGGTGGAGCAGAGTGGCGGGGATGACGTGCTGACGGTGTTCCAGAAGTATCAGGGCTGCCCGCCGCTCTCGAAATTGCCGAGCGGCTACCAGTCGCAGATCGGCGAGGTCAGCGGGGTGTCTGACGTGACCGCGACTCTGTTTCTGCTGAGCGCGTGTTCAACCGCGACCGATTTGGTGGCGGTGCATGGAATCGAACCGAAGAAGTTTCGGAGCTTCCGGGACATCCAGATTTCAGATGCCGACTATAATGCCTTTGCCTCGGAGCGCGGCGCGGCCCTGGCGGGTGAACGTGTGGCGGAGCGTTATGGTTGGCAAGTGGGCCAAACCGTCACGCTCCAGAAGCTGGGAAATGTCTCCTTCACGATTCGCGGCATTTTCAAGGCGCCGGGCAACAGTCTCGAAAGCGCGGTGCTGGTTGACCTGGAGTATCTGCGCTACTCGATCAACCAACCGGGCCTCGCCACGCTCTTCATGGCGCGGATGAAAGACCCGGCCCAAGCCGGAGCAGTGAGCGAACGGATCGATGCGCTCTTTGGGAGTTCGGCGACGCCAACGAAAAGCACGCCAGAGCGCGCATTTATTGCATCGGCTATCAGCGGCGTCACCGGGATGATCGAGTTTAGCCGGTGGCTCGCCTACACCGCCGTGGGAATTCTTTTTCTCGGCGTGGCGAACAGCCTGTCGATGACGGTGCGCGACCGGACACGGGAAATCGCGATCCTCAAGACCATAGGATTTCGGCGTTGGCAGGTTCTTGGCGTGATCGTTTCTGAGGCCGCCGTGACCGCCCTCGCGGGCGGCGTGCTGGGCTCGGTCCTCGCGTTCTTCCTGATTAACTCAGGCAACTACGGGCTTTCGACCGAAGGGTTCACCATCGCGCCGTATGTGCCGATGGCTTTGCTGGCGGTCGCGACCACGCTGGCAACGTTGCTCGGACTATTGGGAGGCCTCGTTCCCGCTTACCACGCTTGTCGTCTGCGCATTGTTCAAGCGCTACGGGAGGTCGACTGATGACGCTGCCGCTTTCATACAACACGCGGAATCTGTGGCGGCGCAAAACGCGCACGCTTCTGACCGCGGCAGGGATCGCGTTGGTCGTATTCATTTCCCTGATGATGCTGGCGCTGGCAAAGGGCGTCACCGCGAGCATTCGTGATACCGCCGAGCCGAACAATGTGATGGTGCTCAGCAAAGGTGCCGAGACGCTGGAATTCTCCGCCATTGATCGAAACGTCCTCCAAATCGTCCGCTTCTCTCCGCTCGTTGCGGAGCGAAACGGAGAGCGGCTCGCGTCGCCTGAGATTTACTTCACGAGCGCGATTGAAGTCGTGCCCGGTCAGACGGCGCAGGCCCTTATGCGTGGCGTCCTCCCGGTCGCAATGCAGGTGCACCGACAAGTGCGCGTAACCGTTGGCCGCTTCCCCAACGCTCCCGGTGAAATCATGGCTGGACCGCTCGCAGCGACCAAGATTGGCCTTCCGGTCTCGGCGTTTGAAATCGGAAGGGAACTCAGTTTCGAAGGCCGAAAGTGGAAGGTAGTGGGTCATTTCGCCGCTCCGGGAACGGCGCTCGAGGCCGAGATTTGGGGACCACTCGACGACATGATGGTCTCTGCTCGCCGGGAAGAATTCTCGGTCATCGCCGTCACGGCTAGGTCCTCAGCTGATGTGGAGGACATGGTCTTCGATTTCAGCACGCGACGCGATATCCTGGTCGAAGCGCGGTCGGAAATGGATTATTATCGCGCTTACGCCGCGTCTTTTCGGCCTGTCGCAGTCATGACGGTGATCATGACCGCGATGCTTATCTGCGGCGGAATCTTTACAGGAATGAACACGCTACTTGCTGCGATCATGAGCCGGGTGAGGGAGATTGGGATGCTGCGCACGCTCGGTTACAAACGGAGCACAGTGGCGCTGTCGTTCGTCGTGGAAGCACTGCTAATCTCCATCACTGGTGGCATTCTCGGGTGCTCGTTCGCACTGCTCCTAAATGGACTACCCATGAGGATTCCGATGGGCGCATTTCGATTTCAGGTCGATCTTTCGCTTCTCGCGGTCGGATTGGGCCTTGCATGTCTTATTGGACTGCTAGGCGTCGCGTGGCCTCTGCGCCGGGCGACGCAGATTACAATTGTTGATGCCGTCCGGCATCTGTAGGTTAAACATCAGAAATAATCCGCTATTATGAAAACGAAATCAATACTGTTGGGATTCGCGTTGGCCGCTTCGGCGGCCTTTGCAGGTGAAAAGCCGTCGGTGATCCAGTTCAAGGATCTCCAGTCGAAACTCGATGCGAATAAAGGCAAGGTGATAGCCGTGCATGGCGGTGTGGACCTTGTATCAGCCAAGCAAGCTATGTTCACCATTGCCGATCAGACCGACGCCGGCTGCGGTGACGGGTGCGCGAAAGCATCCATTGTGGCAATGCTACCCGATGGGCTGAAATCGAAGCTGCCAAAGGCAAAGGACGAAGTGATCGCAGTGGGGCAACTCCAAATGACTGATCGCGGCTACACGCTTGCGATCACCGACCTGATTGTGGGGAAGGATGCCGTCAAAAACTTCAGCAAATAACAGATCAATCCGCTCGCCCTTGCGGGAGCCGAGCGGCAAAAACGACTAAAGCATGAAAACCATCGAAATCTTCATCAGTTGTTTTGCCGTGGCTTCTGCTTGGGCGAGCACCTGTGGTTCGACCGCCTGTGCGGCGTGCCCGGCTATGGCATTTTCGTCCACGTCAGGTTTGTTGTTCACTAGCGGGGTGCTGCTTTTTGGCGTGATCGGATTCGCGGCATTTAAGATTCGCCGCATCGGTATGCAGTCCTGATAGATCTTGTTTACCGCATTCATGTCACTGGGGTAGCGTCGAGCCTTTTAGCGGTCTCAGTAACCGGTTGGACTCACACACCACTCTTTGGCTTCACCGGACTCCGCTTCCTCGATTTCCTCGCTGGAAGCCCGGATAGTAAACACCGTCAGGACTTAGCCTCGCTGAATGATCACATCCGACACAGAGTTTTGGCGACGAGCGGGAGGTCATCCCGGCCGAAGCTGTCGGTGTCGTGATAGTTCTTGGCGTCGTCCACGTAGGTCCGGGCGAAGGTCACGTTGTAGAATTTCTTCTGATCGGTCTCGTTCTCCCACACGGCGGCTTTGATGCGGCCGAGGCGGAAGGTTTTCACCGGCAGCTTGGCGCTGGTGGTGGGCTTGGCAGACGAGGCGGGTTGAGCGGTCTTGGAGGGCATATAGTTCCTTTTTTGATTGTGAGGGAGCGGAGTTGCTCTCTCGCCCAAGGCGGGGGTGCCGGCCGGGACGAGGGGGCGGTTGGGAGGATTCCTTTCAAGGGGGAACCAAACGTTCCCCGTCCGCGCAGCGGCGTGCCGGCCGGAGGGGCCGCCAGAGAGAGCGAAAACGATCCCGGAAAAAAGAACGTGCCGCCTTGGCGGCGTTGCCCGGAAGAACGCGGACCGCTCGCAGCGAAGAACACATGCAGCGTCGCCGGGATGTTCCATGCCGCCACCGGACCAGAGCGTGGGAGGGCGAAGCCGGAGAAATTCCGCAACGGTCTCGCCCGGTCCGGGACGATGCCGAGTCGCGACACCGCCGACTGTGACGACTCCCGCCGACGAGGCCGTGCCACACGCTCAGCGCGATTCGCGGAGCTGAAGTCCGCAGTGACCTCGCCTGACGGTTGGACGGTTCCGGCCGCTTTGGGTCCGCAGGCACCGCTCGGTTTGTGGGGAGTCGCATGACTCCACGGTGATGGATCGGCG
>CAYZBG010000134.1:0-7777 GCA_964476565.1 uncultured Opitutus sp.
TTCAAGCAGTGGTGCGAACAGCACCTCGTCAACCTGCACGCCTTCGCCAAGTCCGCCGGCACACCGGCGCCGGCCGAGGCGGATTCCGCGTCGCTGCCGGCGCAGATCGCCTTCGGCTACGAATCCGACGAGCAGGAAATGGTGCTCGCCCCGCTGGCCGAGGGGGTCGAACCCACCGGTTCGATGGGCGACGACACCCCGCTCGCCGTGCTCTCGCGCCGCCCTCGCCTGCTCTACACTTATTTCAAGCAGCTCTTCGCCCAGGTTACCAATCCTCCGATCGACTCCATCCGCGAGAAGGCGGTGATGTCACTGACCATGTACCTCGGCGGCCGCCTCGGCCTGTTCGAGGAGTTCCCGAAGACGAGCGGCTTCGCCGAGCTCGACTCGCCCGTGCTGCAGAACAACGAAGTCGCCGCCCTCTTTGACGTGCCGTTCCTCAAGAACCGCGTCGTGCGCCTCTCCGCCCTGTTCGATGCCGCCGCGGGTCCGGCCGGACTCGAGCCGGCCGTGAAGGAGCTGGCCAAGCGCGCCCAGGACGCCGTTGAAAACGGCAACGCCAAGGTGCTGATCATCTCCGATCGGGGCGTCACCGCGGCCAAGGCCGGCATTCCCATGCTGCTCGCCGTCGGCGCCGTGCACCAGCAGCTCGTGCGCGCCGGCCTGCGCCTCAAGTGCGACCTCGTCGCCGAAAGCGGCGAAGCGCGCGACGTGCACCACCTCGCCTGCCTGCTCGGTTTCGGCGCCAACGCGGTCAATCCGTACCTCGTGCTTCAGGTTGTGTCCGACCTCGCCACGGGCGGCAAGACGACCAAGCCCGTCACCGCCGACGAGGCGCGCGTCAACTACAAGACCGCCATCGACGCCGGCCTGCTCAAGATCATGGCCAAGATGGGCATCTCCACGCTCCACAGCTACCGGGGCGCGCAGATCTTCGAGGCCCTCGGCATCTCTCACAAGGTGATCGAGGAATGCTTCACCGGCACCCCGTCGCCGATCGGCGGCATCGACTATGTTCACATCGCCGAGGAAACGCTGCGCCGCCACACGCGCGCGTTCCCGGCCCTCGACTCCGCCGATCCGGACGCAGTGGGCCAGGCCACCGCCCTCAGCCTGCAGCCCGAGGGCTACTACCGCGTCAACAAGCGCGGCGAAGGTGAGTTCCACGGCTGGAACCCCAAGGTCGTCGCGTCGATGAACAAGTTCGTCAAGGCCGGCACCTTCGAGGGCTACCAGGAGTGGAAGAATCAGGCCGATGAGCACCCGCCGGTCGCCCTGAAGGACCTGCTCAAGATTCGCTTCGACAACGCCAAGCCCATCGCCCTCGACGAGGTCGAGAGCATTGAGGACATCCGCAAGCGCTTCACCACCGCCGGCATGTCCCTCGGCGCGCTCTCGCCTGAGATGCACGAGGCGCTTGCCATCGCGATGAACCGGATTGGCGGCAAGTCCAACTCCGGCGAAGGCGGCGAGGATCCCGAGCGCTTCAACGTGCGCGACAACGGCGACAACGCCAACTCCGCGATCAAGCAGGTCGCCTCCGGTCGCTTCGGCGTGACCGCCGCGTACCTGTCCTCCGCCAAGGAAATCGAGATCAAGATGGCCCAGGGCGCCAAGCCCGGTGAGGGCGGACAGTTGCCCGGCACCAAGATCACGCCGCTCATCGCGCGCCTGCGCTACTCGGTACCCGGCGTCACGCTCATCTCGCCGCCACCGCACCACGACATCTACTCGATCGAAGACCTCGCGCAGCTGATCTTCGACCTCAAGGAGGTCAACCCGCGCGCCAAGGTCTGCGTGAAGCTCGTCTCGAGCTCGGGCGTCGGCACGGTCGCCGCCGGCGTCGCCAAGGCCTATGCCGACGTGGTCCTCGTCTCCGGACATGACGGCGGCACCGGCGCCTCGCCGCTCGCCTCGATCAAGAACGCTGGTTCCGCCTGGGAGATCGGCGTCGCCGAGGCCCACCAGGTGCTCATGATGAATGGCCTCCGCGGCCGCGTGGTCCTGCGTACTGATGGTGGCATGAAGTCCGGCCGTGACATCGTCATCGCCGCACTGCTCGGCGCCGAGGAGTACAACTTCGGCACTGCCGCCCTCATCGCCGGCGGCTGCGCCATGTTCCGTGTGTGCCATTTGAATACATGCCCGGTCGGCGTCGCTACCCAGCGCGAGGACCTGCGCGCCAAGTTCCGCGGCAAGCCCGAGAACATCATCAACTTCTTCAACGCCGTCGCCGAGGACGTCCGCCATTACCTCGCCAAGCTCGGCGCGCGTACGATCAACGACATCATCGGCCGCGTCGACCTGCTCGAGCAGATCGACGACCCGTCGAACCCGAAGACCAAGCTGATCAACCTCGGCGGCCTGCTGCACAACCCGGATCCCTCCGGCGAACTCGACCGCTACCACACGCGCGAACGCAACGAGCGCTTCGGCGGCGAAGGTTCGCTCGACGAGGCCATCCTCCAGGAAGCCCGCGACGTCATCCTCGGCGAGTCCGCCCGCCTCGTGGCCCGCTACAAGGTGACCAACGTCAACCGCGACGTCGGCACGCAGCTCTCCGGTCAGATCGCCTACCAGCGCGGCAACGAGGGTCTGCCCGCCGGCACGATCGACCTCACCTTCACCGGCTCCGCCGGCCAGTCGTTCGGCGCCTTCCTCGTCAACGGTCTCCGCCTCACCCTGATCGGCGAGGCCAATGACTACGTCGGCAAGGGCATCAACGGCGGTGAGATCATCATCCGTCCGAAGCCCAGCGAGACCTTCGCGTGGCATAAGCAGTCCATCGTGGGCAACACCTGCCTCTACGGTGCGACCGGCGGCAGCGTCTTCGTCGCCGGCCGTGCCGGCGAACGCTTCGCGGTGCGCAACTCCGGCACCACCGCCGTCGTCGAAGGCGTGGGCGACCACGGCTGCGAGTACATGACCGGCGGCCTCGTCGTCATTCTGGGCCCGACGGGTACGAACTTCGGTGCCGGCATGAGTGGCGGCCTCGCCTTCGTCTATGACGAGGAGGACGCGTTCTCGGAACGCATCAACCCGGCGATGATCGGACTCGAGCGCCTGAACGCGCACGACGAGATCGACAGCCTCAAGAAGCTCGTCGGCGTCCACGCCAAGCTCACCGGCAGCCCGCACGCGAAGGCCCTCGTCGACAAGTGGGAGACGTCCGTCGGTAAGTTCTGGAAGGTCATCCCGCATCCGCCCACCGCGGATGCGCCGAAGCCCTTCTACACCTTCGACGCCGCCAAGGTCCCCGTCCCGGCCTGACGTACAGCGCCCTTCACACACGAAAAGCCCGGTCTTCCGCAGACCGGGCTTTTTCATTTTCTGCTTCGAGCAGGTTGCCGCGCTCCCCCAGGCCAGCGAGGTCGATCGCGACGCGCCCGTAACGGGATTCACGATCCGGAGCCACCAGCACTGCCCACGAAACCCGCTGGTGCTCGAACGGGTCACGGTTGGGTTCGACCGCATCGGCTGCCACGACCGCCGTCCGGTTTTCATCTTGCGGCGCGGAATGGCGCGCTCGAATCATCTCGCTCTCGTCATGACCCCCTTAACCTTCTGCCGCTTCGTCACGGCCGGCCTTGGCCTGCTCGCTTTCTCCACCCTCTCCCTCGCTGCTTCCGCTGACGCCTTTCTCGGACGCTGGGCCCTCACCCTCCCGAACGGAGCCGCGGGCTGGCTCGAGGTCAAGAAGCAGGACGGTTGGTACGACGGCTCCATCCTCTGGGGCGGCGGCAGCGTGGTCCCGGTGTCGTCCGTCACGGTGGAGGGCGATCAGCTCACGGTCACCCGCACGCGCAACGTCGAGCGCAAGGACGCAGCCGGCAAGGTCGTGCGCACCCAGCAGCTCACCGAGATGCTCACCGCCCGCATCGACGGTGACGTGCTTCGGCTCACCCGCACCGCACCGCTGCCCGATGGCACCGGCTTCGAACGTGGCGATTTCACCGGTCGCCGTGTCCCGGACCTTCCGCCCCGGCCCGATCTCAAGGCCGTCACGTTCGGCGCGCCCATTTCCCTCTTCAATGGCAAGGACCTCACCGGCTGGAGCCTGATTCCCCGGTCGGGCGAGAATGGCTGGAAGGTCGTCAATGGCGTGCTGGTCAACGATCCGGCCCAGACCGAGGGCCAACCGCGCAAGCGCTACGGCAATCTCCGCACCGATCGAGAATTCGAGGACTTCAACCTGAAGCTCGAGGTCAACATCCCGGCGGGCAGCAACAGCGGGGTCTACCTGCGCGGCGTCTACGAGGTGCAGGTGCAGGATTCGCACGGCAAGGCTCTCAACTGGCTCAATATGGGGGCGATCTACAGCCGCATCACGCCGTCCGCAGCCGCCGAGAAGCCGGCCGGCGAATGGCAGACCCTCGACATCACGCTGGTCAACCGCCACGCCACCGTCGTGCTCAACGGAACCACGATCATCGACAACCAGCCCCTGCTCGGCATTACCGGCGGAGCGATGTGGTCGGATGAATCCCGGCCCGGCCCGGTCTGGCTGCAGGGCGACCACGGCCCCGTATCCTACCGCAACCTCGTCCTGCGCCCGGTCGTACGCTGACCTGCCGCGGGTCCCGCGCCCTCAGCGCGGCCGCACCAGCAGCAGCGTGCGATCGTCATGCCGCGGAGCGAGGGCGCAGAAGTTGCGCACGTAGCGGTCCACCATTAGCGCCACCTGCGCGAGCGGACGCTCCTCGTGCTTGAGCAGGGCGGTGGCCAGCCGGTCCCGGCTGAATTCCTCGCCCTTCGGATTGCAGGCCTCGGTGATGCCGTCGGTGTAGAGGGCAAGCAGATCGCCGGGCTGCATCTCCACCTCCCGCTCCTCCAGCATCTCGTCAAAGAGGGAGCCCTCGTCGAGTCCGAGCGCCAGCCCGCCCCCCGGCAGCAGTTCCGGTGCGGAAGCCCCGCGCCGCAGGAGCAGGGCCGGCTCATGGCCGGCCCGGCAGAAGCGCAGGCGGTTGGTATCCAAATCAAGAATACCATAGAAGAGGGCGATGTACATGCCGGGGCGCATGTCGGGCTGGATGGCGCGGTTGACCCGCCGCAGTACGGCGGCCGGGCTGAGTTCGCCCGGCGCACAGAGGCGCAGGGTGGCCCGGCATTCGGCCATCATGAGCGCGGCGCCCGCACCCTTCCCGGACACGTCGGCCACAACAAAGCCCCAGCTGCGTCCGGCCACGGGCAGGACGTCGTAATAGTCGCCCCCGATCAGCATCGACGAGGCCGCCAGCGCCTCGATCTCGACTTCCGTGATATCCGGGAAGACTCGCGGACGGAGGTGCTGCTGGATCTCCCCGGCGACGCGCAGGTCGCGCTCCCGGGCCGCGCGTTCGCGCTCCTCAGCCTCGTGCCGGCCGGTGATATCGGTGATGAGGCCCTCGTGATGGGTGACGCGGCCGGAGGCGTCGCGCCGCACCACGGTGTGATCGTCCACCCAGCGCACCGAGCCATCCGCGCACACCAGGCGGTACTCCTGATTGTACTCCATGTGCCCCGCCTCGGCGTGCGCCGCGACCTCGGCACGCACGCGTTCCCGGTCGTCCGGGTGGGTGATGCCGATGAAATTGCGCCGGCGTTCGGTGAATTCCTCGGGCGTGTAGCCGAACTGGCTCACGCTGTGGGAAACGAACTCCACCGGCCAGTTCTCCTCGGCGCGCCAGAGCACGACGACCGAGGGTGAGCGATTGATGATGCGTTCGAGCTCCTCGCGGCGCGCGAGGGCGAGGCGCAGCTCGTCCTGGGCCTTGCGCCGCAGGCTGATGTCGCGCCCGACGCCGAAGTAGGCCCGCCGCCCGTCGCGGTCGAGGTAGGCCGAGCCCGAGGAGGCATGCCAGGTCCACTCGCCGTTGCGATGCTGCATGCGGTACTCCACCGCACTGTTGTTGGGCGTGCCGTCCATGATCGCGCTGATGAACTGGCGGCACGCCGGCACATCCTCCGGATGCACAAACTCGAAAAAGCTGCGGCCCAGCACCTGGTCGACCGGGTGTCCGAGCTTCGCTGTCCAGGCCGGCGACACGAACTTGAAGGTGTATTCGGGCGTCAGGGCGTACAGGATCTCGGACGCCGTGGAGAGGTAGGTGCGCCAGCGCGATTCGCTGCGCCGCAGCTCATCCTCGGCCGCTCGGCGGCCGGTGATGTCCTCGAGCATCGCAAAGTGATGGGTCGGCACGCCGCGCTCATCGCGAATGACCGCCACGGTCAGGATCCCCCAAACGACCCGGCCGTCGCGGTGAATGTACCGTTTGTCCAACGTGAACGACTCGCGGGCACCCGCGTAGATTTCGTCGGTCAGCTTCTGTTGTTTCTCCCAATCTTCGGGGTGGGTGGCGCGGCGCACGTTCTCGATGTCGCGGGCCTCGTCCGCCGTCAGCCCAATCAGCTCGCAGAAGCGGCGGTTGACGTGATTGGCCCCCGGATGTCCTTCGCGGTCGAACTCGCGCCAGCTGATGCCGATGGGCGCATGCTCGAACAACACCCGCAACTCGTCCTGGGCCATGCGCAACTGGTCCGCCCGGGCGATCGCCTCCTTCACCAGGCGGGCGTTGGCCTCCTCCGTCTCCTTCAGCCGGGTGATGTCCGTGCGCAGCGCCAGGTAATAGCGCGGTTTCCCGTCGGATCCGGCCAACGGGACGATCGTGCTCTCCACCCAGTAGAGTCGGCCGCTCTTCGCGCGGTTGCAGACCGTGCCGCGCCAGACCTTGCCCGCCGCAATGGTCCGCCAGAGGTCGGCGAAGAATTCGGGGGGGTGGAAATCCGACCGGATGACCCGGTGGGTCTTGCCGATCAACTCCTCCCGCGCGTACTCGGAGATCGCGCAAAACCGGTCGTTCACGAACACGATCACCCCGCGGGCGTCGGTGATGGCCATGATCGCATGCTCGTCCGCTGCATGGTGAATCCAGCGCAGGAGCTCCAGATCATCCAGATTGAGCCCGACAGGCAGGGCCGACGTTTCGTTCATAGAGGGGAGTCCTAATCAGTATGCATGCGCCGCCCGGTCTCCAGTCAGAAGCGCGCTTTGCCCTGGCGGCCCCCCTCGGGCGTCGATGAAAAAAATCGCTCGGCCGGACTCGCCTCGGCGTCGGAGAGACGCCAGCCTCTGGCATGATCACGATCACCACCTGCGGGGACCTGCAGCAGGCGCTGCTCGTCAAATCCATCCTCGAGGGCAGCGGCATCCCGGCCTTTGTACCCGACGAACTCACCGCCCAGAACGCCCCGCCCTACCTGTGGGCGACCGGCGGTATTCGCGTGCAGGTGGGAGAGGACCAGGCCGACGCCGCCCGCAAGGTGCTCGCCTCTCAGTCGATCGACCTGCCCGACGAACCGCCCTCCGCCTGACGGGCGCCTCACTTCGCCGCCGGTGTCACCTCAATGTCCCGGCGGGCCAGCACCCGGTTGTCCCGACCGCTCACGTAACGAAGCTCCGCGGCGCCGACCTCGATCGGCGCGATGACCGTCAGCGGCGAGCCGGCGGTCGTCGGGGTGGCGCGGCCGTGACGACCGTCGGCGTAGGCCTTGGGCACAATCGTGAGGTAATCGCCGGCGTTGCCCGGGCCTGACCACGTGACCGCGACGGCCGCACCGCTCGCGACCGCCGCGGGGGCGGTCAACGTAACCGCCGGCGCCACGATTCGCAGCGGACGCCGCGCCAGCACCCGCCCGCCCTGGCCACTTAGGTAACGAATCTCCGCTTCGCCCACCTCGAACGGCGCCTGCACCGTCAAGGGCGAGCCGGCATTCGTGCCGGTGTACGGTCCATGGTACC
>CAYZBG010000135.1:0-7734 GCA_964476565.1 uncultured Opitutus sp.
GTCCACCGTTTTCTCCTCCGCTGCCTCGTCGGTGCCTGCGCGCTGGCCGGCCTCGCCCGCGCCCAGACGGTCGATGTCGTGGTCTACGGGGCCACACCCGGCGGGATCGCCGCGGCCATCGCCGCGGCGAAAGGCGGCCGCTCCGTCCTGCTCGTCGAGCCGACCATTCGCATCGGCGGCATGACCACCAATGGGCTGTCCCACCCGGACTTCCGGGCGTTCGAGGCCCTGACGGGCTTCTATTGGGAACTCACCCAACGCACCCTGGCCCACTATCGTCAGGCCTACGGCGAGAATTCGCCGCAGGTGAAGGACACGTTCCGCGGCACCCACGCAGAGCCGAAGGTCAACCTGCAGATCTTTCGGGAAATGCTGGCGGAGTTTCCCGGCATTGAGGTGCGCACCGAATGGATCCTGCGCGACGCGTATGTGCGCGGAGCGTCCGGCAACCGGTTCGTGCGTGCGGCGGTGTTTCGCGACGCCGCGGGACGCGAGCACGTGCGCGAAGGCCGGATCTTCATCGATGGCAGCTACGAGGGCGACCTGATCGCGGCGGCGCAGATTCCGTATCGGATCGGCGTCGAGGGACGCGACGAGTACGGCGAGTCCGCCGCGCCCGAAGACGGAAGCGGCGACCTGCAGGGGTACAATTTCCGCCTCGTCATGACGGACGATCCGGCGAACCGGGTCCCGGTTGCGGCGCCTCCGGGCTACCGGCGCGAGGATTTCCTGCCGTTGCTCGACCTCGTGGCCCAGGGAAAGATCAAACAGGCCTTCGGCGGCTACACCGACCGCGACAACATCGTGAAGGCGCAGATTCCCGTCCTGCCCAACCGCAAACGTGACATCAACGACGTCTCCAGCGGCTGGGTCAGGCTCTCGTTGCCCGGGGAGCAGCTCCTGTGGCCCGAGGGGGACGCCGCGGTACGGCGGCGGATCTACGACGAGCACGTGCGCTGGAACGTCGGCCTGATCTATTTTGCGCAGAACGATCCCGGCTTGCCGGCGGCTTTCCGGGAGGCGGCGCAGGTTTGGGGCTGGTGTCGGGATGAGTTTGTGGAGTCCGGCCACATTCCGCCGCAGCTGTACGTGCGCGAAGCGCGCCGCATGGTCGGCCAGCGCATCTTCGTTCAGGGCGACACGCGGCATGCCGACGGCGATGCGCGGGCCGTCTTGCACCGCGACGCAATCGCCATCGGTGACTACGGGCACAGCAGTCACGGCACCCGCCACGAAGGTTCGCGCTTTGGCGGCAAGCGCTATGGCGAGGGCCTGGGGGTGGTCTACGCCCCTTATCAGGTGCCCTACGGTACGATCGTGCCCAGGGACGTGCGCAACGTGCTCGCTCCGGTGCCGGTCAGCGCGTCCCACGTGGGCTTCTGCGCGTTGCGCCTTGAGCCGATCTGGAGCTCCCTCGGCCAGGCGGCTGGGCACGCCGCGCACCTGGCGCTGGGCGCCTCGGGCGACGGGGATGTGCGCACCGTTGACGTCGGGGCGTTGCAGCGACGCCTGCATGCCGATCGCAGCGCGACCATCTATGTGGGCGACGTGCCGCCGGGGCACCCGGAGTTTGCGGCCGTGCAATGGTGGGGCACCTTGGGCGGTTTTCACGGCCTCGCGCCGCGGCCGGCCGGTCGTCTGCTCGGACCTCAGATCGAAGGCCAGCACTCGCAAGGTTGGTTGAATCACAACGCGAGCCTGGGCGAACCGCTGACCGCGGAGCTGGCTCAGCGCTGGACCCAGCTTGCGCGCGAAGCGGGCATCACCCTCCCGTTGCCCGCCGCCGACGGCCGGACAACGCGGGGCGACTGGATCCGCGCAGCGTTCGCCGCAGCAAAGTAGCTCAGACCGCGGATCGGTCGGATCCGACGGATCCGGCCGATCCCACCGATGAATCAGACCGAACCACGGGCGAGGGCCGGCTCGGCGTGCGCGGGCTCCGCGGCGCCCGCCTTGCGGAAGCGCGCGGCGAGGCGGCCGAGGTAGAGGTGCACGACCGGGGTGGTGAAGAGCGTGAGCAGCTGGCTCAGCGCGAGTCCGCCGACCACGGCGTAGCCGAGCGGCTGGCGCAGCTCCGAGCCGTCGCCATGTCCCAGCGCGAGCGGCACACCGCCGAGCATGGCCGCGAGCGTGGTCATCAAAATAGGACGGAATCGCTTCAGGCCCGCTTCGTAGATGGCATCCGGCGGCGCCATGCCGCGCCGCTCCGCCTCGATGGCGAAGTCGATCATCATGATCGCATTCTTTTTCACGATACCGATGAGCAGCAGAATGCCGATGATCGCGATCACGCCGATGTCGTGGCCGAAGGCCCAGAGCGTGAGCAGGGCGCCGAGTCCGGCCGAGGGCAGCGTCGACAGGATCGTGATCGGGTGGATGAAGCTCTCGTAGAGCATGCCGAGGATGATGTAGATCGCGATGATGGCCGCCGCGATCAGGTAGGGTTGCGAGCGGAGCGAATCTTGGAAGGCCTGCGCCGTGCCCTGGAAACTGCCGCTCAACGACGGCGGCGCACCCAGGCCGGCGACCTCCTGCTCGATCGCCGTGACCGCGTCGCCCAGCGCGACGTTGGGCGCGAGGTTGAAGGAGAGCGTCACGGCCGGGAACTGGCCGAGGTGGTTGATCGAAAGCGGCTTGGTGGCGTTGCGGTCGAAGGTGACGAGCGAGGAGAGCGGCACCTGACCTCCGGTGAGCGGCGAGCGCAGGAAGAGCTTGTCGAAGGTTGACGGGTCCTGCTGCAGCTCGGGCGGCACCTCGATGATCACCTTGTACTGGCTGATGTGGGTGTAGAACTGCGTGATCTGGCGCTGGCCGAAGGCGTTGTAGAGGGCGGTGTTGATCGCCTGCGTCGGAATGCCGAAGCGCGCCGCCGCCTGGCGGTCGATGTCGACGTTGAGCGCGGGCGCGGTCGACTGCTGGTCCGAGGCGACGTCGCGCAACTGCGGCAGCGCCTGGAAGCGCTCCAGCAGGCGCGGCGCCCAGGTGTTGAGCTCGTCGATGTCGGCGCTGCGCAGGGTGTACTGGAACTGCGTCCGGCTGGAAAGACCGCCCACGTTGAGGTCCTGCTGCGCCTGGAGGAACAGGGTGAAGCCCGGGATGTTCGCCGTGGACCGGCGAAGACGGTTCATGATCGTCCAAACCGAGTCGCGTTCGCCGCGTTCCTTCAGCGTGATCCAGTAGCGGATGGCGTTGGCCCCGCCGCCGCCGCGTCCGCCGGTGCCGACGCGGCATTGGAAGGCGAGCACGCCGGGATCGGCCTGGATGATCGCGCCGATGCGGAACGCCTGCTCGTTGATCGCCGCGAAGGAAATGTCAGGCGGCCCCTCGGCCGTGCCGGTGATGAAGCCGGTGTCCTGCTGCGGAAAGAAGCCTTTCGGCATCTTCACGAACGTGAGCACGGTCAACCCGAGCGTGACGAAGAGCGAAAGCAGGGTCAGGGCCTGGTGCCGCAGCACGAGCCGGAGGCCCCACGCGTAGCCGCGCTCGAGTCCGGCGAAGAACCGCTCGGCCAGCCGGTCTAGCCGGGCGAAGAGTCCTGCGCCGGTGGGCGGACGGTGGGTGTGCAGGAAGCGCGAGCACATCATCGGCACGAAGGTGAGGGACACGAAGCCCGAGATGAGCACGGTGGCCGTGACGGTGACGGCGAACTCGCGGAAGAGGCGGCCCACGATGCCGCCCATGAGGAGCACGGGGATGAAGACCGCGACGAGCGAGAGGCTGATCGAAAGGATGGTGAAGCCGATCTCGGATGCGCCCTTCAACGCGGCCTCCCTCGGCGGCATGCCCTCCTCGATGTGCCGGTAGATGTTTTCCAGCATCACGATCGCGTCGTCGATGACGAAGCCGACGCTGATCGTCAGGGCCATGAGCGAGAGATTGTTGAGGCTGAAACCCAGCGCGTGCATCACCGCGAAGGTCGCGACGATGGAAATGGGCACGACGGCGCTGGAGATCAGGGTGGCGCGTACGTTGCGCAAGAAGACGAACACGACGCCGGTCACGAGCGCCATGGTCAGGACGAGATGGAACTCCACCTCGGCGACGGAGGCGCGGATGGTGCGCATGCGGTCGCTCAGCACCTCGATGCGGATCGAGGGCGGGACGGCGGCCTGGAGTTCGGGCAGGAGGGCGCGCACGCGTTCAACGGTGTCGATCACGTTCGCGTCGGCCTGCTTGCGGATGATGATGCCGAGGCCGCGCTGGTTGTTGACGAGGGCGGCGGAGCGGACGTTTTCCGGGCCGGCCACGGCGCGTCCGACGTCGCGCACGCGGATCGGGGCGCCATTGCGGTAGGCGAGGATCAGGTCGTTGTACGGCGCGGCGTTGAGCAGCTGATCGTTGGCGTAGATGGCGAAGCTTTGGTTCGGGCCGTCGAGGCTGCCCTTGGGCGAGTTGACCGTGGCCTGGGCGATGACCCCGCGCACGTCGTCGAGGCTGAGGCCGAGGGCGGCGAGCTTGGTCGGGTCGACCTGCACGCGTACCGCCGGTTTCTGCTCGCCCATGATGTCGACCTGCGCGACGCCGCGCAGCTGCGAGAGCTGCTGGGCGACGATGTTGCTCGCGTAGTCGCTGACCTCGGTGAGGGGCAGCACCTCGGAGACCATGCTGAGCAGCATGATGGGCGAGTCGGCGGGGTTGACCTTGCGGTAGGTGGGCGGGCTCGGCAGCTCGGTCGGGAGCCGGCCCCCGGCGGCGTTGATCGCGGCCTGCACCTCCTGGGCGGCCGCGTCGATGTCGATATCGAGGTCGAACTGCAGCGTGATCGAGACCGTGCCGAGTCCGCTGACCGACGACATCTGGGTGATCCCCGGGATGAGCGCGAGTTGGTTCTCGAGCGGGGTCGCGACCGACGACGCCATCGTCTCGGGGCTGGCGCCCGGCAGGCTGGCGGAGACCTGGAGGGTGGGGAACTCGACCTGCGGAAGCGGCGCGACGGGCAGCAGCGGGAAGGCAACGAGGCCGAAGAGGAAAATGCCGACCGTGAGCAGCACGGTCGCGACGGGGCGCCGGATGAACGGCGTCGAGAGGCTGAGCGGGGTGGCGGGCGTCATGGGGTTACTCCACGGCGACGACGAGGGCGCCGGGCTTGAGTTTGGCGTGACCGTCGAGCACGACGCGGTCGCCCGCGGCAAGGCCCTCGACGACGGTGATGTCCCCGGCGGTGAACACCGTCTTCACCGTGCGGGGTTCGACGGTGTTGTCCGGTCGCAGCCGGTAAACAAAGGGACCGTCGAGTCCGGGCTGGACGGAGCGGGCGGGCACGACGATGGCGTTGTGCCGGGTTTCGACCAAGATGCGCGCGGTGACAAACTGGCCGGGCCACAGGCTGAGATCGTCGTTGGCGAAGAGCGCCTTCAGCCGGAGGGTGCCGGTCGCGAGGTCGATCTGGTTGTCGATCAGCTCGAGTCGGCCGGTGGCGAGCCGGGCGTTGTCCTCACCAAAGGCTTCGACGGTCAGCGGGTCGGGTTGGCGTGCGGCCGCGCGCAGGGCGGGCAGGTGGCTCTGGGGCAGCGTGAACACCACCGTGATCGGCTGCATCTGGGTGATCACCACGAGGCCGGCGCCTTGGTTCGCCGTGACGACGTTGCCCGCATCGACGAGGCGGAAACCGGTGCGGCCCGAGACGGGGGAGCGCACGGTGGTGAAGTCTAGATCGAGCTGGGCGGCCTGCAAGGCGGCCTCGTCGGCCTGCACGAGGGCGATCAGACGGGCGACGGTCGCCTCCTGCTGTTCGAGCAGGCGGCGGCCCTCGACGTTGCTTTCGACCAGGGTGCGCACGCGGGCGAGTTCGAGCCGGGCGCTGGCGAGCTGGGCCTCGTCCTGCAGTTTCTTGGCGCGCGCCTGCTCAACGATGGCCTCGTAGGGCCGCGGATCGATCTGCGCGAGCACCGCGCCCTCCTCGACGGTCTGGCCTTCGGTGAAGTTGACCCGGTCGAGCGTGCCACTGACCCGCGGACGCACGGTGACCGTGCTGGCCGGCTGCACCGAGCCGATGCCGGTCAACCACACCGGCACGTCACGGGCGACTGCGGTGGCCAGCGTCACCGCCACCGCCTGGGGGCCGCCCGCGCGGGTGGCCTCGGACGGCGAAGCGGCGCCGCGACGCCAAACGAAGAGACCGGCGGCGAGGGCGGCGCCGACCAGGAGGAGAAGCCAGACTTTTTTCATGCGGAAGCGGGAAGACGGCCGGAGCGGTCGGCGGAGTGCGGACGGGGGCAGGCGGGGCGAGCGGACGAACCAAGTACGACGCCCGGGGCAGGGTGGTCGTTACAGCGATGATTTGGGCGGGAAAGCCGGAGGTACGCCAGCGCAAGGTGACGGCGCGGGCAGAGAATGCGTTGACCCGTCCGGGGCCAAAAACAGACTCCGGCCATGGCTTCGTACCCCAAGCGCTTTCAGATCTCGCGTCGGTCGTTTGTCCAACGCTGCTCCGTGCTCGCTGCCGCGACGGGCCTGCCCGGCTGGTTCATCGAACGGCAGCTGCGTGCGGCAGAGACCCCGACACCCCTCCTTTCGGCCAACGACCGTCCCGGCATTGCCCTCGTCGGCTGCGGCGGCATGGGCACTGCGGATGCCCGTAACGCCGCCAACCATGGCAACGTGATCGCGGTGTGCGACGTGGATCAGACGCGCGCCGAAGAGGCCGCGGTTAAGCTCACGCCCGAAGGCGGATCGAAGCCATCGATCCATGGCGATTTCCGCGAGCTGCTCGCACGCAAGGACATCGACGTGATCATCAACGGCACGCCGGACCACTGGCACACGCTGGTCAACCTCGGGGCCATCCGGGCGGGCAAGGACGTGTACGCTGAAAAGCCCCTCACGCTCACCATCGACGAGGGCCGGCGTCTCGTGCGGGAGGCCACGGCGCGCGGCACCGTGCTGCAGACCGGCACACAGCAACGCAGCATGGAACGGTTTCGCCTCGCCTGCGAACTCGTGCGCAACGGCCGGCTGGGCAAGCTCTCCGAGGTGAAGGTCTGGCTGCCGGCCGGCCTGCGCGAAGGACCCTTTGCCACCGCGCCCGTACCCGAGGGCTTGAACTGGGACTACTGGCTCGGGCCTGCCCCCAAGGTCGACTACGTGCCGGAACGCTGCCACCGGACCTTCCGCTTCTGGTACGACTATTCCGGCGGCACCATGACTGACTGGGGCGCCCACCACAACGACATCGCCTACTGGGCGATCGGGCAACGGGCCCCCGTTCGGGTCGAGTCCACCCGGCTCGCCGAGCCGATTCCGGGCGGCTACGACGCGGTGAGCGAATACGAGGTGCGGTACACCTATGCCGACGGCACCAAGCTCACCATCCTGACCACGCGCGACGACAGCATCTACGGCGCGAAGATCAACCCGGATGGGCAGCGCAACGGCATCCGTTTCGAAGGCTCCAACGGCTGGCTCTGGGTCAATCGCAGCGAGATCAAGGCGAGCGACATGGAACTCCTGCGCACGCCGCTGCCCGACGACGCGACGCGCCTCTACGTGAGCCGGGATCACATGCAGAACTTCTTCGACTGCGTGCGCTCCCGGGCCAAGCCGATCTGCGACGTCGAGACCGGGCACCTTTCCGCCAACATGTGCCACCTCGGGGCGATCTCGCTGCGCACGCACCGCGCGCTCACCTGGGATGCCGACCGCGAGGTCTTCACCGGGGAGCATGCCGCGGAGGGCAATGCCCACCTCGCCCGCGAGCTGCGCGCCCCGTACGACTATTCGTTTGTCTGAGCCGGC
>CAYZBG010000136.1:0-5507 GCA_964476565.1 uncultured Opitutus sp.
AGCGGTTCTTATCTCCGGAACGAAACGATGCTTTTTTGTCTTCGGGATTCAGGTAATACGAACATTGGCGTCGGAGCTCAGCAGCTGAGGTTGGGGGCGCAGGATGGGCTGTGGCTGGCCGTTGGGGCCAATCAGCGGGAGGCGGTGCCGAGGGTGGCGAGGTAGTCGACGAGGTCGATGGCTTCCTGGGCGGTGAGTTCGGCGAGCAGGCCGGCGGGCATCAGGGAGGCGGGAAGCGGCGTTTCGCTTCGGATGGTCGCCGCGGCGAGATCGAGCGTCTCGCCGGTGGCCACGCGCAGGCGGACCGTGTCGGGCGTGCGGGCGACGACGAAGCCGACCTGCGCCTGGCCGTCCGCGAGTTCAAATGCGCGGGCCTGATAGGCGGGGTCGACTGTTTTGGCCGGCTCCAGCAGACTTTCGAGCAGCTGTTCGCGCGAGAGGCGCAGGCCGACCTTGCTCAGGTCCGGTCCGAAGTCGCGTCCCTCGGCGCCGACGCGATGGCAGCTCAGGCAGGCGGCGCGCGTGGCGACGGCGGCGCCGTGCTCGGGCCGGCCGCGCAGGGCCAGCAGGGCATGGGGATCGATCGCGGAGCCGAGCGTGGCGGCCCGCTGGTCGTCCGGCAGGAAACGTTCGAACAACGCGCGCACCTGCGGGTCGGTCGCGGCGAGTCCGGCGGCCACCACGGCATCGGCCTTCTCGGCCGGCCAGACGCCGCGGTCGACTGCCTGCACCGCCTGCATGGCATGGCCGAGCGTTGCGACCGAGGGCTCGGTCGGTGGCGTGAAGGGTTTGGCCGCAATCCAGTCCCACAGCAGCTGCAGCCCGGCCACATCGGTCGTGCTCGATCCGAGTTGCGGCATGCGGCCGGGACCGCTTTTCGCGATGCGGTAGTAGAGCGTGCTGCGCTCCGGCGCGCCGGGGGCAACGACCCGGGCTTCGGGCAGGCCGAAGTCGCCCTGCAGCGGTTTGGAGTCGAGCAGGGTGTCCGCCGTCGCGGTCTCGATGTTGACCCGGAACGCGCCCGAGCCGCCGCCTTGGAACCGGTGGCAGTGGGCGCAATTGGCCTGGAGCCAGGAGCGGGCGCGGTGGTCGAGCGGGGCGCTGGGGTCGTGGGGATTCACGAGCGTCATGATCTTCGCGGCGGCGGCAAACTCGTCCGAGACCAGGCCGCGGGACGGGAGCGAGGCGAGGTCAAGGTTGCCTGGCATGAAGCCAAGCGCGCGGCCGGCGTCCTCGTTGTGGCATTTGAGACACTCGGCGCGGGCGTGGAACCGCCAGGGCAGTGAGCGCTGTCCACCGGGCGCGGCCGGGTCCTGCACGAGGAATGCTGTGGCATCGCCGCCGGCCTCCACGAGCTCGGCGTCGGTCTGGGCCTCGTTCCAGCGATAGGCGTAGGCATGCCAGTCGCGCCCGTCGAACTGCAGCAGCTGGGTCTCGATCCGGCGGCGCGAGGCTGAGTCGCCGGCGATGAGATCCAGCGACAGGGTGCGCACGAATACGGTGCCGGCCGGCACGGCGGCGCGGCGCAGGTGCTTGGGTCCCCACTGCTCCACGCGCAGGCCCGTGGGCTCCGTGCCGGGCAGGGCAATCCAGCGGCGTGCGGTGGCGCCGTCCTGCCAGAGCGGCGCCATGACGGCGTAGGGGAAGACGCCGGCCTCGGGCTGTTCGCCGGCCGCATCAGCGAAGAGTCCGGTCTCGCTCAACCGGCGCGGAAACGGGGCGACTTGGGCAGGTTCGTCCGGCCGCAGGGCCAGGCGGAGCAGTCCCTTCTTCTCGCCGAAATCGATGAAGTAGACTTCGCCGTCATGGCCGGAACCGAAGGACACGATGTTGGCCGAGGTGCGGGCGACCTCCTGGCGACGCGTCACGCGCGCGCCATCGTGCCAGAGCGCCCAGATGCGTCCGGTCATGTAGTCGCCATACACATACGCGTCGCGCAGCGCCGGCAGGCGTGCGGTGGTGGAGAAGACGCCGCCCGTGATGCTGGCCGCCTCGGTGTGCGGATGCACCACGACGGGCGGAAGGATCGGGGTCGGGCCGCGCGGGGCGTCCGGCTTGACCGGCTGCGGGCCCTCGGTGATCGGCCAACCGTAGTTGCCGCCGCGTTCGATCCGGTGGATCATCTCCCAGCGTTCCCACCCGACATCGCCGGCCCAGAGCTCCGCCGTGCCCGGGCGGAAGGCGATCTTCCACGGATTGCGCAGGCCGTAGGCCCAGATCTCGCCGCGTGCGCCGGGGTGGCCGACGAAGGGATTGTCGCGAGGAATCGAATACGCGAGTCCCGGATCGCGCCGGTCGACGTCGATCCGCAGGATGGCCGATTCGAGGTCATTGAGAGTCTGACCAAGGTCGTAGATGTCCGGCGGCGAGGCCGGCCCGGCGTCTCCCGTGGTGATGTAGAGAAAGCCATCCGGGCCGAAGGCGATGTTGCCGCCGCAGTGGCTGCCGGCGCGGTAGGTCAGGATGGTCTCGACGCTCGCGGGATCGAGGCGCAGCGGCTCGCCCGGGAGGGTCCGGGCGCGCAGGATGCGGGAGCCGTCGAGGCTGTCCTCCTCCAGCCGGACCCGCACGTAGACTTCGCGGTTGCGCGCGAACTGCGGATGAAAGGCGAGCCCGTAGAGCTCGAAGGCGGGACGGTCGGGGTAGAGTTCGCCGATGTGGGCGAACAAGGTCTTCGCGGGGCTGGCTGCCTTGGGGTCGAAGGACCAGATGCGTCCGCGATGCTCGAGCACATAGAGCCGGCCGTCAGGTCCGGCGACGAGGTCGAGCGGCATGTCGAATTCGAGCCCGGGAAACACCGGTTCCGCGACGTAGGGCGGCGGGGCTTCGGGCGTGCCGAGCAGACGCGAGGTGGTCCAGGCGGGACGGGGCTGGGCAACGGCAGCCAGGGGGAGGAGCAGGGCAAGCGCGGCGGCAGGACGCGCGAGGAAACGAAGGCACATGGAGTGAAACGCGACGCGGCGGTCGCGATAGGAGCGAGTAAACGACGGTTGAAGGGGCCGGGCGCGAAGGCAAGACGCGCCCGGCGCTTCAGGGCTTGCCGCCGTTCATCCCGATGAAATTTCACCCTGCCCGCCGGCGGTTCGACTTCACCTCGCGAGCACGGCGCCGCAGAGTGTAGGCGCATCCGGCACCTCCCGCCGGTGGTTCCCCATCAATCCCCGCCCCTTATGTCGTCCTCCCGACTTCTGCTTGTGTTGCCCTGCCTCGCTGCGCTGCTGCCGGTTTCTCTCCGGGCGCAGGACGTGCCGTTGACCGACTTGCCCACCGGGCAACGGTTCATTCCCACCAAGACCTACTCCCTCGAGGAGGACCGGGCTTTGCTCAAGGCCTTTGCCGGCCTCCGGGTGGTCGATGTCAGCGATGGACTCGATATCGTCGGGCTGATGGGCACCATGCTGTTCGACCCCGCGATCCGGCCGCTGTGGAAGGACACGGACCAGTTCAAGCATCGCATCGTGGGCATCGCGGTCACGGCTCGCTTCATTGCCAGCAACGAGCCCCTTCCGGGCCGCCTGCCGTACGATGAGTTTCGGGCGAAGGAAGGGCAGTTCTACTGGCAGAAATCCATGGAGCATTTCCTGCCGGTCTTGCGCGAAGGCTCGGTGGTGGTGATCGACGAGGCGGCGAGGGATGTCGGATCGATCGGTTCGGCCAACATTCTCCAGTGGGTCGAGAAAGGCGCGGTCGGCGTGGTGACCGGTGGGACGGCGCGCGACACCGACGAGGTCGTCACGCAAAAGGTCCCCTTGTACTTCCGCGGTCCCGGTCGCGGCATCCGGCCTTGGCGCAACGAACTCGAGTCGGTCAATCTGCCGGTGGAGGTGGGTGGCGTGCAGGTGCGGCCGGGCGATGTGATCGTGGCGGACGGTGACGGCGTCGTCTGCGTGCCGCGCGAGGTGGCCACCGAGGTCGCCGTCTATGCCCATGCGATTCTCCGCGGTGACAAGGAAGTGCGGCGCGACCTGTACAAGAAGATCGGGCTGCCTGAGGACCCGTCGATCAAGTAGTCGGTCTCCCGTCGGCGCGGACGTCTGCGTCCGCGTTCCTACGCGATCAAGGCCTTGACCACGTGTCCCTCGACGTCGGTCAGGCGGAAGTTGCGGCCCTGGGCCTTGTAGGTGAGGCGCTCGTGGTCGACGCCCATCAGGTGGAGGAGGGTGGCCTGCAGGTCGTAGACGCTGACGGGATGCTCGGTCACGTTGTAGCCAAAGTCGTCGGTCGCGCCGTAGCTCAAGCCGCGTTTCACGCCGCCGCCGGTCATCCACAGGGTGAAGCAGCGCGGGTGATGGTCACGTCCATAGTCGTCGGCGGTGAGCTTGCCCTGCGAGTAGTTGGTGCGGCCGAATTCGCCGCCCCAGACAACGAGGGTGTCGTCAAGCAGCCCGCGTTGCTTCAGGTCGGTGACGAGGGCGTAGCTGGCGCGGTCCACATCCGCGCACTGCCGCCGGATCTGGCGGGGCAGCGCGCCATGCTGGTCCCAGCCCGGATGATAGAGCTGGATGAAGCGCACATCGCGCTCCGCGAGACGGCGGGCGAGCAGGCAGTTGGCGGCGAAGGTGCCCGGCTGGCGCGCCTCCTCGCCGTAGAGTTCGTAGGTGGACGCGGGCTCGTTCGACAGGTCGGCCACCTCGGGCACGCTCGTCTGCATGCGAAACGCCATCTCGTACTGGGCGACGCGCGAGGCGATCTCCGGGTCGCCGAGGTCGTCGTACTGGTGGGCGTGCAATTCAGCGAGCCGGTCGAGCATGAGCCGCCGGGCGCGGGGAGGCAGACCCTCGGGATCGCGCAGGTAGAGCACGGGATCCTTGCCGCCGCGGAACTGCACGCCCTGGTGGGCGCTGGGCAGAAAGCCGTTGCCCCAAAGGCGGGCGTAGAGCGGCTGGTCGATGCGATCCTTCGAGATGAGGACAATGAAGGCGGGCAGGTTGCGGTTCTCGCTGCCCAGCCCGTAGCTCAGCCATGAGCCCATGCTGGGACGGCCGGGAAGCTGGTGCCCGGTCTGGAAGAACGTGATCGCCGGATCGTGGTTGATGTGCGGCGTGTGCATGGACCGCACAAAGCAGAGATCGTCGACGATCTTGGACGTCCACGGCAGCAGGTCGCTCATCCACGCCCCCGAGGCCCCGTGGCGAGCGAAGGAGAAGAGCGACCCGGCGAGCGGCAACGAGGCCTGGTTGGCGGACATGCCGGTGAGGCGCTGCATCCCGCGCACGCTTTCCGGCAGATCCTCGCCCTGGCGCTGGTTGAGCAGCGGCTTGTAGTCGAAGAGGTCGAGTTGCGACGGCCCGCCCGCCATGAAGAGGTAGATGATGCGTTTGGCCTTGGCGGGAAAGTGCAGTTGGCCGAGCGCGCCGAGGGCTTCTCCGGGCGAGGCGGGCGCAGGTGTGGCGCCCAACAGGGCGGGGTGCAGCAGCTCGGACAGCGCCATGCCGCCCACGCCCATCGCGAACTTGGTGAAGAAGTCGCGCCGGGTCATGCCGACGTTGAGTTGATCGCAGAACATG
>CAYZBG010000136.1:5607-7680 GCA_964476565.1 uncultured Opitutus sp.
CGTGATTGAGCAGCACGCTTGCAACGAGCGAGGCGGCGGCGAGACGGTCGGCGGGGAGGGTGGGGTCGGCCGGACTCTCGCCGACGCTGAGCACGGCGGCGGCGCCGGCCGGATCGGTGGCGAAGAGCGCCTCCTGTTCCGCGTAGGCGGCGGTGAGGGTGGCGAGTTCGGCCGCGGTGGCGTCGCGGCTGGCGAGGAGCCGGAAGGCGAACGCGGTCTGCTCCCGTGGCGAAGGACCGCCCTCCCGCAACATGCGCGTGCCGATGAAGCGGGCCGCCTCGAGCTGTTGCGGATCGTTGAGCAGCACGAGGGCCTGCAGGGGCGTGCTCGTGGCCTGCCGCTTCACCGTGCAATTCGCGCGGTCGGTGGCATCGAAGGTCAGCATCGCCGGGTGCGGGACCGTACGCTTGATGAAGGTGTAGAGACTGCGCCGATACAGATCTTCGCCCGTGCCCTGGACGTACTTCGGCTTGCCCATGGCGATCTCCTCCCAGAGCCCCGGTGGCTGGTAGGGTTTCACCGGGGGACCGCCGCGCTTTTCGACCAGCAGGCCGGCGGCGAACAGCGCCTGGTCCCGCAACATCTCCGCGGTCAGGCGCCGCGCCGGGGCGCGGGCGAGCAGGAGGTTCTGCGGGTCGCGGGTGCGCACGGCCGGATCGGCCCGGCTCGACTGGCGGTAGGTGGCGGAGAGCACGAGCTCGCGCAGGAGCGCCTTCACATCCCAGCCGCTCTCGACGAAACGCACCGCCAGCCAGTCGAGCAGTTCGGGATGGGTGGGCACGCCGCCGGTGACGCCAAAATTGTCCGACGACTCGACCAGCCCGCGTTCGAAGAGCTGCTGCCAGAGCCGGTTCACCGTCACGCGGGCAGTGAGCGGATGGTCGGGTGCGGTGGCCCACTGGGCGAGTCCGAGGCGGTTGCGCGGGAGGTCACCGGGGAACGGAGGCAGCACGGCGGGCGTGTCCGGTCCGACCTCCTCGCTGCGTTCGTCGTAGCCGCCGCGTTTGAGAATGTAAGCCGGGCGGGGCTCCGACATCTCCTCCATCACCATGACCTCGGGCACGCGATCGTAACGTTTGACCTGGTCGCGGCGCAGGGCGGCGAGGCGGGCCAGGGCATCGCGCACGCCCGGGGCCGACGTGAGGAGGTAGTGCGCCCGCAGCTCTTCGCGTTGCGCGGGCGTCAGCGCGGCGGTCGGCGTGGTCCATGCCTCAGTGAAGTCGTTGCGACCGGCGAGGTGAGCGGCCTCGAGCCCGGACAGCTCGCGGGTGTAGATGCGGAAGGCGTCGACGTGTCCGCCCTTGAATCCGGAATCGCGGAAGCGGTGGCCGATGAGCAGGGGCGGCTGTTTCTCGCGATCGTAGGTGATGTCGCCCGCGAGTTTGTCGCGTACGACCTCGGTCTCGGCGAGGCGGCCGTTGAGATAGATCCGTGCGCCGGCGGCGCGGCTGGAACCGTCGTACGTGAGGGTCACGTGGGTCCAGGTGTCGGCGGGGAGGGCATCGCGGGAGACGACCTTGAGCGCGTTGCCGGGCCAGTGACGGTGCAGGCCGAAGGCGGCGCGGCCGTGTTCCAGCACGAGTTCGTAGCCGCGGCTGCCCGCGTCGGTGTAGGCGAGGCTGCGATGAAACACGACGGCCCGTTCCGCCGGCGCGCCCGGCTTGACCCAAAGAGAAATCGAGAAGGCGTCGCCGCGGGTGAAGACCGGTGCGTCGGCGAGCGCAAAGCCGTCTTCGCCGTCAAGGACGGCGGCCTGACCGTGGGGGCCGGCGACGAACGACGGCCCCTCGACGAGCCGGGCCGGCGATCCGGAGGCGACAGCGTTGGGCGTGAACACGAGCTCGCGCACCGCGCCGGTCTTGGCGTCGGTTTCCGTATGGGTCTCGGTGGATTCGAAGTCGAGGGCGACGGCGAGACCGTCCGGCTCAAGCGGCGCATCGCTGCTTGTCGCGAGCCACGCCTCGAAATCGCCGACGGCCTTGGCGCGCAGGACGGCGAGCGTGGCGGACTGGGCTGCGATCGCTTCGTCCAGCGCGGCGAGTTCCTGTTCTGCCGTCGCGTCGGGCAGCTTGA
>CAYZBG010000137.1:0-7548 GCA_964476565.1 uncultured Opitutus sp.
ATCAAACCATGTCCTGTGAAAATCCGTTCGGGGAAACGATCTACTCCTACTCCCGCGCCCAAGCCATCGAGGACGGCGTCCTCGTTGACCTGAGCCAGGCCGACTCCATCCGCCAACACTGGAAATACCCCTTCGCCTGCACGTCGGCGGTGTGGGCCATCATCGAGGAGGCGCTGCAACAGCCCGGCCAGGATGTCTCCGGCATCTGCCACGACATCTCCACCATGGCCAAGCTCGCCATCCGCAGCACGACGGACCCGGAGCTGGTCCGGTTCAGCGTCATCATCACCGGGCGGACGCACGCCCTGAAACTGCACATCGGCCCGGGCGACACCGCGGCCCCGGTCCTCACTCTCATGCTTCCTTACGAGGACTGAACGAAGGGGCTTCGGCCCCTTTTTTGCGCCTTCCAGCTCGCTACGCGCTCGCGCGCTCCGTTGGCGGAACTTTCGCCACGGTGGCGGTCGCAACAAGACGGCGCTGGAATCCGGGATACTGAATCCGCTGGGGCGACACCCAGATATACCCGTGCTGAAGTGCATACAGCATGAGCTGACCTTTGTGATGGAGCTTCATCTTCGCCATGATCGCCTTCCGATGCGTGTTCACCGTGTAGGGCGAGAGCCCAAGCCGCTCCGCCGCCTGTTGGTCGTCGGAGCCGTCGCCGATGACCGACAGGACCATCTGTTCCTTTTCCGTGAGGGCATCGAGCGTGATGCTCTTCGGCCGCTTCAGATTCGGCAGCATGGTCGTGCTCACGTAGAGCCGGCGTTGCATCACCTCCTGCAAGGCGGTCGGGAGATTCTCCATGCCCTCCGCGTGTCCATCGTAAAGCCCATCGTAGCGGATGCTGCGCAAAAGATCGAAGGTGCGGGCGTCCTTGCGCGACGTGAGCACGAGGATCGGCAGCGCCGTTTCGATGAACGGCTCCAGGTGCTCCAATCCATCCATGTCGTCGATCTTCACGCCGGTGATGAACAGGTCCGGCACCCGTGCCTGAATGGAATCGAGCGCGTCGAACCCGAGCTGAAAAACCTGCACGTCAGCATTGCGCCAGAGATCCTTGATGTGGCGGCTAATCAAATCCCCGTAAAGTCTATCGCCTTTCAGCACCACGATGCGTGGCGTGGCGGTTTTGGGCAGCATGGCTATGAGGCGGCAGGGTTCAGGTGCAGTTTCATTCCATCCGAATGCGGCAGCAGACGGCCTGAGCCGTCGCCCCCGCGCAAAAGTTCGCGCGCGAGCGCGTTCCGAACCAGAAGCTCGGCGGCATCCCGCATCGGCCTGGCCCCAAGCCGCTCGTGATACCCGCGACTAACGACAATTCCTTGCACGGATGGTTCCGGGGAAACCCGATAGCCCAGCCCGGCCAGCGTCCGACACTCCTTTTCCACCAGTCCGGCGGCGATGGCGCATTGCGCCTCGTAGTCGAGTTTGTTGAACACCACGGTCAGCGTGATGCGCGCAAAGATTTCTGGCCGCAGTTCCCGCTGCGCATCCTGCCGCACGAGGCGCTCCATCGTCTCATACTTCGACTTCCGGAGCGTCATGATGCGTTGCGCGCCGATATTGCTCGTGAGCACCACATACCAGGCCGAGAAATCCAGCACACGGTTGCGGCCCGTCGTAAGCCGGGCGGCATCGAGTAACTGAAGAAGCACGTCCAAGACCCGCGGATGCGCCTTCTCGATTTCATCGAAGAGCAGCGTGCCGCAGCCGGCGCACGCATCAAACCCCTCCGCGATCCGGCCCGGCTCATCGGCGGTCCCGAGCAACAACCCGAGGCGATCCGCCGTCTGGTATTCCGACATGTCGAGCCGGACGACACGATCCGGGCCAAGCAGGTCTTCCGTGAAGCGCAGCGTCAGCTCCGTCTTGCCGACGCCGGTCGGGCCGAGAAACAGGAAGCTCGCCTTCGGCCGGCCGGGCACGGTGAGTCCAAGCTCACCGTGTTGCAGCCGCTCGGCGACCAAATCGATAGCCGAATCCTGTCCCGTGAGCACCGCCTTCAGGCGATCCGGCAAGGTCCGGAGCTTTTCGAGGTGTTCGGCGGCGATGCTCATGACGCGCTCTCACCATTTCGCTTCCGTGGCGGCCGTGGCGTTCGCCACCACCGGTTCCGACGCGGCAGGCGGCACCCCGGAACGGAGCCGGCCGCGCTCGGCTTCGAGTTGCTCGCGGAGCTTCGCCGCTTCCGCACTCTGGCGCACCAGTTGCGCATACTGAGCCTGCATTCGACGTTCGGTTTCGGCCATCGAGGACTGCATCGCACGCAGCTCCCCTGTGATGGCCTTTTGCGTGGCGAGTTCCGCCGCGAGTTCGGCGTCGCCGGAAAGCGGAGCATGGCTCGCCGGGGCATAGCCCGTGCGTGGCACAGTCCCCGTGTCGTCGGCAGCGTTCGCCGGCACGATGGTGCGGCGATAAACGGCGTGAGCTTCATGGCGAATAGAAGGGTTCGCCGCCTCGCGATAGCCGCGCACATCGTAACGCGTCTCGACCGCTTTGGTGGGAACGACGGCAGCCACGGGAGCAACCGGGGGCGGCTGGATCGCGACGGGCTGCTTGGTCGCGCAACCGGCGAGGAGAACCGCGGGAAGAATATACCAGGGGGTTCGCATAGTTATCCTTGTGATGGTTGTTGAGGAGCTGGCCGAGGAGCCACGGGTTCAGGTGGCGCGGGCTGAGGGGATTTCACCCCCGCCACGCTCGCCTTCTGCGGATCGACCGACTCGAGAACGTAAACGTAGAATTCCTTACCGGCCGCCACGCGGACGAAGTAGCCGTTTTCCTCGATGTCCTTCAGCGTGCGCTTCGCGTAGAGATCGAACACGTCGCCCACGCCTTCACGCACACCGTTGGAGACCGAGCCGGTGATGGTCGTCCCCAAGGCGGTCTGCGTCCGGTCCTGCGTGCCGCGCGCGAAACCGCTGAGCGCGGCGGACGCCAGCACCTTCAATTCCTGCAAGTCATCCGTCGCCATCAGACGGCCTTTGATGCCGCCGGACCCATCGGTGATTCCGTAGCCGTCAATGTCGTGTTCGTATTCGCGATCCAATGCCACGCCGTTGAACGCCAGCTCGCGGCCATCCTGCCAGACGAAACGCCAGGTGCCGGATGCGTTCACGCGGTCGCGCAGCCGACCCGCGCGCGCCGTGCCATGCACGAGCGTGTTGGCCGGAATGACCTTCTTGCCGTTCTGCCAAACGTCTTCGAGCAGCACTGCGATGACCGGCGTCTCCAGATTCGCGCTGTCGATCGTGTTCACGAGTTTGCACTTCAAGAGCGTGCCAAACGGCATGAACTTCTCCGGCGGTGGCGGAACCGCGCGCTCCGACCGCACCGGCGGCGCTTCATACGAGGCAAGCAATGAGGCGTAGCGAATCTTGCGCGGTTTTGGTTCTGCGGCCGGCGTCGCCGTGTGCGGTTTCTGGCCCGCTGCGCCCGTGGCCACGGGTGCAGCCGGACGGAAGGGCACAATACCGCCGGCGGTGGTGGGCTCGCCTGCCTGGGCGACTACCTGCAGACGCGCTTGCTGTGGCAACCCGCTTTCGAGGCCTTGATCCAACGGCACCCGCACCTGACCGAGTTCGACCTTCTTCGTGCTCTGCGCGGCGAGCTTTGCCGCCTCGCGCTCCTGCGATTGCTGGCGTCCGTAAATCGCCAGACCGGAAAACAGCACGACGACGAACACGAAGAACAACCCGAACTTGCTCTTGAAGAAATTGCCGATGTTGCGCGGGTTCATGACTTCGGTGCCTCCGTTGCTGCCGGTGCCGTGGACTCCGTTGTCGCGACGGCCTCACGTCGCGAGGTATTTACCAGAATGGTGAACGCATTGTCCGCGCTGAGATCGTTGCGCGTGCCATCGGGCATGCCCACGACGGCGAACTCCGCTTCGGCGCTCTCGCCAGGGGCAAGGCTGCGCGGTCCGTTGGCGATGGACTGCTCGAATTTCTCGTTGGCGACCCGGGCCGCAAACGTGCTCGGGGCAAGATCGAGGGTTCGGTCCGTGGTATTCTTCAGCCGCAGCAAGAAGACCACGGCGTCCTCCCTGGAGAAGCGATAGACCTCCTGCACGGTTACCTCCACGTCGGGCAATTCGATCTTTCGATTCTGCGCCCGGAGCGTGACGCCCTCGACTGCCTTCGGCAGCGACTTCGCCAACACCGGATAGGCCCGCGCCCGGTCCAGCAGGCTGAGCCCGATGCGAGGCGAGAACTTCACCGGCTCCGGTGGACTCTCAACGCGGACCGCCGCCACCTGCGTCGCAGGCTGGAAAATCACGCTCGCGGTTGAATCTGCCGCGACCGTGCGAAGGTTGAGCACGTAGGCCGAGCCATCGTAGATCGCGGTCAATCTCGCGGCGGCGTCGGGCTGGAGACTGCGGACGAGGATGAAGTTCGAACCGGGCGCATGGGAGACATGGAAACGCAGGGGCGTCCCTTCCTCGACCTCCACCGATTGCTTACCGCCCTCGATCAACATGTCCGCTCCCGCCACGGCGGTGATCGGACCGGGGAACATGACGGTGGTTACCTCTCGGGACACCGGCAGGTCCACCGCCTGCTTCGGATCAAGCCGGGCCTCGCGAATCGTTTGCGCCGCGAGCGCCGAGGCGAGGCCGATGAAGAGTGACAGGGATTTCAACATGGCGCGTCCTCACGTTTTGATGGGCTCCACTTGGAACGCGGCCACCGCCGTCGGAAACCGCCCGTTGCGGGTCAGGTCCGGGTTGACCAGGAACTTGAATTTCACCCGGTAGCGAAGCACCTCCGTGATGGGCGCTCCCTGATAGGAACCGACGCGGATCAACTGAACGTCGGCTGACGTGTAGAAGGCGTTGTCGCGCGTGCTCAGAATCTCCGGCACACCTACCTCCACTTTCTGATGAAGGGATTTGGCTTCGAACTCGGGCTTGGTCCGGTTAAGCGAAGCTTGTGCAGTCTGTGCGGCCTCCCGGAGGAAGAGTTGTTTGAACAACTCGGGGTTATCCAAACCCGCCGGGTTGCGTTCGAACAGCGCCTTGCACGCGAGCTTCGTTTGCATCGCGTGCAGGTCTTTCGCTTCCTGAATGTCCACCACCGGCGACACGTAGTAGGTGCCGAGGCTGTCGATCATGACCACCTCGCGCTTGCGGGTCAGTTGCTCGACGAGTTGATGACGGTCCCACACCGCCCAGACCCACGCCAGGACGGCGACGAAGAACCAGATCAACGACTGACGACGCTGCCGGTCAAAAATCGCCAGCAGCGAGGATTTCGGTTTCCCGAACTGCGGCGCAACGCGGGAAGCGGGCGCGGAAGCGGTTTCGGCGTTGGCGACCATGGCAGTTACCTCCGGGTGGACTGTTTGCTGACCGGCTTTGTTGCGCTTCCGGTGTCAGACGGCGCCGCAGTTCCAACGTTATCCCCCGACAATAGCTCCCGGAGAGCCTGCGTAGCTTTTTGCTTCGCGGTCGTGCTGCGCCGAACCGACGACGTCGAGTCTTCAAGCGCCCTGACGGATCTACGACTTTGATTTATCATGGCTGTCGATGTCTATGGCGGCCCGATTAGGGTCGTCGTCATGCGGCTGATTGTTGAACCCGCTTTGGCTTCGCCGCTGGCGCCGCGCGTAGTCTGTGAAAACTGAGGAGAACGCCTCGTTGGCTTCCGCGTTCTGTCGTGCCGCCGATGCAGAATCTTCCGACGCTGCGGCGTGGCGGCGCATCAAACTACCGGAGAAGAACCCCGCCGCCCCGCCGACCGCGGTGCTCGTCGTCCGTGCGGAACCGCCACCGCGCACGGACGACTCAGTTCCCGCCGCTAGCGCTCCACCAGCCGCAGCAGCAACCACACCTGCCGCACCCACTCCGCCTGTGGTCGCTGCCACCGCCGCACCAACGCCGCCAGTGAATGCCGCCTGAGCGACACCACCAACGCCTTGGGCAAAGGCTGCTGCCGGATTTGCCCCCATCAGGAGGATTTTCGTCGTTATCCACGGAGCGAGGATCGAACTCACGATCATCCAGGCTCCCACCAGAAGCACGGTAAGCGCGGGCGCCGCGACCGGAGCACCGGCAACAAAGATCGGCACCAAGTTGGCTGTGGCCGCCGCATCAAGCATCGCGTTGGTAACGACCGCCGCAATCGTCCACCCGAAGGGCCAGCAAACCAACGCGGCCAAACCGATGATGTATTTCTGAGCAACCGCGGCCATCGGCCGCAGCATGAAGAACGCGAGAAAGATCGGGCTGAGCGCCCATCCCGCCGTGAGAAGGACACCCCCTATGAGTTTAACCACATACTGAATTCCCCAGGACATCCACCCGAACAGCCAAAGCAGAGCATAGCAGATTGCGGTTCCGATGGATTTGGTGCCCCAAATGATGTCCCACATGCTCGCATCAGGTTCCGCCGCAGCTTTTCCCGCGATGAACTCAACGAATCGCTCGTCGGCACGCCGAGGGTCAACTCCCAACGTCTCGCCAAAGGCGAGCACGATGTCGTTTAGCCTCATCAACCATTCCCGAATGAACAGCGTCGCGATCCCGATCAGGAAAACCTTCGCGAGAAGCCAGATGAAATCTCCGGCATCAGGACGGCCTCGGACAACTTGAAACACAAGCCCGGCGGCAACAATCGTGCTACCAATATAGGCACAGCCACCCCACAGGGTCGAGAGACCATCGAAGTAGGATGGCGGCAGAATTGTGCCTATCGCGATGGGCATGGAGGCGCTACTGTTTGGGTTGTGGGTCCGGCTTCTTGACCGGTTCGTTTTTCTTGTAGTAATCCGGGGTTTGAAACGCCTTCGGTAAGGCGTCCATTTCCTTTCGAGCCGCCTCGGCTCGCGCCTTTGCGTCAGCTTCTTCTTTAGCTCGCTTGGCCTCAGCTTCCCGATCCACGCATCCACTCGTGACCATCAGCGCTATCAGCAAAACTCCGGTGAACGTAGGTGCTTTCATAGGACCGTTTTGACCTATTTTTTCCGGGGGTGTTCGGGGTTAGGGTGTGAAACGTTTTTCAAACACATGTTGGAGCAACGAACCGTATTGCGGCGTGAACGTCGCTGATAGCTTCCGCGCTTCCTGCTGGGCGAGGCGGCGCCGGGCCTCGGCATCGGCTTCGGTCTGGGCGTTGGTCATAGCCGTGGCCTCGGCCGCCTTGACCTGCACCTGGGCCGCACTCAGGGCGACCTCAGCATCGACCGCGGTAAGCTGGCCATATTGCGCGTTCAGCACCGCCTCCAACTTCTTCTGCTCAGCCTCCGTTTCGGCCGCCCGGAGAGCTTCGCTGGTTTGGGCGATGGCCCGCTTCAAGTCCTCGCGCCGCTTGTAAACGTCGCTCTGCACCGCTTTGAACTCATCCACCGTGACAGCCATGTCATGAGACTCTTTGTAAACGGTCGGGTCGCGTTCGACCACGGCACCATCGAAGTCACGAAAGTCCGCCCGGACTTCACGGAAAACGCCGCCCCGGGTGTCGCCAAATAGACCACGGCCATCGACACGGGCGATGCTCTGCGCCCAGGTCTTAACCTGTGTCGGGAGGCTCAGGTCGGCACGGA
>CAYZBG010000138.1:0-7381 GCA_964476565.1 uncultured Opitutus sp.
TCCGCTTCGCTCCGGTCGGGACGACGGGAGATCGGCTCAAATGCGATTGCCCTGCGGCAGGCGGCGTCACTTCACGACCTCGGGGTCGGGGAGCTTGAACGACTTGTTCCAGAACGCCTCGCCCGGTCCGTAGATCCTGAACCAGAGATACGGCTTCTTGCCCGTGGTCGGCAGCCAGTTGCTCTCGTACCCGGCCGGCGCCGTCGGGCCGAAGTACAGGTCCACGCTGCCGTCGGCGTTCGTCTTCATGGTGCCCATGTCGAACGACGAGAGGCCGTTCCGGCCGAGCGGGTTGGCGATGAAGTTCCAGGTCGCGTTGTCGTACATCGTGAGCGACCAGAACTGCCGAGCCGGTACGTCCTTCGGGATCCGTACCCGGTAGTTCTCGCCGGCCTGGAGCAGCTTGCCGGAAGCATCCGCCATCGGAGCGAGATAGACGACGCCGGCCCGTTCGGTCAGGACCTTCGGGTAGAGGGTGAAGAAGGTCCAGGCCGCCGCGCGGCGGTCGATCTGAACGGCGTCGTCCGTGATGAACTCGAAGCCTCGCTTGGCGTCGGGGACCATGACGAAGCTCCAGTGACGGTCCGGCCACTGAAGATTCGACAGGTGCATGTCGGCGACGAGTTGCTGCTTGTAGAAGTAGGCGTCCTGCACGCCCTTCTCCATGGCAGCCCGCAGCCGGGCCGGCGGATCGAACGGCTTGCCCTTCTCGATGCCGATCGCCGCCAGCATGCCCATCATGACCTTGTCCTGGGCGCGCACGGGCTCGACACCGATGATGTCATGAATGTCCTGCAGGCCGCGCAGGTCGTAGAACGGCAGCGTGCGCAGCGGCTGCGTCATCGGGTCGACGAAGCGCGTGGGAGGCGGATTGGCCGCCTGCGACAGCGGATAGACCTTCAGTGTCTTGCTGTAGGCATAGGCTTCGGCCTCGGTCGGCGCCACCGACCGGAAGGCGGCCAGGACGCGGAAGCTCGGGGACGGGATGGCGATGTAGCCTTGCGGCACCGGCTGGCCATAGCCCGGCGGCACGAGAAGGTATTTGCCGCCCTTCCCGGCGTCCTGCCCCGCCGGCCCGACATCCGCCAGCGTCGCCTGCCACGCGTCGACGATCTGGCCGTAGAGGCTCGACTTGTCGGTGGCGGCCGGCACCTCCATGACGACCGGACCGGCCTGAAGGTCGAAGGCGACACCGATATAGGGCGTGGTCGTGTTGGCCGTGATGAACTCGGCGACCTGCGTCAGAGGCTTCGCGTAGGCCAGTACGACGTTGTCGCCGCCGCCGGGCACGTCGAGGAAGCCAAGCCTCATTCGGTAGATCGCCACGGCGGGCATCGCCCAGACGACGGCCTCGAAGGCGCGCTGGTAGGCCACCTGCGCCTCGAGGTCCGGCACCGACGGCTTCGTCCCGAGCGGCGGCTGGCCGCCGCGGGGATCGGCCTGGGCGGCGGCGGGCAGCGCCGCGGCCGCCGTTGCGACGCCGAGAACCGCCGCTGCGAGCGATCTCGCCGCAACGAGGCGCAGTGGATTGGTCATGTTGGCCTCCCGACTGGCGATGAGTCGTCGATCGAAAACGTGGCGAGCCGGCTCGAGCCTGCAAAGCAGCATAAGGCGGCATGCCAGGGGTAGCAATGTCCCGACCTCGTGCTGCATCCTTTGAACTGCCCTGCCCTCGACGCCTAGACTGGTCGAAACGACACGAGAGGAGACGACATGCGACGCAGATCCATCCTAGGCGGCGTCATGGCCGCCGCGCTGACGTTGCGCGTCGACCGTGCCGTCCGGGCGCAGGGCGATCCGCTGCCGTCGTGGATCGACGGCCCCAACAAGCGGGCCATCCTGGACTTCGTGGCGCGCACCACCACGTCGGGCAGCCGCGACTGGATTCCGGTGCCCGAACGCATCGCCGCGTTCGACAATGACGGCACTTTGTGGACCGAGCAGCCGCACTATTTTCAGGCCATCTTCGGGTTCGACCGCGTGAAGGCCATGGCTGCGCGACATCCCGAGTGGCGGACGACCGAGCCCTTCCGATCGATCCTCGCCGACGATCGTGCAGGACTGGCCCGGCTGGACGAACATGCATTGCTCGAGGTGATGGCGGTCACGCATGCCGGCATGACCACGGAAGACTTCCGCAAGACGGTGGTCGAGTGGCTGGCGACGGCGCGACACCCTCGTTTCCGGCGCCCCTACACCGACCTCGTCTACCAGCCGATGATCGAGCTGCTGGCGTGGCTGCGCGCCAACCAGTTCAAGACGTTCATCGTTTCGGGAGGCGGCATCGAGTTCATGCGAACATGGACCGAACGCACCTACGGCATTCCGCCGGAGCATGTGGTCGGATCCTCGATCGTGACCCGTTATGTGATGACGGAGTCCGGCAGGCCGGTGCTGATGAGGGACGCCACCGTCGACTTCGTCAACGACGGGCCGGGCAAGGCCGTCGGCATCAACCGCTTCATCGGCAGGCGACCGAGCTTCGCCTTCGGAAACTCGGACGGCGATCAGCAGATGCTGGAATGGACAGCGGCCGGGGAGGGTTTGCGTTTCATGGGCATCGTGCATCACACCGACGCCGCGCGCGAGTACGCCTACGACCGCAGCTCGCCGCTCGGTCGCCTCGACAAGACGTTGGACGAGGCGCTTCGGCGGAAGTGGACCGTGGCCTCCATGAAGGACGACTGGAAGGTGATCTACCCGTTCGAGCTGAGGTGACGCACGCCGTATCGCGACGGACTGCGTTCGTCTACCTCGCGGCCAGATCCCGCTCCCGCGCCTCGGTCGGCGTCATGCCGAACCGGCGGCGGAACATGCGGGTGAAGGTCGGCATGTCGCGGAACCCCGCGCGCTGCGCGACGATCGACACCGGCAGACCGGCATCTGTCGACAGGAGGTGGCTTCGCGCGTGCGCGATGCGCGCCGTCCAAATCGCTTCCGAAACGCCTTCGCCATGCTTGGTGAAGGCGCGATAGAGCGTGGCGCGCGAGCAGCCGATCGCGCGGGCCACGTCGTCGGGCACGAGGTCCGGGTCGACGCAGTGACGCGCGATGTGGCTTCGGGCGGCGTGGTAGAAGCCGTCGTCGAAACGCTCCCCGTCGACGGCGCCGTCGCCCGCCTTCATCGTGCCGAAGATCGCCAGCGCCATCTCGGCGACGGCCCCCACCTGCTCTTCCTGCGCCGCGGCCGTCAGGCCGGGTGCCCCATCGAGAGTCGCTACCATGCGGCGGCGCAGGGCGACGGCCAGGCCGCGCATCGGGATCTGTCGCCCGGCGAGGGCCGGCAGGTCTCCGCCCATGGCCTCCATCACGCGCTGGCGCGGCAGGACGATGCCGCTGAAACGATGGCGGGGACGTGCGATCTGCAACGGGCGGGCATAATCGACGACGTAGAGATCGCCGGTCCGCAGCCGTCGTTCGCCGTCGTGATCCAGCACCGCGCCGTCGCCCTCGCGGACCAGTTCGATCGCGACGTCCTCGCCGCCCTGCATGCGCGGCCGCCCCGGCGCGGGCATGCTGACGATCGCGCCGGACGCGTGCTCGACGAGCTCGGCCTCGGGCAACACCAGGCGACGCATTTGGGCGTGGAACGGGCGATGGGTGTCGAGCTGCCGGAAGACGTTGCGTCGCGCCACGCGGGTCCGCCAGAACGTCGCCCGGTCGGCCTCCGGCACGCCGTCCGTCGTGATGTCGAGCAGGCGACTCTCGCGGTGAGACGCTGGATCAAGTGCAGGGCTTGAACGGGCCGACATTTTCATCACTACCGCTCATTTTGCAGAGCTTCCCAGCCGTCCGGAAGGCCGGGGACTGCAGAAAATCCGTACTATCGGTCCGCAGTGGAGGGGTGCGGTTGGGGCTCCTGGAACTGAAGCGGCTGCACTCAAGCGAGCGCAGGAGCGTCGGGACGATCGAGCTTCAGCGCCTGCAGGATGCCCTGGAAGCGTGGGGTGCCGTGGAGCGAGCGGAAGTACGGGTTCTGCGCGGTGAAGCAGAGATACGTGGTGCGCGCCTTGATACAGTGCTCCAGGGCGGCGAGCGCCCGCTCCGGCTCGGCCACGGCCATCCACTGCATCGCCGCGCCCTCCCACCGGTTGGTGCGCTCCAGAAGGCCGATCCAGACGTGCATCGCCTCCCGCCAGCCCTTGCTGCGCAGCAGCGTGTCGACCTGCTCGGCGAGCCCCTGCGCGACGCTGAGCCCCCGCAGCGTGGACAGACGCTCGGCCATGGCCTCGTCGTGGCGGCCGAGCTGGTCGAGGATCATCATGCGTCCGTAGTGGCCACGGACGGAATCCGGCGCAAGCGCCAGGCTCTCCTTCACGATCTCCAGCGCACGATCCGGCTGGCCGGCCATCCAGCAGACGATACCGAGATGCTGCAGGGTCTCGACGTTACGCGGGTCGAGGCTGCGCGCCCGCTCCATTGCCTCGATGGCCTCGTCGTGACGGCCCATGGCGCTCAGGAACTGGCCGAAGGTGGCCAGCGCCTCTACCGAGTTCGGGTTGAGAGCGACGGCATGGGCGAGGTCGGCCTCGGCGCCGTCCCAGTCCCAGTCGTATTCCATCTTCACGCGACCGAGCACGGCCCAGGCCTCGGCCAGTCCCTCGTCGAGGGCGAGCGCACGCTCGGCGCAGCGCCGTGCCATCGGAATCGCCTCGTCGACCTGCAAGGGTCGCAGCATCGCAGTGGACGCCATCAGCAGGTAGGCCGAGCCGAGACCGGCATGGGCCAGCACATAGTCGGGATCGAGCGCCAGCGCCTGCTCGAAAAGCGTGAGCGCCTTGAGCAGCGGCAGGCGCGTGAACGGCTTGAGGTGGGCCCGCGCCTCGAGCTGCAGGAAGTAGGCCTCGGACATCCGCGGGCGGTAGCTCCGAAGATCACCGCGCACGGTCGACGACCGGCCGATCGACGCCGCGACCCGAGAGGCGATCACGTCCTGCAGCGCCGAATCGTCGCCGTGTACGCCTTCGAAGCGCTCGCTCCATTCAGCTTGGCCGCTCGGCACGTCGATCAGGTTCGCCGAGACCTGGAGCCTGCCCGCGTTGCGTCGCACCGTCCCTTCCAGCATGTGCGCCAGCCCCAGCGCGCGAGCCCCGTCGAGATCGGCCACGGCACCGACCGAGGACACGGTGAGGCCCCTCACTCCACCCAGCATTGTGGTCACGGCATCGGCCATCCCGACTCCGAGATAGATGTCGGCATGACCGAGGTCGCCGGTCGAGAAGACGCGAACGCCCAGCGGTCTTTCTTCGGCGGGAGGCGCGAAAGCCGCCTTGGCGACGGTTCTCACTGGCACCGCGAGACGGTAGCCCGCGCGCGCCACGGTCTCGATGAAATCGCCGTCCGGCCCGGCGCCCAGAGCCTTGCGCAGGGTCGACATGTGGACGGTGAGCGTGCGGTCCTCGACGACGACGCTGGGCCAGAGGCTGGTCCGAAAAGTCTCGTGCGACACCAGCCGGCCGCCGGCCTCGGCCAGCAACACGAGGATCTGCCAGGCCTTGCCGGGCACGGAGACACGCAGGCCGTTACGCGCCAGCCGACGCTCGGCCGGATCGAGCACGAAGGGACCGAACGCGTAGATCGGCATGGCTTCCTCTATACACCGGCCCCGTCAAATCTTGATCTTTTCTTGACCCTCGTCGCCCGGCGTTCCGGCGCAGGATGTCGCCATCTGCTCGGGGCGTTCTGGAGTGTCTGTGGGATCGAACCGATGGCGTGGACCGGCATCCTGAAAGAGCGGCGACAGCCGCCCCGCAATTCCCGCCTGATCGCGATCGCCGCCGTCTGGGTGGCGACGCTGTTTGCCGGTGCCGGCTCCGGCGAGGCGCAGACGGCGGCGGCCGTCAGCGGCAATCCTGCGTCGAGCGACTTCTCGACCGGTACCGGCTGGATCGGCCGCACCCTCGGGCTCAAGGAAGAGTGGGGCGTCAAGCTGGGCGGCATGTGGCTGGCCGACACCAACGTGGTGGTCGCGGGCGGCGCACAGCCGGGCTCGTGGACCAACAACAGCGCGCTGGTCATCGGGCTCGACGTCGATGCCGAGAAGCTGGTGGGATGGCGCGGCGCCAAGTTCGGCTTCGAGTTCCTCCAGTTCAACGGCGGCGATACCAACGAGGATGCCGGCAGCATCGCGGGCTATAACGGCATCGTCGGCCTCCCACCGCTCAACCGCACCGAGCTGCTAGAGGCCTGGTACCTGCAGGAGATGGTGAAGGACGTGTTGTCGATGAGGATCGGCCGCAGCCTGCCGACCTACGATTTCGGCAACGTGCTGCGGCCGGTCGCCCTGGCCGATCCCAACCAGAACATCCCCGCCCTGAGCGGCCTCCTGTGGTCGCCCATTTTCGTCAACGCCTCGATGATCGGCGCCATGATGGGCTACTACAACCCGGGCAACGGCGTGACGGTCAGCTACACGCCGACCAGCTCGTTCTACGCCAACGTGGGTTTCTACGACGGCAACCGGGCACGCGGCATCCAGACCGGCGTCAACTGGCCGATGTTCAACGGCTACTGGTTCAACATCGGCGAGATCGGCGTCAACTGGCGGCTCGGCGCCGGCGAGCATCCCGGACAGTTCGCCGTCGGCCTGTGGCGGCAGACCGGCACCATGACGTTCCGCGGCACCACGGAGGACGGCACCGGCGGCTTCTACCTGTTCGGCTCCCAGCGCGTGGCCTACGGCGTGAACGTCGCCATCCCCTCCTCGTCGATCTCGGTTTTCTACCAGGTCGGCGCCAACGCTTCGCAGACTCTGCCGATCACGCAGTACTACAGCGTCGGCGTCACCGGCTTCGGCCTCATCGGCAAGCGCGCCCAAGACTCCCTCGGCATCGGCGTGGGGCTGTCGCGGTTGAACCCGACGCAGTTCCAGCGGCCCACCGAGCTGATGTTCCAGGCCTACTATCAGGCCCATCTGTTCGCCGCGACCTTCCTGCAGCCGACCGTGACCTACATCCCGACACCGGGCCTCTCCCCGGACCTGCCGGGTGCGCTCACGACGACGTTGCGACTCACGCTGCTTTTCTAGGAGGCACACGCATGACGACACTCAACTGGTCGGCCGCAGGGGCCGGAAACGGAGGAAAGATGAAAAGACTGCTGCTTCCGCTGGCCGCGGGGCTGCTCGCCGCCGGCCTCGCCGCCGGTCCGGCGTCGGCTCAGGCGCCCGCAAGCCTGCCGGACTATCTCGCCAACATCACCGGCAACACGCCGTCGAACCCGAGCGACGTGGCGACGCGCGACGTCCTGCAGCTCGATATCGGCATGTTCTCGCTCTATGACCGGGCATCGACGATCTATCGCCGCAACATCCTGGCCAGGCATCCGATCATCCTCGCGATGTTCACCAACGAGGGCGGCCGGCTGATGCTCTACCGGCCCGG
>CAYZBG010000139.1:0-7282 GCA_964476565.1 uncultured Opitutus sp.
GTCGTCGTCGCCCGGCTCTTCCGGGTGAAACCGGCCAATACCACCGAGCAACGCCAAGATCCGGCAACGCCATGACTCTGATCCGACCCACCATCAAGTTGCTCGCCGCCGGTTGCACGCTGCTCTCCGGCTGCTCACTCGCGCCGAAGTATCAGCGCCCGGCGGCTCCCGTCGCCGCGACGTATTCTCTCGACGCCCCGACCGCCTCGAATCCGGCCGCCGTTCCGGCCGCCGACCTCGCCTGGCAGCAATTCTTCGGCGACCCGCGTCTTCGCGGCATCATTCAGCTCGCGCTTCAGAACAACCGCGACCTGCGCGTCGCCGCCCTCAACGTCGAGCGCGTCCGTGCCATCTACGGCATCCAGCGCTCCGTCCTGATCCCCAGCCTCGACGCCACCGGCGATGCGGTCCGCCAGCGGACGCCGGCAACCTTGAGCCCGTCGGGCCAGCCCGTCACCGGTTCAGTTTACGAGGTAGGGCTGCAAATTCCGTCCTACGAGGTCGATTTCTTCGGCCGGGTCATGAGCCTGCGCAATCAAGTGCTGCATCAATACCTCGCGACCGAGGAGGCCCGCCGTAGCGCACAGATCGCCCTCATCTCAGCGGTTGCTCGCCAATACCTCGGTTCCCTGGCCGCTGACGAGCAACTGGCACTCGCGCGCCAGACGCTCCGGGCCGCCGAGCAATCCTACGAGCTCAATCGCCAGAGCTTCGAGGGCGGCGTCACCTCCGAGCTCGACCTGCGCACCGCCGAGGGCCAGCGGGAAGCTGTCCGCGCGAGCGTGGCCGCGCTCGAACAGCAGGCCGCCCAGCTCGCCAACGGACTCGTCTTGCTCGTGGGCGCGCCACTTCCCGCCGACTTTCCTCCGGCCGGTTCGCTTGCGACCCAAGCCCTCGTGGAAGACCTTCCAGAGGGTCTGCCCGCCGACTTGCTTGTCCGCCGTCCCGACGTGCGCGCGGCGGAGGAGGTCCTTCAGGCCGCCAACGCCAACATCGGTGTCGCCCGGGCAGCGTTTTTTCCGTCGATCAAGCTCACCGCCTTTGGCGGCAGCGCGAGCACGGAATTGTCCGGGCTGTTCGAGAGCGGCTCCGGCCGGTGGAGCTTCGCGCCCTCGATCACACTGCCGATCTTCGCCGGGGGCCGGAACAAGGCTCAACTCGACGTCGCATGGATCGAGCAGCGCATCGAGATCGCCAATTACGAGCAGGCGATTCAGAACGCGTTCCGCGAAGTAGCCGACGCGCTCGCCGTCCGCAGCGTCATCGGCCGCACGGTCACCGCGCAGCAGGCGCGCGTGAACGCCGCCCGGCGGCGCTATGAACTTACGCAGCAGCGGTTCGACGCGGGCGTCGATCCCTTTCTCAGCGTGCTGCTCGCCCAGCAGGAGCTGTTCGCGGCCGAGCAATCGCTCATCGACGCTCGGCTCGCGCGGCTGGCCAACCTCACGGCGCTCTACTCCGCGCTCGGCGGCGGCTGGCAAAACGACACCCCGACGGCTCAACCATGAAGCCGACCATGAACAGGTGACCCACCATGAAGGTGTCTGCGCCACGGCCCAAACCTCATTGCGAACCGAATTGGCACGGGTTCATGGAGGACTGCTTGCGCAACGCCGGCAAGCCGCTGCCCGACGACTCGCGGTCGGGCGAGCTACTAGCGCGGTTCACCGCCTCCGCACGCGCCGTCCACCACGGCTTCATGCGGAGTTTCGGCCCACGCGGGTGGACCGATCATCAGTTCATGGTGATGGTTGTTCTTTCGGCTCTCGATCCTGCGCCCTCTTCCCCTTCGCAGCTCGCCCCCTACGCCACCATCACCCGCACATCCATGACCGATGTGCTCGATGGCCTCATACGTAAGGGATGGATCGTCCGTCGACGCGATCCCAGCACCGATCGACGGATGATTTGGGTGAATCTTACACCCAAGGGACGGAAGGCGATCGCCGAGGCCGCTTCGCTCTATTTGACCATGGCCAGCGAGATCGTGCGCCCGCTACCACCTGGCGATCTCGCGGCGTTCGAACGGATCTGCGAGCGCCTGCGGTTCGCGGGCGAGGCTTTGGCCGCTCAAACCGCGCAATCCCCATCGTCAGCGCATCCTCTATGATCACCCCGGAACTTCTGCATCGCCTTCGCCTGGCTCAACGGCGGTCAGCGCAGGAGCAGCAGCTCCTCTCGGGCCGCGATTGGATTCTCGTCGCTGGCCTCGTCCAGCTTCTCAGCGGCCTCCATCCGCTCTTCGTATTGATCAATCAGCGCGTGCTAGGCTCGGCACCACGACCAGGCGTGCCTCCCGGCGTCGAACTCGCGGCCGAGGTCGCGCTGGCGGCGGCCTTCGTGCTCCTGTGGCGCTGGGCGCGCTACGCGCCGTTCCGCGCCGCCATGACAGCCGTCGTCGCGTTTCTGCTCGTCCACGGTGCTCTCGGTCTGCTTGAGCCCCGCACCCTGCTCGCCGGGGCCGTCGTGAAATCGCTCATCCTCGTCGGGCTGGTCCATGCCGCCAGGACCGGCTATCTCCGTCATCGGCCGCTTTGAACCTTCGCACGATGAAACCACTCAATTTTCTCACGGCCGAACCGGCCGATCCGACACCTGATGTTGGCCCGCGCTTCCGCGGCGGACCCTTCGCGTTGTTCGTCGCGATTTTCTGTGCGTTCTCGGCGGCCGGCGGCGGCCTCGTCCTCTGGCGCGAAGGACTGCACCTGTGGGCCGGCCTCGCCGCGCTGCTCTCCAGCGCCGCAGCCCTCTGGGCATTATGGGACCTGATCGGGCGCTTCCGCGGTCACGCCGCCGCGCAGCGATCGCACGCCGTGCTCACGGACGTGTTCGGCTTCGACATCATCTGCACCTGCCGCGATGTCGCGGCCACCGTGTTTTTCGACCCGGACTCACTCGCCGCCGGCTCGGCCACCCGGGTTCTTTTCTTTGTCGAAAACTATGCGTCCCGACAACGCATCGTTCATTTTCGCTTCGGACCGCATGCTGCTCTGGGACTCGACGAAGCCCAAACTTGCAGCCTGCTTCTGGCCGCGGGGCAGGCGGCCGTCTATGTGCTCCCTCGCGCAGTCGCGCCGGTGGCGGTGCCGGGCGAGCACGATCTGCCTGTCACCCTTCGCGTCGAGAGCCCGACCGGCGCCGGGCTGCGTCTGCCGGTCGGGCGCCATCACCTCCACGACCTCCGCACCGTGCATTTCGCCGCTCCGTTCACACTGGGCAACGCGTCAACGTCCCCTGCTCCCGCCGCAGTTTCAGAGAAACCCCGCTATGTTTCCCTCGCTTCGCTTGGCGAGCCTGCGCCGCGTCTCGAACTTCTCGCCAGCGTGCTGGGGACAGCTCCGACGGCGGGTATCACCACCCATTCCGCCGAGCCCTCTTGAGGATGTCCTTACAGTGCCACGTTAACCGATCCGCCGTTAATTCATGCGTCCCCAGTTGGCATCATATTGGAGCCGATACTCGAAAAACGTCGCGCATTCCCGGGCATGATCCTCGTGGTGGCAATTCTGGTGCTGCTGATCGTGGTGGTAGCCACCGACACTGACGATGGACACTCGTAGACACGACGTCCCGGAAGATTTGCCTGGAACCTGGAACCGCTGGTTGCTGCCGACCTTGCGTCTCGGCATCACAGATTCACTTAGGCCGTGGTCGGCTGCTGGCGGGTTGTTGTGGATAGGCGAGCGAGTCCGTCCTCTTCGCACAAATGTCCGCCAAGTTCTCGCCAGATATTATAATCCTCGGCTCCGCGTTGCGCCCGTTCTGATGCACGTTCTTCTCGGCCTGCTCGCAATAGGCAACGCGACCGAATCCCATGGTGCAGAGAGCGAAGTCCTGTATAGCTTGCATGTTCCCATCGCCCGCGTTGCGCCCGGCTCTCGTATCGAGGTGCAGCTCGCTGCGCTAAACCGAGGTCCGGGCGACGTCGCGGTTGCATTTCCGCCGACGCTGACCGGACAACTCAGAAATACTACGGAACAAGCGACCGTCGAGTTGCGCGCCGAAGACGCTGCCGGGACGCAGCCGCGGATCGCCGCCGGCTCGTTCGCGGTTCGCAGTTACATGCTCGAAATTACGCAGAGTGCCGCGCCCGGCCTGACGACGTTGGATGTCTCACTCGCCAACGCCGGTGTCGTCCGGTCCGCTCTCGAAGTCGATGCCGCCGCGCCGCCCGCGCCGCGCGTTGCCACCACCCGTGGCGCGCAACGCCCCGTCACGATACTCGGCCGATCCCAGCCCGCCGCCGCCGCCTTGCGCCAGACGTTCATCAATCGGTTGGATACGCACGAGCCCATCTACTTCATCTATGGTCCGGACGCGCCCGCCGCGAAATTCCAGTTCAGCTTCAAATACAAGCTGCTCGAGTTCGGCGAAGACGGGCCGCAGCGCATGACCCGGACGCTGCAGTTCGGCTTCACGCAGAGATCGCTCTGGGATATCGACGCGGATTCCAGCCCGTTCTACGACACGAGCTATATGCCGGAGATCATCTATCAGGCGCTTGCACCCGAGCCGGACCGAAGCGATGGCTGGCTCACTTGGCTGGGGTGGCAGGCGGCCTACAAGCACGAATCGAACGGCCGCGATGGCCCGATTTCGCGCAGCTTGAACGTCGTTTACGTCCGGAGCGGCCTCGCACTCGGCCGCCTCGACGGCTGGCACTTGATCGTGGCACCCGAGCTTTTTGCCTATGTCGGCACTCTCGGCAACAATCCTGGCATCGACGACTACCGCGGCTACGGCCGGCTGCAACTCGTGTTGGGCCGCACCGACGGTCCGGCCCTGGCCGTCACCACGTGGGCGGGAAAAAACTTCGACCACGCATCGGTTCAACTGGATCTGACACTGCCAGTGCGCACGCGCCTCCTGAATTTCGGGACGTATTTCCTGGTGCAATATTTCACCGGCTATGGCGAAAGTCTGCTCTCGTATCGCACCAAATCCGAAACCGTTCGAGCCGGCATTTCTTTTGTTCGGTGAGCCCACTCTCTCGTGCGGTCTTTCGATTATAACGTCAGCATCCCACTCGACGCCCAGATTGTGGACCAGGGCCTGATGCTCGGCTACGCGCGCGAAAAAGTCGTGTTTACGGGCTGCACGGGAGAACGGATCGCTGGTTGGTTTGCTCTGCCAAAAGTGATTGGCTTGCCGCACCCGTGCATTCTCGTTCTGCATGGCGCCGGCACCAATAAGGATGCGTGGTGGAGCGCAGAGAATCCCACCGGGCCTTTGGTGCCTCGGCTGTTGGAGAACGGCTTTGCGGTCTTCATGCTTGATGCCGGCTCCTTCGGCGAACACCGGATGCCGGCCGACCTGGCCGATTCCACGCATTCTGCGCTCCCGAGCAACTGGCGACACGGGTTTGGAGATCTTATTTTTCGGACGATCGCCGACTACCGGCGGGCGCTTGATTATCTAAAGACGCGAACCGAAATCAACCCAAGCCAGAGCGCCGTTTTTGGTTACAGCATGGGCGGTGTCGCCGCGACCAATCTGATTGCCGGCGAACCCCGCCTCAAGGCTGGCGTTATCTGTGTCGCGCCGCCAATGATCAGACCGAACACGGTGTTATCCCCTCATCGCGCTCGCTTTGCTGCCATTGTTCCGGAGATCAATGCCCGGGCACTGGATGGCAAGCCGCTGTTGTTTCTCATGGCCCGCCAAGACATCTACTTTTCAGTCGAAGAGGCGGCCGGCTTGGTCGCTCTCGTGCCCGGCACAGCCAGGCAGCTCAAGTTCTTTGATAGTGGGCATATTCTGCCCCACGCTTACATCGACGATACCGTAAGCTGGTTTCGCCAACACTTGAGGCCGTAGAATTCAGCATTTCGAATTATGCGCATCCCTTCGCCCAGAATATTTTACATGCCTTCACTATTCCGATTCACCCGTCCGGCTCTGCTGGGTCTGACGCTGGTTACGCCACTGTCCTATGCCGCGGAGCCCACTGCGCCAACGATGCTGCCACATCCTCTGACCTTGGACGCGGCGCTAATACCTTAGCCGCATGCGGCCAACCGGCGCTGCTGGTGGTATAGTCTCCCCGATGCGGTTTGCTGATGAGCTGTAGTAAATTCTGGCTTCGAAGGTGACCCGCGCTATCGGGCAACGGCTTTCAAACGCGTGTTCAGGACCTTGATGTCGATCTCGGCGGTCGTAACGGTGGCGCGGGCTTTGGCGAGGCGGACCTCGGCTTTCATCAGCTCGCGTTTGAGGGTGTCGAGTTCGTCGGTGGTGGTCGTGGTGCGGGGGGTGCGAGCGGTGGCGGGCGCTTCGGAGGTGCCGTTGTTCATGGTGAATTTCGTTGGATTGTGAATGCGCCGGTCGGCGGAGTGCTGACCGGCGCCGCTGATTGAAGCGGCTCGCGTGCGCCAAGCACGCGAGCGCGCCTACCGGAAACGGGGGATCACGCCTCCCGAAAGAAAGGGAGCGGCCCGCAGGCCGCTCCCCGTGCGGGACTCAGTTGTTCGCGAACTCGCTCGCGAGACTCCAGAGCGCCTTGTTGAGCTTCTGGCCTTCGCTCAGGCCGCCCACCGGACGCGGCGGATGCCCATGCCGGCGGTGTAACCCATGTAGCGGTCGCCGCCTCGAATCAGGTGCTCTTGAACCACGTTGAAGGTAGTCCAGAGGTCCGTGGCGGCATCGCCGTAGCGCACCGGCGTCAGCAGCTTCTCTGGGCTGAGGAGCTTCATGACCGGTTGATCAGCATCCCAACGGAGGCCCGCTGCACGCTGGGTGAACTCCACCCGCGCGGCCTGCGGGAGCTGCACGCCCTGCCACTTGGTCACCGCCTCCAGCGCGCGCGGCGTGTTCTCCGCCACGGATTGCGCCGCCTTGGCAAAGGCCTCGGCGGAAACGTCCATGTGCCGGATCGAGACATGGGCAAAGTCGGCATCCGCGACGGTCAGACCGTTGCGGCAAACCAACCGATACAGGCCCGCGTCGATGCGGTAGGCCCGGCTGCCATCGTGCGCGTTCTGCAGGATCATTTCCGGGCGGGTGTTGCCGACCTGAAAGGCCCCGGCCTCCAGGTCAACCCGCCGGGCGAAGCGGATTTCGTGCATCTGAAAACCGATGCGGTCCTCCAACCTGACCCGCTGCTCGGACGCCTTCACCGGTTCCCAACCCTCCGCACCAAGCAGGGCAACGACCTGCTGGGTGGAAACGAACGTGTAGCGGGACGACACCCCGGGCCGCGCGTGCTCGGCGAAGATCGAGGGAGCGCAACGGCGGAGGTCATCGGACGAAAGCGCCTTGAAGACGCGAGCGGGAGCAACGGGAA
>CAYZBG010000140.1:0-3991 GCA_964476565.1 uncultured Opitutus sp.
TTCCTCCTGTTCAAACCGGCTCGAATCCGTGCCATCCGTGTAATCCGTGGTTCAAGCCATCCGAGCCCGTTTTCACCGGAGCGCGCAGAGGACACAGAGGCCGCGCGGCACCGCCTCCTGCAACCTCAACGTTCCACTTCAACCGGCGCGCATCAGTATCTTCTGCCTCCCGTCCCCTGTCTCCTGCCCAAGCCCGTTTCCTGTCTCCTGCCTCCTGTGTCCTGTCATCTACCTCCTGCCTTCGTTCCCCTGACCGAGCGCGCCGCGCATGGCATCGCCCTCCGTTGCCTCTGTTTGCTCCTGTGAAAACGGATCGGGTGGATCTACCTGCTGCCCCCCTCAGCGACCTTCGCGTCCTTCTGTGAAAAGATTGGGGGCCTTGGAACGGAATCCTAATCCGTGCCATCCGTGTAATCCGTGGTTCAAACCATCCGAGCTCTTTGTCACTGGAGCGCGCAGAGGACACAGAGGCCGCGCGGCACCGTGAGACACGAGAACGAGAACGATTACGAGAAAGAGAACGATGTCCGTCTCCTATCTTCCGGCGCGCTGCGCGCCCGTGGGCTCCTTTGTCCCCGGCCCGCCGCGGCGGGTCAGCGGTAGGAGTCTGGTTTGCCCATCGGCGGGCGAGAGCCGGCGGCGCGGGCCGAAGGCATGGGGGACATCGAGCCGGGGGCCTTCGGCGACGGAGGGACGGGTGGCATCGAGCCTTGGCCGGCGCGACGGCGCACCGGCAGATCGACCGGGGCGCCGTTCATGCGGATGGACGCCGAGGCGGCCTCGAGGATGCGCACGACGTCGAGCCCGGCGGTGCCGGAGGTGAGCGGCGTACGACCGCTGCGGATACAGTCGAGGAAGTGCTGGCACTCTCCCTTCAGCGGCTCATCCTGCTTGATGTAGGGGCTGTAGGTATCGCCGTAGTGATAGGCGTAATGAAACTCCGCGAACGTGTCGTAGTGCGGCGGCCGTTTCACGTGCACGTCGTAGATCTTGATCTTCTCCTGCGGGGCCACGTCGTCGTACACGATCATGCGTTCGCTGCCGACGATGGTCATCTCGCGAACCTTGCGCGGATCGAGCCAGCTGCTCTGGACGACAGCGGAGCGCTCGTTGCTGAAGTGCAGGTTCATCGAGGTGACGTCCTCGATGCCCGGGGTGATATGGGCGACTCCGCGGCAGTTCACACTGAACGGCAGCTCCTCCATGATGTAGAGGATGATGGAGAGGTCGTGCGGGGCGAGGTCCCACGTGACGTTGATGTCAGGCTGGAAGAGACCGAGGTTGAGCCGGCGGGCGGAGATGTAGCGGATCTCACCGATGTCGTTGTTGTCGATGATCTCCTTGATTTTCCGGACGGCCGGCGAGTACAGGAAGGTGTGGCCGACCATGAGCGTGAGGCCCTTTTCGCGGGCGAGCGCGATGAGTTCCTCACATTGTTCGACGGAGCCCGCCATCGGCTTCTCGATCAAGGTGTGCTTGCCGGCGAGCAAGCTGGCCTTGGCCATGGCGAAATGGTGCTTCAGGGCGGTGGCGATGACGATGGCGTCGATCTCCTTGTCCTCAAGCAGGCGGTTGAACTGGGTCTCGCCCTGCACCTCGGGGTAGAGCGATCGCATGTGCCGAAGGCGCTCCTTGTTCAGATCGCAGACGGTACGAAGGGTGCACTCCGGCAAGGAACGGAAATTACGGGCGAGATTCGGTCCCCAATAACCGCAGCCAACCACGCCGACCGACAGGTGTTTCATCGATGCGTTGAGTAGGGCGTCAAATGGTGCCGAAAGGCGACCGGCTGCGCACGGGGCCTCTCAGCACAGGCAGGGGGGCGGCGGGGAGGGCTGCGGCAGAGTGCGGGCGCTTGGGGGTGAACGGCGACCGGCGGCCGACGCGGGTCTCGTAGATTTGCTGCACGAGGGTGCGGGGAGTGAGCAGAATGATGCGCAGGTCCTGACGCAGCGACATGTCCTGCGCGTAGGTCAGATCGAGACGAATCATCTCCTCAAACGTCGTGCGGTTTTTGCCTGATACCTGCCAGAGTCCGGTCAACCCGGGAATCGCCTGACAACGACCGCGCTGCCAGGGCAGAAAGTGCTCGAACTCCACCGGCAGGCAGGGCCGCGGGCCGACGATGCTCATCTCGCCCCGGAGGACGTTGATGATCTGCGGCAGCTCATCGAGCCCGGATGCGCGCAGAAACCAGCCAAACGGGATCAACCGGGCATCGCCACGGACGTCGAGTTTGGCCATCGGGGCATTGGTATCGATCAGCTTCCGGCAATAGTCTTGGTGGACTTTCGTGTCCGCGCTCACCGTCATGGTGCGGAACTTGTAGATCTTGAAGGGCCGGCCCATGTAACCGATGCGAACCTGCCGATAAAAGATCGGTCCGGGGGACACGCAGCGGGTGACGATCGCCATCACCAGCGTGCCAGCCATGAGGAAGGGCAAGGCAAGCAGGCAGAGGACGAGGTCGAGGCTGCGCTTCCAAAAGGGCAATGGGCTCACCTGCGGCGCGGGCCGCTGGGCGACGGAGGGAACAGAGGGAGTGGAGCCGCTCAGATCCATGATCTCAGTTGAAGCAGAGCGAATGCCCGGGAGCCAGCCCGCAGTGCCAATCTGCGGCAAATGCGTAACAGGAGTACCCCTGTTCAGTAGGAATACCTACAGGCCCCTTAGGTAAACGCCTAGGCCCGTTTGGCCGCAGCGACAGTGTCCCGTCAGCAACCAGGCGCCGAGCCGGATTTCCGTTCGTGCGGTCACAGGCCTGAGAGGCCGTGGACCAAGAGAGGAAATGGAGGGTGCAGTGGATCACGCGAAGGAAGGGGGAGCATTTTTCCACGACCGGGCTTTGCAAGTCCATTCCCGGCAGACGCCAAGAAGTTACACGCTGACCCGGAGGTGAGACGGTGCCATCTCTCTCATCGGACGTGATTAGCAAAACTTGAGTTGCGGACACGTGCCGCTCGCCTCGGCGGCCTCAAGGCGCGCGCGATCGCGGTCGCGAGACGGTCGGTTTGGCCGCGGGCAAAATGGACGGCATCCGGCGGCCGCCCGGCACGGGCCGCACGAGCTGTCACCAAGCGGTGGATACGGGCCTAGGTCCGGGGGCAACCGGTCCGTCCGGGCCTACAGAGGACCTTGGATTGTCAGGCGGCGGCCGGACCGGTACGGAAGGATTTCCCCCTATAGCGGGGGGCCGCGCTTGCCTTACCCTCGGGCACCGTGGCGGGCGCTACCGTCTCGGGGGAGGACACGGTGCGGTTATCCGGTTCAAGCGAGTGAAAACCGGTTTCGTCTTCCCGACCCAAGGGCGCGTGGCGCAGGGCCCGCACCAGCAGGAGTGCACTGCCGAGGGTCACAAGGGCGATGAGGCCGAGGATGACGATCATGGGGTACTAAGAATGGTGTGCGTTAGGACGTGTTTGTCACACGGGGGTACGACAAAAACGGCAGGCAAAACCGGGGTGGGGGAATCCAGCGACCTCCGCTTTATTTCGCTGGAAACGAAAGACTAGAAGAGACTATCGGGAATGAAGGCAAGCGTATATAGGGAATAGACCCTAGGGCACGCGAAGCGCGCCGGACGCGGCGGCCGGAGACAGGAGGCCCTTCGACAGGCTCAGGGCTGGGCCCGTTCGACCCGTTCGACCCATTCGACAAGCTCAGGGTCTGTGACAGGCTCAGGGCAGGGAAGGCAGGAGGCGGGAGGCGGGAGGCGGACTTTTCTCGTTCTCGTAATCGTTCTCTTTCTCGATCTGAGGGGTCGCCGCGCCTGGGCCATAGGTCGAGTTGTAGGTCTGGGGCCCTCACCGGGCGCGCCGCGTGGGGACACGCGGCCTACAGGTGCATGACGCTACACCCCGGTCCTCGCATCCACATGTTCCCAGCCGGATTGAATCCGTGGTCTCTGCAGTTCAAGCCGTCCAGGACATTATTCACAGGAGGACGCAGAGAGCGCGGAGGCTCCGAGCTGCGGAATCCAATCACGGATGGG
>CAYZBG010000140.1:4091-6804 GCA_964476565.1 uncultured Opitutus sp.
AGGAGGACGCAGAGAGCGCGGAGGCTCCGAGCTGCGGAATCCAATCACGGATGGGCGGGCGGTCGTTTCGCTCGAAAGACGGATCGTTGATTCCTTCGATCCTTTCACCGACGCTCGCGGGGAGCGCAGCGTGCGATCAGATCAGGCCGAGCTTCATCTTACCCTCTTCGGAGATCATGGACTGGTTCCACGTCGGCTCCCACGTGATGCGGACGTCGGCGGTGGTGACTCCGGGCACGAGAGAAATCTTGGAGCGGGCGTCCTCGGCAATGGCCGGCCCCATACCGCAGCCGGGGGCAGTCAGCGTCATGGCGACGTTCACCTTGTAGCCAGGCTCCGGGGTTTCGACTTTCTCGATGTCCATCGAATACACGAGACCGAGGTCGACGATGTTCACCGGGATCTCGGGGTCGTACACCTTGCGCAGTTGGGCCCAGATGGCCTCCGGGTCTGGCGCTCCGTCCGCCAGCGTGGCGGCGGCGATGGTGTCGTGCGTCACGGTCTCGCCAAGGCTGTCGGCGTCCTTGCCGTCGATCCGGTACAAGCCGGTTGACGTTTGGACGGTGTAGCTGCCGCCCAGCACCTGGTGAATGAAAACCTGGTCGCCGGTGAAGAGGGTGTGCTTGTCGCCTGACGGAATCTGCGTGGCGACGACGTCGCGGGAGAGGGTGCGTTCTTTGGAGGTGCTCATGGCCAGGGCGCTACGTGCGGGAATCTAGGAGACAGAAGGCAGGAGGCAGGAGACGGGAGGCAGGAGGCGGAGGCGATCTTTCTTGTTCGCGTAATCGTTCTATTCCTCCGTCTCGTTCGTGCGTGCCGTACGGGGTCGCGCTTATTATTGTTTGAACTTGGCCTGGATAAGGGCGCCGAGGACGGCGTGGAGTTCGGTGTTCTCGAGTTTGTCGAGGACCTCCTCGAAGAAGCCGAAGACGAGCAGTTCGCGGGCGAGTTCCGGGCGGATGCCGCGGCTTTCCAGGTAGAACTCCTGTTCGGGTTCGACGCGGCTGGTGGTCGAGCCATGGGTGCAGCGGACGTCGTTGGCCTGGATCTCGAGACCGGGCAGGCTGTTGGCCTCGGCCTGGTCGCTGAGCATGAGGTTGCGGTTGCTCTGGTAGGCGTCGGTCTTCTGCGCGTCGGGTTCGACCACGATGAGGCCGGAGAAGATGGTACGGGCCTCGTCGAGCAGCGCGTTCTTGTAGAGCAGATTGGAGCTCGTGTGCGGCGCGGCGTGGGTTTGCAGCGTGCGCTGATCGAACTCCTGGGTGCCGCGGGCGACGGTGAGGGCGAGCATCTCGCTGTGCGCACCGGGGCCGAGCAGGCGGCTGTGCGATTCGTGACGGGCCTGGCGTCCGCCGAGGTGGACATTGAGCGAGGTCACGCGGGCATCACGTTGGGCGGTGATGGCGTTGGTTTGGATCGCGAGCGTGTCCGCCGACCAGTTCTGGGCGCCGACGTAGGTGAGACGTGCGCCCGGACCGGCGTGCAGGTCGTTGACCCCGGCGGAGAGGTGGGCGTGCTTGTCGGCGGAAACGAAGAACTCAACGAACGTCGCTTCGGCGTCGTCCTCGAGCACGACGAGCGTGTGAGGGAAGCTGGACTGCTTCGGCCCGGTGAGCGTGTGCTGCACGACGAACGGTGCGGTTACCTTCACGCCCTTGGGCACGTAGAGCAGGGCGCCGGAGGCGGTGAAGGCAGTGTTCAGCGCGACGAATTTGTCACTGCCGAGGTTGGCCGGGTGTTTCTGAAACCACGCCTTCACGATCGCCTCGTGCTCGCGCAGGGCTTCGTCGAGCGGGCAGAAGATCACGCCGCGGGCAGCGAGTTCCGGAGCGAGGGTGGTGCGGCCCACCACCTGGCGGTTCGAGAAGATGATCTCGGCCTCATGGGCAAAGTCGGGCAGGTGCGGGATGACCTGCGAAGCGTCCTCCGGCACGTCGAAGCCCTCGAGCGACAGGCTGGCGAGCGAACTGAAGCGCCAGGTCTCGTCGGTGCGCGACGGCATGGGCAGGGATTGGAACCGCTGCCACGCCTCCTGCTTGGCGGCGAGCCACCAGGCGGGCAGGTAGGCGCGCTGAGCGAGGTGAACGGCGAAACGGTCGGCGGTGAGGCCGGAGGCAAAGGGCGGGCTGGAAAGGGAGGGGACGGACATGCGGGAAGAATTAATGACCAATGTTCAATGACCAATGACCAATGATGAATTGCAGATGACGAAGGTGCGGAACGCAGGGGACAAACCGGTTCGACCCATTAGTCATTCGGCATTGGTCATGGCGTGGGCATCAGCCCACGCTGCCTTCCATTTCAAGGTCGATGAGGCGTTTGAGCTCCACGGAGTACTCCATGGGGAACTGGCTCACGAGGTCGTTGACGAAGCCGTTGACGGCGAGGCTCATGGCCTGCGCCTCGGTGAGGCCGCGCTGCTGCATGTAGAAGATCATCTCCTCGCTGACCTTGGAGACGCTCGCCTCGTGCTGCACGGCATGGCGGTCGCCGCGGACGGTGATGGCCGGGTAGGTGTCGGTGCGGCTGTTGGTGTTGATCAGCAGCGCATCGCACTCGGTGTTGTTCTTGCAGCCCTTGAGGTGCTTCGGGATGTGCACCTGGCCGCGGTAGGTGGCGCGGCCCTGGCCGACGGAGATGGACTTCGACACGATGGTCGAGGTGGTCTCGTCGGCGGCGTGGATCATCTTGGCGCCGGTGTCCTGGTGCTGGC
>CAYZBG010000141.1:0-6550 GCA_964476565.1 uncultured Opitutus sp.
ACACACGGTACGGCCGTCGGCCGCGCAGGCATCCGGGGTGGGTTGGCCATTCGTGAGGGGCTTGGGCGCATTGTTGAAGCTGTCCACCGAGAGGACGCCGATCGCACCGTAGCCGCCGGTACCGAAGTCGACCTTCACCCACTTGCCTTCCTCGTCGCGGAATTCGTGGATGCCGCCCTTCTCGGCCTTCTCGAGGCAGTCACGCACGTTGCCCGAGGTGGAGTTCTCGATCACCGTGAGGCCCAGCGTGGGGTCGAGGGTGAAGGCCTTGGCGCCACGGGCGCTGCCATCCTCGCCAGCGTTGCCACGCTCGCCGTCGCCATCCGGGTCGTAGCCGACGCTGTCGGACATCCGCTTGGGCGCGTTGAAGTCGTCGCCGACCTCGGCGCCCTTGGCGCAGGGGAAGCCGTGGAAGAACCAGTTGTAGGAGGTCTGCGTGCCGGAACCCGGAACGCGGCGGCACACCACCACCTGCGGCTTGGCGTTCAGGTTGCCACTCGCGGTCAACGCGGCGTCGACCTGGTCCCAGGTGGTATATCCACCGGCGCGGAGCAGTTCGCCGTAGATGGCGCGGGTGAACACCGCGGTGTCGGGAACGCTGTCGGTGGCGACGATGCCCATCGACAGCACGTTCGCGGCACGAACCTCCAGGCCGTTGGTCTCCGCCACCGTGAGCTGCGGGGAGGGCGCCCCGAGAGCGAGGTCGAACTCGGTGTTGAAGGGGGTCTTGAACATCTCGGGGTTCAGATCCGAGACGCCCAGCGTGGGACGCTGGCCGGAGGTGAAGTCCACGCCCACCACGCCGCAGGTGCGGGGGTTCGTGGTGCCGGTGCAGTTGCCCAGCGTGTTCTTCATGTCCAGCACGGCCAGGAACTGGTTGCGCGCGACCGGGTTGACGCCGAACACGGAGCCGCCGGTGGATCGCTTCACGATCCGCACGGACTTGCCGCGATGGGTCGCGGGAATGTTGACGGCGTCGGCAGCGGCACCGGTCTTGATCCGGCCCACCCAGCCGCGCTGCTGGCGGCCGTCCACGTTGTCGACGATGCGCACGAAGCCCGCCTCGAGCCAGCTCTCGACGGTGGACTGGATGAAGTTGTCGGGGGCGGTCGCGCCGGTGATGAAGATGTTGTCGTAGCCCACGTCGGTGGGGCAGGTGTACGGGTTGTAGCCGGTCACGCCGCAGTTCTGGGCCGCGGCCGAGCCGGCGAAGGCGGCGAAGGCAACGCCGCACGCGATAGCGATCTTGTTGAAGCGCATGGAAGTCTCCAGGTCTTTGCGGGGGGGCGGACGCATCCGGACCCCTCCGTTACAGGATTGGCACGAGGCGGCTGCCGCGGGAACTCGGGCCCGCGGCGGGCGCGGCTCAGCGCTTGGCGCGGCGACGCGCCACCACGGCGATGCCGGCCAGGCCCAGGCCCATCAGGGCATAGGTGGAAGGCTCGGGGATCGGCGCGGCGGACAGGACACCGTCACTGCTCAGCTTGAGCACCAGCGGCGGGTTCACCATGAACTGCAGCGACCGCACCTCGGTGAGGTTGCTGCTGCCCGCATTGGTGAGCAGCCAGAACGTCATGGGCGCGTCGAGCCCCGCCGCGTTGTCGAAGGACGCGCTGCCGGCGAAGTTGCTGCCCCAGCGCTGGCCACCGGGATACTGGTTGGGGTTCTCGGTGAAGTTGATCACGGCGGAACCGTTCGGCTGGGAGGCGTGGGTTCCGAGCGTGTTGACGTCGGCGAAGAAGGTGTCGAACCGGTTGGTGATGGTGGTGAAGGCGTTGTTCGCCGCGAAGGATGCAGGCGCCTCGAGGCTGTCGAGGGTGGTGATCAGACGACGACCACCGGTGCCGGTGGTGTCGGCACCGACGACGTTCCATTGCACCGTGGACTTGTTGGTGCCATTGAACCAGGTGGTGAACGCCGCGTCGGTGGACAGGCCGCTCAGCGCGTCGATGACCTTCTGCGAGGCACCGGCCTGGAACGTCGGGCCGTTGCTGGCGTTGGTGCTCAGGGTCGCGGTGGCGAGATCGTTCATCAGAAGGCCGAGGTCACGAACGTAACCGGAATCGTCCGTGGTGTCGGCAGTGCCACGGTCATCCCAGGCCGAGAACACGAGGTTGCTGTTGCCGGTGGTAGCGAGCTGGATCGCGGCGGACGCGCTACCGGAGGCGAACGCGCCAAGCACGGCGACGGCGACGGCCGAGAGTTGTTTGCGAAGAGTCATCAGCAGATCTCCTGAAGTGTTCGGACCTCGCGGTCCGTATTCGATTCCGATGCCAGGCGATGCGATCGCCAGCGGGAACGGCCGTCGGTTCCGGATTCGGGCCGGGGCCGACTCCCTCTCGGGCTTAGAACTTGACGAACATGGAAGTTAAGGGACCTTCGTGAAACGCCGGTTACACCGACCCGCCACGTCCATGGGCCTTACGGCCTATCGGACACGCCGGCTTTCCCTCGACTTGCCTGCAATGGATGCTGCGACGCCTGCGTTGCAGGGCTCGCGCCGTTCGCCGGACCGCGGAGGAGTCCGAACGGATCATTTCGGGTTGCAGTCGCACTGTCGCATTCGCGCGACAGCGGCCGGTGCTCAGCGGCGGTTCGCCTGCAGGCACTGGGCGTAGCGCCGGTTCGACTCGGTCTCGCAACGGACCTTCTGCTCGCGCGGCAGCGCCAGGCATCGGACCATGTCCTGCCGGCGCGGCTCGGTGCAGCGCTCCGGCCGGGCCAGGGGATCCACGTCCGGGGACCCCGAGGAACCTCCACCGGCGCCGTCGTCCACCGGCGGCTGCCCCGGCGATGGCGCGGGCAGCCCCCCTGGCCCGGTCGGGCCTGCCGCGGGCGGCCCGCCCGTACCGACCGCCGCCACGGCGACGGGCGCGCCGGGCGAGACGACGAACTTCCAGTCCGCATACCGGGCCCCGCCATCCCTGACCTCAACTCCTCTCGGGAGCCCGGTGCTGCGGAAGGGCCTCCGGTCCGACAGGCTGTACACACCCCGGATGCGGCCGTCGGGCTCCCGCACGAGCCCCCATTCGTCCCTGCCGGTCATCGGGTCCACGTACACCCGCCGCAGGTGGCGACGAACGCTGCCGCTTCGCGAGTCGGCGAGCAGTTCGTCGAGGCTCTTCGGCAGCTGCCGTGCGGCCTCCGGCGAGTACAGGAGATAGCTCTCCAGGGCCGCCTGGAACTGGCTTCCGACGAACACCAGTTCCTGCTCCCGTTCCCGCTGCGCCTTCGTTGACCAGACCGTGCCCACGGCGGCGAGACCGACGCCGGCGAGGGCCACCCAGAACAGCAGACCCAGGTAGACGAAGCCCCGCTGCATGACGGATTCCTGACGGCACGCGGCCATGGCATCCCGCGCGGATCAGTTGCTTCCCACCTTGATGAGCCCCAGCGCGATGCCCTTGGCCACGGCCTGCGCGCGATTCTGGACGGCGAGCTTCTTGAGGATCTTCTGGACGTGGTTCTTCACCGTCAGCGGGCTGATGGCGAGGATCGCCCCGATCTCGAGGTTGCTCTTGCCCTCCCGCACCCACTGGAGGATCTCCACCTCGCGCGCCGTGATCTGGCTGTTGCCTGCCGGCACCTCGGGTTGCTGCTCCCGGTCATTGCCGATCACGCGCAGGTAGGCCATGTGTATGTAGGGGGCCACGATCTCCAGGATCATCCCGGCCCGCGCGGTCAGCGGCTGCGGCAGGTTGGCGAAGCCGAAGTACGCGCCCGCGACACCGGGGATCACCGGGCTGCCGTGCATGAGGAAGTTGGGGAAGGCATGCCGGAAAAGCAGGCTCTCGAAGCGCCGGTACAGGCTCGAGTCGCGGTCGCTGGTGCAGAGGACGAGCGGCCGCTCTCCCCGCTCCATCCATGCGCGCACCACCTGCATCATGAACCCGCCCTCCGGGTCCGCGATCCCCTCGACGTCCTGGGGTGCGAGCGGATAGCTGGCGAAGTTCTCGACGGCAAGGGAACGGCGTGCCGCGTCGCCGTATGCACAGATCATCACTTCATGGGGAATCAGGCTCTGCAGCTGGCCCTGGGCCCAGAGGAAGAACTGGCTGCGCCTGCGAACCTCGAGCGAGCTGCGGATGAGGTGCAGCAGGCGCTCGGTCTCGCGGTCCGTGAGGACGGGGAAGTCCTCGACTGCCGCCTGGTCGCCCATCAGGGGGACGCGCGCACTCATGGAGTTCCTCCCGGGCAGTCCGGTTCGGAGACGCTCGCGGGGGAAGGGGCCTTGGAGGTCATTCGAGCGATTCCACCGAGAGGGTTCCGACGTCGGCGCCGGCGGCGACGAGCGCGTCGGCGATGGGCTTGTTGCGCCGGTAGACGGCCCAGTACAGGGGCGTGAATCCGTCCTTGCCGCGCACGTCGACGTCGGCCCCCGCCTCGATGAGGCGGGTCACCACTGCCTGTTGACCAGCCCTGGTGGCCAGCACCAGCGGCGGCCAGCCGTCGCGATTGCGGGATGCGGTGTCCGCGCCGGCGCGCAGCAGGGCATCCACCACCTCGACGCGCCCGAGCACCGCTGCGGTGGCCAGCGGAGTCGCGCCGTGGTCGTCCCTGGCGTCGGGCACGGCCCCGGCGCGCAGCAGCAGCCGGACCGTCCGCGCGTCACCTCGCTGCGCCGCGATGCCCAGGGGCGTGCGTCCTGCCGTCCTGCCGTTCGGATCGGCACCCGCCTCGAGCAGGACCCTGACCACTTCCGGCTCCCCGGCTCGCACCGCTTCGAGCAACGGCCGGCACGGCGAACGCGATCCGCCGTTGGGGCTGGCGCCACGACCGAGGGCCGCCGAGACCGCGGTGTGGTCGCCGGCCTGGGCGCGCTCACACATCCTCAGGGCCAGGGGATCCACGCCGGCGTCCGGCGGGCCTCGCCACGGATCCTCGCGGAACGTCGCCAGCCTCTGGGACACCAGCGGCGCCTTGACCCCCAGCGTGAATCGCCCGCCTTCCGGCCAGGTGCCGGGCTCCCGCTCGGCGCCGGCCACCGCCACCGCGACGAACGTCTGCAGGACTCCAGCGCAAAGCGCGATCCATCCGGGGGGCATGTCAGAGTTCTCCGTAGTTGCGTCCGCTCGGGCCGGTGCCCTCGGCTCCGCTGCGCACGTCGTAGACACCGCTCGCGGCCACCGCCGGTGGCGGAGGCAGGGGAATCCAGGTGGTCGTGCTGTCCGTCACCGGATCGACCGGCACGGACCGCAGGTAGCGGCGCCTCACCAGTTCCTCCAGCGTCGGGGGATAGCTGCCGGTGTCGGCGTGGAACTTGTCGATGGCGTCGCGCATCGCGTTGAGGTTCTCTCGAAGCACCGCCTCGCGGGACCGGTCCACGCTGCCGAAGTAGCGCGGCAGCGCGAGGCTCACCAGGAGCGCGATGACGGCCATGACCACCACGAGCTCGATGAGCGTGAAGGCCCGGTCGCGGCGTGCTCCGCGGGGATGCATGCGTGCTGTCCTCACCATCGGCGATAGGGCACGCCGTTCAGGCCGGTGCCCTCCGCGAGCGAGTACACGTCGAACACGTCGCTCCCCGGTGACGGGTTCTCCGGCGGGCTCTGGTAGCTGCGCAGCCCCCAGGTGCGCGCCGCCGGCAGGTCGGCCGCCGCCGCGAAGGGGTCGCGCGGCAGCCTGCGCATGAAATAGATCGTCCGGCCGCTCGCCGACTTCGCGTCCCTAACGCCCTTCTCGAGGATCTCGAGGTCCGGCGGATACCCGGACGCGTTGGCCTTGCGCTCGATGCGGCCTTCGTCGGAAGCCCGCTTGTAGGCGTCGATGGCCTCGCGGATCTGCCTGAGGCTGGTCCGCAACTCCGACTCCCGGGCGCGCTGGACCGCCAGTTGCCCGAGCGGCACGAGGCCGAGCGCAAGCACGCTCACGATCGCCACGGACACCGAGAGCTCGATGAGCGTGAAGCCTGCCGCGGCGACGCAACGCAGTCGAGGGGTCACGGCGAAAGGCCCAGGTCCAGGGCCGCCGGCGCACCCGCCACCGCGAATCCCGCGGCGTCCACGTACTCGACCTCCTCCGCCGAGAGCGTGGTGCGCGCGGCCGCGGCCGACAGCACCTTGAAGCGGATCGAGCGGCCCGATCCGGCGCCCTCGAAGGAGACCTTGACGCGGCCAGGCGTCTGCGGAGCGGGATCGAGCGCCTGCAGGAGTGCCGGGTCGTAGCGGATGTCGGTCTCGCCGCCGCGCATCGGCAGGCCCGCCGGCGGCGACACCACGACGGAGAACTCGGCACCCGCCTTGACGGCAGGAGGCCCGGTCAGGCTCACCGCGAACGGCGCCAGGGACTCCGCCGGGGCCGACTGGGGCTGGGCGGCGACCGAGGGCCCCCGGCCCGGCGCGAGTCCGATCTGCCCGGGGCGGGTGGCGGCGATGCGCAGCGGCGCCATCCCGGGAAAGGTATCCGTCCCGACGGGCAGTTCCGCCACCAGCCCCTCCGGCCGGTAGATGTTGCGAACGATCCGTGGCGTGATCAGAAGCACGATCTCGCTCTTGACCCGGTTGTCGGTCTGGGTGCCGAAGATCCGACTCAGGACCGGAATGTCGCCGAG
>CAYZBG010000142.1:0-5846 GCA_964476565.1 uncultured Opitutus sp.
CGTATAATGAATACTATTGGTCGTCAAATCAAGCGTTTTTCAGCAGCCTGCTAGGATGCTGAACGCCGCTTGCACGGAGCACGGGACGGGCGCGGTCGCACCGCGCGAGGCAATATCGGATGGCGGCCACGCTCACGTTCGCCTCGCCGACTGCGCCGCCTTCTTCATTCGCACGACGGGCAGCGTCAACCCGTTCACCAGGGGAATGTCATAACGCTCCACCGTGATATAACCGCCGGCCCCATACAGGGGCTCGCCAGCCAACGTGGCCACGATCTCAATCGAGGTGAACCCCGCGCCGGCGGCTCCGTCTTCGGACAATTGCAGCAACGTGCGGCCGATTCCGCGACGAGTAAACTCTGGGTGGACGAAGAAGGCGCGAATCATCGCTGGATCGACGCGCGGATCACGCAGCGGGTCGTCGCCTTTCCTCCCGCCATCTCCGCCGTACAAGGTCTTTCGGCGGCTCCAGCCACCGCAGCCCACGATCCCTCCCTCGGCCAGAGCCACATGGTACGTGCCGTCCTTGATCAGCTGCGAATCAACGCCGAAGACCGTACCGATCGCACCCTCCAGCTGAGCGGGCGAGTAATGACAGCGCTGAAGGATCCGTGCGGACAGCGGGATCAGCCGCTCCAGCTCCGGAATATCCTCGAGGCGCGCCAAGCGATACTCGATCTCCATCGTGATGGCTCCTCGCGCGTCAGTCCCGCGGACGACTACCGGGGTTCTGCGGTGCCGCCGCGTTCGGTCTCGTTTTCGCCAAGCGAATCTCCGCAAGGGCAACACCCTCGATCACCTCGGACTTGCAGCCGCCGTCTTCGGCATAACCCAAGCCGCGATAGAAGACCCGGGCCGGCACGTTCTGTTCGAGGACCCACAGCACACACCGGTCGTACCCGCGGTGCCACAACGCCTGCTCCGCCCTCTCCATCAACGTCCGGCCACAACCCTGGCGCCAGCGCAGAGGATCCACGTCGATCGCGAGAATCTCCCCCGCCCCCGGGAGCTGCTCGCGCGAGGCGGCGATTGCCGACCACCCGATGACGTCGCCTCCGGTTTCAAAAACCAAGACACTTCCCGGATCCTTCTCGATGGCGTGCTTCCAACCGGCGGCACGCCTTTCCGCCGAGAGCCCGGCCAAAAACGAATCGGGAACAATGCCCCGATACGCGGCACGCCATCCGTCCACATGAATCGCGCTGATGCGAAGGGCGTCGTCAATGGTGGCCGGACGAATCATGGGCGTTCTCCAACGAATGCCGCCCCCGCTCCATCGTATCCAGCCCGTAAGTGACCGCGACAGCAGGTCGGGGCGATCCGAGACCGTCCGCCACCCAAGGTACCGGGTCGAGCCGCGCGCCGGCACGCCCACCCGCCGCGATCCACAGGTCGCGACAAACTTCACGGGCTGCACGGAGTGGTCGGAACGCCGGAGCGAACGGCCAAAGCCCACCGCAGGGCATCCGGCAGCATCCGCTTCCACGCCGTAAACTCATGCCCGCCTTCGAACTCCACATACCGCACCGCATGGCCGGTGCCGTGCAGGGCGTCCCGGAATCTACGCACCCCTTCGATCTGCGACACGACCTGAAGCACGTCCTCGCGATGCCGGACATGCGTCTGCACCTCATTCGTGCCCACCTCCAAGAAGTAGGCGGTGGACGTCGGCGGTTGGACGCGAATCTGCTCTACCAGCCAGCAGTCATTCCACCAGAACGACCCCGACTGACAAATCACCCTTTGGAACATATCCGGGTACTGCCTGGCGACAAACGCCGCCGCGAGACCAGTATAGCTCAGCCCCACCAAAACCCTCTTCTGCACCGTCCTGATTTCGGCGAAGCGAAGATGAAGCCACGGGAGCAGTTCCTCGACGATCGCCTGCGCAAAGGGCGGATGGCAGGGACATTCCCGCCAACGCGCTTCGATCGTCCCCATCGAAACAAACACAAACCACGAATCGGCAATCTCGCCCTGCAGGGCGTCGATCACCGACGGCGCATCGACGCGGTCGCGATAGAATTCGCCGTCAAGGAAGACCGTGAGCGTCTCGCACGAACCCACCGACGGTCGTCGAATCCAGATGGGGCGTTCGTTGCCAAGGACCTTACTTCGGAAGGTGTCGACGATCATGGACGAGCACATTTCGGCAACGAAGGAGGAAAGCCCATCCAAGAAATCCAAATGGATCAGGAGACCGTGCGGATCGGACCTTTACGACCGATCCACCGCCTCGGGCCGTGACTGCGGCGGATCACTAGGACCGTCGTGCCTCCGCCTTCATCGGACCTCGCCGGACACCTCGAAGGTGAACTTCACTTCAAACGTTTCCGCGATCCGCTCCGTCCGCAGGTACCGGTCTTCACCGGACGGCGTCGTTTGCCAATAGACCCGCCGTGCCGGCTCAATCTCCCACTGTGCGATCGCATCGCGTGCCGCCGCGAGGAAGAGGTCGGCGAACTCATCGGGAGGGGATGGTCGTTTCCAACTGCGGCCGACATCAACGATCTGGCCGGACTCATTGACGGTAAACGTCACGTAGAGCACATAGGATCTGCCCCCAGACTTCAGTACCTCCGCCGGATAGACCGGCTTGGCGAGCGTTCCGCGCGGATGAGCGGCAATCGGACGGATGCGGATGTCAGACGCATCAGGCTGCAGATCCACCTTTCCCCTCGTCGGAGAACCCGTGGGCTCCACAAACTCGACGCCCGCCCGTCCGACTTGGGCACTCGGCGTCTGGCACCCGCCGCAGGCAAGGCCGATCCCAAGCAATAGGAACATCCTCGCCATGAGTCCTAGGCGACAGCCGACCACCGTGTGCTCGCCGCGTCGTCGCGCAGCTCCGGGCACAAGCCGCTGGCCAATTCGACCTCTGTCGTGCCAGACTTTGTCATCCTCAGTTCCGTTTGCACATGAAATTGTGAGACCGACCGCACCGACGCGCTGGCAGCGGATCAGTCTCATTCCTTCGCCAACAGGGAACGGAGCCAGACTTCAGTATCGCTGCCCGGCGCGACCATTTCGGCACTTGAATAGTGCAAGCCGCCTATGAACAGACGCGAGTGAGCCGGAGCATCTATTCGCTTTGGATTCTCTTTCGACTGAAGCCCTGGGCCCGTGCAGAATGCGAAAAACTTTCCCGCCGAGTCCATGAGCAGGTAGCCTTGGGTTCCACCGTCAAAGTAGAGGCCCGTCCATACGATCGTGGCATCATTCAAAAGACCGGCCTCCGCAAACGTCTTTGGCGGTGTGGTGCCCTGCTTCCACGGTTGCAGCGTCCCTTTGCCCTGCTCGAAACGCGCCTTGTACTCCAATCCACCCGATCCGCGCGCCGCCGCAGCAGCCTGACTCGATATGGAGAACAGGCAAACAAGCGCAGAAATCGAAGCTAATCTAACGATGCGATACGGTTTCATTTTTCCTCCTTACGTTTCACTTTTCTGAGGGCGGGGGTAGCCAAATCAACGAGCGCTCACTGGTAATCCGGCAACGTTGGATGAGTCACCTGCAGAAACTCCTTCATGCGCTCCCCGCGTCTCTGCATGATGTAGGCCCGGACAGCGGTCACATACCGCCTTCTTTCTTTTTTGGCATCGACGGCAGGTGATGGCTCGAAATCCGCCTTTAGTCGATTACAGACACTACAGGCCAAAACGAGATTATCTAGGTCACGTTTGTACCCGCTCTTACTTCCCGGCACCAAATGGTCCTCCTCAGCCATCATGAACGTATCGAAATCCGCCTTCAGGTCGCGACCACAATAGACACAACGTCCCTGATCACGCTCGAACACCTGAACAAACTTTGATTTGGGTTGGGACATAGATTCTCCTGCTGATTGATCGCTGGTCCGCCTTTGGCCCTATTCGCGCCGCGATCCTTCAGCAAAATGGGTTACGATGTGCCCCCAGACTTAGGATCCGCACGCTATTGCGCGCGCTGCGCGCCATCCTTCAATCGCTTGAAGGTCGCAACGATCCATCGCGACTCTCCGTACGCCTGGTTGGTGTCAAAGACGGAGACCAGCTCCCATCCCTCTTGGCCGAGCTGATCGAACTCCGCGTTCATCTGCGGCAAGTCGACCTTGCCGCCAAGCAGACCCTTCGCGTCGTACTTCAGGAGTTTGTATTCGAATGGGCGCATGCGAAGTGCAGTCCGGCGGCCCGTCGGCCGATGCCGGCACGAAGCACGCATCAGGACGGGGCTTCGCCGCCTGCCTCGTCACGAATGGGGCGGCATGGGTTCGTTTTTGGCGCGAGTCACGGCCCTGGGGCAAAAGCGACTACGCGCACCTCGTGCTCTGCCTCTGGAGCTGTGCGCGACGAATCATCGCGAGCACCAGAAGGGCGAGTCCCGCACCCGACACGGCCAAGCCAAACATCGTCAGTCGGAGCGAACGGGCCACATCGCCACTCAGCGTCTCCTGAGGTAGCGCAGCGTCAGCCGGAACGTCCGTGAAGACGCGAGCAACGGCGAACGCGGATCCGGACATGCCCACGAGCAGAGGCAAGAAGATCAACGCCACCGCGGCCAGGGCGACCAGTCCCCAGCGCCTCTTGCGTCGTTCAAACGCTTCAGGCGGAGTGCGAGTCATTGGGGAGCTCATCATTTGACGCATTAAAGGTCTGCTTTGGTCTTTGGAAAGCCGCCCGTGTCGGCTACGTCGCTCGAACTCAATTGGGAGTCCTACTTTGGTGTCTGACCATGAGTCCGGTGGACACGCGCTTCATTCTTCTTCCGCCGATCGTCAGCAGTCAGACACGAAGGGGCGCAGCCCCGGAGTTTATGTAGTGCTCTGGATCGGCTCCTTCTTCTCATACAGGATGTCGATGATGTCAGCATGATCGCCCCTCACTAACAACAAGCGAAGCGGCTTGGTGCGAGTATCGATACGCGCGAACGCACCTGAATCCACCAACCAGTAAATTCGTCCTTCCACGATGCCCGATCTGATCTCAAGCCGGTCGAAACCAAAACCGCTGAACTCAGACGGAATAGGAGGCTCAAAATCACCTCCAAAACTCCGCGTCGCCACGCCTGTATCTTTCTTCTCAAGCATACACGCCAGATCGATCAGGCGGTGAAACTCTGCTGGTCCCAGCGCTCGGAATGCAGCTTCTTTCTGATGCGCCTCGCGAACAGATGGTCCAAACTCGGACCAGAACCAACAAGCAATGACGCCAACGCCCACGACGACGGCCACAAGAAGTTTGAGCGATGTCTTCACTTTGCCGACGATTGAGGTCAGCCACACGGGCCGAATATGGATCGGGAGTTGAATGCAAGCAGGGTCATAGAAAACGGACCGCTGCCCGTGTTGTGCTGTACTGACTTGTTGGGCGGCTGTGGTGCAGTGCCTGGATGGTCACCGGACCAATCGGGATATGTAACGTGAATCCACAGCAGGCGAGACTCTGTGTCCAATACCGCCTGCCAAGCCTGATACTCCTTCTGTCCTGAAGAGGAAAGCACATCGCCGCGCTCTGGAATCTTGCGGTATCTCTCGGGAAGCGACGACACCGTGATCAGGTCGGCATGCTCGCCCGGCACGAATCGATGCTTTTGGATGAACTCACGAACCGAGCTTTCTGGGAGGCGAAGCACACAGACAACAAACCATTCGGCGTTATCGAAGTGCGCAAGATACTCGGTGCCGACTGGAAAATCGAAACTTGTAGCTCGACTAACGAATTCCCAATCGGATTGGCGACGTGTCCAGATCACCGTAGCCGCAGCCGCGCAAGCGAACACGAAGGCAGCAATGATCAGGTTCCTTTTCATGCCCAACGTAATCTGGTCAGCCACGCGGGGCGGGCGTGGACGGGGTTTCGGATGCGGGT
>CAYZBG010000143.1:0-5764 GCA_964476565.1 uncultured Opitutus sp.
TTTCTTTTCATTCATGTCTCGCCTTCGCCCTGTCAAGTTGGGCTAGGACCGGACATCATGGGGCTGAATCCTCGTTCTCGTGATCGTAATCGTTCTCGTTCTCGGGTTTTGAGCGGAGAACGGCAAGTGGTCATACTGAAGGGGCGTGCCGCGGCGCGGGTGATGGGTCATCGGCCCCAACGTCAGCAGCGGAGGTGGCCGCTCCGTTTGGGCTTCTTGTGCCTCTTCGTGGCTAATCTTGATCGCGCCTGGTCGAACGTGACCAGAGCTACACGAGCCGGAGCTCAGCCGTCGCGCATGCGCACCACCACGCTGAAGGCTTCGGCGCGGTTGGTCGGCGGGGGGCCGATCGGGCGGATGTTGCGGAAGGCGTTGGCCACGGCGTCGTCGAACTCGCGGCTGCCCGAGCCATTCACGATCCGCACCGACGAGATCGCTCCACCGGCCGAGACGCGGAACTCCACCCGCACTTCGAGTTGGTCGCTCAGGCCGGCATTCATGAGGGCTTCACGGATGCGCTGCAAAATAAGGGCGACGTAGCGATCGAGCTGGTTCGCCTCCGCCGCGGTCAGGGCCGTGCCGCCGGCCCCTTTCTGGGTGGTCGACTTGCCGCCGGCGACGCCCTTCGTGATCGAGTCGACGTCGATCTTCTTGGTCGTGAGCGGGGTGTTGGTCTTCGCCGTCTTGGCCGAGGCGGTCTTCTGTTTGTTCAGCTTGTCGAACTCGGCCTTGGTCATGACCTGCTTCGGCTCCTCCTTCTTCTTCGGCGGTTCCGGCTGCTTCTTCGGCGTCTCCTTTTTCGGCGTCTCCGTCTTGGGCGGCGACGGCACCGGGGCGGGCTTGATCACCGGCTGGGGTTCGATGACCGGCTCCGGTTCGGGGGTCTTGGGCGTCGGGGGCGCCTTGATCGTCGGCAACTGCACCTTCGGCGCGACGGGCGCGGTCAGCGCCGGGGCCTCGGTCGCGGCGTAGTTGTCCCCCTCCCCCGCCACGAGTTCGAAGATGTGCGGGGGTTCCTCCGGCTTTTGACAGCCCTTGAACGACAACAGGACCAGCGTGCCCGCCACGGCCGTGTGCAGGAAGGCGGACAGGAAATAGGCGCTGGGTGAACGGGGCGTCATGCGACCGGAAGAAGACGCAGGCGAAGGGAAAAACTTAGCGACAAAGCCATGAAAACGCGAACCGCCTCAGCGGAGGACCTGCGTGTCGATCGAGACCTTGGAGAGGTTGGCCTTCTTGAGCTCGTCGAGGACAACGACGTAATCCTGGGCCACGGCGCGCGCGTCGGCGCGCAGGCGGATGACCGGCGGGTTGGCCTGGGCGGCGTAGGAGGCGAATTCCTGGGCGAGTTCGGCGCGGCTGACCGTGCGGTTGCCGAGCGAGATCGTGCCGTCGGCGCGCACGGTGACGTTCTGGAAGGTGACGTCGGGGTCCTTGGTCTGCGGGCTGCGGGACTCGAACGGCAGGCTGACGGGGATGGTCTGCTCCTGGTTGATGAGCGGCGTCGCGATCATGAAGATGATCAGGAGCGTGAAGCCGAGGTCGATCAGGTTGGTGAGATTGAGCTCCGCGATCGGGGCGGACTGACGTTGGCGTCGGAAGGTGCGGGCCATGGCGGCGTCCTCAGTTGGACTCGAGCTCGATGCGGTCGGCGAGCGAACTGGCGAAGTTCTCGATTTCCGTGACCAGGCGCTTGGTGGTCGCGAAGAGGTAATTGTAGCCGAAGACGGACGGGATGGCGACGACGAGGCCGGCCACGGTGGTGAGCAGGGCCGAGGCGACGCCCGGGGCGATGGTCTGGATGCTCGCGCTCTCCTGCACGGAGACGGCGCTGAAGGACTCCATCACGCCCCAAACGGTGCCGAGCAGGCCGAGGAAGGGCGCGCCGGAAACGATGCTGGCGAGGAAGATCATGCTCGATTCGTAACGCAGGATCTGGCGCGCGAGGGAGCGCTGGAGGGCGTTCTCGGTGTGCTCGAGCCGGAAGCGGGCGCTGTCGTTGCCCTTCTCCTTGCCGATCGCGGCGGCGCGCCAGTAGGCCTCGGCGGCGTCGGCGAAGAGGTCGGCGTACGGGATTGCACGCTTGTTGCGAAACGACTCGGGCAGGTCGAGGACGGTGCGCTCCTCGCGCAGGCGCTGCTCGAAGGCGAGGTTGAGCCGGCGCAGTTCGCGCAGGTCGTTGCGTTTGCCGAGCATCACCGCCCAGGCGACGATGCTCCCGATCGCGAGTGCGACGGTGATGATCTGGCCGACCAGATCGCTCAGCAGGAAGATTTCCCAGACATTGAAGGCAAAAAACGGCGTCATCACAGGAAGAAAGAAAGGCAGGCGTGAGCGTTGGCCCGATTGAAGCGCACGTTCAACGGTAAACACGCCCGGCGCCGAGATAAGCGCGCGCGAATCTCGTTGCGGCCCTTCCGGCGTTTTTCTTCGCTCCCGGTGTCTTCGGCCCGACCTCACCATGGACTTCAAAACGCGCACGCTTCAGGAACTCAGCACCCACCGCGGTGCCCTTGCCCAGAAACTCGCCCTCGTCGGCTTCGACGGCTTCGTCGACACGATCGTCACGCCGGTGGCGTTGCGGTCCGGTCAGGGTGAGGCGTTCACGCCGATGGCCACGATCGAGGAGTTCGGCCGGCGCATCCTCGCCGCCGCGGGCAAGAGCACGAACATCGAGTTCTATCCGCGCATGGACAAACTCGGCGGCAACGGCCCGATCATGGCCGGCGCCCTGCTCTCGCTTGGCAGCCGCCTGAAGTACATCGGCGCGCTCGGCCGGGCGGCGATCCACCCGGTCTTCCAGGACATCGCCCGCCGCGCGGACGTCGTTTCGCTCTGCGATCCGGCGTCGACCACCGCGGTGGAGTTCACCGACGGCAAGCTGATGCTCGGCCAGATGCGCTGCCTCGACGAGATCACCTACGCCCGCATCGTCGAGAAGATGGGCGAGCCGGCCTTCATTCAGGCGCTGGGCGCCTCCGACCTCGTGGCCATCGTGAACTGGACGATGATCCCGAACCTCACGGCGATCCTGCGCGAGCTCAAGACGGGCGTGCTGCCCCGCCTGCCCGCCCGCGACCGCCACTTCTTCTTCGACCTCTGCGATCCGGAGAAGCGTTCCACGTCGGATTTGGTGGTGGCGCTCGAAACCATGGCGTCGTTCAGCACGCAGGGAGCGGTGACGCTCGGACTCAACCTCAAGGAGGCGCAGCAGGTGGCCGCGGCCCTCGGGGTGCACGCCTTCCCAGACAACGAAGCCGGTCTCAAGACCGCTGCGGCCGACATCCGCCAGCGGCTCAACCTCGCCGCCGTGGTGATCCACCCCAAGGAGTCGGCCGCCTGCGCGACCGCCGCCGGCACCTGGTGGGTGCCCGGTCCGTATACGGAGAAGCCCTTCATCACCACGGGGGCGGGCGATCATTTCAACGCCGGGTTCATGACCGGCCGCCTGCTCGGCCTCAGCCCCGAGGCCTGCCTCGGCGTCGGCGTCTGCACCAGCGGCCACTACGTGCGCACGGCCCAAAGCCCGTCGCTCGAACAAATCGAAAGCTTCCTCGCCAACTGGCGCTGAGTCGCCCACCCTTCCCTCATGCCTTCGAAAACGAAGTCCAACGGCAAGCTGATCTCCTTCGAAGGTTCCGAAGGCAGCGGCAAGTCGACCCAGATCGCCCGCCTCGCCAAGCAGCTGGCTAAGCTCAAGCACGACGTCGTCACGGTGCGTGAGCCGGGCGGCACCGAGATCGGCGAGCAGATCCGCAACATCATCGTCCACAATTCCAAGGGTGACGAGATGTGCGCCGAGACGGAGCTGCTGCTCTTCGCCGCCGCCCGCGCCCAGCTGGTGCGCGAGGTCATCGCCCCGGCCCTGCTCAAGGGCACGACGGTGCTGAGCGACCGTTTCCTCGACTCCTCGACGGTTTACCAGGGCATCGGCCGCAACCTCGCCGCCGACCCGGTCAACCAGATCAACCGCTTCGCGGTCGGCAACGTGATGCCCGACCTGACGATCGTGCTCGACGTGCCCACGGCGGTGAGCCTCCAGCGCATCCGCCAGCGCGCGTCGGACGTGCCCGACCGCATGGAGCGGGAGAACATCGACTTCTACGAAAAGATCCGGTCCGGCTACCTGCTGCTCGCCCAGAGCATGCCGGACCGCATCGTGGTGGTGGACGGCACGCTCAAGGAGGATCAGATCGCGCGCAAGATCCTCGCCGCGGTCAAGAAGGTGCTCCGCTGACCCGCCGGGCCGGCGCCGGCCGGCCCGACCTGACCGGACATGTCTGCCGCCACGCCCGTTGCCTGGCCCGAAGCCCTCGTCGGCACGCCTGCCGTGTCGGTGATCGAGCAGGCCATCGGCCGCCAGCGCCTCTCGCACAGCCTGCTGCTCACTGCCGACGACCACGACACGCTCGTGCTCGTGGCGCACGCGATCGCGGACCGGTTGCTCAACACGCCGGCCTCGAGCGCGCCCTTCCCGCCGGACCAGCATCCGGACTGTTTTGCCCTGCGCCCGGCGGGCAAGATGCGGCAGGTCTCGGCCGATGCGACCCGCGCGCTCATCACGAAGGTGCAGGTCTCGGGCACCGTTTCGCCGCGCAAGGTGGCCATCCTGCACGAGTGCGAACGCATGAACGTCGCCGCGGCCAACATCTTCCTGAAGACGCTCGAGGAGCCGCCGGCGAACACCACCCTGCTCCTGCTCACGACCAAGCCCTACGCCCTGCTGCCGACGATCCGCAGCCGCGTGCTGCATTTCCGTTTTCCCAAGTCGGGCACCAGCTACTCGCCGGACGGCTGGTCGGCGTGGCTGCAGGACTACACCGGGTGGCTCACGCGCCTGGCCGAAGGCGTGACGGACAAGAAGGCCGGCGCCGACGCGATCTTTGCCGTGTACGGCCTGGTGGCCCGCTTCAGTGCGATCCTCGATTTCGCCACAGGCGAAGTCTGGAAACTTCAGAAGGAGAAACTCCCGCCCGACCTCGACGACGACCAGCAGGTGGCGATCGAGACCGGCATCGCCAACGGGCTCCGGCTCCGGCTGTTCGCGGAGATCGCGCGCACGACGCGCCACCACGCGCTGCCCCTCCTGCAGGCCGGCGACGAGCAGGCGCGCCGCGCCCTGACCGCGACCGTGACGAAGTTGGAGCAAAGCACCGGCTTGCTGCGGCTGAATCTGAACGAGTCCGCCGTGCTTGAGACCTTCCTGCTCGCGACGCTGCGTTTTTGGACCAAGCGGAGAAGCTGACGGCGAAAGGAGACAGGAGACAGGAGGCAGGAGGCAGGAGGCGGAAGGCGGAAGACAGTAGGCAGTGTTTGGACCAGCGCGCTGTGCGCCGCCCTGTAGGCCCGGTCTCCCGACCGGGCGATGGTAGCGACATCTGTCTCAGACGTCCCGGCCCCCCTTTTCTTGTGCCTCTTCGTGGCCAATGCTCGTTCTCAACCGAAGCCCGAGAACGATTACGATTACGAGAACGAGAACGACGCTCCAATCGTGCCTCGTCGCAGTGCGAAGCGCGCTCCGCCCTGTAGGCCCGGTCTCCCGACCGGGCGATGGTAGCGACGTCTGTCTCAGACGTCCCGGCCCCCCTTTTCTTGTGCCTCTTCGTGGCCAATGCTTGTTCTCAACCGAGGCCCGAGAACGAGAACGATTACGAGAACGAGAACGATGCTCCAATCCTGCCTCCTCGCAGTGCGAAGCGCGCGCCGCCCTGTAGATGCCATGAAGCCGACAGGCGGGACAAAAGTGTCCAACCTGTCGGCCGCA
>CAYZBG010000144.1:0-5712 GCA_964476565.1 uncultured Opitutus sp.
AGCACGCGACAAGGTGCGCGAACTCGTGGCGAGGGACGCAGAGATCGCCCGCCTGCGCACGGAGATTTCAGCCATCGACGAGTGGCGCGAGGCCAACAAAAAACTCCGCGGTCAAAAGCTCCTCGACGCGTGCGGTGCGCTCACGGTGAAGTTCCCGAAACTTTTCGCCGAACGCTTCGACGGCGTCCGCGAGATCGCCGCGCTTCAGATCGAGACCGACGAGGCGCGAAAGTTCGACATGCGCAAGCTCGGTTTCTCCCCGCCGGATTTCGACGGCGCGGTCGAGGCCATCGAATTCCGTCCGGCACCCGTTCAGCGCAAGAACCCGAACGTCCGCTCCGTCGAAATCCGCGACGGAAAGGTCGTGTAACCAACTTTCCACTACTACCATGCCACTTGTAACCGACAAAATCTTCTCAAGCTTTCAACGGCTTTTCGACCAGGCCGCACCGGCCGACGTCTCCAAACTCCGAAAGATCAGCATTTCGGCCAATCAGCGCGAAACCCTGCTCGGCATCCTCGCGGACCTCGACGAGCTCGAACGGATGCGGAGCGACTTCACATTCCCGAGCCGCCGCCTCGCGGTCCTTACCCAGCTGCACGCCGGCAAAAACGGCAAACTGGACGACCTGCCCGATGACGTTCGCCGCGGCGTCGAAAGGGCTGCGATCGAGGGCGACCCGAGAGAAATTTTGCATCAAGACGAGTTGATCGCCGAGCGCGGTCATCCAGTCGTGAATCGCGCGCGCCTTGCGCTTGAGGACTGCCACCGCACCTTGGTCCCGGCGATTCAGGCCGAGATCAACAAGGTCGAACAGATTTTGCGCCCGGTCTTCTCGGCGTACGGGTGCGAGGCTGAGGTGCCCGACTGCGGACCGATCCGGCAGCTGAGTCGTTCGCTCGCCGACTCTCAGCGCATCGCGGCGGGAGACTGGGTCTTCACCGGCGGCCACCTGCGCTCCGCGTTCGCCGAGTGGCTTTGATTTTCCGTGCTCGGCGTCCCGCTGCGAGTGCAGGCCGGGGCAATCGAGTCAGGCCGAACGGCAAAGGGACCGGGTGCGGTGGCGATCCCGCACCCGGTGCACCCTGATTGACCGCGTTGCGCCTAAGATGAGGTTTTTTGCACCTGGGGACACGAACGCGCTCGAAACCGCCGTCCATAACCGCCTTGCCGCCGAACTCGAAGAGGGCAACGGCTTGAGCGTCGAAGATCGATTGAAGGAGTGCGTTCCGGCAGGTGCGGTCGCCGAGGTAATGGCCATCATCGATTCTGAGGCCGAGAAAGCGGGCATGCACTACGCGTGCGAGGTATTGCGGCGGATCGCTGTCCTTTTCGCTGGGAAGAGCATCATGGGCGCAGGGCTCGCGCACCTACTCGGCGCCGGCAATGAGCAGTCGCTCGATGAGTTGGCGCGGCAATTCGGATGCTCGAAACAGGCCGTGCACCAGGCAAAGCAGCGAGTGCGCGCCGTGTTGTTTCCGCTCCTGCCCGATGCGTGCGCGCCAAGACTCCCTAAGCCCGTCGTCCGGCCAACCGAACAGGGCGAATGGCTTTGTGTCGGCGAGGCAATCCGTTTGACGGGATTGTCAGCCGATGCGCTTCACGAAGCCGCGAGGCGGGGTGACGTTCGGTCCGTAAGGCTCGGCAAGCGGCGATTCATTGATGAGGCATCGCTGTTGGAGTACGTGAGCAAATCGCAGATCGCTACAGCCGAAGCAGAGCTACAGCGACGGGTGGCCACACCAGAGGCGGAGGCTTAATGCAAAAGTTAGAAGACTGTAATTCCCGAGATATTTTGGGGCGTTAAGGCACCACCCGTCGCGTTTCCATGAGACCCACTTTTGGTTAACATCCTACCCGTGGCGCTTAACAAGGGGGCAAAACAGGCGTCTTGACCCCGTCCGGCCGGCCCGGCAGGGTGCGGGCACTCCGATTGGAGTCACCGGGAGTAGTGCCCTGGCGACATCAACAAGCACAGAATTGGCCGTGCATCGAACCCGGGGGGCAGTTACTGCCCCGCACTACCCGCAAGTAGGTGCACGGCTCTGGAGAACACACAATGAAGTCAGCAGTAGCCACCCGCCCCGCCCGCAACGCCATCAAGCTCGTGCCCGTCACGGTCATGCTGCCCGAGGAGATCGTCCGCGTCGCCCAAGTCATCGCCGAGAGCGTAAGCTGCGACACGGTCGATGAAATGTTCGCGCGGCATGTTCACGACCTCGCCCACCAGTCCGAACTTCATGTCGTCGACGATTACGACGAGTACCGGCCGGCCTACGCGAAGCTGAAGCGCTGATCGCCGACGTCAGCACCACGAGCCCCGGTCGAACGCCGGGGCTTTTTTGTGGGCGGATACGTCGTTGGACATCAACGCACACCGGCGAACTTTGTTACAGTTTGCGACAGTTTTCCAACCCTTCACGCGAGTATCGAAACCGCTTCCCACTCGTAATCAACCACTTACAACCTTGGAGGCGCGGGGCGGAATCGAACCGCCGCATAGAGGTTTTGCAGACCTCGGCCTTACCACTTGGCTACCGCGCCGAACTTAATCTATTCCAAGGACTTACGACTATTTTCGCAACTGACAGGAGAAGAATTGTCACCCCGAGTTGTCACCGCATACTCCCGGGCATGGAAACCAAAGCTCTTGGAGAGGCTAAGGAGGCCCGTAAGGTGGTGTTTCATCGCGTGGGTGAGAATCTCTACCGGTTAGAGACGAGTGGCGGGTATTACGCGTTGGTCAAACGGGGCGGCAAGCAATTTCGCAGATCGCTCAAGACCAAGGACCGGAAGCTAGCCGAAAGGAGGCTCAACGAACTGCGCAGCCAGGTCGGCAACCTCAAGATCACCGAGGAAAGCCGCCTGTCCTTCGAAGAGATGGCGGAGCGCTGGATGAAGGCCACGGCCCATACCGTGAAGAGCAGCACCCAGCGACGGCGCGCCTCCGCCGTCAAGAACCTCGCTCCTTTCTTCGCCGGCGTGACGATCCGCAACATTGGCCCCGAGCATTGCGAGCGGTGGGTAATCGAACGGGCGTCAAAGATCGCCCCGCAAACCATGGCGAACGAGTTGAACGTCCTCCGCCCCATCTTCGCCTACGCCGTGAAACTCGGATTGATGCTCACTAACCCAGCCAAGGACATCCAGCGACGCAAGGCGTTCAACAAGCCCATGGTGATCCCCACCCGGGAACAATTCCGCCGCCTAGTCGAAACCATCCGGCGATCCGATGGGCGTCCCGATAGCCAAGCCAAAGCAAAAGCTGGGGCTGACTTGGTAGAACTACTTGCCTACTCCGGCTGCCGAATCTCAGAGGCCGCCGCGCTGACGTGGGGCGACGTCAATTTTGACGCCAATACTCTAATCATCAAAGGAGGTAACGAAGGCACAAAAAATCGGGAGCAGAGGGTGGTACCGTTAAATCCAGCACTAAAGAATCTGTTAATCAAGTTGAAGGGCGTTCGGCAGATGATGTCATCTGAACGACTGACCCCAATTCGTGGAGCCAGAACGTGTATTGCCACAGCATGCAGGCGCCTCGAATACTCGTCGTTCTCGCACCACGACTTCCGCCATTTTTTCGCAACCACATGCATCGAATCAGGGGTAGACATACCTACCGTGAGTCGTTGGCTAGGGCACCGGGACGGCGGAGCGCTCGCGATGCGTGTGTATGGACATCTGAGACACGAGCACAGTTTTGCCTCGGCAAACAAAGTTCAATTCCTTAGTGCAACCCTCTGACCATGTACGAAATCTTGCCAGTTGCCCCAGAGGACGAGCCAGACAGCATCGTATTACAAACTCGCAAAGGCACCCGCATACGAAACAAGCAGAGCCCTGAACCAAGCTCATTTTACAAACGGATCATGGACCAGTTTGAGCACAAATATCCTATGATTCGGAAAGTAGTCAACAAACGATCAGGCTTCTATAACTGCCACGGGCTTGTCTTTGCATCTCGCAGAAGTAGTATCGAAGAGAGCGAACAAATTTGGCAAATCCTCGACGAGGATGGTTACGTCGAGGTTCAAATTGGAGATTCGCTTCCGGGGGATATCATTGTCTACTTAAAAGATGGCTCTATAGATCACACCGCAATCGTGATCAAAGCGCCCGAACCTCCGCTTTTTATCCCAGACGTCTTGGCGAAGATAGCCCATGGCCCAGAGATCATTGGCCCAGCGAACGCTTGCCCCGAATACAATTTAAACGGAGCCAAGGTTTTCCGCATCTCCAAGTAGCTAGAACACATGAAATTACCGACGCTGTCTCATAACGAGCTCACCGAGCTCGAGTCACTCTTTCTTTTCTCAAATACACCGCGAGCACTCTTATCCAGAATTGCTACGTCTACCGTTTTCGAACGCGTCCGATCAACCGGTGACCGCATTGAAACATTCAAAACGATACAAGAGCTCGCCGATACAAACGAGTTATCCGACGATGAAATCAAAATTCTTTTTCTATTAATAGCTATATTGAGCTCAAATGGCGAACCGGATACAGCCAAGTACTTATCGAAACTTCGAATTGCGAGCAACTTTAGATGGATTCGCATGTTTCCGGCTCTTGCAGCGCAAACTATGTCGGTGAGAAACGAAATTCAACCAACATATACTTTATCTGAAAAGACCAGTCCGGATGCCATTCCGAATCGCAACAACAGCGAAACAAATACGATAAGAAATATCTATAATGAAGAATATCTACGCCCTAGTCGCTGAAAAGATCATTGTCGATTCATCTACCAACAACGCTAATATTATTGGTGTCATTGAGGAGATAACGCCATCCGGATTCCCTCTTTTCTTCCCATCGATGGTGTTTCACGCATTGTTTGAGAAGGAAGACGGCGAGCCGGATGAAATCCCTTTCAAACTAAAAGCACAACTTGAAGGAAAGCAGATCGCGTTAACTACGGGATCTCTAAACTTCGCAGGAAAGCCGCGGACTCGCTTAATCGCGTCTCATATTGGATTCCCGCTTCATCAGGCCGGCGGATTGCACTTTTCGATGTGGAACGCCGACGAAACTGAGTTGATTGCCGAATACACCGTCCGCATCCAGTCCCCGCCTCCGCCCCCTTCGCCGATTAACGCCAAGATCGACTCCTAGGTAGTCAGGGACAGTTATTGACCATATGAACAAGGAAAAGGGCCGGAGCCGGGGCGGTGCGGCCTGACGGCCGCATCCGCCTCCGGCACCCGGCCCAATTCCGTTACCATCTTAGACGATTCTTTCGGCGCTCTGGATGATGAACCGGTCCCGGTCCATCCGGTACCGTGTGATCTTCAGGATCGCCGGTTCCATGTCCTTGAAATGAGGGTAGGCAACGACCTTGTCCCCCTCGATCTTGATGTCCGGGTATTTCGCCGGGTCGCAGTACTGCTCCAACACCACCAAGCCCGGTTGCGTGGCGAGTTCGTGCTGGATGCGCACCCAGCGGCTTCCGTCTTTCTTACTGATGCCCGTGATCGCGCTGTGCGAGACAGTCACGGCCCGGGCGTAAAGTCCCCCCGTGGGGATGTTGATGTCTTTCATATCCATTCTCTGAGGTTCTCTGCGTCGTTAATCAGGATGTGCCCGTTGCCGAGGTAACGACCGTCCTCCGCTGCGGGAAAAACTTGCTCCGCCAGGAGCTCGACGAACGGTAAGCGTCAGCCCGGGTGCCCTCTTGACGTGAGCTGAAGAGGTTCCGGCCAGAG
>CAYZBG010000145.1:0-5628 GCA_964476565.1 uncultured Opitutus sp.
TCTGGCCGGAACCTCTTCAGCTCACGTCAAGAGGGCACCCGGGCTGACGCTTACACCTAACAGGGAACCCAGTCGAACGGAAATCCGTATATACGGACGCTCCTCCGATTCTATCACTTGAGTGAAGAGGTGGAGTGATCGTCTTTTCGGGCCACCCCGACGACGCCGTCTCGGAGTTCAACGACACCGTGATGAACCTCGCTTCAACGTGAGTTCAAGAACACTGAAAATCGTCCCCCTCCTTTACGACCCACTCAGGTTGTCACGTTACCAACCTGCCCGGTACGGACCAACCGAGCCGGTCATCAAAGATCGTCCGAAACCCGCCTTGGTGTTTGGCAGTTGTGCCAAATACTTCCCGTCAAAGGGGTCGCTATTCGTCGCCATCATCCTCGTCTCCAACCGACGCGCCAAACGAGCTAGCTTCCCGTCCAACCGAGTCCGAGCCAAGTCGTTCCCTAGGAACCAAACTTTCGACTTCCGTTTTCCCGGTCGAGTCCTACGGTCTCCCGTCCTGATCCGGAGAGGTGGCAGAGTGGTCGATTGTACCTGACTCGAAATCAGGCGTGCCCGCAAGGGTACCGAGGGTTCGAATCCCTCCCTCTCCGCCATCCTTCGCCCGCTGGGCTTCGGATGGCAGGCTCGCGGGTCTACCCCCACACACCGCATCCTTCATTTGCCTGCTTGAAGCAGTGGTCGGCATGGCTCTTTGTTACCCCTTCAACCCCGTTTGAAGCCTATGCCCTCGACCACCTCGCCTTGGGGACGCCTGCGTTCCCTGCTCCGCCCCCTCTTCGCCGTTGTCTGCGCGACCACGGCTCTTGCCTTGGCGCCGCGCGCCCCGGCCTATGAACCGACCGTCGGCCTCCAGACCTGGAGCCTGCGCGAGATGAACTTCGACCAGGCCGTCGAGTTCGCCGTCAAACACGGCTTCACCCACCTGCAGATGTTCTCCAAGCACATCGACCCGATGGGCACGACCGAGGAGACCCTGCGCAAGAAGGCCATCCTCGATGCCAAGGGCCTCAAGCTCTACACCATCGGCGTCACCGGCACCTCGATGGATCAGGCCGCCAACCGGAAGATCTTCGAGTTCGCAAAGCTGATGGGCATCAAGCTCATCGTCGTCGAACCGCGCGACTTCCGCATCATCGACCTGCTCGAACAGCTGGTGAAGGAGTACGACATCAAGATCGCCATCCACAATCACGGCATCAAGTCCCTCTATGGCAACCCCCTCGTCGTGAAGACCCTCATCGCTCACCGCGACCCGCGCGTCGGCGTGTGCCTCGACGTGGGCTGGATCACCGCCGCCGGTTTCGATGCCGCCAAGGTGTTCAAGGACTACGAGGGCCGCGTCTTCGACATCCATCTCAAGGACAAGAAAATCGAGCGCACCCAGGGCGACGACGTCTACCTCGACGTCATGGTCGGCCAGGGCCAGGCGAACTACGCCGGCCTCTTCCAGGAGCTCAAGGCCGCCAACTGGCAGGGCGTCATGGCGATCGAGACCGACAACGGCACCTTCGCCAAAGAGCCGACCGAGTTCGTGCTCGCCGCCCGCGACTTCGTGAAGAAGGCGCATCCGTAAAGAGCAAAGCCCAAAGGCCAAGCGGCCAGATCACAAAAGAGTGCGAGGCGCGCCCGAGGGCGCGCCTTTTTCTTGGTCGATTCGAGTTTCTCTGGCGTTTGGCCCTTTGACCTTTTGGCCTTTGCAACTTCCCCGCCAGGGGCCATCAGCGGCTGATGTCGGCGACCATGGCCTCGTACGAGGTGTATCCGGCGAGCAACTTCGCCGCAGCGGCGCAACGCTCCTTCGCCACCAGGCCGGTGTTCTCCGCGAGGAAAAGCAGGTAGGCAGCGATGTTGCGGGCAAAGTGGAGCCGGCCCTCGGCGCTGATCGCGTAGAACCGGGCCCGCTGCGCATAACCGGCCGGAGAATGGTCGCCGAGCGCCGATTTGTCCGCCCGGCCGCCGGCGGCGAGGACGAAGAGGAAATTGTACTCGAACCAGAACATGTGCTCCGGGCTCGGACGCAGCGCCGCCAGCGCCGAACGGCAGGCGTCGGGCGAGACGAAGACCTCCGTCGGCCGGCCTTCCTTCGCCAGCGCATCGGCCACGAAGGTCCGGGCCATCTTGCGCTCGGTCTCGTCGGCGCTGAACGCGCCCTTCACCGCAAGTTCCACCGTGAAGGCATACCAGTCGCGCCAGAGCGCCTGATCGCGGGGGTCCTTCGACGCGAACAGCGCCCGGCCCATCTCATAGGTGTAACGGCCGCTGGTCTTGATCTCCAGGCAGCTGCCGGTCACCGCACCCATCACCTGGTAATTCTCGGCCGACTTGCCCGAGCCTGAGTGGAAACCGATGCTCGCCTTGAACTGCCGGCACACCGCCCACTGCTTCTCGATCAGCGCCTTCAACGCGGCGTTGTCCGGATACGGCATGTTCTTCTGGAAACCGAAGGCCGGCGCCACGAAATGAATCGTCATCCCGAGCGCCTCGCACAGGGCCAGCATGATCGCGGTGGTCTCCGGGGTGGTCAGACCGGGCAGTTCATCGATCGAGAGCTCGCGCAGGTACGCGCGTCCCGCGGCCGTCGTGAACCGCTGTGCCCGCGCCGCCGCATACTTGTCGTCGCGCCGCTTCATCTTCTGCAGGGCGGGCCACACGTAGGCGAGCAGCCGCGCAAATGCATTCTCGTCGAGGCTGAGGCCGGTGGACGCGACCCGCGCCTTCACCCGGGCAACGAGCTCGGCCGGAATGTGCGCCGCCACCCACGCCGCGGCGTTGTCCGCCACCTGGGTCTGCGCCAGCTCGGGCGAGAGGTCGAACGTGATGTAGCTGGCCAGCACGCATCCGGTCACCAGTTGGTCTTCACGGGCGTCGAACTTGCCGCCGATCGGTTGGTGGTCGGCGTTGAAGCTCCACGCGATCCGGCGATGGTGAAATCCGGTCTTCAACTTCGAGAGCACGCACCCATGGCTCATGCCCTCCACGCTCTGCCCTTGGTGACCCTCCGGCACGTTCGTGCCGATGAACGGAAAGGGCACGGTGTCGAGACGTCCGGCCAGCATGGCATCCACGTCGTAGACCAGCTCGCGCGGAATCGAGTTCTGATTCGCGGTCACGCCCAGCTCGAGGGCGCTCATCGCCCACTCCACCGCGGGCCAGTGCAAGGTGGTGAAGCGCGCCCCGACGCCGAGCGTACGCACGCCGAGCTGTTGCGCCGCCGTCGGAAAGACCGTCGACTCCGGGTCGTGTTCCTGGATGAGGTTCTTGAGCGCGAGCAGATTCTCGAACGAGGCGGGGAACACCCACGCGCCGCCAGACAGCGCCTCGCCGTCAGCGAGGCTGGCCGGAGGGTTGGCGCCGGCCGCCGGCTCCAGGCGCCATGCGCAATCGCCGGTCGCCGCATCCTCGAGCAGCAACCAGTGGCCGGCCGCCGTCGCGAACCGGCTCTTGGGCCACACCGTCAACGCCTCGCCGCGCACGAGGCGCGCCCGCAGCGACGGCCAGTCGAGACAGAAATCCGGGCTGACGCACGGATTCGCGCTGATGCGCAGGTTGTTTTCGAGGAGGAACCGATTGATCGCGCTCATGGGGGCTCAAGGCGAACACGTGTCCGCCCCGAGCGCCAGCCGTGAGTGACTCAATGTTAACGCCGGGCGTCCTCCTCGATCACCGCGACCGCCCCGTTGCGGAAGGTGACCTTGAAGTACTCGCGCTCCTTCCGCGCGCCTTCGTCGAGGTAGTAGGGATAGAGCACGCCGGGCGTGCGGTAGTACCGATGATACCATCCGCGGTAGAGATAGGCCCCCGAGGCTGACTCGTAGGTGGTGTAGCTCCAGACCTCGCTCCGGCCATCGGCGTCGGTGCGCGTCCAGCGGCGGTCCGGCTCGCCCACGGCCAGCCGCACCATGTCGGGCGTAAAGCCGATCGCGACCCGGCCTTCGCGAATCAATTGCTGCTGATCCGGGGCGAGCTGGTCGAAGAGGGCGGTGTTGGCCCGGATGCGCGACTCCGGGGTGGCACAACCGGCCACGCCCAGCGCCACGGCGAACCCAATCAGGAGCGTGGAAAGAAGACGTGTTTTCATGGCAGAGGTTATTCTCCCCCGTTGGACTCGCAAATCGGACGAGGTTTCCCACATTCGCCGTCCTCGTTCATGAAGACGCTGCTGCTGTGGGACATTGACGGAACCTTGCTCGCCTCCGCCGGGGCGGGCCTGCGCGCGCTGGTGGTCGCGCTGCGCCAGGAATTTGGCGTCGAGGGAACGCTCGACGACATCGACTGGTCCGGCCGGACCGACCGGTTCATCGTCCGCCAGATCCTCACCAAGTACGGCCTGCCAGCCGACGAGCCGACCTTTACCCGCTACTTGGCCGCCTACGTGGCGGCGTTGCCGGCCGAGATGACCCGGGCCGGCAGCCGGGTGCTGCCGGGCGTCACCGCGCTCGTCGAGCGGGCCGATCGCAGCGCCGAGGTCGCCCAGGGCCTGCTCACCGGCAACATTCGCACCGGCGCCGAGACCAAGCTCGGTCATCACGACCTGTGGCGATTCTTCGCCTTCGGCGCCTTCGCCAACGACAGCGAATTCCGCAACGAACTTGGTCCGCATGCCCTGCGCCGCGCAACCGCCCATACCGGACATGCGTTCGATCCCGGACAGGTCTGGATCATCGGCGACACCCCGCACGACATCGCCTGCGGCAAGATCATCGGGGCCCGCACGCTCGCCCTGGCCACCGGTCATCACCCGCTGGACGAACTTGCGGCCCATCAACCGACCGCCCTGCGCTCGGACTTGAGCGAGGTGGACGACATCTGGCGCCTCCTCACCGCCAGTTGACGCTCGGGCTGGGATCGGATTCGGGCCACGCCGCGCCGCCGAACCTCAGCGTGCCGTTTCGACCGCCGACACTTCACCGCGCTCGAAGACCACCCGCAGCCGCTCGTCCTCGTAACGGTCGCCTCCGGTGTTGACCCCGACGCCCGTCCCGACCCGCGTCGATCCGCCGCCGCCGAAGACCCCCACGCCGACGCCGACACTGAAGCGCGGACGCTTGGAGCGGTAACCCCAGACCTCGGAAACACCGTCCGCCGTGGTGCGCGTCGACACGCGGTCCGGTTCCCCCAGGGCCATGCGCACCTGCTCCGGCGTAAACCCCACGTCGACTTCGCCCTGCGCGATCTTCTCCTGCACGGCCAGCGGATACGATTCGAAGGCGGCCCGGTTCCGGTCGATGCGCGAGGCGACGGTCGAACACCCCGCCAGCAGGACACCCAGCATCAGAACGAGAATCGGCAACAGTTTCATACCCCGTTGGACCGCCCGGCCCGCGGGAAGTTTCCCAACCGACCTCCCCCGCGCTGCCCCCCCACCCACTCGGCCCAGGCACCCGCTCCTTCAACAGCCCACCCCATCCTCCATCCGCGCCACAAAACCGCTCCCCGCGCAATGTTCGTATTACGAACATTGCACCGACGTTGTCCGGTTTTCTCCTCTAAAAAAGAAGAAATCCAATGTTCGTAATACCTGAATCCCGAAGTAGGATTGAGTGGGAAGGGTGGTAAAGGTGGATTGGGATGAAGCGGCGAAGTGGTTCCTTGGGGGTGTGGTGGCGGAGA
>CAYZBG010000146.1:0-5380 GCA_964476565.1 uncultured Opitutus sp.
GCGATGCTCTGCGCCCAGGTCTTAACCTGTGTCGGGAGGCTCAGGTCGGCACGGAACTCCGTAAAGCCGACGAGATCCTTCACGTTGGCCATGTCACCCATTCGCTTGAGCTGGGTCTCGAACTGTTGAATCTGCCGAACCTGATTGGTGATCTGCGTGGCCTGATTCGCCAACTGCTCCACCATCGCAGCGTAATTCACGGCACTTTGCTGGAGGTTCGCGGCATCGATCACCGCCCATTGCGCGAGGCCTGAACTCGCGCCCATCGTCAGCACCGAGGCCAATAGGAGCGTCGTTTTCATGAACCGGTTTCCTCCTTCGGCATGACCACGCGAATGACTCGCTTGGTCGGCTCGCGCCGCACCCCGTCGCGATCCGTTTGGGGCACGTCGATTTCGTAGTAGGTCTCCTCGTAGCCGTCATCGAGCGACGGGCGTTGGTTGTCCCGGGCGATCCAGTATTGCTGCTTCACGGCGTTCGACTGGCCCTTTTCGTAGCCGGCCAGATACGCCTCCCGCTGGGCCTTGTTATTAAAGTAGTTGATGGTTTCGCCGACCACGAAGCCCGCCGCCGCACCGACTGCGGCGTTCTTGGCTTTGCCGTCACCCTCCCGGGCTCCGATGTAAGCCCCGCCCGCCGTTGTGGCTGCGGTCGTGGCAAAGTTGCGCGTGCGCCCGGCCGAGTCGGCGCTTGCTGTGGCGCAGCCCGGCATGAAAACGACAACCACCACCATGAACAGCAGGCCGACAAGATACGGCTGCGAGAACGAGAGACTGTCCAGGAATCGTTGCATGGGTAGCCTTGGGTTGAGGATCAGGATTCGTTGATTGTGAGTTTGAGTTCGTGACGTTGCGCGTGGCCCTGACGCTGGCCCTCGCGCGCACACAGCCGGTCAATCGCATGGGCGATGAAGACACCGGCCTCCAACCGCCCTTCGAGAAATTCAACGATGTCCGCCTTCATCCGCAGGCGGTCTGAAGGCGCGAGCAGATGGGTTTCGAGGACCGCCTCGACTTCGGCGACCTCCCGCTCATCCAACGGATCGCGACCGTCCCGTTCCTCAATACGCTCCGAAAAGGGCGCGAGGCGTTCGAACAAGCGGTCTTCCTCGACCATCTCGTATCCCGCGTGAAGGAGATCGAACCCGGAGCGGCTGACCATGACCTCGGTTGGCTCACCGGACCGCACCAGGGTCGCAGCATCTCCCGTCGCCGTCTCCCGCTCCATCAGCCGGAAGATCAGAGCGTCATCTTCAAAGGCGGCCTCGATATGCCGGTGACGGTTCACGCGCTGAGATTCCGAACCCGGCACGCCGGTCTCGGCTTTGCGTGTGACCTGCACATCGGGAAGCTGCACCAGCACGCGCGGCAGCGGAACGACCCCGCCGGCGTCGCCGCGATGCTCGTCCCGGTAGCTGCGCCCCGCGACCACCATGCGCTGTGCCTCACGTTGGATTTCCTCGTTGGTCTTCATGGCATCAGGCGTTGGCGATGATGGCGTCCACCACGTTTCCGTTCCCGCGCAACGCCTTCTCGCGTTGATCGAAGTGAGCGCCCGAGCTCGACGCGCAGTAGAGCATTTCACGCGAGGCGACGTTGCGCATCGTCACGATTAAAGGGCGGCGCTCGTCGGTGTGGTAATAGGTGAACTGCGAATACTTGGTCCCGACCAGCTTTTCCGGTTCGGGGTGACTCATGACGGCATCCTTCGCCGCATCCGGGATCGGGAAATCGCGGCTCAAATCCTCGATGTCGGAACGGTCGCTCTGACGGAGCAGAAACAGGATGCGGCTGTTGCCCAGGACCGCGCCACGGATGTCGGACGCTTTGAACTGCTCGTAGTTCTGAACGGTCGCTACGTTCCAGACGTTGTATTTGCGGAGCTGCTGGTAGGACTCGCGCAGCACTTTCTTGCCGGAAGGCACGAGCGAGAAGCGCGCGACTTCCTCAAAGATGTTCCGCTTCCGCAGCGCGCGCGGCAGCCGCATCATGTGCGACCGGGTATAGTTCGCGATCAGGAAGGCCGCCGCCGCTTTGAGTTCCTCCGCCGACTCCGGGATGTAGCCCAGTTCAAAGTGCGCGATCTTGCCCGTGAGCGACACATTCGAAACCCCATCGAAAAGTTCGCCGTAGCTGCCACCCGCCGACCACGGTTCCAGGAGCGTGGCAAGGTAGCGCATTTCCTCGGCATGGGGCCCGGAGGCCTCGGCAGAGAGCAGTTCCTGCAACTGGCCATGCTGCGGCATCTCGGCCGGGCTGAGCCGGGCGAACACGAGGTCGCGGATCTGCTGCGCACCTGCACCGTCCTTCGCGAAACGGACCACGTCGCCTTCGTCGGCTGAGGCCGCAAAGGCCGACGCTTCATCTCCGCGACGTTGTTCCCATTCGGCGAACTCGAGGAACGCATCGAGCCCGGTCGCCTGCGGCCCCATCCGGGTCCGGCGATACAAGTCGAGGGCGTAGGCCCGACGCGCCATGGCCGCCGTTTCCTCGGGGTGACGGTTGAAATACCACCGCGCGAAATCCTCGTAGAGGCGGCCGATGGCGTTCGCCAGGAGCGCCTGCCTGAGCTTGTTGCGGTCTTCGTCTTTCGACTGCCCGACCATGAGCATCGGGAGCGCCGCTGCCGCGCTGAGGTGCAACCCGGACAGCGGCAAGCCACGCGTGTCGAGGTAGTTCATGATCAGCTTGCCGTTCGCCTGCACGATGATCGGCACCGCCGCCGGATCGACCGTCTTGGCGTAGGTGGTGTAGGACTCACCCTCCTCCACGATCATTGTGTAGGCGTAGAACGGCTCGGTCTGGGTCAGAATATCGATGACGTTGACGCTCTTGCCGGAACCCGTGGTGCCGATGACTACCGCGTTTTGGGGCGTCTGGTTGTTGCCCTCGCCGACAAACGTCCGTCCTCCGACAAGGTTGCCGTTGGGGCCTTCGAAAATGAACTCCGCCTGATCGAGGTGCCCCACCGGCGTTGACGAGAACGGCAGGATGTTCGCGACGAGCGCGTCATCGTAGTCATGCCAGAGCGAATCGTAACGGCTGAACGACCAGCCAGGCCAGGTGCAGTAAAAGAAATTTCGTGCGGAGGGTTCGAGGGCGGGCTCATAAGCCTGCGCCCGCTCCATGCTGCCGACCGCGGCCTTGAGCGCGGTCAGCTTCGCCCGCAGGTCTTCCCGATTCCGATCCCACGCGCGGATGATATATTGGATGCGGTAGGGTGAGCTGTCGCCGTTGCTGTAGCGGGCAATCTTCGCGGCCTTCGTCCGCATCGCCGCGAGGAGCTTCACCTTCTTCAGGCTCTCGTAGTCGCCTTCGACACGGTTCAGCTCCTTCTGCTCTTTCTCGATCAATTCCTCCACATCGACCGGCTCAACGTTGACGGTAATGGCGTAGTCCCGAAAGCCCAGCTTCGTCAGGAGGTAGGCGAGGCTCGGGCGGGTCCGCTTCGGCAGCGACTTGAGCACCAGCATTCCGTGGTAGCAGCCATCGAGATAAAAACCGGTGTCGGGCTTCTCCAGCGGGCGGCCTTCGCCGAGCCAGCAGTTTTCCTGAATGGATTTCTGGGGATCGAAGAACTCCAGCGGATCGGTGACCTTCTGCTCCGGCAGCGACGGATTGAGAAACTCCAGGTAATGCAGGAAGTGATCGGCATCGGTCATCGGCCGCACCTGACCGCCGCTCCCGCCAAAGAGCGCCTGCAGGAACTGCCCGATTTGGTTGAACTGCTCGGCATAGGTGCCAAGCAGCGCCTCCCGGGTCAGTCGGCCGGCGTTCTTGCCGAGTGCCGCCGCATCGACCGGCGTCGTGAAATACAGGCGGAGACGCTCCCGCCGAAGTGCCCCAGACTCGACCATGCGCCAGTAACGCACGAACCGCTCGTTGCGCTGGCGCTTGCTCCATTCGTTGGTCGCGAGCGTGGCCGTGTCTTCCCGGTAGCGCTGGAGCGGCTTCCGGAAGTCGGAATCGTTCGTCCACTGCACCTGCATCCGCCAACCGGGTTTCAGCACCGACAGCAGCGCGACCAGGTCGGACTCGAATGCGTTGTGATGGACCGGATCGGCATGTTCCAAGTCGGGGGCAATGACCTCAAATCCCCGCGCGATGAAACCGCCGCGATGGAGGCCTTCGAAGACAATCATGTCTTCGCCAAAGTAGCCGTCTGCGGGTTCGATTCTCATGCCACTTCCTCCCCACGTTCTGCCAACGCTTCTTCCAGCATGTCCTCCGTGACCGTGAGTTGCTCCTCCAACCGCTCGTAGTCGGCGCGTGCGACCACGGGTTGCTCACGCTTCTTCGGTTCGGCGTCCTTGTGGCCGGTCATCTCCCCAACCGGGCGAGCGTTCGCGCCGGAATGACGGGCCATTCCGAGACCCGCTCGACGTGAGCGCACCGCCGATTCACGCACGTCCAGCTCGGTGGCCAGCGGCGACCCGGCGGCGGCGAAGGGATTCGCCGGCCGCCGGGCGCGCGGGCCGAATTGGAAGGAGAGCAGGCCCGATTCGACCAACGCAGATTCGAAGAAGTCGGTATCATAGTGCTCCGGCTTGTTGTTTTTCAGCGTGAACACATACGTGACCGACAGCGCGCAAAGCACGACGCCCACCAGCAGGCACAGCAGCAGCGATACCCCAAAGATTCCCCACAGGAAGATTACCATCAGGATCGTCGCGCCCCCGGAGCCCAGTAGATACCAGCCGGAGTTCCCGGTCATGCCGAGGAACTCCCCGGAGGACTGCGCGCCCTGGTTGGCGTCGTGCTCGTTGAGATGCGTCGAATGCATGGGACGCGGAGCCGGTTTCGATCAGGGCGAGAAGGTGCCGACGTTGGAGGCTTCGATCCCCATGTTGCTCCACATCGTGCGCACGATGGCGAAGGCGAGCCCGCTCACCATGGCGCCCGCGAAGGCCCATTTCGCGATGGACTGCCGGCCCATCATCATGGCGACACCGGCTGCCACGATGCCGACCGCGGCGAACGTCCCGCTCAGATACATGATGATCGCGTTGCCCGCCTCCGTGGCGGTGCGCAGATCGACCGCTTGCGCATGGGCGAGCGTCGGCCAGGCCAGCATGGCCCCGAACCACACCGCCAGTTTCTGCCACGAGCTGACCGGCGTCTGCGGCCGGCTTTCCGAATACAGGTGCAGCGCCCTCATCATCATCGCCACACCGAGACAGAACGCCACATAGGGCGTTAGGTGGACCAAGGTTGTCATGTTGCTCTCCGTTTTGATGCCGGCGCTTATGGGGGCCGAATCCCGCCCGGTGTTTCTCCGCCGGTGAACAGCGGAGAAACCGGGCTGGCCTCCAAAAGGACCAAGCCCGATTTCGCCGCAAGGAACCGGCCCTACCGAAAAAAGGGTAGGACAACCGATGGAA
>CAYZBG010000147.1:0-5343 GCA_964476565.1 uncultured Opitutus sp.
GACGGCAACAAGGGCATCCACTGCATGATCGAGAAGAAGCTGATCGGCGGCTGACGTCCGAGGTCAATGCGGCGCCGTCGCGGAGGCCTCCACGATGCGCTGCTGCCAGAGCCATTGCAGCATCTGCCAGCTCCGTTGCCGTGGCTCCCGGGCCTCCCAGTCGCGGCAGATGGCGCGAGCCGGACGATCGAACGCCGTCTCCAGGAGCAGTGGGGCCACATCCACCTCCTGGAGAAAGGCCACCGGCCGCGCGAGGCCCGGCGTCCGCACCGCCAGCGTCCTGCCGACGAACCGGCCCCTGATGACGGGCGTGCTTTCGTACGTGACCTGCCGGGACACGCGAATGATGCAATCGGGATCGAGAGGCGGGCCGGCGACGCGAACGTCGACGGCGGCGACGTCGTCCGGGGCGCCCACGGCACGGGACGTCCAGAAGCTCGACTCCCTTGCCGCCGCCACTTCGGCATACGCGGCGGCAGCCTTCAGCCGATGCATCTCCTGCTTTTCCCGTTGCCGGGCTTCGTAGAACTCGGCGGCGTTCCGCGCCTCATCGCCGCCCTTCAGCAGAGTGTTGACGACCACCGCGCCCTGCAGGGCAGAGGCCATGGCGACCTGCACGCCCTGCGAGGACAAGGGATCGATCGCCAGGCTGGCGTCGCCGACGCGGATCAGGTCGATCTCGGCATGCCTGAGTGCCATCCTGCCGCTGGCGTCGCAGATGCGAACGGCGCCCGGCGGTGATTGCGCGACGCATGGTCCGATCAGGCCCGACTTGCCCAGAAGGTCGCGGAACAGCTGGTCGATGCCACCTGCGTCGAGGCCGGACAGCCGCTTCGGTTCGATGAAGATCGCTGAAATCGACCGGCGCTCCGTGACCGGGGCATGCCACAGCCATTCGGCGCTGCCCGCGTCGATCCGGCCGGCCCCGTCACCCAGCCCGTCCCGCTCCCCATAGGCATAGATCGCCACCGTCGGCGGCGAAAAACGCGCGCTGCGTCCGGACATCGACCGGCGCCCCGTGGCGTCGACCACGACATCGGCGTGGACCGCGCCGGCGAACTCTTCGCCGTCGACGGCTATCTGCCAGCGACGCGGGCCATCCGTTCGCGTCAAAGCCGTTGCGGTTGCCGCCAGCATGAGGCGGGCGCCGCCGGCGACCGCATGATCGAGCAGGATCGCATCGAATTCGGCGCGATCGACATGGAGGCCGGCGAACCCGGCTCCAGGCGACTCGCGTAGATGCGGCCAGCGCACAATCGGCGCCATCGACGGCAGGAATCCCGCCTCCTCGACACGCTGGCGAACGCCGATCGCCTCGAGAAGCGGAAAAATGCCGGCAGGCAGCGAGGCGCCGATATGGTCGCGGGGAAAGCGTTGGGCTTCGACGACGAGTACGTCACGGCCGAAGACGGCGAGCTGCCGGGCGATCGTCGAGCCCGCGGGCCCACCGCCGATCACGCAGACATCGGCTTCCATGACAGAACTCATCGCGTCACGCGGCTGGCGTCGCGCGCAGGATCGTCGCGAGCTTTTCGGGTTGGTGTTTCGCCAGATCCAGGTAGAAGCCGAGACAATAGTCGAGCCAGCCGCGGATATAGTCGCACGCCGGCCGGCCGCGATGCATGACCTCGTAGTGGCAGCCGCCGCCGCAGAGGTGACGGGCCCAGCATGCATTGCAAGGCACCTGGGATCGGACGTTGCGGTCGGACAGCCACTCCGCCTGACGCACCGGATCCACGCCGCCCGCAAGGTCGCCCAACCGGGCCTCTTCGTCGTCGATGAAGCGATGGCATGCGTAGAGCGCGCCCGAAGCCGATGCCCCAACGTAGCTGCCGCCCGCGCCGCAAGGATATTCATCGCGCACGCGGCGATGGATGCGGCCGAGCGTGCCGATCAGGTTGGCGAACGGCAGAAGCTCGCCCTGCCGGAGCCGCTCCTCGAACAGCCCGCCGCAGGCGATCATCTCGGCCAGCATGTCGGCGAGATCGCGACCGGTCATCTCGCCACGCTGCGTCGGCGCTGACAGCACCGGCGAGAATTGAACGCTGTCGAAGCCGATGTCGACGAATTTGGCGAGCGTGGCGCGAAGGTCGACATTGCGCGGCGTGACGCTGGCACGTGCAGCAACCGAACAACGGCGGCCGCGGCGCTCCAGCAGCAGGCGCGCCCGCTCGACCACCCTGTCGTAGCTGCCAGCGCCGCCGAGAAACGGCCGCAGCAGATCGTGGGTGGCGCCGACGCCGTCGATGCTGATCGTGACGGCGAATCCATGGTCATCGAGGAATTCGGCGTCGTCTTCCGTCAGAAGCGTCGCGTTTGTCGTCAGCGAGAAACTGGTGCGCACGCCCTTCGCCGCGGCGCCCGCCACGGCATGCCGTGTCGCCGCCCGCAGCGTTGCGCGGTTGGCCAGAGGCTCGCCACCCAGGAACGTGACGCGCATCTCCTCGCCTGCGGGCGTGGCCGAGAGGAGGCCATCGATGGTCGCCCGCGCGACGTCGAGGGACATCGACTCCGGCGCGCCACCGAACGATCCCTGGTCGGCGTAGCAATAGGTGCAGCCGAGGTTGCACTTGGCCGACACGGCGAGGGACACTGAGTGCACGCGCACGCTTTGCGGCGGCGGCTCGGCGTGAGGCGGCCCCAGCATGCCGGCCGCAGACATCAACAGGCGAACGCGGCTGTCGTCGGCCAGCGACATCGCCTGGTCGATCGCCTCGAACAGGCCGTCGCTCGCCGCAAACAGCTTGCCGCGATCGACATCGAACACGGCGCGGTCCTTGCCGCGCCCCACCAGGTGCGCACTCGGCACCCGGGGCTCAGTGACGACAGAAGCAGCAGCCATGACGCTCACCGGCACGGCCGCCTAGGCCGGGATATCGTCGCCCGGCTGCCGCTCGGTTTCCACCTGCTTGCCGTTCTGCTCGCGAACGATGCCGATCTTGTCCTGGTGATCGGTGAAATCGTCGCCCGACGTGAGCCGGTCGTCGGTGAACGGATCCGTGTTCGCGTACGAGCGGCGATAGACGCTGACGAATGTGTTGGTGTCCTCGTCGAGGTAAGCCTCGGTCGGAAGATTCTCCGACCAGTAGCCGATGCACGCTGTGAAATCGGTCTGCCAGGGCGAGCAAAGGCCGCTGGTTAATTGCCCCGGCACCGCGCCTCCGGGGCTTGTCCCAGACTTCTCGCGCACGCGCATCTCGCGCGGATCGATCAGCGGATCGCTGTTGCTGTCGTAGAACAGCGCTTTGACGTTGGCGACGTTCGATCGAGCACCGAAGGAGACTTCAAATCCGGGATTGAAGTCTCCCGTCGCCGGCTTGATGGAAAGCTCGTCGATGCGCCTCGCCGCCTCGTTGTGGATGCTGCCCGTGGATCCTGCGTCCGTCGCGATATCCTCCTTTAGCCGGACGAGAAGCGACTCGAGTCGGACGGGCTCAGGATCGACATCGGGCGAAAAGTCCTGTGGTGCGACAACGATCCAGGCCGGCACGACCGGCAGAGCTGCAGCAGCGCCGTTCAATTTGACGCGAACCACGCCGTCGCTGGTCGAATCGGCGATGCGCGCGGTGTGCATAGGAAAGTCCGGCACCGGGGTGCCCGGAGTTTCCCGAAACACGCCGCCTTTGGGCGGGATGAAAACGCCTTCCGAGGTGATTTGCCCCAGCGGAATTGCCTGCCCTTCGGCAAAGGCCGGCAACTCGCCGACGAGTTTGCCGCCGGACGCATCGTCGGAGGATGCCGTAGCGCCAAAGACCCGCTGCGCGCCGCCGCCAATTCCACCTGGCTGCGATGCCGTGAACTCAAGCTTTCGGTTGGCCACATCGGCCGACCACACAGGGTGAAGATTGAGCTGATTAAGCACGCCCTTGGTCAGCTCACCGAGGCCGACGTTGTTCGCCCCATAGGCGAAGATGCGGAACTGCACCGCCTGGCGCTTCATCAGGCCGTTCGATTTGTAGCTGTCGGGCTTGGTGCCGAAGACGAAAAAGTCCTCGCTGTTGGCGACGCGGGCGATGCCGATCGCCGGATGGATCTTGAAAGCGACGACGTCCGTCAGATCGTTCGGAAAAGCCATGGCTCGATCTCCTTCTGAATGTGACCGCCGGTCAGGGCGGCATGTACTCGAATGACACGCCGACGTTCCCGCTGATGGCCACTGCCGCGGGGCCTCTCAGCTGCACCATCTTGGCCATGGTCGGCGCCATCAACTCGGGTCGGCCACCGAATGTCGCGTCGAGATCCCTCAGCACCGCCGAATAGCGACGGTTGAAGGCCTCCATCGCCTGCCGGGGAACGCTTCCCGGCGCATGGTCGGCCACCTTGGCATTGTCGGGAAAGTCGAACACTTCTGCCGGATCGAAGGGAATAGCGGCGCCGCGGTACGCGTAGCCCTCAGGCACCGTGGCGTCAGGCACCAGCTCCTTGCCGTGAAAGATCGCTGCGAACCGGTAGTAGTGCGCAAGCTGCTTGGTGCTATCCAACGGCGACGTCGTCGTGCCTTCCCCATCCGACACCAGCGCATCCAGGGCAGCCAGTGCGGTCTGGACGTTGGTGATGGGAAACAACCGGGTCTCCAGAAAACCCGTGGCCGGGCCGAAGACTTGCCGCTCCACGGGAGCGATGAAGACGGCGTCCCCTAGTTCGTCGATCTTCTCCATCAAGGCCTGATAGAAAGCTCCGATCGTCGAGAAAGTCGGCCCGGCGGCCATCGGAAACTGAAGCGGCTTCTCCGGCTCCTCGATCTTCATGAAGACGTCTCGGACGAGTTCGAGCGAAAACTTTGCTAACCCAACCTGCAGGCTGCCCTGGATGCCCATCGGCAGCGACGACGGATACTTCGGGACGAAGTCCGCACCGGCGATGTTCGCCTTGCTGCCGAGCGCCGTCAGCAGATTGCAGACAATCGCCATGTGCAGCATCTCCTCCCTCGCGATGTCGAGGATGATGTTGCGTATGCCGGTGTTGGCGCCTTTCAAGCTATAGGCCGCGACGAGGTAAGGCGGCACGGTCGCGTGCTCGAGCTCGATTGCCTTCTGCAACCCCGCGAACAGATCGAAACCCTTCGTCGCGCTCTTGACCGCATCGACGAACAGCTGCTTGATCGCCAGCATTTCTTCGCCCCCATCCCAAGGCGACCACCATCCCACCAGTCACTCCTGAATTTCAACCTGAAATTGCAGGCGACCCGGAAACTTCACAGATCGCTCGTGCGGGTAGGACCGGGGCAACGATATCGGCTAACTGTGGTTCGGCGGATGTCCATGAGGTAGTTCGACTTGGCAAATTCTCTTCTCCTCGACGAGGCCGTGGCGCGTCGCGACGACGCCGACTGGGCGCGCCACG
>CAYZBG010000148.1:0-5324 GCA_964476565.1 uncultured Opitutus sp.
GCGTCCTCGTCTACGGCAACAAGACGGTCGTCTTCGACTGAGCGGCCGGGATTGCACCTAGCGCCTGATCGATGCAAGGGCGCGAATCATCAGCCCCAGCATCAGTCCGACGGCCAAGGCTCCGGCCCCTGTCGTGGTCAGCGCCGCGGCGGCCACGAGCATGATGAGGCTCCATGTTACAACGTTTCCCAGCGTCAGCGAGGCCGTGAAAGGCTGCACCCGGTACCGCAGCTGATACCACCACGCCCAAGGCGATTGGCTGGTGGCGGCAGCTGAGGATAAGGCTTGGGCGTGGAACCGGCCGACATAGGCGTATCCGAAGGAGTCGGGCTGTTCCTTGCGAAGGGCGAACAGTCGCTCGCGGGTCGAACGCCACGTCGTTGTGCGGTCCTCGACCGCACGACGATGATGATCAACGAGGATACGGGCGATTGCACCACACGTCTTCACAAAGGGAAACCGGCCTTCGCCCGCGAACTCGGCGAGCAGCTTGTCCGCTTCCTCGTACGCGCCGTCCAGGGCGGACTGGCAGGCTGCCCAAGCGACAAACGAGGCGCGTGAATGATCGGCGGGCATGTGCAGGACCGCGGTCACCACTTCCATCGCTTCACGATCGCGGCCAAGGGTGAACAGGCAATGGGCGAGGTTGAAGAGCATCCACGGTTGCACACCTTCACGCGTCGACCAGCCGCGCATCCATCGCACCAAGGCCCGGCGAAATCCAGTTCCCGTGTTGGCCAGAGCGAAACCCATGGCGCCCCATGTCTCGAGTTCCCCCTTGAGTCTCTTGCCGTGTCGCCAAAGCACCCAGAGCAACCGGACTCGGGCGGATTTGTCGCCGAGCGAGTCGATATAGGCGACGAACGCGCGGGTTCTCACGCCGTTCGATGCCTTACGCACGAATCGCAGGCCGGCACTGCGTCCGTGGGCGAGCCGGGCGTGCATCCAGATGGCCCCGACCTCGGCGTTGGTTTTCGGGTCACGGAGAAGCGGCTGCAGCGCGCCGGCCATGTCTTTCGACCACCCGGCCTTTCGGATCGCCTCCGCTGCCCCCTGTAGGTGGGGCGTGTCCCGTTCGGTTGCGACGGCGAGCTGCACGAGCGTGGCAAGCGCAGCGTTCTTGTCCTTGCGCGCACAGGCGACGATTGCTTCCGCCTGCAGAGCCTGTCCATGGCCGCCCTGCTGACGGATGAGCGCGAGCAGAGGTTCGGCCTCGGAGGCTCGGTTGTCCTCACACAGAAGCTGAACGAGAGTGAAGGTGCCGTAACTGTAACCCGGATCGATACGGATTGCCCGCTGGAGATGGGCAATGGCGTTTGCGCGCGAACCGGCACGCAGTTCGAGGCTTGCCAGATAGCCAAGAGGATAGGGCGAAGAGGGATTCATGGCGGCCATGCGCTCCGCCGCTTCCTTGGCGCGGTCGATGTCTCCGGCCTCCTCGTGCCAGTCGGCGAGCGTCTGCCATGCCCAGTAGTAGTCGGGATGTTCCGTGACCACGGAGGTCATCAGGTGGATGGCGCGGGGATGGTTCCCGCGCTGCCGCTCGATCCATGCGGCCCGGCCCAAGAGTTCACGGGGCCGGGCCTGCTTGAAGACGGGCGGAGCACATGCCGCAAGGGCTTCGTCGTAGCGGCCCAGGCGGGAGAGAATATAGGCGTGCAGGTCATGTGCGTCGATGTGCGTGGGGTCGTCGCCAAGGGCGGTGCGCGTGCGGGCAAGGGCGTCGTCGAGCCTTTGATCGTCCACGAGTTTTCGCACGACGCGCAAACGCAGGCTCGTGTCCCCGGGCCGTGTCGCCGACAGCTGCTCGGCGAGTGTCAGCACACGTTCGGGCTCAGCCGTCACATTGCTCCACTGTAGAAGCAGTTCCCACGGCCGATCGAAACCAGGAATAAGGCGGATCGCCCTTTCCACCCAGGCGAAAGCCTCGTCAGGTGCCTGCCGCCCCCAGGCGGCTTCGGCGAGGTCGGCAAGCAGGACGGCATCGAGGGGATCGTGCCTCAGGGCTGCCCGGAGCGTAACCTCAGCGAGTTCGGGACGCAGGTTGCGCTGGTGCAGGAACGCCAGACGCCGGGCGGATCGACTCCAACCGGGGGACAGTGCGACGGCATGCTCGAGAGCGGCCGTCTCGCCTGGATCATCGCCTCGGAAGCGATGGACGTCGGCAAGGTCGGCCCATGCCCCGGGTATCAAAGGGAAGCGTGTCGTGGCGTCGTGTGCGAGTGCGAGTGCTTCCTCTCCGTGCCCGGTCGCCAAACGGTGATGGATGGACGCGGACCACGACTCCCAGTGGTCAGGCTGGGCGTTGCGCAGATGGTCCAGGGATCGTTCGAGTTCATCCGGTTTCAGCACGCCGATCGCCATGTCGCGAAAGCGGAGGATGCTCCGGCCCATGGACGGACGGTTCTCGAGCGCGTGCTGGAGGAACGAGACGGCATCAACGCGGTCGGCGAACTCGGGACAGGCTTCGAGGAGAAGGGGGAAGATCCACTCTTCGTCCACGTTCAGTTCGACGGCGCGGCGGAAGCAGTGCCGGGCAGCCGCAAACTCGCGTCGTCGCAGGTGGACCTGTCCTATCACGGCATGGGCAAAGGGCGCGGAGGGATCGAGGACCAGTGCCGCATGCGCGTCGGCCAGCGCGGCGTCGAGATGGCCGAGCTGCAAGCGTACGGAGGCGCGCTCCCGCACCGCCCATGGGTCGTTCGGGTCGGCGGCCAGGTAGGCGTCAAGCGCGTCGCCTGCCGCAGCCAGGTTTTCCTCGCGGAGCCAGCTTACCTGAATCTGGCGAAACGGTAGGAAGTGAGGATGACCGTCCACTTGTGCGCCGATCCACGTGAGCGCGGCGGCGCGACCTTCGGTCGTGGCCAAGAGTTGGACGTGCTGGTGGGCCGCTTGGGTGTCGAGAGGATTGGCGGCGAGCACGGCGAGAGTGTGGCGGAGGGCTTCGTCGTGGCGTCCACGCCAGCGTGCCAGGTCCGCTGCGATGCGGTGCCAGGCGATGGAGGTGGTGAGCGTTCGGGCGCGCCCGAGGTGGTCCTCGGCCTCGGCAAACGCACCAGAGCGACCCCGCATTTCCGCGGCCAACAGGTGCAGCCCCCCGTCCGTCGGTCGCAGGGCCAGCGCCTCCTGAAGCAGCGCAACGGCCTCCGCACTTTGGTTGAGCTGGTCAAGGCATCGGCAGAGCGTGTGCAGAGGCTGGCTCGATTTCTCCCGCAGGCGCTGCCAGCGGGTGCGCAGGAGGTCGAGGGCGGTTTCGACCTCACGTTGGTGGCGGCTGGCGGAGAAGTACGACTGCCAGGCGTGTTCCACGGTCTCGCCCGTACAGGCGGCGAGACGGTAGACCTTCGTCGCCTCGGCAAACCGTCCGGTGTCCCAAAGCAGGTTGGCCAACGTGAGGAGATTCATGCAGTCGACCGGCCGGGTACGGACAAGGCGTCGGGCGTAGCGGAGGGCGCGCCCGCGTTCCCGCGCGTCGTTGCGGAGTTCGTCGGCGAGCGCCCGCCAAAACATGGGGTCGGCACCTCGCTTCACGACGAATTGACGGAGCCGTTCGTCGTGCTGGTGTTTGTGACCGAGCTGGCGGAGTTCACCAAGTTCGTCGAGCTGGAGGTTTATTTCGTCGGGGTAACGTTTCCTGAGGGCAAGGGTGGCCTCGTGCGCGCGAAACGGATTGCCGTCGTACCAAGCAAGTTCGCGTTTGGCCCACCACACCAGCCGGTGCTCGGCGTCGATCCCCTGCAGTTCCCGCTCCTGGCGCCCGGCTTCGTCGCGCTCGTGCCCATGGAGCGCCCGCCTCAGGCGATACCACGCGTCGTAAAGCTGGGCATCCGGCAGCGTTACCCCGTCAATCAGGCCAGCCTTGTCCGGTGGAATCAGGATCATGCCTCGCGGGCCGAACGGGGCCTGCTGCTTTAGGTGTTCTTCGGCGAGGCACTCGAAGTGCGTCCGATGGGTGGGGTCCCGAATGATGAAGGTCTGCAGCCGCTCGTCGCAGCCGATCACCGCTTGGAGGTGGGCATTGCGCACCCAGTTGGTCACCAATGTGAAGGGTACGCCGCGGGCGATCAGCGCCACGGCGGTCTCCCACGTCACCCGAAACTCGCGCACCAGCCACCCGCGCGCTTCAAGCCAGTGTCGCTCCTCGTGATCGGGCGTGCCGTCGTACGTGATCGTGCGGGCCATCTCGTCCTGATTGATCGGGCAACCCCAGAAGCTGCTGACCGCAGCGATTGTCGCTGGGACACAGGTGACGTGGTGTTGCCGTACGAACGACACAGCCAATCGGCGACGCGGAGCCTCGGGCGCCGACTCCAGTTGCCGGACGAAGTGCTGGTAGTACAGCCCCGAGACCTTTCGTGCGTGGCTGACCGCCTCGTGGGTATTGCCCAGCAGATGGTGACAATCGGCTCGCCGCGCATCGAGCCACTCGCGCGCGGGCGCTTCGGCAAGTGGCCAGCGCTCCGAAACGAGGTCGAGTACGGTGAGCGCTTCATGGTGCGCCTCGTTCTCCACGAGCAGCATTGCCAGTTGCCGCGCCAGCGAGGCGCACTGGGTCGCGGCTATCCGTTCGCGGAGGATCCGTTCGGCTTCGGCGTCCCGATTCAGCAAGATCAAGAGATGAGCCGCCATGCCGGTGCCCGGACGGTAGCCGGGGCGGAGCACCAGCGCGTGCTCGGCCGACGCCAGAGCGTCGAGGTACCGATCCTCTCGCTCGAGCACGCAGGCTTTCTCCACATGCCCCCAGGGATCGTCAGCGAAGGAGTCTTCCACGCTATCGAGCCAGGCATGGGCTGCGCGGAAGTCTCGCAACGTGGCGAGCCAGCGTGCGCGAAGCATGCGCAGATGGGCGTCATGCCGGGATGCCGGAGGCTTTGTGCTCGTATCGGGGCGGCATTCGTCCAGCAGGCGCAAACCCTCGACCGGTCCATGGCGATCGCCAAAGCCGAGTGCGTGGTAATACAAGGCGGCGGGGTTCGTACGATCCCGGCGCCAGGTTGCGAGGTGGAGCCGGTACGCGCGGCGGCTCGCGCCCAGATTCTCAAGGGTGCGTCCGGCGATCAACCGCGCTGAGGTATCGCTCCAGGACTCCGGCGGTTCCAGGTCGCGAAAGAGCGCGTAAGCATCGAGAAAGCGACTTTCCCGGTAGAGGCGCTCGATCGCTTCGACTCCGAGTTGCATAGGGGGCTGAGCCATGCGACCCGATTGACGGGAGTCGCTTGCCGTCCTGCAATTCTCAAAACGCATTCGTATTGCATGCGATCGGTCTGCGGCTTGGGCCAACTCCCGCCTTTACGCCTCCGGTGCCTTGTGTTTCCGTCCCGCCT
>CAYZBG010000149.1:0-5119 GCA_964476565.1 uncultured Opitutus sp.
CGGACGGCCATCCCCATCGTAGTCCGCCACCGCCACGCCCGTGCCAATCGCACCATAGACCAACTCCTGATAGCGGTCCGTCCACATCGTCGGATCGTCGTAGGCGTTGACCGCCGTGATGCCGGTGCGCTCGGGTGCAAGGCGCGTGAACCGCATCGTGCCGCCGCCGCCCGCCGACGGGGCTAACGGACTGCGTTCGAGACCCTCCGCTGCCCGGAGCGCCGTCACGGCCGCGAGCAGCACGGCGATGCGCATGAAGGTTCCTTGCCAACCAGAGGTCATGTCAGAACAGGGTGTAGATGAACGGTGCCGCCCCCGACCCGCCGAGCACAACGAGCAGGCCGGCGAGCAGGAGCAGCACGATGATCGGCGTGAGCCACCATTTCTTGGTCTGCAGCAGAAAGGTGAGAAACTCGGCGGCCGCACGGCGCTGCGGCTGGCGGGCGGCCTCGGCAAAGGTCTTGGGCTTTTCGCTCATGGTCAGTGTTGACGAAAGTAGCTCTCCGGCGGACGGGATGGCTCGCGCGGAGTCCAGTAACTCACGCGCCCGGGTTCGAAGCGGCGTTGCAAGGGGTCCTTGCCGGCGAGGCGCAGCAGGAGGCCCACCGGGGTGACAACCAGGAAGTAAATCGCCGCGAGCAGCAAATGCGAGACTGCAAAGCCGATCGGCCACACCGCGTAACAGGCGCCCACATAAACGCTGCGCAGTGCGGTCGGCCGGAACACCCCTGTCGCCCCAATCGCCAGACCGATGACCGCCACCGCCAACGCGACGGCCGGCGCGCCGTTTCGGGCGGCGACAAAGCCGAGACCCGCCGCCATCAGGAACGACAACACGGCGAACACACGCAGGTCGCGCGCGGAGGGCTGGCGGTTGATGCGGACGAGGCTCATGGTCAATCGTCGCCGAAGCGGTCGCGATGGGCGCGCCCGGTGGCAAGCAGCGCTTCCGGCTGGTCGGCGCGGCGAACGACGTAGTCGCCGATCACCAGCCGGTCGAGATCGGTGGCGAGAAAACACCGCAACGCATCACCGGCGGTGCACACGATCGGTTCGCCGCGGATGTTGAAACTCGTGTTGATCAGCACCGGACAGCCGGTCCGGGCTTCGAACGCCTCCAGCAGGCGGTAGAGCCGGGGAAAACGTCCGGCGTCGGCCGTTTGCACCCGTGCCGAATAATCGACGTGAGTCACCGCCGGCAGGGTCGAACGCACGTCATTCACCCGTTCGATTCCGGCGAGGTTGCTTCCTTTCGCCGGTCGGCGGTGCTCCGACCGCACTGGCGCAACCAGCAGCATGTACGGACTCTCGTCCCCGGGCGGAAGATCGAAGAATTCCGATGCTCGTTCCCGCCGCACCACCGGGGCAAAGGGACGGAAGGACTCGCGGAACTTGGTCTTCAGATTCATGCGCCGCTGCATGCCGGGATCGCGCGGATCGCCCAAAATGCTGCGCGCACCCAGCGCCCGGGGACCGTACTCCATCCGTCCCTGCACCCAACCCACCACCTCGCCGGCGGCCAGCGCCGTAGCGGTTTCGGCCAGCAGGAGCGACTCGTCCTGAATCCGTCGATACACCGCACCGGCTGAGCGCAGCACGTCCTCAATCTCGTCCGCCGTCGGTTCGGGTCCGAGCAGGGATCCGCGCTGACCGTCGCCGGCCGTCGGCGTGCGGGGGTTCTCCAGCAGCTGGTGCCAGACAAACAGGGCCGCCCCCAGCGCGCCGCCCGCGTCGCCGGCCGCCGGTTGGATCCAGATCCGGTCAAAGTCCGTTTCGCGTCGCAGGCGTCCGTTGGCCACGCAGTTCAGCGCCACGCCGCCCGCCAGGCAGAGATGACGCGACCCGGTCAGTGCCCGGGCGTGCCGGGCCATGCGCACCAGGATTTCCTCCGTCACCTGCTGGACCGACGCGGCGAGGTCCGCCTCGCGTTCGGTCGGACGGCTGCCCAGCGGACGCGGCTCGCCGCCGAACAGCTGGTGGAACCGCGGCGAGGTCATGGTCAGACCCGTGACATAGTTGAAGTACGAGAGATCCAGCCGAAAAGAGCCGTCGTCCCGCAGATCGATCAGGTGCCGGCGGATCAGGCCTGCGTAGACCGGCCGACCGTAAGGCGCGAGACCCATGAGCTTGTACTCGCCCGAGTTGACTCGGAATCCGCAGTAGCCGGTGAACGCAGAGTAGAGCAGCCCGAGCGAATGAGGAAACTGCAGCTCGGCGCGCAGCGATACGGTCCGGCCGCGTCCGTGCGCGATGCTCGCCGTCGCCCATTCTCCGACGCCGTCGACGGTCAGAATAGCCGCCTCGTCGAAGGGCGACGGATAGAACGCACTCGCCGCGTGCGACTCGTGGTGCTCGGGGAAGATGAACCGATGCCGATACTCACCGCCCAACCCGCGCGCGAGTTCACGCGGCAGGTGCAGCTTTTGATGCAACCACAGCGGAATGGCCTGCAAGAAAGCCCGGTAACCCCAGGGTACTCCGGCCACATGACTGTCGAGCAGGCGTTCGAATTTCAGCAGCGGCTTCTCGTAGAACACCACGTGATCGAGGTCCGCGGCCGTGATCCCCGCCTCGCGCAGGCAGTACGCCACCGCCTGGGCGGGAAAGGCGGCGTCATGGCGCTTCCGGGTGAAGCGTTCCTCCTGCGCAGCGGCCACGATGCGTCCGTCCACGACCAGAGCCGCCGCCGAATCGTGATAGAAGGCCGAAAGACCAAGAATCCGGGTAGGCATGGTCAGTTTTGTCCGCCCGCCCGCATCGCGGTCTCGATCTGGCGCAACGCGGTCACCTCGCCCAGGGCCCGAAACCGTCGCTGTCCGGCCCACCAAGCGAGGCGGGCACCCTCGGGCTGCCCGAGCGCGGTCCGGAGGCGGGCCAGATCCAAGAACGCCTCGGCACCGACTGGTCCGCTCTCGATCAGCGCCGTGAGGTAACGTTCCTGCGCGACCGCATCCCGCTGGTGTTCGGCCAGCTGCACCAGCCGTTCGTTGTTGGGATAACTGCGCGGATTGCGCGCGAACGCCCGTTCCATGACCGCGCGGGCGTCGCCGAGCCGGCCCTGTTCGGCGAGCAACTCCACCAGGGGGGCCAGCGCCCGTTCATCGTCAGGCGCCGCGTCCAGCACGGTGCGCCAGGCGCCTTCGGCGGCCGCAAGGTCGCCCTGCCGCCGCAGCACCTGGCCCAGCGCCGCACGCACCACGCGGCTCTCCGGCCAGCGCTGCACCCGCGCCTCAAACCAATCCCGGGCGGCCGCGAGCTCGCCGGCCTGCAGCCAGAGCGCGGCCAGCAGCGTGTAGTTGGCAAAGTAATACGGCGAGCTGTCCGCGGCCCGGCGCAACCGGACGAGCGCCTCGGAGGTTCGTCCGGTCCGGTGCAGCAGGAAGGCCTCAAGTCCGGCCAGCTCCGGTGAATCGGGCTGGAGGATTGCGAGCGCGGCCCGGTGCGCCTCGGCCGTGCGCAGATCCCCGGCGTGGAGTGCCGCGTGCAAGGCCTGGGTGCGCAACGGTGGATTCTCCGGATCGCGCCCGACGGCCTGCTCGAGCTGGCGCAGCGCGGCCTGCTGCACGTCCGGTCGCTCCGCCTCGCGACTGAGGCGGGCGATCGCCGCCGCGAGACGGGCGCGGTCGGTGCCGAAGGTGCTTTGACCAGTGAACGGGGAACGCGCCGTCAACTCCTCCATCGCAAGGTGCTGGGCGCGCTCGCCGATCACGGTAAAGCCGATTGCCGCGGCCAGCGCCGCGTCATCCGGCCAGCGCAGACCGGCAGACTCCGTCGGCCAAAGCCGTCGCGCCACGCCGGCCGCGAGCAGCCGCGCCAGCCGCGCGTTGCCCGCCTGCGTGAGGTGCACGTGCTCGAAGAAGTAGTCGAAGCCAGCCAGCGCGGACGACGATGCCGTGGCGCCCATCGCCTCCGCCGCATCGACGAGGTCCACATGACCCGGATGCATCCGCGCCGCGGCGCGCAGGCGGGCATTGATCTCCTCATCGGCCCGGAATCGCAGTGCATCGTGACGCCACGCCGCGAGATAACCGGCGCGCGCCCGGGCCACATCGCCCCGTTCCTCCTGCACGCGGGCGAGCAGATAGTGCGCCTCGGCGTGTCCGGGATGCTCGCGGAGCACCGCCTCCAAACTCGCCGCGGCACCGGCCGGATCATTGCGATCGAGGTGCTGCTTGGCCTCGTTGAGCGCCGGCAGTGAACCGGCCGGCAGCGAGGCAAAGGGCGCGTGATCGCGCACGTTCACGACCACCGTGGAGAGCACGACCGGAACGTCGTGCGATCCGGCGAGCGCCAGCAACGTCTCGACATTGCGCGCAAAGTGATCGCGCACCTGCGCCAACTCAGGATCATCGTCCGCCACGATCTTTCCCGCAAACATCTCCATGCCGCCCCACTCCCGGAAAGCACCGGCCGGCCGGACGATGCCGGCGGCCCGTTGCAGCAGCTGTCCGGTTCGCGTTCCCCGCAGCCAAACCCCAAGCCGGATCAGCCGCAGCGGCGGCGTACCGGTCGTAACCACGGAACTCGCCCCGTACGGACCGACCACTTCGTTGTTGCCCATGTAGACGACGAGAAGGTCGGGCGAAAACGCGATCGCCTCGCGCGCGATCTCGAGCACGACGTGGGAGTTGATCGCCGTGACGCCCAGATTGTACACCTCCACGTTGCGGTCCGGGCGGGCCGCGCGCAACAGGGCGCGCAGGTTCGGCGCCACGCCGAAGGCGGGCTCAGGCACACCCATCGCCGCCGACTCCCCCAGCACAAACACGCGCGTCGTCCCCGGGGGTTTGGTCTTGGTCAGCCGAAAATTCGCCGGTTTGAGCCCAAAGGATGCAGGGAAGAACCGTTCGGTGAAACGAGGATTGGTGCGATAGACATCTCCCGGTCCCTCCGGAATGAAGAAACGATAATCGACCCCGTAGCCGAAAAGCCGCAGGCCGCCTTCCACCGCCGCGAAGAACAGCAGCGGTACCGCCACCGCCACGGCGAACCGGGGCAACAGCGAACGCAGGCGTGAGCGCGACGGGGTCATGACGAAAGGGAAAGAGCGTTGAGGCCACGCAGCACGCCACCGCAAGCCATCGGCTGGGCTAACGCTAGGACGGCGGACGAAGGCATT
>CAYZBG010000150.1:0-5050 GCA_964476565.1 uncultured Opitutus sp.
CGGACTTGGTGTCCTCGGCGTTCTTTTCGAGGATGCCCTCGTAGATGTCGCCCTTGGTGTCGGCGTCGAGGGTGACCCAGGAGATGTCGTCCACCATCTCGATGAGGCGGGCGAGCTTGGCGGGGTCCTGGATCTTGTTTTGGGCCTTGGTGAAAATCTGTCCGAGCATGCCCTTTTCGTTGCCGAGGCTGCGGAGTGCCTCGACGTAGTGCACCTCAAGCTCCGCGCCCTTGAGCGGGCGCATCACGGGCCAGGCAAAGCGCGCCGGCACACCCACCTTGCGGCTGTAGGGCGGTCGTGAATACTCATCGGCCATCTTGAGAAAGATGAGGTACGTGAGCTGCTCAAGGTAGTCGCCGTAGCCCACGCCGTCGTCGCGGAGCGTGTGGCAGAAGGACCAGACTTTGGAGATGATGCTGTCGGTCGTCATGAAGGTTTAACCACGGAGAGCACGGATTGGGAACCGCCCGAGATACTCAGAATTTCCAGCCCTCGCGGCGCATGAGGCCTTGCAGGGTGATGCAGTGAACGCCGAGCTCTCGGCACACATCGGGGATATACAGGGGACGAGCTGGACGTCGTTTTTCTGAGGCCGGTGTTTCCTGCGTGACGACTATGCCGTCACGCACTTGCGCCAAGGCGATCACGTAGGCGTCGGCCTCATCAAACTCCGCCTTGGGATCAAGCAGGCCGGGGAATCGGCCTTGGATAACCAGCGCGGCCGCCAACACGTCGCCGTTGGGCACCCAAACCGAAGGATGGGCGTCCGACCATGCGGTCAGTTCGGGCGTGCCCACCTTGCGCAGCTCTTCATCGACCAGTTGGGGGGCTTGGAAGCGATCTTCCGCCACGAGTGTGTCTATCCGTGAAATCAGGCTTGGAAAAATGTCCGTGGGATAGTGCCGAAACTGCCAATCCATGAAAACGTTCGTGTCCACCGCGTAGAGCGGACGGCGCGCGGGCTCACTCATCGTCGCCTCCCGAGCCGGGGCGCGTGGTCAGCGCTCCTTTGAGTTTTTCAAAATGCTCCGCCTTCAGGTCGAGGTAATGGGCGGCATTGACGACGGTGATGCGATTGGTCGCGAGAGCTTCCAGGACAGTTTGCGTGAACGGTTTTCCTGCGCGGCCCAGCGTCATTGCGACGGGATGGGCGAAGCCACCGCTCCTGGGCTTGAGGGTGGCGACATAGGCATCCCAGCTACGCTTCCAGCCTAGGTAATGGTTCCAATCGAAGTATCCGGAGGCGCGCAGACGCGTGGCCATGGCCAGCGGAGTGATCTTGAACCGCCGAGAGAGACTCCGCACATCGCCGATGTCCCAATCATGACGGGGGAAATCCCCCGCGCGGATTTCCTGCGCCAGCATGGCCTCGGGGACCAAGGTGTGGCTGGCGGTTTCCTCCGCGAAGCGTTCCACCGCCGCCCAAGCGTCGTTGTCCCGCGATTCGCGGGCGGCTGGGGCTTCCTCTTTGCCGGCGGCCAGCATGAGGTGAACGACCTCGTGGATGAGGGTGAAGGAACGCGACTCCGGAACCTCCTTGGGATTGACGGCGGCCACCGGCAACGGAGTGCGCAGCAGGGAAAGGCCGCGCGCTTCGGCGAGCGGCACTTTGGGAAATTGAAAAACGAGGACGCCGATGCGTTCGATGGCCTCGCGCCACGCGGCCCAGGCCTGCCATTCGTTGGCCCAGTCGCGTTGATCTTCAGGACTGACCGCGAGGCTGGCACGTAGACGCGCCGCGACCGTGGCCGGCGCTTCGGACAAATGGGCGATTTGGTCGAAGACCGGCGTGGATTCGCCCAACTCGACCAAAAGCTGGAGCATGGTTTCACGACGCGCGGACATCTTGCGCAGGGCGAAGCGCAGTTCGGGAGATTCCTCCCCGGGCACGATGCCGGGCAGACGGCGATACTCGGTCGCCAACGGCGGCAATGCAGGCGGCTTGGGTTGGAAAAACAGGCTCAGCGGCCGGTGATAGAGTCGGGCGAGATTTTCGACCTGTTTTAGAGTGGGTTGCCGTTCTCCCATTTCCCAATCGGACAGCCGCTCGGATTTTACATGAAGCTTGGCAGCAGCCGCTTCCAGTGAATAGCCGCTCTCTTGCCGCGCCCATAAGAGCACGGAGGCGGACACAGGCACTGGAAGGACGGACGGCATCAGGATGAGGGATAACTATTATGGACGAAGGCGTGATTCACAAGACCGGTGAAGGCTTGTGACCCCGACGGGTGGCTGGGGTGGCATTCTGCTCGGCGCGGAGGCGGGCAAGGAGGGCGGACGCGGGTTCGTCGGACGGGTCCTGGGGGACGAGGCGGCCGGTGAAGGCCTTTTTCAGGATCGACTGCCGCAGGGCCTCGCTGCGCTGCAAGGCGGAGTCTAGCTCCCGCTCGTTCCGCTGGATTGCCTCAAATTGCACGTCCAGCAACCGCACGATCTCCTGTTGCTCGGGGAGGGAGCACTCCGGGACGATGATCGACCGGATGCGCTCCTGGCCGATATTGCGCATCGACTGCTGATTGCCCGTCGAACGCTTCTCGATTTCGAGGCGGCCCTGACGGCTGCGAAGGTAATGCAGAAAGAAGGGCTTTAGCGCGTCGTCCATCGTGATGCGCAGCGTTTTGTCGCTGAGCATGATTCGCTGTGTGACGTGACGGACGATCACGCAGGCGCCGACCAATTCGATGGTGTTCGAGCGACTGAGAACGAAATCGCCGGGGCGGATGAAATACTCGGGAGTCACCTTCTCGGGATCGATGCACGTCTTGCTTTCGGCCTCGTCGTATTCGCCCCAGGTCACCGCGCTCACCTTTGCGACGCCGACTTCATCGGGCGACGGGCGGCGCTCTTCGCATCGGAAGCTCTTCCCTGCATCAATGTGGCGAATCGAATGGCCGAAGCGGGTGTAGCGCCAACCGCGAGGCAGGACAGCGAAGCCTTTCAGCTCTTCGGGAGAAATGTCGCTGGCGGCGGGGGATTCGAATTTATCGGGGTTTTGGGTGCGCCACTGGGCGGTGAGCTTGCCCTCGAAGGCTTGTTTGAGGAGCGACTGGCGATAGACGCCGAGTTGCCGCCGCGCCTTCCGCAGACTCGCCTCCCCGGCCTCCAATTCGCTGAACAACTCCTCGATCTTCGCCACGATCCGCTTCTGCTCGGGCAGCGGGGGGAGAGGAAACGGAATCTCTTCGACGTCGCTCTTTCGTAGACTGGGAACGTTTCCGCCACGTGTCTTCGCGCCGAGGTCCACGCGACACATAAAGTGGAATAGAAATTCCGGCGTGGTGCACTCGTATGGAGCGAGTCCCATGACGTTATTGTCGACCAGCGATGCGCTCTTGAGGATCGCTCGACGGTTAAGTGCAACGGCAGCGCCAATTTTTGCGAACACTACAGATCCGGCAGGAAATGAAACCGCGCGAAGGCTCTTCGCTTCCTCGTGAGAGATGTAGTGCTCGGCTGCTGAGAGGTAGGTCTGTCCGTTCTGCCAGTTCCTCGATATGTCGCCGACTTTGTAGAATCCCAAATCGCCTTCCGATCTGCCTTGGAGTGACGTCGGAAATCCAAAGCCTGATCGCAGCTCGGCCACGTCTTTGATGGATGCTTCGGCCCACCCAGTCGGTAACTCACTCACGCCGTCAGCTCCTTGTTCAGTTCTTCAATCAGCGCGTCGAGACGCTCGCCGAAGAGTTCGTGCATGCGGCCGAGGCCGCCGCGGGCGTCGAAGGGGGCGTAGTCAAGGTCGGACTTTTCCATGCGCAGCGACGTCATGACGTGGTCGCGGATGAGCTGGAGCCAGGCGGTCTGGGCGGTGTTGAAGGGGTTGCCGGCGTTCTCGCGCACAATCCAGTCGCGGTAGTTGCGGCGTACGGTGTCGGCGAAGGGCGTGAGCTTCGGGTCAATGCCGCAGGCGCGGCGGAGGAGGGCGATGAGGGCGGTCAATTCGGTGAGGGGGCGGGCGTTCGCGGGGACGGCGTCGAGGCGGGCGTAGGCGTCCCACACACGGAGGGGCGCAAGGCGCGGGGCGTGCTGACGGAGGGCGGCGAGCACGTCCTGGATCTGGGCGAGCGTGACTTCCTGCCGGCGTTGCGGCTGAGTGTAGTAGATCGTGAGAGCGTCGAGCCGGTCGCGGTGCTCGCGGCAGAAGGTCTCGAAGTCGGCAACGAAGGCCGTGGCGCGGGTCTGCGCGTCGGCGTCCCAGCCGGCGTGGAGGAGTTTGTCCTGCGTGTCGTGGTCGATCGTCTGCATGTTCTCCGTGCAGCAGGCGACGATCTGCGTGACGACGGCACCGGTGAGCGGGGCGCGGGCGGCGGCGACGAGTTGCTGCTGGGCTTTTTCGCGGGCGGTGTCCCCGGGATCGGCGGTGAGCGGCACGCCGGCGAGGGCGCAGGCTTTTTGCTCGATGGTCTCGCCGTCGATGGCGGCGAAGAGGGCCTTCACGACCTGGCCGACGGTGGTGCCGCCCATCTTTTCGGCGAGGGCGCGTTGTTGCAGCGGGGTGAGCTGGCGCTCGATGCGAGCGAGGCGGCCAGCGAGGGAGGAGACGGTGTCAGTGTCGGTCGCGCCCATGACGACCTCCATGGCAAGGTCCTTGAAGGGCACGGTGGGGCGCGTGACGGGCGGGCGGCTGTCAGTCTTGAGGGACTTGGTGACGCCGATGGCGTCGACGATGACGTAGTGAGTCTTGGCCGACTTGGCGGCGGCGGAAACCTTGCGCAGGCCGTCGTGGTCGAGGGTGCGCGTGCCGCGGCCTTTCATCTGCTCGAAGTAGCCCTTCGATTTCACGTCGCGCATGAAGAGCAGGCACTCGAGCGGCTTCACGTCGGTGCCGGTGGCGATCATGTCGACGGTGACGGCGATGCGCGGGTGGTAGCCGTTGCGGAACTGCGAGAGGACGGACTTGGGGTCCTCGGGCGGCATGACGTAGTCGTCGCCGACCTCGCGTTTGTCGTCTCCGGCGCCGAAGACGATCTTCTTGACGCCCTTGCCGGAGCCGAAGGTGACTTTTTTGCAGAAGGCGTTCCCCTCGTCGAATTCCTCGCGGACGATGTTGATG
>CAYZBG010000151.1:0-4894 GCA_964476565.1 uncultured Opitutus sp.
CGCATGTCCGGTGGTGTGACAGGGAACGCCTGCGAGGGCCTACCTATGTCGATCGTCCTCTCCCGGTTCGTTGGCGGCTGTAGTGACTCTGTCACTACGATTTTTCGGGCTGAAGGCCTTCCGGATCGGTGTCGTTGCAGTAAAACGACAACAGTCGGCCGTTGTCGCTGCGACTTTGCACCTGAAATTTCAGCGGATTCTCCCTCGGAGGCCGATTAGAATTTCTTAAGTCGGCCCTTGGGCCAAAAAAACGAACCTACTAGACGCCGATTTGGGCCCGCCGGTTACCGTCTAATAGGAATTAATTCTCGCCGGAACCTGCGGCTTTTCTTTACAACCCGGGCGTGAAGGTGATCGCGACACCTTCACGTTCATACCCCACCCCAAGTCACAGAATCCGGGCCGTACTGCCGGTGCACGGACGCCGCCCGTTGGGCGTGGGTTTGCACATAACCCAACCCCGTATGAAACCAATGAAAACGCTCCCGTACCCCCGCTGGTTCCACTTGCTTACCGTCGCGATTGGCTGGCTTGTGCTGATCATTCCCCTCCAGGCGCAGACCGGTGCGGGCACCGTGCAAGGCCGGGTGTACAACCCCGCGAGCGGCGAATACGCCCGCAATGCCGAGATCCGGATCGAGGGCCTCAACCGCGTCGTCTACACCGAAGGCGACGGATCGTTCCGCTTCACCAATGTACCGGCCGGAGACGTGACCCTCACCGTCACCTACATCGGCTACAACACGGTCACGGAGACGTTCACGGTCACGGCCGGGCAGACCGCCGTGCGCGAAATCAACCTTACCAGTACCGCTGGCAATGCCGGGACCGCCGGACCTGGCGGGATCGTCGAACTGCAGGCCTTCACCGTTTCCTCCGAACGCGAAGGCAACGCGAAGGCGATCATGGACCAGCGCCGCAACATGGACATCACCACGTCCGTGTCGTCTGACATCTTCGGCGATGTGACCGACGGCAACGTGGGTGAATTCCTGAAATACCTGCCGGGTGTCGACCTCGACTACGTCGAATCCGAAGCCCGCGGTCCCCGCCTCGGTGGCATGGACGCGCAGTACACCGGCGTCTCCTTCGACGGGGTTCGCATGGCCTCGGCAGATGCCAACCGCACCGGTGAGGCCGGACGTGCCACGAGCTTCGAGTCGTTCGCCATCACGTCGATCGAGTCGATCGAGATCAGCCGCACCACGAGCCCGGAATCCCCGGCGAGCTCACCCTCCGGCACGATCAACATGAAGACCAAGCGTGCCTTCGACCGCAAGGGACGCACCTTCAGCTACAACGCCTCACTCAATTTCAACGCCGAGGAGTGGGGCCTGAGCAAGCGCCTCGGGCCGGACGAGAAGGAAAACTACAAGTGGAAGCCGAATCTCTCGCTCGAGTACGCCGATATCTTCATGGGCGGCCGCCTCGGCGTGCTGGTGGGCTACTCGCATGCGGAATCGTACACCGAGCAGTACGACATGAACATCAGCTATAACAAGAATCCAACGGCGTCGGATCCGCGGGAAATGGTGATCCGCGAAATCAGCACCAAGGACGGTCCCAAGTGGATCCTGAAGGACGCGCTCACCTTCACCGCCGACTTCAAGGCGACCGACCGCCTCGTCCTTTCGCTCAACGCCATCTACACGCGCACCGAAGGCGAGTTCTGGAACCGCAACTTCAACTTCCGCGCCGCCAACAACAATGCCAACGTCAACAACGGTCGTTCGACGGTGCAGGGCGACGCCATGACCGTGGTCCGCACCGCGAGCGGGCCGGGCAACAACATCCCCCGCATTCTCAACGGCGGCGGCAGCTCGGCCAAGAAGACCTACTCGCGCACCCTGTCGCCGCGCTTTGAATACAAACTCGACAACCTCGTGGTCGACGGTGCCTTCACCTTCTCGAAGGCGTTCAATGACTACGACGCGCTCGAATCCGGCTTCTCCGAGTCCGAGGCGGGCTATATCCTCAGTGACTTCGAGGCCACCCGCAGCAATCCCTACTCGTACGACTGGGTCATCCGCCAGACCAGCGGCCCCGACTGGTACGACCTGGCGAACTTCCAGGAGCCCAATACGCGCAATGGCGGCACCCGCGTGGTGAACTCTGGACGGGTGTACATCACCGAAATCTGGGACGGACAGCTCAACGCCAAGTGGACGGTCCCGGGTTTCGACCGGTTTCCGACCAGCGTGAAGTTCGGCGCCAAGTGGACGGAGGAAAGCCGCCTGAACAACAACTGGAACGACTGGAACATCTGGTCGTACATCGGGCCGGGCGGCAACACCGTCACCTGGAACCAGGCGATCGGCACCTGGCAGAACACCGCGTACGGCAGCTGGGCCAACCTCGGTTTTGTCGCTCCGCACGAGTATGACCTGGGCACCACCAACGCGCTGACGGTGTACAACATCAATGGCGTGAAGGGCATGCCGCCGCGCGCCGACCGCAACCGCATCGCCGAATTGTTCTACAGCAATCCGGAGTGGTTTGTGCAGACGTCGACCCCGGAGAACTTCTACAATTCCTTTGTCCGGAACGTGCAGGATCTGCGCGAGACGGTGAACGCGGGCTACGTGCAGTTCGACACGCGGCTCACCCGCCGTCTTACCATGCGTACGGGCGTACGATTCGAGGATACTCTGGTCGAGTCCGAGGAATTCGACCCGCGCACCCGCGGCGAGGTCGAGGCAGCCGGGCACACGCGCTGGAATACCGGTCAGGCCCGCGCGGATACGTTCGACGGCCTGTACTACCAGTACTTCTCCAAGCCGAAGATCATCCGCGAAAACAAGTATCAAAACTGGTTCCCCTCCCTCGTCTTCAAGATGCAGATCACGCCGAACCTCGAGTGGCAGGCCGGCTTCAACAAGGCCATCTCTCGTCCGCCGGTCGACCAGCTCACCGGCCTCTGGCAGATCAACGAGGAGGCGGAGCGTATCACGGCCAACAACGTGAACCTGCTGCCCGAGTACTCGAAGAACTACCAGACGCGGCTCGCGTACTATTTCAGCGGACGCGCTCCGGGTCAGGCGACGATTTCGTTCTCGCAGAACGATATCACCAACCTGCGGGTGCAACGCGACGGTACGGCCGAAGAGTTCGGGGTCACCGATCCGCTCTATGCCGGCTGGGAGTTCCGCACGCGGTTCAATAGTCCGGAAGAGCGCCGCTTTCGCAGCATGGAAGTTGCCTACAATCAGACGCTCGGCTTCCTGCCGGAGAAGTTGCGCGGCACCAACGTCAACGTCGCCTACACGCGCACCTACGGAAACATCCGCCGCAACAACCTGGCCCAACACCGCTTCACCTCCCGCCTCGGCTACAACTACGGGCGCTTCAACGGCTCCCTGGGCATGGTCTGGCGTGACGATTCCCCGGATGGGGACACGCGCTACAAGCGGGCGCTGACGCAGTTCGACCTGTCGTTGAACTTCCGCCTCACCCGTTACGCCACGCTCTACGTCCAGGGCCGTAACATCTTCAACCAGCCGGTGCTCTGGTATGACTTCCCGATCGGCAACCTCGACAGCGAGGGAGCCGTCCTGGGTCGCATGCAGGAGTACGGTGCGAACTGGGTGTTCGGCATCAAGGGCCGCTTCTAAGCCGCCCCCTCCTTATATCCCCAGGCATGAGCGCCGGTTCCCCGGGTGGAACCGGCGCTTTTTTTGTCGCCCGGCTCGGCGGTGGACTTTCCGGCCGTTCGCTGCCAGAGCCTTCCTTTTCATGCAGCAGGTGTGGCAACAAATTTGGTCCGGATTGACCGGCGCCTCGTGGCTCGATCAAGCCAACCTGGCGCTCGGCATTGCCGGCGTGATCCTGATGGTCCGCCGATCGCTCTGGGCCTTTCCTGTCGGGCTCGTCGCCGTCAGTGTGCAGGGCGTGTTGTTCTTTCACCACCGCTTCTACGCCGACGCGGTGCTGCAAGGTTTCTTCTTTGGTGCCCTGACGTACGGTTGGTGGCATTGGACGCACCCGAGTGCGGGTGCTAGGGAGCTGCCGGTCACCGTGCTGGGCAACCGGGCGCGTGTCGGCCTGCTCGTGCTGGGCGTGGTAGGCACGCTGCTTTGGGCGTTTGGCCTCCGTCGTTACACCGACGCGGTCATGCCAGTGCGCGACGCGTTCATCGCGGTCTTCAGTGTGATCGCCCAGGTGCTGCAGGCGCGCAAGCAGCTCGACAACTGGCCCTGCTGGCTCGGGGTCAACGCGGTCGCGGTCAGTGCTTACGCCGTGGCCGGACTCCATTACACGGCGTTTCTGTACGCCGTGTACTTTGCCCTCGCCTTGGCCGGCTGGCGTGAATGGGCGCGGGCCCGCAACGCCGCGGTCGTCTCATGAGCGTTCCATTGCGCATCGCGATCTATGGTCCCGAGTCGACGGGTAAGAGCTCGCTCGCCGCTGCCTTGGCCGAGCGCTTCGGCGAACCGTGGGCGCCCGAATACGTGCGGACGTTTTGGGAGGAGCGGCAGGGCCGTATCGTTGCCGACGATCTCGATGCGATTGCACGCGGGCAAATCGAGTCCGAAGCTGCCGCGGCCCACCGGGCGCGCCGCGTCGTATTCGCCGACACGGAACTGCTGACCAACGTGCACTGGGCCGACCTGCTTTTTCCCGGTGCCTGCCCGGCGTGGGTACGGCGCGAGGCGGAGGCCCGGGCCCGGCACTATGCGCTCTACGTGTTCTGTGACACGGATCTGCCGTTCGAGCCGGATCCGCAGCGCTGTTTCCCGGACGAGGCCGGACGAAGCCGGTGCCGTCGCCTGTGGCTGGACACGCTCAGGCGCCTCGGACTGCCCACCCTGCACCTGTCGGGGCCCTGGCCATCTCGGCTCGACCGCGCCTTGGCGGAAGTACACCGGCTGGTGACGGTGGTGTAGTCAGATTGTGG
>CAYZBG010000152.1:0-1565 GCA_964476565.1 uncultured Opitutus sp.
CGGCAGTCGCACGGGCCTCACGTCGAGCGTTTCCTACAGCACCCGTTCAGCCGTCAGCACGACGCCCGGCTATGACGAGTGGTCCTTCGTCGAGGGACTGCAATACCAGGTCACGCCGACATTGCGCGCGGGAATCAACGCCGGCTTTGGCTTCGTCTACCTCGAAGAGGGCGCGGACATGTCTTACGTGCGGCCACAAGCCACGGTGAATTGGCAAGCGACAGACAAGGTGTCGCTCGGTGCCGCCGCGGGATGGGAAGAGCGATCCTTCGACGACAGCGACCAGGCAAACCGGGGCACGCCGACCTACACCGGCTCCCTCGCCTACCGTCCCTTCGAAACGACGACGCTCGTCCTGACCGGCAGCCGGGGCGTTTCGGTCTCCTTCTTCCGCGACCAGATCACGGAGAATCAATCGTGGAGTCTATCGCTGCAGCAGCGCTTGCTGGGTTACCTCAATCTCGGGGTAACCTACTCTTGGCGCACGGTGGACTTCGAAGCGACCCAAGCCGGGTTGGCCGTTTCGCGGTCAGACGACGGCAATACCCTCAGCGTCAGCCTGAGCACCCGTATCTTCGAGCGGGGCAGCATCGGCATCCGTTACCAAACGAGCAACTACGATTCGAATACGGCCGCCTTCGCGTACGACAGCGACCAATACGGCGCCGAGTTTAGCTATCGCTTCTGAACGCAGCCCGCTGCGCGCGTCCCATGTCCGATCCTGCCCTGACGGAAACCAGCGCCCGACCGGCGCCTCCGCTTACTGTACCCGAAACAGCCCCGGTCGGATTGTGGATGTCGATCGGTGTGCTGGTGGCTGCCTTCGGCCTGTCGCTCTATGAGCTGGTCGGCCTGTCCCTGGCCAACTCGCTCTACTCTCATCTGCCGCTCATCCCGGCCGTCAGTGCATACCTGATCTGGATGCAGCGCGGCAGCCTGCCTGCCCGTTCCGAGCCCAACCGGCCGCTGGCGTACGGCTTGCTGGGCGCCGGGACCGCGACCATTGCATCTTACATCATCGCGCAGCAGGGCGATCGACCGCTTCTCCGGGAGGACGCGCTCGCTTGGCAGATGTACGGATTCATCCTGTTGCTCTCCGGTGTATGCGCATGGTTCCTGGGTCGGAAGCTCCTGCGCGCACTTGTTTTCCCCCTCGGATTTCTCGTCTTCATGGCTCCGTTTCCCGTGGCCTTGCACGACGCGCTGGAGCGTTTCCTTCAACATGGCTCGGCCGACGCCGCCTACGCCATGATCAGTGGAGCCGGCACCCCCATCCTGCGCGAAGATCTGATTTTCCATCTGCCCGGGATCGTGCTCGAGGTGGCCCCGCAGTGCAGCGGCATCCGCTCGTCCGTCGCCCTGTTTATCACCAGCATCGTGGCCGGATATTTCTTTCTGCACTCGCCATGGAAGCGCACCGTGCTCGCGGTCGCGGTCATTCCGCTGGCCATCCTGCGCAACGGGCTCCGCATTTTCACGCTCGCCCAGCTGTGCGTGCACCTCGGTCCCGAATGGATCAACTCGTTTGTCCACCACCGCGGCGGCCCGATCTTTTTCGCGATCTC
>CAYZBG010000152.1:1665-4880 GCA_964476565.1 uncultured Opitutus sp.
TCGATCTATTACGATCAGGCTCGGCTCAGCATGATGGGGGCCTACCTCACCCGGGCCCACGAGCTCGACCGGGAGAATCTCGATGTGCGCCTGAAGCTCGGCTTCATTCACCTCGCGTTCAATCAGTTCAACGAGGCACGCGATCATGCCTTGTACGTGCTCGAACGCCGCCCGGAGGACCCCGACGCTCCCATCCTGCTTGCCGAGTCCGCCCGCCAACCGGCCGAACGCGAGGCCGCACGCACCCGACTGGGGGCCCTGCCGGCAGCAGCCCGCGAAGGCGCTCCGGTCAACACCGCCCTGGCGACCCTCGCCATCCGGGATGAACAAGTCGACGTTGCGCGCACCGCACTGGACCGGGCCCTGGAACGCGATGCCCGGTACAGTCCCGCCCACGCCGCCTACGCCTTCATTCACCGCCGCGCCAACAACCTCGAGGAGGCCGGGCGTTCCCTCCAGCGGGCCTCCGAATTCGCCTCCCCGCGCTCCACCCGGCGCATGCTGCACGCGCAATTTCTCCTCCAGACCGACCAGGCCGACGCCGCCCGCCAGGCGCTGCAGGCCATGACCCGGGAAACCCCGGACTTTATTTCCCCCCACCTGCTGCTCGCCGACATTTCGGCCCGCGCCCAGCAGTGGAGCGAGAGCGAAGACCATCTGAAGAGAGTCCTCGCCCTCGACCCCGGCCATCCGGAAGCCCTCCTGCTCTCCGCCCGCTTGAAGCTGGCGCAGGGCAAGTCCGCGGTCGCCGTCGAGGAAATGGACCGCATGGCCCGGGCGTACCCCGGCCTGCCTCAGGCTCATTACCAACTGGGGATGGCCCACTACGCCTCGGGCGACCTCACGCGCGCCGCCCAGAGCCTCCGCCAAGCCGTCACCCTGCTGCCAGGCTACGTCGATGCCGTCGTCCTCCTGGCGGACCTCAACGTTCGCCAAGGGGCCTTCGACGAAGCCATCGCCGCCCTCGATCCAGTTATCAAGGAACGGCCGGAATCCATCCAAGCCCAGCTGATCCTCGCCAACGCGTATCGCGGGAAACGCGACCTCGACTCGGCGCTGGGCGTCTATCGCCGCCTGCAGGCCGCGTTGCCCAACAACCCGCAAACCCACCTCCTGGTGGGCACCGTGCTTCGCCTGCAAAATCAGCGGTCCGAAGCCCGGGTGGCGTTCAATCGGGCGATCGAACTCGCTCCGAATTCGCTCCTCGCCTTGGAGCAGCTGGCCACCCTCGACGTTCAGGAAGGTCAGCCTGCCGCCGCCCTCGCCCGCATCGACGCCCGCCTTGCCGCCGAGCCCACGCTGGTCCCGGTCCATCTGCTCAAGGCGCGGGTCCAGATGGCCCAGCGCGACCTCTCCGGCGCCGAGGCGACCCTGCAGCAGGCGGCCACGCTCGCCGCCGATGCCGCCGAACCCCATGAGATGCTGGCCCAGGTCTACGGCGCGGGCGGACAGACCGAAAAAGCCATCGCCAGCCTGCGCGCCGCCGCGGAACGCAACCCGCGCAACATCGACGTGCTCATGGCGCTCGCAAGCCATCACGAACGTCAAAAAGACTTCGCTGCGTCACGCGAACTCTACGACAAGATCCTCGCGGTCAACCCGCGACACGGCCCGGCGCTCAACAATCTCGCCTACCTGCACGCCGAACACCTCGGCGACCTGGCCAAGGCACAGGAACTCGCCCAGCGCGCCCGCGAGGTCCTGCCGAATGACCCGATGATCGCCGACACCCTCGGCTGGATCATGTATCGGCAAGGTCAATACACCTGGGCCCTCGCCCTGCTCCAGGAAAGCGCCGCGCGCCTGCCCGACCACGCCGAGATCCAATACCACCTCGGCATGGCCCAGTACATGACCGGAGCCGAGGCCGCGGCCCGCTCCACCCTGGTCAAGGCCCTGCAACTGGCTGCGGACTTTCCTGGCCGCGCCGACGCCGTGCAGCACCTCGAAGTGCTCTCGATCGATGCCACGACGCCCGCGGCGACCGCACGCGCCGCGTTGGAGAAGGCCCTTTCCACGCAGCCGAACGACCCCATCGCCCTCGTCCGCCTCGCCGCCCTCGAGGAGCAGGCAGGCAAAGCCGACGCCGCTCTCGCCCTTTACGCCAAGGCCCTCAAGGCCAGCCCGGCCAGTCTCGCCGCGGCCGGACCGCTGACCCGCCTGCAGCTCGCCCGCGGGGCCCGCCAGGAGGCGCTCGAGGTTGCCCGGGCGCTTCGCCAAACAGTCCCCGGCGATGCCGACGTTGCCCTGCTTGGCGGGCGCGTAGCCCTCGCCACCGGTGACTACCCGTGGGCGCTCGGCCTGCTGCAAGAGGCGGCGCAACAGCGGCCTGCCGACCGTGACGTCCAATTCGACCTCGCCCAAGCCGCCTACGCCGTGGGCCGTACCGACGAAGCCGAGGCCGCCCTGCGCCGGTGCCTGCAAGGTTCCGGCATCTTCCTGCGCAGCGAGGAAGCCCGCCGGTTCCAGCAACTGATTGCCCTCGGCAAGACCCCCTCCGCCAGCGGCTCCGCCCAAATCGACGCCGCCCTGGCCGAGAATCCCCGCTCCCTCCCCGCACGTTTTGCCCGCGGCGTCGCCCGCGCCAACTCGGGCGATGTCGCCGGTGCCCGCACCGACCTGAAGTCCGTTCTGACCGACTACCCTGATTTCGCACCGGCCAAACGTCAGCTCACCCTGCTCGCCGCCTCCGGCACAGGCGTCGACGCCGACGCGCTAGCCCTCGCCTTGAAAGCCCGCGAGGCCTTTCCGACCGACGCGGAACTGGGCAAGGCCTATGGCATCCTGCTTTACCGCCAGGGCACCTACGCCCAGGCACTGACCTTGCTCGACGAAAGCACCCGCCAACGCACCCAGGACGCCGAAGCCTGGTACTACCTCGGCGCCACCCAGCATCAGTTGAAGCGAACCGATGAGGCTAAGGCATCCCTCGAGAAGGCCTTGGGCTTGAACTTGAGCTCCGACCTCGCTGCCGAAGCGCGCAAACTGCTCCAGCCCTGACGGGCTGGCAAACGCCAAACGGTCGCAGGTCCAACGTCGCCAAGTTGCATCCGTTTTCCGGCGCAGCGACGGGGTAACGCGGTCATTGCCGGTCGGACGGGTTCTCAGCGCCTTAGGGCGTGTCTGGGTATTGCGAGAGTCCAGCGTGGTCGGGAAACCACGCTCGGCCAAGGCGGCCGAGGCGGAGGCGGGCCAGAGGCCCGTGCCGCCTCGGG
>CAYZBG010000153.1:0-1776 GCA_964476565.1 uncultured Opitutus sp.
AGGTTGAAGTAGCGGCCGTACTCCTGCACCATGATGTCCGCCGCCACCTTGGAGGCGCCGAAGAGCGAGTGCTTCGACTGGTCGATCGTAAAGGTCTCGGGAATGCCATGGGCGTAGGCCGGGTCGGCGTAGTCCCAGCGGGTCGGCAGTTCGGCGAGCTTGATGCTGTTCGGGGCGTCGCCGTACACCTTGTTCGTGCTCATGTGCACAAAGGGCGATTCGGGGCAGGCCTGGCGCGCGGCCTCGAGCAGGTTGAGCGTGCCGACGGCATTGGTGTCGAAATCGTCGAACGGGATCGCCGCGGCGCGGTCGTGCGAGGGCTGGGCCGCTGTGTGCACGATGACCGAAGGCTTCACCTGCTTGACCAGCGCCAGCACGCCGGCGCGGTCACGGATGTCGAGTTCGTGGTGCACGAACCCCTTCAGTTCCCGGGCCAGGCGCTGCTGGTTCCAACGGGTGTCGCCCTGGGGGCCGAAGAACACGGCGCGCTGATTGTTGTCCACGCCATGAATCGTGTAGCCGAGCGAGGCGAAGTAGACGCAGACTTCCGAGCCGATGAGGCCGGAAGAGCCGGTGACAAGAAGGGTTTTGGCCATGGTGAGAAGGAAAACGGTCAGGCAAACGGCTGGCGCCGGGCGTGGCCAGTCGATTTTGCCCCTCGAGAGGCCGCCCGGTCCGGACTGACTTGAAGGAAATTCTGAACAAAACCTGCCCCGGATGGGTCTTCCGGCCCATGATGCCACGTTTCGTTTGGTTTTTCCTCTTTTTGCTCGGCCTGACCGCGCCCGCCTGGGCGGCTGCGGCCAAACGCACCGTTCAGGTGCAGGTGCCCGCCACGGTCGCCCCGGGGGCGACCGTGGCCGTATCCGTCTCCGCCTCGACGAACGCCGGGGCGGGCGAGCAGATTGGCTTCCTGCATGCCGAGTATTCGGTGGACGGGGGCAAGACGTGGACCGCCTTCTGTTACGAATCGAATGCCGGTCCGTCGGCCGTGCGTACCACCCAGGTCACCGCCGGCGCCGCGGGCACCACCGTGACCGTGCGGGCGCGGGTGGCGTTCCGTGGCGGCGTGGCGGGCGACGTTGACTACAATGGAGCGGCGATTCGCTGGGAGGATCATTGGCACAACTGGTCGGAGCCGCCGGCGCGGTCGGCGTCCGTCAAGGTTTCCGGGCGCTAACGGGTCGAACGTCAGTGCAGGTTGTAGGCGCGCTGCAACGCCTTGGCGCGTTCGAGGTGCATGAAGTCCAGCGCGGGCACAGTTGCGGCCGGATCCGTTGTGTACGGTGCAGCGAGATGGGCGCGCATCTCCGTCCCCCGCCACGCGACGAAATCTGCCAACGGTGCCGTCCATCCGCGCAGGAAATGGCCGGCTAGCAGCAACACGACGGCCGCGACCGCGAGGCGCTGGCGTCCAGGCATGGCGGTGAGACGCTCGAGGCCCCGGCTGAACACGACGCCTGCAAACGGCAGCAGGCAGATCAGCGCGCTGTACGCATACCGTTGGCCGAGGGCGCCGTAGAGCCCGGTGTGATGCCGGCCGATGCCGAGCAGCGCGGCATTGCCGAGATCGTAGACCAGCAGGACCGACAGCAGGAGCCGAATGCGACCTCGCGCCAGCGCGAAACCGCCGACCACGAGGACCACCTTGAGGACGGCGAGGGCGTGATACGGCACCGTGTAGAGCTCCGGCTCGCCGAAGAGCAGGTAGACCGGATTGTAGAGCAGGTACGTCAGGCCGAACTGCAGCGCATCGCCCCAGTGTCCGGCCATGCT
>CAYZBG010000153.1:1876-4778 GCA_964476565.1 uncultured Opitutus sp.
CGCCAGCGTCCATCCGCCGGGGCCCGTGCCTCGAGCCAGGTGAGTCCGGCCAGCAGGCACGTGACGGCCAGCAGGGCGGACCATTGCACTGACCACCCGAGCGATTCCTGATGCGCGGGTGTCAGGGCGAAGACCGCCTGCGCCAGCACGACCCCGCTCCATCCCAACCCGGCACGGGCCAGCAGGCGGCCGAGCAGGTACGTGTTGAGCGCGTGGGTGAGCCAGAGTGCCCGCAGCATGGCCGGATAGCTGCCATCGAAGATCAGCAGCACGCCGCCCCACAGCACCTTGAACACGGGCACGAAGCTCTCGGTGAAGAAAGCAAAGGTCCATTGGGCGAAGCCCATGTGCGCGAGTTGATCGACGAGGAACAGGTCGTCGGCGAACCAGACCAGCGTATCAAAGGCCTCGCGATGGACGAGGTAGGGCAGCAGGGCCAGGGGGACGCCGATCCACGGTAGGCGACGTTTCCACGGCGCATCGGGCTCAGGCGGCACCGCCGGACGGAGTTCTCGCCAAGCCGCCGGGATGAGGCCGCTGATGTGCGCGCGCACGCGGGGCAGCCAGGCGGGGCCGACCTCAAGGCCGACGGCGCCGATGAACAGCAGTACAAAGGGATACGCCGACGCGAACGACGATATCACCATCACGGGAAACGATGTGACGTGGATGATCGCCTGGATGCCGATGTACGCCGCTGCGGATCCCCAGGCAGCGGCGGCAAGGGTCAGGGGATAGCTCCAGGTGCGCTGGCGAATGGAACTGGCAATCCGCACGACCACGGCAGCCATCGCGATCCAGAAGAGCGCGTGCCATCCGTGCCGCAGCAGCTTGCCCACGCGATGCAGCGCATCGATACGCGCCTGCTGTGAAGGCGTGTTTGCGGCCGGGTCAGGCTCGACCGGCGCGATGCGCCCTCCGGTCATCTCGCGGAACAGCACAAACAGGCCATCGTCCCCTTCGCTGGGCGGTGCATACGCACTGAAGCCGCGGAAATGGGTGACGTAGTCGCCGAACTGCAGGAACACGGCGGCGATCTCACGGGCCTGACCCTCGCGCAATTCAGGCACGAAGCCGCTGCGGCGTGGGCCGGCCGGGAGCCGGCCGTCGTCACAGGCGGCGTTGATCTCGTCCGCCAGCTGCCGATAAAACGCAAGTGCTTCGCCCGCGCTGCCCGCGTGGCCGGCTGCGGCGACGGCATCGCGCAGCGCCCACATCATCCAGCCGCCGCCGATCTCCCGTTCGCTCGGCGGCCGGCCGGTCACGCCCGCCGAAGCCTCCGCCCAGCCCAGGCCAATCGCTCCTTCGAGGTGTGGACGCAACGTCGAGAAGGCCGGGCTCACCGGGTACATCGCCTCGCGCGCAGCCTGCGTCACGGGCGTGAACGGTACCGGCTCACCCGCCTGCACGCGCGTCAGCGCCCCGTACGCATCCTTGAAGGCGGCGGCGCGAAACTCGACCGTACCAAACCAGCCGTAGTGGCGGGCGTTCAGCGAGGAGACGACCAGCACCGGCAGCGCGGCCATGACCGCGGCGAGGCCGAGCATCGTGCCGCTGCGGATCACCTGCGCCCGGCCAGCGCGGACGGCACCCACGATCACCGCGCCGGCAAGCAGGGCCACGCCGGGCAGGATCCATGGCGTTTCCTCCCGCGTGAGGTGAAAGGCGCCGAACGACAGCCCCAGCAGCATGGCCCACGGCACCTGCCGAACCGCAGCGTCGGTGCGTCGGCCATACAGCGCGGCGAGCCCGGCGAATATCATCAGGCCGAGGGGAACGTAGACGTGCTGGCGGAGCACGCGGCCGAGGCTCGTCGCCTCGAAGGTCATCGGATTCCACAGCAGCAGCGCGTAGAGCGCGAACGCGCCAGCGGCCGGAAGCGCGAGCGGACGGAAGGCGCGCACGCACAGCGCGCAGGCCGCGGCGTAGAGCAGTTGCTGCGACCAGAACAGCGGCAGACCGATCGCGTTCGCTGCGGCCGCCCAGAGTGAGTAGAAGGGCCCCTTGGCGAGCGTCATCTGGTCGTAGGGTCCGAGCCACGCCCCTTGTCGGATGTATTCCGCCAATTGCAGGAAGAGGCGGTCGTCATGACTCGCCCCGCCGAGCGCATAGACCGGCTGCGCGGCGGTGAGCCAGAGTTTCAGGGCGGTCATCAGCACCGCCAGCCACAGCCACGGCTGGGCGAGGCCGAGGGGGCGTGCGCTCATGCCGATTCGCTGCGCAGGTCGAGGTGCAGGATGCTGAGCAGGAAGCCGTTCAACACCACCTGGCAGCCCAGCGCGAGCGACAGGGCGCCGGGAATCACGCGTCGCAGGGTATCCACCGGCTGGAGATCCCCGAAGCCCGTCGCCTGCCAGCTCCAGAAGGCGCTCACCCACAGGCCGGCACCCAGCACGATGAGCAGGGCGCCCGTCAGCAGGCAGCGTTCGAGGCTAAGGGCGCTGACCCATGCGGCAAAGTCGCTATCGGGGCGGCGCAGGCCGGAACGGATCGCGTAGAACTTGCCCAGCACGGCAAAGGCCGAGGCCTGGAAACCCACCAACACCGCCACGGCGGTGGCGAGCAGCGTGTGCACGTCGAAGGTCACGCCGCCGACGTGGAGCGGTCCGCGCAGCAGCAGCCCGCCCGCGATCAGGCCGGCCAGCATCAGGGCGAGGCCCGGATACAGGAACAGCCAGCGCGGGCTGAACAGCAGCATGAAACGCAGGTGGCGCCAGCCGTCGCGCCAGGGACGGAGGTGGGGAGCGCGGCCGCGGCCGTCGGGACGGAGCACGGTGGGCACTTCCGTGACGCGCAGGCCGAGCATCACGGCCTTGATCACCATCTCCGACGCAAATTCCATGCCCGTGGTGCGCAGTTCCATGCGGCGGTACGCGTCGGCCGAGAATCCGCGCAGGCCGCA
>CAYZBG010000154.1:0-4714 GCA_964476565.1 uncultured Opitutus sp.
AAGCCGTCGCGGCGATACCGTGAAACTTCGTCGGCGCTCAGTCGCTTGCCCATGGTTCCCTCCACCATGGGCAGTCTAGCAACTCAGAAGAAGCGCCAGAAGACCAGGATCGAGGCGACGTAGAGGACGCAGATCATCGCCGCACCAGCGAAGTTGGCCCGCGGCGCGTTGCTCTTGGGGAAAATCCACCAGCCCATGCGGTTGGCCACCCAGGGCACCATGAAGCCCGTCAACAGGACGCTGAAGATGTTGCCGATGAACAGGTTCACGGCCCAGGGCAGGTTCCAGGCATCTTGCAGGAGCGGCGTGCCGACCCAGACACCCCACAGGAAGACGATCGGATAGAGCAGCAGCAGGACGATCATGTCCATCTTCCAGACGGACGGCCCGCCCGACGGACCGTGTTCGTTGCGGAACCATTGCTCGAAGCCCGAGCTCGCGATGCGGGCGTGGAACTCCTCGGTGAGCGGGGCCGCTTCCTCGACCAGCTTCCTGCGCACCGGCGAGTCGAGCCACGCCTGCAGGTTCGCCTGGCTGTCGAAGCGCAGGATCGCCACGTAGTCCTCCTGCACGCCCGGCACCGGCGGCTCGAAGCGATAGCCCTGCAGGCCGCGGGCCCTCGACTGCGCAGCGGCGATCTTGCGCTCCCAGGCGCGATACTCGGTCTCCTTGCCGGGCCGGACCCTGGTGCTGATCACCGCCGAGACGGGCGCAGTCCGGACGCCGCCTTCGTCGTCGCGCACGATATGCACGTCGTCGCGGCCGATCAGCATGGGTGCCGCGCCTTCGATGCGCGCCTGCCGCTCGGCCGAGGCCAGCCAGCGCTGGGCATCTTCCATCGTCGCAAAGCGCTGCAGAATGACCCAGTCGACCTGAAGCGGGGGATTGGGCGGCATCAGCCGCTGCTCGACGAAGCCCGGGAAGGCCGCGACGAGGTCGCTGGTCTGGCCCTGCCAGCGCGCGAAGTCTTCGCCGCGGCCCGGCCGCACGCAGGTCTGGGTGACGATGCTGACGGTCATTCGGCCTGTTCCAGGTCAGCGAAGAGCCGGTCGGGCGTGAAGGGCAGGTGGGCGAACCGCACGCCGGTCGCATCGGCGAGCGCATTGGAGACCGCCGGCGCCACCGGGTTGATGCCGCACTCGCCCTGGGACTTTGCGCCGAGCGGGCCGATCGCATCGACCGTCTCGGCGAAGAAGATGTCGGTGTGCGGCGTGTCGGCGAAGGCCGGAACGCGGCAGTTGCGGAGCTGCGGGTTCACCATGTGGCCTTCGTCGTGGACCATGTTCTCGATCAGCGCCCAGCCGTAGCCCATGGTAACGGCACCGTCGAGCTGGCCGCGGCACTGCATGGGATTGATCGGCCTGCCGATGTCGGCGGCATGCACGCTGTGCAGGATACGGATTTCGCCGGTGATCCTGTGCACCGCGAGCCGAACGCCCTGCACGTTGAAGGCGATGGTGCGCGGCGAGAGGTAGGCGCGGCGGCCGACCGTGAAGCGGTGGTTCACCTTGGCGCCGGCGGCATGGAGCTCCCCGAGCGCGATCCGCCTGTTGCCGCAGATCACGGCGTCGTTGTCGAGCCGGCACTGGGCGCGGTCGGCACCGGTGTGGCGGGCGGCGAAGTCGAGCACGTCGTCGCGCATCGCCTCGGCCGTGATGTGCACCGCCTTTCCGGCCACCACCGTGCCGGTGCTGGCGAAGGTGCCGGTGTCGTAGGGCGTGCGGTCGGTGTCAGCGTTGACGATGTCGATGTCGAGCGCGCGCACGCCCAGAATGGAGGCGGCGATCTGCTTGTGCGCCGTGGTGATGCCGTTGCCCATCTCGGACGAGCCGCAGGCGAGGTGATAGGTGCCGTCGGGCCTCAGATGCATCTCCGCGCCGGACCGGTGCTCGGTCGGCGGGCCGCATTCCAGCATGGCGAGCGCCACGCCCTGGCCCTCGGCCCATTCCTCGCCGTCGGGCCTCTTCGTGCCGTTGCCTTTCTTCAGCTCGTGCTCGACGATGTCGAGGCATTCGTCGATGCCGTGGCTGCCGAAGCTCGCGTCGCCGGCCTCCTTCCAGATGGATTCGACGTTGTCGCCGGGACGGACCACGTTCTTGCGCCTGATCTCGAAGGGATCGAGGCCAAGAGTCCGCGCCAGCTCGTCCATCGCGCATTCCATGGCGAAGGTGGTCTGCGAGGCGCCGTAGCCGCGGAAGCCGCCGCCCGGCACCATGTTGGTGTAGACCGCGCGGCCGACGCCACGCTTGTTGTCGCAACGGTAGGCCGCCATCGGACTCGCCATCGCCGCCGCCAGCGTCTCGCCGCCGTGGTTGCCGTAGGCGCCGGTGTTGGAGATCACCTGCCAGTCGATTGCCGCCAGCGTGCCGTCCTTCCTGGCGCCGACCTTGATCCTGGTCGTCATCTGGTGACGCGTCGTGGCGCCGATGAACTCGTCCTCGCGGCTCCACTCCCACTTAACCGGCCGGCCGCCCAGCTTCATGCTGGCAAGCAGCGGCAGGTCCTCGGAGACCATCTCCTGCTTTCCGCCGAAGCCGCCGCCGACCCGCTCGGTGAAGACGTGGATCTGCCTGGCCGGCACGCCCATCAGGTACGCCAGCTTGGCGCGCGCCGCGAAGGGGCCCTGCGAGCTGGTGCGGACGTGCCAGCGGTCGTCGTCACCCTTCCAGGCGATCGAGCCGTGCGTCTCGAGATGCACGTGCTGGACGCGCGAGGTCGAGTAGGTGTTCTCGTGGACGACGTCGGCTTCCCTGAAGCCCCTGGTCACGTCGCCGATCTCGCCCTGCAGGGTGCAGAAGAGGTTGCCGTTCTCGGTCACGACCTCGTCCTTGTCGTGCAGGATCGGCGCCCCGGGCTCCAGGGCCGCGACCGGATCGAACACCGCGGGCAGGATCTCGTACTCGACCTGCAGCGCCCGGCAACCGGCTTCCGCCGCGCCTTCCGTCTCGGCGACGACCATGGCGATGCGCTGGCCGGCGAAGCGGGCGACATTGTCCAGCATGTAGGTGTCGTCGGGATCGACCAGGTGGTCCTCGTGCAGCGCGGTGCTGTAGAGCCGGCGCGGAACGTCCTCCCAGGTATAGGCCGCCACGACGCCGGGGATCGCCAGCGCCCTGGACTTGTCGATGCTCTTGATCCGGGCATGGGCGTGCGGCGAGCGCAGCACCTTCATGTGCAGCAGGCCGTCCATCGCGATGTCCATCGTGTACCGGGCCTTGCCGGTCAGGATCGCGTCGGTGAACGGGTTGGGCAGGCTGGCGCCCAGCGCCTTGCCCGCGACGTCCTCCTCGATGTTCGACTTGCCGTGCAGGGCGTCGACGATCGAGCGGTAGCCGGTGCAGCGGCAGATGTTGCCCTTCAGCGCGTGCGGCAGGTCGTCCTTGCGGTGCTGGTCGAAGGCGGCGGAGGCCGTCGTCATCATCATGCCGGCGGCGCAGTAGCCGCATTGGAACGCCTGGGCGTCGTGGAATGCCTGCTGGATCGGGTGCAGCTTGCCGTCCTTCGACAGGCCCTCGATGGTGGTGACCTTGCGGCCCTCGCCGCGGAAGGCCGGCACCAGGCACGAATGGAACGGCTGGCCGTCGATCCACACCGTGCAGGCGCCGCAGTCGCCGGCATCGCAGCCCTTCTTGACGCCGAAGACCTCGAGGTCACGCAGGAAGGTGCGCAGGCACTGGCCGGGCTTCGGCTCTGCCGCATAGAGGCGGCCGTTGACGTCGTACTTGCTCATGACAGCTCCGCGCGAATCTGTTCGGCGAGATAGAATGTGACGTGGCGCTTGTAGGGCGCCGAGCCGTGGACGTCGTGGAACCAGGCGTCGGGCGGCAGGCGGGCGTCGATCGCATCCCGCATCTCGGCCGCCGTCGGCGTCTTCTTGAAGCGGATATGGACTGGGCGAGGGGTTGCTGCGCTGACCGTGAGCAGGAAGTCGTCGCCGGCGTCGTTCACTGTGGCGACGATCAGCGCCGCCGAGCGCCCGTAGCGCGTCAACGAAACCTGGCGCATGGCGGAGCGCTTTCTGAGCGCCGAAGCCGGCAGCAGGATCGACCGCAGCAGCTCGCCCTTCTGCAGGACGTTGGTGTGCATGCCGGTCACGAAGTCGACGACCGGCACCTGGCGCGGCTTGTCCTTCTGGGGCCATAGCGTGCACACGCCCTCGAGCGCCGCGGTGAGCGAGATCATGGCCCCGGCCGGCAGCGACATCACGAGGTTGCCGCCGACGGTCGCGGCGTTCCAGATCTTGAACGACATCAGGAAGGCGTCGATGCACTTGTCGAAGAGCGGCACGGCCTTCCAGTCGGGCGGCCCCTTGTAGTCGTGCAGCTCGACGATCTTGCAGGTCGCGGCAATTTCGAGGCCCTGCGGCGTCGCGGTGAGGGCCGGCCAGCCCAGCCGCTCGAGGTCGACCAGCGTGTCGGTCGCGACCTGCGGCTCGGAGAACAGCCAGGTGCCGCCCCCCAGGAAAGCGTGCCCGTCGCGCCATTCGATCTCCTCGAACGACTTGGGCCGCTTCACGTCGACGATCGTGTTGAGGTTCATCCCATGCCTCGCATTTGCCGTTTGCCGCGGGGCGGACGCGACCGGCGCCCGCCCAGCCCGGAAGTGAGCGCCTACTTGAGCTCGTCGAGCGACGTCGGACCGGAGCCCGTCGTGATCAGGGTCGGCCACTGCCTGGAGCCGAACGGCACGGCGGGCGGCAGGAAGGGCTGCCTGC
>CAYZBG010000155.1:0-4703 GCA_964476565.1 uncultured Opitutus sp.
TCTCCCGAGTGGGTGATGGCGGAGGTCGGGCGTGGCGACCTCATCCGCGCCGACCAGAATGGGCGGCGGCTGGTCACCACGCGGGAAGTGCTTGCCGAAGAGCGGCGGATGCTGGAGTTCGCACGCGAGGGCAGGGGCGCGTGCCGCCAGCTCGGCATCGGGACGCACGTGTTCGCCCGCGATTGGCTCAATGCCGATCAGCGCCGGGCGGTCGAGCATGTCCTGCACTCGCGGGACCGCGTCATGCTCATCCGCGGGGCGGCCGGAACCGGCAAGACGACGATGATGAAGGAAGCGGTGGAGGCGATCGAGGGGAACGGCAGGCGCGTCTTCGTCTTCGCGCCGTCGGCGGATGCGAGCCGGTTCGTGCTACGGGAGAAAGAAGGCTTCGCCGGAGCCGACACCGTGGCGCGCCTGCGCCGCGATGAGCGGATGCAGCGGACCATGCAGGGGCAGGTGCTGTGGATCGACGAGGCCGGATTGCTCGGCACGAAGTCCATGCGGGAGGTCTTCGACCTGGCCGACCGTCTCGATGCCCGCGTCATTCTCTCGGGCGACCGGCGTCAGCACGGGTCGGTGGAACGCGGCGCTGCGCTGCGGCTGCTGGAAGAGGAAGCCGGTCTCGTGCCCACGAACATCCGCGAGATTCAGCGGCAGGAGGGCGACTACAAGCAGGCGGTGCGGGCGCTCTCCGAAGGCCGGACGGAGGAGGGCTTCCGCCGGCTCGACGATCTCGGCTGGATCAGGGAAGCGCCGGAAACGGAGCGGTACAAGACGCTCGCCGCGGATTACGTGGCCGCGATCCGCGAGGACAAGTCAGACGATGCGGCTCTGGTCGTGTCGCCCACACACCTGGAGGGGGAGTGGATCACCGATGAAATCCGCGCCCGGCTCAAAGAGCTGGGCGAACTCGGCCCCGGCGAGCGCCGCCTTCCCGTCCTCGAAAACGCGAACCTGACCGAAGGCGAGCGGGCCGATCCGCTGAACTACTCCCCCGGCGATGTGCTGGTCTTCCACCAGAATGTCAAGGGATTCAGGAAGGGGCAGCGCGTCGCCGTCGGCAGCGAACCGCTGCCGCTCGATCAGGCCGACAAGTTCCAGGTCTTCCGCCCGAACCTCCTGCCGGTAGCGCCGGGCGACAAGCTGCGGATCACCCGGAACGGCAAGACGGCCGACGGGACGGGCGACCTCAATAACGGAACGCTGTGCACGGTTGCGGGTTTCACGGCGAAGGGCGATATCCGGCTCACCAATGGCAAGACAATCGGCAGGGATTACGGGCACCTGGCGCACGGCTACGTCGTGACTTCTCACGCCTCGCAGGGAAAGACCGTGAAGCGGGTCTTCATCGGCCAGTCGTCGCAGTCCTTCCCGGCCTCGTCGCGCGAGCAGTTCTACGTCTCGGTCTCGCGCGGGCGCAAGGGTGTCACGGTCTACACGGACGACAAGGAATCGCTCCTCGATGCGGTGAGCCACTCGGACGATCGCATCACCGCGACGGAGCTGGTCGGGGCTGGCGCACTCCGTGAGCGCGCTGAGCACCTCCATCGCATGGAGACCCTTGTGCCGGCCGTACCTGTCCTGGACCGCGAGAGAGAAGGGATGACCCATGAGCGATAGTTCGGTGCTTCACCGGTACGCCCCGAAGATTGCCGCCGGACTCGGGGGGCAGACCGTCGTGACTGAACTCGAAGCCGCCGACGATCTCGGTGCGTTCGGTTGGCTTCGGGGCGTGAAGGACTTCTCGCGGATGCTGGAGCTTCGGAGGAAGGACGGCTGCATCCTGGCCGTGGGCTACGGATACCTCGACCATGCGGAATTCAATCCGTCCGATGGGATCACCCTCTCGGTCGCCGGCCGGAAGATCCGCATCAAGGGCCGAAACCTCAACGCCGAAGTGCGCCCGACGGTGCACCTCTTCGAAGGCATCACGCGGCACCGCGTGCCGTGGATTCAGGAGGCGGATCGTGCAACCGGTTTGGAGGCGGACGAACGCGAGACGGTCATTGACGCGATTGAATGGTGATGCGGGCAACCGTTCATCTTCCTGGGCGTAACATGGCGCACCAATGCGCTGCTGAGGGGAATACTTCGCTGTAGAAGGCAATCGCTGATGTCACGCGGTAGAGGCTTACCGCTGCGGCGTGGAATCGTCCGCCCGTCGTCCGTGGCGAGCGTTGAAAACCGGTGACTGGAGTTGTCCCGCCAGATCGTCAGTGAGAGCCAAGTCGCGGATGACCCGAGTGACGCCCTCGGGACGCGCTGCATATTTCTTGGCTTCGGGGTAGATGGTGGCAAGATAGGCCGGCGTTTCGGTATTGAGCAGACCGTGGTGGCGCGCATACTGAATGAGCGTGACGCCACGATCCATGGCCGGCACGACCTTGAACTCAGCGGGAATATCGGATCGCGAAACGGCTTCGGGATACGCGATCCGAAGATTCTCCTGCACAAGCATCGGCGTGTCGGCGGCGTGGCTGTGTAAGTATTCGATGGCCTCCATCATGGTGCCTACGCCATGACACGTGTAGCCGGCGACTGCGAGCTTATCCTGCCACAACTCGCGATTCGATTGATCGCCTACAAGGAGTATCCTTCTTGCCATATTGCTCCCCCTTCCCTCATGGTTGGCCGGTTATCGCCCGCGCGGGTGCTCAGCGGCCGCGCCAGCGTCCATGTCGTTGCTCTTCTGCGGCGTGCTTGCGGTTCAGGTCGCGCAGCATGGGCTGGAGCACCTGCATGACCGAGGCGGCGGCCATTACTCCCATGCAGACCATCGCGACCTTGTTGAAGACGACAGCGTCGGACGCCGGCGCGGAGCGGGCCATCTGCTGGGCGGTGTTGGCGAGGTGGAGCGGGTTCGGTGCGGACATATTGGGTGTGCAGCATACCACAGGTGAGAGCAGTCGCGCAAGAGTGCCGTGTTGCGAACTACAGAGGATCGAGGGCCTGCACTCATTATTAGTGGCACTCGTGTGACGAATGCGGTACCCGCATCAGGCGGAGCCCCATCTGCGGTGCTGACGAGACGGTCGGTGCCTATGCGTCAGTACACCGTCTTTGGTCCTTTTCGGCGTCCGGGCTGTGTCACGATATAGAGTACCAGTGCTCCAGTACTGTCAGTGGTGTACCGGCCGTCCGTGATGCGGATCGCGTCTGGCGACATGCTACCCGCGCGGACCGTGTGGGGTGCGCGACGGCTCGGCGGGTTCTCCGCGTCGCCGGCGAGCGACCTCGTACGCTACCCACCCACCAAGCACGCCAATGGCCGCGAGGATGCCGATACGTCCGAGCCGATTCACAGGGCGTGGCGAAAAGGGGTGTGTCGCAAGATGACCAGTCGCAGGGGTAAGAGACGGCGCACTCAGAATGCGTTGCAACTCCTCGGCCGCCACATCGGCCGTCCTTGCGCCGCCGTGGCCGTCAAGAACCGCGGCAAACACACCACGTCCCGGCTTTACCTCCGTCAGCGTAACCGTGACATTATCCCCACCGGGCCGCAGGCAATGCTGCACGAGTCGCCCGGCATGGTCCGTGAGAGAATCATGCGCTTTGTCCGACAATGCGCCTCGAAGCGTTTCGGCAAGTCCTGCCAGGCTTCGCTCAAGGTCACGACCGACAATGATACCGTCACTGGCCAGCATCAGAAACACCGTCTTGCCTTGAGCATGAAAACGAGCCACGTCGTGTAGGGCTATCTCGGCTTCCTTGGAGACGGCCGAGCCGTACTGCATATCCCCAAGGGCGCGATTGACACTGATGGAGCCGGGTACACCTGGTACTTCGACGCGTCCACCGCGTTCGCGCCAATGCTGTCCGTGTATGGCGAAGTGCCTGGTCGCAATACTTGGAGTATGAGGCATGGTGAGCCGCGACACCTCCATCGCGCCCGTGCGGGGATCGTACACGAATGCCGCTGCTGGAGAGTCACCCAGGTGGGCGGTCACAATGTTGCCATGACGCGTTACTACCGCACCAGTAAATGTGCTTCCGTGCTCTAAATGATCGCGCGTCACTTCATCGAGCCGCGAGACGCACCGCCGCAACAGCTCCGCCGCCTCCGCGTCATCAAGAGGCGGACAGTGCGCAAGGTAGGCCCGATCCTCCTGATTGGCGCGACCGTTTACAGCCTGTGCATATCCCCAGGACGCCGCTTCCGTGTTTGTCCCCATACCACTGTTCAGATTTGTTGCATCGCCTCAGTGTATCACGTATCTGCCGGATGCACTCATGACAGTTTCATGACAGCCCGGTTACAAGATAATGACCGTGGTAGAAGTACAGCGGCACGGGTGACGCCCGGGGCCGTTCCTGGCAAGCGAATTTGATACGCGTTGTCAACCGGTTGGATGGTGGACGCTCACTTGTCACCAACATGTCACACACAGACGGTGCTGGATGTGCTAGCAAAGGAGACTGAACGAGTCATATGGGGGCCGGATGTCAGACATGAAAAGGGATGCGAATGGCACGACGCCGCTGCACATTGCCGCGGCGGAGGGCGCCGCTGCGCTGGTGAGCGCGTTGATTAACAAAGGCGGCGACGTGAATGCCGGGAATGCTGCAGGCCACACGCCGTTGCATGATGCGGCACGCAGGGGGCGCACCGAGGCAGCCGCGGTCCTGCTGGACGCTGGGGCGGAGGTCAATCGGGCCAGCAGGAAGCTGGGGATGACGCCTCTGCATAACGCCGTGTTCTCGGG
>CAYZBG010000156.1:0-4559 GCA_964476565.1 uncultured Opitutus sp.
CATGTCCGGTGGTGTGACAGGGAACGCCTGCGAGGGCCTACCTATGTCGATCGCCCAGTGGCGACCGATTCGGCTGCCGCCGAGCCCCCTGCAGGACCCTCGATCCCGGAAAACAAATTGCCCCGGGTGATGTCACCCGGGGCAAAAGTGGCGCAGCCGTAGGGAGTCGAACCCCAAACCTTCTGATCCGTAGTCAGATGCTCTATCCAATTGAGCTACGGCTGCGTGAAAGGAGGGCAAAAAGAGCAGGCAATCGCGGCCGAGTGCAAGCGAGAATTTTCGTCTTTCATCCCTCGGTGGCGAGGCGCCAGTCGATCAGCTCGAGCTGCAGCAGTTTGCGATCGTTGAAGTGGTTCCATGTCAGCTTCACCGCGAGGTCGAGCGGCACGCCGGCCGGGGGCAGGCGGTGCGCGAGCTTCCAGGCGACGCCGAAAAGCCGGCGGCCGCGACCGTCCTCGATCTGGAAGCGAAAATGCACCTGCTTGAAGACTTCGGGACGCTGCCGCAGCACCACGCGTCCGAGCCCGAACACCGGTTCCGGATTGGCCTGGCCGAATGGATGCAGCTGTTCGAGCTCCTCCATCAGGCGTTCGCGCACCTGGTCAAGCGGCAGCCACGCGGCGATGGCGAGCTCGGCCTCCATCAGGTCACCACCGGCATGGGCCCGAACCGCCGCCGCAAAATGCTCGCGAAACGCCTGGACGTTGCTCTTGGACAGCGCGACGCCCACCGCCATCGGGTGCCCGCCCCAGCTGCTGAGATGCGCACTGCATTGGCCCAGGACGTCCACGAGGTTGATCCCGTCGATGCTGCGGCCCGACCCCTTGGCCGTGTCGCCTTCGTTGCCGAGGACCACGCAGGGGCGGTTGTACTTGCGCGTCACCCGGCCGGCGACAATGCCCACCACCCCGGGATGCCAGTTCTCGCCGAAGAGCACGATCCCCGGCAGGTGGGCGAACTGGGTCTCGATCATCCGCTCGGCTTCATCGGTGATCTGACGCTCGATCTCCTGCCGCTCGCGGTTGAACGCATCCAACTGCTGTGCGGTGTCGTCGCAAAACTGGGAATCCTCGCTCAGGAGCAGATCGACCGAGAGCGCCGCGTCGGCCAGCCGGCCGCTGGCATTGATGCGCGGCCCGAGCCGGAACGAAATGTCCACCGGCATGAGATCCTGGCCGGGCCGGACACCGGCCACCTGCATCAGCGCGCGCAGGCCCGGTCGTTCCGCCCCTTGGAGGATCCGCAGCCCGAAGCGGGCAAAAATCCGGTTCTCGCCCGTCAGCGGCACGAGGTCCGCCACCGTGCCCATCGCCACGAGGTCGAGGTAGTCGCGCAGCTTGATCCGGAACGCGACGGGATGATTTTCCTCCCGCAGGCGCTTCACCAGGCCATGGGCCAGCTTGAAGACGAGGCCGACGGTGCAAAGGTTCCGCCAGGCGGCGTCATCCTCACCCGGATACACGTGCGGGTTGATCAGAATGCCGCGCTCGAGCGGCTTTTCCTTCGACCGGTGATGGTCAATGACCAGCACGTCGACGCCGAGGCTGTGCAGGTAGTCGACCTCGACGTGCGAATTCGTGCCGCAATCCAGGGCGATGAAGAGCTGCGGCCGCCCCTGCTCGAGGGCGCGGTCAATCGCGCTGCGCGACAGGCCGTAGCCATCCTCCATCCGGCGGGGAACGACGTAACGCGGATCGGCACCGAAGCGGCGGAGTACGCTGACCAGCAGCGCGGTGCTGCTGACTCCGTCGACATCGTAGTCGCCCAGGACCACGATCTCCTCTCGTGCCTCGAGGGCGCGGCAAAGCCGCGCGACCGCAAGGTCGACGTTGCTCAGCCGGAACGGGTCGTTGATCTCGGCCAGGGCCGGCCGGAGAAAACGGGCGGCCGCCGCATCGTCCCCGAGCCCTCCGCGCAGGAGGAGCTCGGCGAGGATCGGCGACACGCCGGCGCGACGGCTCAGCGCCTCGACCTCATCGGCCGGGAGCGGCGTGTAGGTCCAGCGCATCGCAGCGTTGTGCGGAGGGGTTTACTGCGACGCCTTGCTGGCGCCCGTCCACTCGTAGGTCGGCGCGACGTCCTGGTGCTTCTCGACGTGCTTCCGGTCGCCCTTGTGCCACCAGTAGAAGACGGGGCAGGCGATGAAGAGGGACGAGAAGGTACCGGTGATGACGCCGATGATGAGGGTGAGCGCGATGTCGTTGACCTCGCCGCCCGCCACCGTGAAGAGTACGATGGCCGTCAGGAAGGTCGTGCCGCCCGTCACGAAGGTACGCGCCAGCGTCAGATTGAGCGACTTGTTGATCAACTCGCGCAACGTGCCGTTCGGGTTGAGCTTCAACTCCTCGCGGATGCGGTCGAAGATGACGATCGTGTCGTTCAGCGAGTAACCCATGATCAGCAGAATGGCGGCCACCATCGAGGCGTTGAACTGGCGCCCCAGCAGGACGAAGATGCCGATCGTGATGATGACATCGTGAATGGTCGAAACCACCGCGCCGATGCCGTAGCCGAACTCGAAGCGGAAGGCCACGTAGATCAGGATCAAGACCAGCGACCAGAACACGGCCCACGCAGCGTTCGCCTGGATCTCGGCGCCGACGCTCGGTCCGATGCGGGACTCGCCCACCAGCGCAAAACCAGCGTCCGGTCGGGCCGTCTGCAGGGCCGTGACGAGCGCGTCCGACAGGTCGAACGGCGTCGTCAGGCGGAGCACCTCGCGGTCGCTGCCGATCTGCTGGGTGTAGGAGAGATTGAGGTCATTCACCCCAGCCGCCGTGGCGATGCTGCGCACCTCGGCGAGGTCGATCTTCTTCTCGAAGGAAAGGGAAACCTGGTCACCGCCGGTGAAGTCGATGCCGTAGACCTCCTTGCCCTTGATGATGACGGCGCCGATGCCGATGGCCACCACCAGCCAGGACGCGATGAAGGCAGGGCGAGCGTACTTCAGGAAGTCATAGCTCGTATTCTGCAACACGGCCATCATCGGGATGCGCTTGATGCCCACGCCGTTGATCGCCCAGTCGAGGAAGAGGCGGCTGATGACGAGCGCCGCGAACATGGTGGAGAAAATACCGATGGCGAGGGTGACGCCGAAGCCCTTCACCGGACCGGTGCCGAGCGCAATCATGATGCCTGCGGTGATAAGGGTCGTAAGATTGCCGTCGAGAATGGCGGAGAACGCCTTCTCGAAACCGGCTTCCAGGGCGGTCGGCAGCGATTTGCCCAGCTTCAACTCCTCGCGCATGCGCTCGAAGATCAGGATGTTCGAGTCAACCGACATGCCGATGGTCAGCACGATGCCGGCGATGCCCGGCATCGACAGGGTCGCGCCAATGCTGGCCATGACGCCGAGGATGACGAGGACGTTCAGGGCCATCGCGCAGACCGCGAGCAGGCCACCGGTGGAATAGAAGACGACGATGAACGCCGCGGTGATCGAAACGCCGATGATGAAGGCGAGACGTCCGCTCGAAATGGCGTCCGAAGCGAGCGAGGGGCCGACCTCGTACTGCTCCACGATCTTCAACGGGAGATCGAGGGGGTTGTTCAACACGTTGGCCAGCTCGACCGCCTCGCGCTGGGTGAAGCGGCCCGTGATCTCGGCCGAGTCACCGATGATCTGCTGCCGCACCGTCGGGGCGGAGTAGAGCTTGCCGTCGAGCACGATGGCGAGCTGCCCTTCGCGGCCGGCGCGGCGCCCCTCATCGGCGATCATCCCGGTGACCTCGGCAAACCGGGCCGAGCCCTCGGACGTGAAGCGCAGGACGATGCGGAAGCGACCGAGCTCGTCCGTCGCCGGGTAGGCGTCGGCGATGCTTTCGCCGGTCATCTCAGGAATGCGTTTAACGAAGTAGTCGTAGGAGACCGACTGGCCGCGGGACTCGTCGTCCAGCGTCATGATTTCATAACCCGGCGGAACCTGTCCGGCCGGCACCATCGCCGGCGTGAGCGTCGGGTGCACGACGCGGAAATCGAGGCGCGCCGGCTTTTTCACGCTGTCGACGACCTCGGGATTATCCTTGGTGTTGACGCCCGGGAGCTGCACTTCGATGCGGCTCTCGCCAATGGCGCGGATGATCGGCTCGGCCACGCCGAGGCCGTTGATACGCTCGCCGATGATTTCGATCGCCTTGCTCAGCTGCTCCTCGCGCGCCTCGACCGGGACGTTGACCAGCGCGGACTCGTCGACCTCGAGGGTGAAGGCCACGCCGCCCTTGAGATCGAGACCGAGCTGCAGCCGGCCCTTTGATTCCTTCAGGAGGTGGTCGAGGAGGATGGCGTTGCGCTTGTCGACATTGCCGACGTCGCCGAGCTCGAGGTGGGGAAAGTAGGAGGTGAGATCGAGCCGGCGTTCCTGCGCGAGGCGCTTGAGCGCCATGAACACGCTCGGCGCCTGGCCGGCCGCGGCGCGGTCTTCCGCTTCCTTCAGCAAGGCAGCGAACTCCGCCGGTTTGGCCGAAGCCTCGGCCTTGACGTACTCGTTGAAGGGCCGGTCATTGACCGGCAGAAGCGACGACAGCGCCCAGAGCACGATGGCCAGGCTGAGGGTCAGCTTC
>CAYZBG010000157.1:0-4516 GCA_964476565.1 uncultured Opitutus sp.
CCCCCGAAACGCAGGACCTGCCGTCGCTCGAGGCCTTCTTCGCCGCCGCGCCGGCCTCGGCTGCCTCCTGGCTCTGGATCCCGCGCGAGGCCGTGGTCCATGCCCGCGGTGACCGTTACATCCTCGAAACGCCCGACACCTGGGTCGTGATTTCCCCACTGCAGCCGGGGGCCTTCTGGATCGATCCACCCGACCGCCGCTGGCTCGCCCGCAACCGCCTGCCCGCCGACCTGCAGCGTCTGCGGGACCACAAGATTCTCGTCTTCCCGGGCGACCTCAACGGCTTCGCCCTCGAGGCGGTGGAACGACGGAGTTTCCCCACCATCGAGCGGCTCGATCGCGCCGCCCGCCCGCGGCTCGCGGGGTTGACCGCTACCTACCGCTCGCTCGCCGGCGATGAACTCTCCCTGCGCTACCAGCCGGCCGAACTCCGGCCGGCCGCCCGCATCAATGGCCAGGACGTCGACTGGTCCCGCTGGGCCGGAGGCGGCCACATCGCCAGCGGCCCGCTCACGATCAAGGACGGTATCCTTACCGTGCGCACCGACGCCGCTGCCTACACCGTCGACTACACCGGTGAGGAACCGGTGTGGCGCGCCGCGCCTTCACCTTGATGCCCCACCCGGTGGGCGCGCGGGTCCCTCCGCGCGCTTCCGTCGTCTGAGCATGCCCTGAGCTTCCCAACCACGCGCCGAGGGACCGGCGCGTCCACCTCATGTCCTGGCTTCGACTCTTCGCCCTGGTTGCCCTCTCGCTCCTTGTACGGGAAGCGTTCGCCCGCGACGAAACCGATTCGCGCCGCGCGCACCTGCTCGATCACGTGCGCTCGCACCTCCTCGGCTCGGGCGCCTGGCGGCCCGATGACTCCGGCCTGCTGCGCAACCGGGCGGTCAACGATGTCGGCAAGCATTGGTGGCCGCGCATTTTCGCTGAGTTGCAACGCGACCCTACCGGCACAAGCCGCATCACCCAGCGCGACGGCTCGTCCTTCACCGTGCGCGAGCTCATCACCGGCCTGATTCACAACGCACCTGACGATCGTCCCGGGGTCGAACCGCGCAACCCTGCCGTCGGCTACCTCTATTTCAGTCCGGTCGGGCTCGGCACGGTGCTGGCGCGCCATCCCGCCCTCGTGAGCGACGACGATCTGCGCGTGTTGGTTCGGCAGTCCCTGCGCTTCGATCCGAGTTTTTCCGCCCTCAACATGCTCACCGGCCAGGGCACGGAGAACCACATGCTGATGGGCCGAACCGGCGGGTATCTGATCGCCCAAACCGTCGTGACGCGCGGTGCGGACGATCCGGTGACCGGAGCGTACCACGCCGAGGCCCGGCGCTGGCTGGACGAGCTGAAGCCCTATTTCATCGAGACGGCGCGCTCGACCTACGAGGTCGGCTTCGGGGAATGGGACAGCTCGATCTACTATCCGTACGTGGTCGCCTGTTGGGTGGTGATGTACGACCATGCGGCTGATCCGGAGGTCCGCGGCGCCGCCCGCGCCGTGCTCGACTGGATTGCAGCCACCGTGGCCCTGCGCACCACCGCCGGGGTCTTCGCCGGGGCGGAACAACGCAGCAACGCTCCGGTGCGCAGCGGACAAAGCAACCTCGACCAGGTGGGCTGGCTCTGGTGGGGCGGCCTGCCCGGCGACGCTGCGCCGGCCTTCACCGGCCAGGATTACAGCCAGCTGGTCTACCTTGCGCTTTCGTCCTACCGCCCGCCTGACGTCATTGGCCGCCTTGCCCGCAAGGAACTGCCGGCGACGGTGTATGGCCGGCATCACTTCGAGACCAAGCCGAGCTACGTGGTGCACGGGGACGCCTCGGTGCGGCAGCAGTCCCGCGTGCTCACGTATCTGCATCACGACTACACCCTCGGCGCCGCCGTGGCGCGGCCCACCGGCGGCTGGACCGGGGGCGACAGCCAGGATCTGCTCTGGAAGCTGGTCGCCCGCGGCCCCGACGGCACCGCCGCCGTGCTCCACGGCGGACGCGGGCGCGACCCCTGGCGCCAGGTTGGACAATGGCGCGGCGTGCTCATCGATGTGTGGCACACGCCGGCCAACGCCGGGGCCTTGCACGCCGAGGCCATGGCCCGGGTCGCCGCCTGGCGCGAGCGCCGGGGCGAAACCCTGCGCCGCGTCTTCCCTGGCGACACGGCGCGCGAGAATCCCGTGCGACCCCGCGAGGTCGCGATCGCGGAACGGCGCGCAGTCCTGACCTTTGGCGACGGACGCACCGTCGACCTGCCCGCCGACGGCTCACCGGTCTTTGCTGAGCTGGGCCGCACCTTTGTCTGCCTGCGCGCCGTCGGCAGCGGCCTCGACGTCATTCCTGCCGGCGGCTTTGGCGGCTTTGTGGTCGAGACCGGATCCGTGACCGAGCACGGCACGCTCGACGCCTTTCGGGCGGCGATCGCGCGTCGCGACCGCGAGGCGCCGCCCTCGCTTCATGGCGGCGAGGTGCGCCTGCAGGCCCTCACGGGCGAACAGATCGCATTCACCTATGCCACGTCCGGGACTTACGTCGAACCGGAGTACGACTGGGGCTTCGGCGACGCGATCCCGGTGGGTGGGACGGTGATCATGGCGATGCCGCCGTTCGAGTTTCCCGCCTGGCCGGCGGGCGAAGGCCACGGCCGCGTGCCGTACCTGATGATCGACGGGCAACCGATCGAGACTCAGTTCACCGCCGATCCGTACCGCGGTCCGAACGTCACCGTCGCCGGGGCAGTGCTCACGGTCACCGATGGACGTGACACGTACCGCATCTCTTGGCGCGGCGAGACGTCGGGCGACTAGTGCCGGGTCGCACGTTGACGGGATGCGTGGGCCGTCCGTATGCGGAGCGGGTGCAGGGACGCACCCGCCCACCTTAGGCGACCTCAAGGGCGACGTTTCGACGTCGGCGAGAAACCATTAGCCCACGACGAATTCCCAAGCGCCGGTTTGCTCGCGCGTGTGCGTGAACCGGCGCGCCCGCGAGGCGGGCGTGCGGTCGGGAAAGCGGAGCTCGTACTCACCGAGGAAGCCCCGGAAGCGCACCACGCCGTCGGCGTCGGTGACGAGGGACTCCCGCGTGCGCCACTCGTCGTGGATCAGCGCGTACACGCGGTTCCATACCGGCTTGAGGTCGTGGCCCGAGTTGCCGGCGTCATTCCAAACGATGCCGGTACCCATGAATCCCCAGAACGAGAACGCCTCGACCGACGGATGCGCGAAGGCGCAGGTCAGGTAGCCGGCGATGTAGTCCGCCTGCATCGCTTCGATTTCCTCAGCCGGATAGCGGCCGCTCGCCTGGAGCTCCTTGGTGTCGGCCCAGAACTCCGTGATATGCACCGGCACCCCCGCCGAGCTCATCTCGTCGTACAACTCCCCCTGCCAGGCATGATCGATCCAGCCGGTGTGCGACTGTAGGCCCACGCCGTCAGGCGCGACGCCGGCATCCTGCAGTGCCCGAACGAGGGCAAGGTAACGCTTGCGCTGCGAGGCCGCCGTGACGGTCGAGCCGTCGTTGCCGGTGAGCGGATTCGGATAATCCGTCTCCATACCGTAGTCGTTGAGCAGAAACTGCGCAGCCGGATCCTCCTCGCGTCCCCAGCGCAGGATCGGCGCGATGTACTCGACGAGATTGTCGAGGGTTTCGAGGTGCGGCCATTGGCGGGATGCGAGATTCTTGAAGGCGGCCTCCCACATCGGCTCGTTCACCGCGTCCCACACCGGGATGCGTCCGCGGAAGCGCGCCACCAGGCTGCGCACCCGCACTTCGGCGAACTTCCACGCCGTGGCGTGATCGTAGCGCTGCACCCAATCGGGCACGGCCTTGGGAATCGACCAGAACAACGGGTGTCCCTTCGCGCGCATCCCGTGGGCAAGCGACCACTCGACGGTCTGGGCAAAGTTCTCCACCCGCACCTCGCCCTGCCGCTCCTCGGTCTTCGATGCATCATGCCGGGGCCGCTCGGTCCAGTAGCAGAGGTGGGTCGCGGCGTTGAACATCTCGGCGAAACGCTGCCGCCACGCGCGGGCACGCGGGCTGTCCCAGCGCCCCTCGCGGGCCATCGCGTCGAGCGGCCAGACCATGTCGCCAAAGGGAAACGCGTGCCGCACCTGCACCGCCTCGACCCTCACGCCGGCCCGGGGTCGACCGGACGCATCCACCAGCCGTACCACACACGGACGCTGCCGCACCTCCGGGATGCGCGCCCGCGCCGCCCGCACGGCGGCCTGCGACCGCGCCGCGTCGAACGCCCTCGGTCCACCGTCCATTCCGCGCCACTCCTCACCGCCGGCACGAGGTTCGGCGATCGGAGCCGCCGCGGGCGCGTTTGCGGTCCAGCCCGGGCGGACAAGGGCGCCGGCGGCCGAGGCGGCGGCGAGACGACGAAGGAAGGCGCGGCGGGGCAGGCGGGGAGGCATCATGGCGAGGACGAATCAACCGGTCCGACCGAACGGTAACGCCCGCAGGCCGGGCGGCAACGGGATTAGGGCGTGTCTGGGAATTGCGAGAGCCCAGCG
>CAYZBG010000158.1:0-4388 GCA_964476565.1 uncultured Opitutus sp.
AACTCCGGCGACTGCGCCACCACAGCCTCGAAGGCAGCCACCGCCTCCTCCAGCCGGCCGGCCTGGGCGAGGGCGGAACCGAGGTTGAAACGCGCCTCGACCGCAGCCGGATCGAGCTCCACCGCGCGCCGCAGCTCGGCCAGCGCCTCGTCGGAGCGGCCGAGATCGGCGAGTGTATAGGCATACTGGATACGCGCGGCGGTCAGCCGCGGCTTGAGGGCGAGCGCCCGCTCGAATCGCGCGAGGGCCTCGGCCGGGCGACCGGCGGACTGGAGCGTGCGCCCCTGGTTGGCCAGCGCCTCCGGCACGTCCGGCGCGAGCCGCAACGCCTCCTCGTGACGCGCCAGGGCCTCCTCGATCCGTCCGAGCGCGCGCAGGGACCCGGCCAGATTGTCATGCGTCGCGGCGTCACGCGGGCGCAGCGCCAGCGCCCGTTCGAACGCGGCGAGGCTCTCCGGGTGTTGTCCGCGTTTGGCCAGCGCCACGCCGAGGTTGTTCAGGCCTTCCGGGTACGCGGGATCAAGCTCGACCGCCCGCTGCAGGTGGCCGAGCGCCTCGTCGACGCGCCCAAGGTCCATGAGCGTGTTGCCCAGATTGCTGTGGGCCGAGGCAAAGCCGGGCTGGAGCGCCAGCGCCCGTTCGAACTGCGGCACGGCCTCCGCCGGACGGCGTAGCAGCGCGTACTCGTTGCCGAGATCGTTGTAGGCGTAGGGGTCGTCGGGCTTGAGCGCGAGGCCGCGGCGGATCGCTTCGATCGCCTCCTCGTGCCGGCCCTGGCGGGAGAGCACGTCGCTGAGGTTGAACCAGGCCATGTCGGCCGCCGGGTTCTTCGCGAGGGTGTCCCGCCAGAGCGCCTCCTGGTCGAGGTAGGCCCGGGTGTGCCCCGCCGCCAGACCGCCGAGCACGAGCAGGACGATCGCGCCCACCGCGACCGTCAGGCGGCGCGGCAGCCGGGCCAGTCCGGCCCCGGCGAGGGCGAGCGGACCCATGCTGGCGAGGTACTGGAAATGGTCGCCTACAAACGAATACCGGAAAAAGTAGACGGAGAAAAACCCGAGGACGGGAAAGAGCAGCGCAACAAAGTACACGCCCGCGAAGAAATACGGTCGCAGCCGGCCGTCGCGCCCGAGCCAGAGCACCACCGCCACCCCCACCGCCGCGACGATGCCTGCATAGATCCAGGGGTTGGCACCGTCGATCTGCCAGCGCGGATAGATGAAGATCAGCGGATCGGGCCAAGCCAGCTTGCCCAGATAGAACCAGATCACCCGTCCCGCGATGGCGAACCGTTCCGGCAGGGTCTGGCTCCACGCTTCGCCGATCGCGCCCGAGTTGAACTTCTGTTCCCAGATCGTCCAGCCCGAGGCCAGGGCGGAGAGGGCAAAGAACGGCACGAGCCGCCAGATTTCAGCCCGCTCGATCCGCCCGCGCACCCACCAGCTGCAGAGTCCGAGCACCACCGGCAGCATCACCGTCGAGGGCTTGCTCAGGATGGCGAGGACGGCAAAGAGCAGGGCCCACGCGTAGGCGGATTCACCGGCGGATCGCCCCGTCGCCGGCGGCACGCCGGATCCCGGGCGCGGCCGGTCGAGCCAGCGTTGCCAGGCAAGGATCGCCGCGAGGAAAAAGACCGCCGACTGGGTGTTCTTCAGCTCGCAGATCCAGGCGACCGATTCGACCTGGACCGGATGCAGCGCCCACAGCGCGGCGCCGAGCCACGCACCCGGCACCCGCAGTCCGGCCAGCACTCGCCAGAGCAGCAGCGCCGCACCGACATGGAAGGCCAGCGTCACCACCCGGTAACCGAAGGGCTCCACGCCCCACAACGCATGCTGCACCCAGAAGTTCGTCAGCGTGAGCGGAAAGTAGAGGGCACGCGAACTGGTCCAGATCTCCTTCAGCCCGAGCGGCCCGACGATGGTCGCGTTGGCCGTGATGTGCAGGTCGTCGTCCCACAGGAAGTCGCCCCGCAGGGAATACGCATAGACCGCCACGATGGCGACGGCGAGGCCGACGCCGGACCAGAGCGCGCGGGAGGTGGGGCGGATTCCGGAAAGCACGCCCCGTGCTACGTAGCGCCCCCGGGCACTTCAAGGGGGAAGTCGGCGCCCGGCCGGCCCGGCCGCGATCGCGGCTCGACTGCATTTGCGTCCAGGCTTCAGCTCGTTGTTTACGAACCGCAGCGCACCGGTTCAACTCTGCGCCAGCCCACCCCGCCCCGCCGTCATGTCCCTCTCGATCGTCATTCCTGTCTACCGCGAGGAGGACAACATTCCGCGCTTCCTGGAACGCATCGAACCGATCCTGGCTGCGCTCGGCGAGACGTACGAACTCATCTTCTGCCTTGATCCTTCGCCGGACGGCTCCGAGGCCGCCATCCTGCGCGCCCGCGAACGCGATCCCCGCATCAAGCTGATCACCTTCTCGCGGCGCTTCGGCCAGCCGATGGCCACCCTCGCCGGTCTGCAGTACTCGCGGGGCGACGCCGTCATCGTGATGGACGTCGACCTGCAGGATCCGCCCGAGCTGCTTCACGCCATGGTCGCGAAATGGCGCGAGGGCTACGATGTCGTCCTCCCCCAGCGGCGGCAGCGCGAGGGCGAGCCGTGGCTGAAACGCCTCATCGCCCGGGTGGGTTACCGCGTCATCAACAAGATCGCCGACGTGAACATCCCGCCCAACACCGGCGATTTCCGGCTCATGTCACGCCGGGTCGCGGACGAGGTGCTGCGGTTGAAGGAGTGTCACGGTTTCCTCCGCGGCATGGTCGCCGTCGTCGGCTACCGCCAGGTGCTCCTGCCCTTCGACCGGCCGGCCCGCACCGCCGGATCCACCCACTACAACCGCTACCTCGGCTCGCTGCGCATCGGGTTCAACGGCATCTTCTGCTTCTCCACCTACGCCCTCGCCCTGAGCACGGTGATGGGCTTCACCATCGCTGGTTTCTCGCTGCTGCTCACCGCCGTGTACTTCGTCTACAAGCTCATGGGCTGGGAGATCGTCTGGGGTAACCCGACCCTCGTCATCCTCGTGTCCTTCCTCGGCGGCATCCAGCTGATCAGCGTCGGCATCCTCGGCGAATACATCGGCCGGATCTATGAGGAGGTGCGCGGACGGCCGCGGTTCATCGTCGACCGCCAGGTGGGCTTCGACTCATGACCGCTGTCGCGTCCCGCGCCTTCGTGACCGGCGCCGCCGGCTTCATCGGCTCCCACCTCGTCGACCGCCTGCTCGCCACGGGTGTGGCCGTGACGGGCTGGGACAACTTTTCCACCGGACAGGAGCGGTTCCTTGCCGACGCCCTCACCCACCCGGCCTTCACCCTGGTCCGCGGCGACACCCTCGACGCTACCGCCCTCACCGCCGCGATGGCGGGCGCCGACCTCGTTGTGCATCTCGCCGCCAACGCCGACATTCGCAACGGCTGGCGCCACCCGGGAAAAGACCTTCAGCAAAACACCGTCGCCACCTTCAACGTGCTCGAGACGATGCGCGCCCAGGGGGTGCGCCGGATCGTCTTTGCCTCGACCGGCTCCGTCTACGGCGAGCCGGCGGTGAGCGCCGACCGTCCGACCCCGGAGACCGCGCCGTTCCCGGTCCAGACCTCCCTCTACGCCGCGTCCAAGCTCGCCGGCGAAGGCCTCGTCTCCGCCTATGCCGAAGGCGGACACCTCGACGAGGCCTACGTGTTCCGCTTCGTCTCCCTGCTCGGCGAACGCTACAGCCACGGTCACGTCTTCGACTTCCACCGCCGGCTGCTCGCGGATCCGCACCACCTGCGCGTGCTCGGGGACGGACGCCAGCGGAAGAGTTATCTCTACGTGCACGACTGCATCGACGCCCTCCTGCACGTACTCGCCGCCCACACCGCCCGAGGCGCGCCGCACGCCACGCAGGTCTACAACCTCGGCACGGACCACTTCATCGATGTCCGCACCAGCGTCGGCCTGATCTGCCAGGCCCTCGGCGTGAATCCAAAAATCGAAACCACCGGCGGCGAGCGCGGCTGGATTGGCGACAGCCCATTCATCTTTCTCGAAACCACGAAAATCCGCGCCACCGGCTGGCAGCCGCGGCTGACGATCGAACAGGCCCTGCTCCGTACCGTGCAGTGGCTCGATTCCAACCGCTGGATCTACGAAGCGCGCCAGTAAACGCCGCCAAACCGGAAATCCCAAATCACAACCAGTCAAATCCCAAACAATCGCGAACCTGACCCTGGGTCTGACGGATAATGACAAAGGTAACCGAGCGGTTCGGTAACCTCGCCCAGTCCCGAGACCACACCCCTCTTCGCCCATGAAACTCCAAGGACGCAACACGCTCGTCACCGGCGGCACCCAAGGGCTCGGCCGCGCGATCGTTGAGGCCTTCCTTGCCGAGGGAGC
>CAYZBG010000159.1:0-4374 GCA_964476565.1 uncultured Opitutus sp.
TGGCGTCGTCGTCCTCCACCAGCAGGATGGTGCGCTCTATGAACGGTTGTACGGCGGCGGCGCGCCCGCGGATTCGAAATCTGCCGCGGATGGCGGCGCGAGTCCTCACGGGGCCGTGAGATTTCCGTGAGGACTGCGTGACGCCGTGTGCGGAGACTGCGAAGGCCCGGCGGAACAAGGTCCCGCCGGATCCGATTCCGCCTTCAGAGGAGCCTTCCCATGCCGTTCCCGTCCCGTCTTCGCCCCACCCTTTGGATCGCGGCGTTCGCCGCACTCGCCGGCACCGCGCAGGCCGCCGAGGTCTTCGTCACCGTCACCGTCGAGAACCTCGCGCCGACCAACAGCGTGGCGTTCGCACAATTGAACGTCGGCTTCCACGGCGGCACCTTCGACGCCTTCGACATCGGCAGCGCAGCCTCGCCGGCCATCATCTCGGTGGCCGAGGGCGGTACCGGCACCGCGTGGTTCCCGGCGTTCATGGCCGCCGATCCGACGGCGACGCTCGGCGCGGTGCGGCCCACCCCGCCCGGCCCGCTGCTGTCTGGCCGCATGGCTTCCGGCACGTTCAGGGTAGACACGAGTGTGAATCCGTACTTCACCTTCGCGTCGATGGTGGTGCCGAGCAACGACTTCTTCATCGGCAACGACGACCCGATGCAATACCGGCTGTTCGACGCGGAAGGCAACCTCGCGATCTCCAGCATCCTGCAGCGCAGCCGGGATGTCTGGGATGCCGGCTCCGAGATACACGACCCGGCCGCCGCCGCCCAAGTGGGCACCAACTCCCTGAGGGCGGATCAGAACTCGGTCGTGGCCTTCAACTTCGCGGAACTCGCGGCATTCGACGGCCTGACGACCGCCGCCGGATACACCTTCGACAGCCAGCTCGCCGCCGACACCGGCATCTACCGGATCTCCTTCGGCGTGGCGCCGGTGCCCGAGCCGGAGACCTACGCACTCATGGCGCTCGGACTCGGTGCGATCGGGCTTGCCCGGCGGCGCCGGTCGGCCGTCCGCGTCTGAGCCGTCTGCAAGCCGTTACGCCCGGCGAATCGCGTCGCGGTTCGCCGGGCGATCCCTACCAGAGGTAGCTGTACATGAAGTGGGCCGCGAGGTACTCCATGCGCCCGGTGAGATTCGATCCGAGCGGCACCTGCGGATTGCTGTAGGTGACCTTGGAAGGGAAAAGGTACTCGAGGCCCGCCGCAATCTGGTGGTTGGCGCCGAACCTCGACACACCGCCCACGGTGAGGTGCTTCTCGCCGATGATGGCGAGCGTAGGGCTCAGCGTCGCTGCGTCGATCGGCTGCTTCATGTGGTTGAAGCCGGCGTAGGCGGAGAACCGGTCGGACAGATCGTGCTTCACGCCGACGGCGATCATCGTGCGGTCGCGCGCCGTGACGCTCTGCACCTGCTGGATCGTCGCGGGCGCGAAGGGGTTGTCCGGGTCGGAGAGTTGCGTGACGGAATCGCCCAGCGCGCGGGACCAGCCGAGGCGGCTCACCTTGACCGACAGCAGCGTGGTCTCGGTGGCCTGCCAGGCCGCACCCAGCGAAATCTCCCGCGGCAGCCCGAATCCGCCGACCCGCGCGTTGCGATAGGTGACGGTGCCGAGACCGACGGCGCCGAGATTCACGCGCGCCGTGCCGTCCTCGAGGGGCAGCGCCACGCGATTGGCAAAGACGGCGCCGAGGCGCAGCGTGGGCGACACCTGGTACTGCGCGCCCAGCCGGAACGCGGTGCGGGATGCCTGCAGATCGTCGATCGCGACCCCGAAGAACTGCGGCGCCGCCGAGGACGTCTGCGGGAAGATCCTCTGCTCGGCCGCCGCCATCACGCGAGACACCGCCACACCCAGCGACAGCGTCTGCGTGACTTCCCACGACAGGCCCGCCATGAGCTTGCCCACGCCGAACAGGGAGGAGAGGTCATCCCGGTTGCCGAACGGCGTGCGCAGATCCCGGAAGTCGGCGCCCGCCCCGCCCTGCACGAACACGCCTGCCGCCGCGACGACCGGGCTGCCGCCCAACCGTTGCGCGAGTCCGAGACCGGCGACCGGCACGACCCTGTTGCTGACCTGCCGGTCGTTGCCGAGAGAGTCGCCGTGCGCGGCGTCCATGAAGTACGCGGCCCCGGCGTAGACGTCCACGCGTCCGCCCTTCGTATGGGCCAGCCCGGCGGGATTGGTATTGAGCGCGGCGGTGTCCCGCGCCATGGCGGCGTCGGCGCCCGCCATCAGGGCCGATTCGGTGCCGAAGCCGATCTGGTTGATGCCGTTGTTCGCCTGCGCCAGCCCCGCGCACAGGCACAACCCTGCTCCCCAGGCTCGAACGAGCCCGGCCCTGCGGCTTCCGTCTAGCATCGCTCTTGGTCTCCGGTAGGTGACTTTGTCACAGGCGGGCACGTGAAGAACTCCCGCCGCCGGAAATGTAACGACCCAGGGGATACGCCCGCAACGTGGCGAGTGGTTACTTGCCCAGACCCATCGACCGGGCCACGACCTCCTTCATGATCTCGTTGGTGCCGCCGTAGATCCGCGACACGCGGGCGTCGGCATAGGTGCGGGCGATGGGGTACTCCAGCATGAAGCCGTAGCCGCCATGCAGTTGCAGGCATTCGTCCAGCACCTTGCCCTGCAGATCGGTGGTGGCGTACTTGGCCATGGCGGCGGTCGCCGCGTCCAGCGCGCCCTTCTGCAGTTCCACCATGCACTGGTCCACGAACACCCGGGCGATCTGCACCTGGGTCTGCATCTCGGCCAGCTTGAAGCGCGTGTTCTGGAAGCTGGCCACCGGGGCGCCGAAGGCCTTGCGCTCCCGCACGTAGGCCAGCGTCTCGTCGATGGCCTGCTGGGCGCAGGCCACGGCGTCGATGGCAATCTGCATGCGCTCCCAGGGCAGTTCCTGCATCAGGTAGGCGAAGCCCTGGCCCTCGGCGCCGAGCAGGTGGTCCGCCGGCACCTGCACGTCCTGGAAGAACAGCTCCGAGGTGTCCTGGGCCTTCAGGCCGAGCTTCTTCAGGCGGCGTCCCTTCTCGAAACCCGCCATGCCGCGCTCGACGAGCAGCAGGCTGGTGCCCTTGGCGCCGCGCGAGGGATCGGTCTTCACGACGGTGATGACGACGTCCGCGTGCCAGCCGTTGGTGATGAAGGTCTTGGCGCCGTTCACCACGTAGTGGCCCGAGGCATCGCGCGCCGCGGTGGTCTTGATCGCCTGGAGATCGGAGCCGGTGCCGGGTTCGGTCATGGCGATGGCGCCGATGATCTCCCCGCGGGCCATGCGCGGCAGATAGCGTTCCTTCTGCGCGTCGGTCCCGTAGCGCAGGAGGTAGGGCGCGACGATCTCGGAGTGGAGCCCGAAGCCGAGGCCCGAAGCGTGGACCTTCGCGACCTCCTCCATCATCACCATGCTGAACAGCCGGTCGGCGCCCGAGCCGCCGTACTCGGCCGGCATGCTGGGGCACAGGAATCCGTGTTCGCCCGCCGCGAGCCACACCTCGCGGTCGACGTAGCCCTGTTCCTCCCAGCGCTCGTGATGCGGCACCACCTCGCGGTCGAGAAAGCGCCGGAAGCTCGCGCGGAAGCTCTCGTGCTCCTCGGTGAACAGCGTGCGGGGAATCATCTCAGAGCCGCTCGACGATGGTGACGTTGGCCTGCCCGCCGCCCTCGCACATGGTCTGCAGTCCGTAGCGCTTGCCGTGACGCCGCAGCGCGTGGACGAGCGTGGCCATCAGCTTCGTGCCGGAGGCGCCGAGCGGATGGCCGAGGGAGATCGCACCGCCGTGCACGTTGAGGCGGTCGGGATCGCCGCCCGTGGCCTTCAGCCACGCCAGCGGCACGGGCGCGAAGGCCTCGTTGACTTCGTACAGGTCGATGTCGCCGATCTTCATGCCGGCGCGCTTCAGCGCCCGCTCGGTCGCGGGCAGCGGGGCCTCCAGCATGATCACGGGGTCCTGCCCGAGCACGGTCAGGTGGTGGATGCGGGCGATGGGTTCGACGCCCAGCGCCTTCAGGCCGCGCTCGTTCACCACCAGCACGCCGCTCGCGCCGTCGCAGATCTGGCTCGCGTTGGCCGCGGTGATGCTGCCGCCTTCCTGCAGCAGCTTCACCGAGGCGATGGACTCCAGCGAGGCGTCGAAGCGGATGCCTTCGTCCTGGGTGTGCACCTCGCCCGTGGCCGTGCCCGCGCCGACGCGTACTTCCACCGGCACGATCTCCTGTTCGAACGCGCCCGCCTGCGTGGCCGCGATGGCGCGCTGGTGGCTGCGCAGCGCGTAGCGGTCCAGGTCCTCCTTCGTGAACCCGTACTTCTTCGTCATCATCTCGGCACCGATGAACTGGCTGAAGTCCGGCCCCGGGTAGCGGCGGCGGATCTC
>CAYZBG010000160.1:0-4237 GCA_964476565.1 uncultured Opitutus sp.
CAAGGCCTGATAGGCCGTCCCTACGTATCCGGAGCCGCCGAGGAGATAGATCATGGCAAAGGCAAAAAGTAGGAGTTTGCCGTCAAAGACGGTCAATCCCCGTTTGCCTTGTGCGGTATCTGCTTAGCGCACGTCGCCCGGACGCGGGCGGGGGCGGTCACTTCCGGCGGTAATCACCGCGACTGAAGTATTTCTCCAGCCAGACGTAGGCGCAAATGAAGAAGTAACGGCTGCCCATCTCCTTGATCTTGAGCTTGGCCTCCCCGTATTTGCGGTTCTGCCACGAAATCGGCATCACGGTCCACGAGTAGCCGCGCACGATGGCCTTGAGCGGAATCTCCACCGTGAGGTTGAAGTGCGGTGCCAGGAACGGCCGGCAGCCGTCGATGACGTTGCGCCGGTAGGCCTTGAACGCGTTCGTCGTATCGTTGAGCGGAATGTTGAAGCCGACCCGGACAAAGAAGTTCGCCAGCCGGTTGACGAAAAGTTTCACGCGCGGGTAGTCGATGACCTTGCCGCCTTTGACGAAGCGGCTGCCGAACGCGCACTCGTAGCCTTGGTTCAGCAAACGCCAGTATTTGACTGCGTCTTCGGGGGAGTCGGAGGCGTCCGCCATCATGATGACGACGGCGTCGCCCTTGCTGTGGTTGAGCCCGTAGATGATGGCGCGCCCGAAGCCGTGGGGACCGGGGTTCTTGACCGGCGCAAGGGTGGGGACCTCGGCCTTGAGCGACTGCAGCACGGCCCACGTCCGGTCGCGGCTGCCGTCGTCGACCACCACGATCTCATGTGGCACGCCTTCGCGGGCAAAGGTGGCGTGGATATCGCGCACCGTGGGCGGCAGCGACTCCTCTTCGTCACGCGCCGGAATGATCACGCTGAAGAGCGTGAGTGCGGGCGCAGGTTTGGACGCGGCGTCGGACATGGCGAAAACGAAAACCACGCCACAGTCGTGTCGCCGGGGCAAGCGCGGTTTTGGCGCGGCCTCAAGGCCGCCCCGCCTCAGATCCACTCCGGTCTAAACGCAGGTGGCTGTCAGAGCGGCGCCGAGAGTTCCAACCAGTGAGGATGGGCCTCGGCGTGAACGGCGATCTCCTCCAGCACCGCGTCGGTGGGCGTGGCGGCTGTCCAACCCCACAGCCGCGTGGCCTTGGTGGAGTCGAGCACGATCCAGGGAATGTCGAACGGGCGCGGGGTACCGTCCTGCACGACGCTGTGCGGTCCGAAACGCCGGGCGCACCAGTCGCTCAGCTGACGGAGCGAGCGGGCCGAATCGGCTCCGCCCGACACATTGCAAATACGGTCGAGCGTGGGCAGCGCGGACGCGCCCATTTGCTTTTGGAGCAACGGCGCGAGGTCGCGCGGGTGCAGGCAGTCGCGCACCTGGTGACCGTGTCCGCCAAAGCCCAAATACTTGAGCGGCCGCTTGCGCAGCCAGCTGTTGATCCAATACGCGAAGATGCCCTGGTCGGCGCGGCCGAACTGGCCGGCGCCGGCGAGCACCCCGCACCGATTGATGAAGACCGGGAACTTGAACGTTTCGCCGTATTCGAGCGCGAGGGCCTCCGAGGTCAGCTTGGTCGCGCCGTAGAGCGAAACAGGAGCGAGGGTGGAGAACGTTTCGGCCACGCCGGCCCGGGACAACCCCACGGGCAAGGGCTTGGTTCCGTCGGGCACAAAGGCCTCGCGTTCAACTGCCACGGGCAACTGGGCCAGCGGCTCGATGGCGTACACGCGGCTGGTGCTGAGCAGAATGAAGCCGGCCCGGTGCTGCTTGCAGAATTCGAGCATGTTGACCGTACCGATCAGGTTGTGCTCGACCAGCTGACGGGAGCTCGACTTGCCATCGACGCCGGCCAGCACGCTCGGGTTGGCCGCGGCGTCGATCACGAAGTCGACCGGGGGCAGGGTCTCGAGGTCGCTCGGATTGCGCAGGTCGCCGTGAAACAGCTTCACGCCGAGTCGCTTCAACTCGGCGCGGTTGCCCTCGCTGCCGGGCCGGATGAAGTTATCGAGGCCGAAGAGTTCGTAGCGCGAACTGGACGCGAGCAAGGCCTTGGCCACGGTGCTGCCGACAAAGCCGCAGATGCCGGTGATGAGAATGCGCATGGGGCGGAACTAAGCAGGGGCAGCCGGACAGGGGAAGGGGAAATCGGATCTTACGGGTCTGCGGTCGCGGGAACGCGATCGTTGCGAAAATAGATGCGGAGATGATCGGCACTGTGCATGAGCCGGTAGTGTTTCGCGATGTAGTTGCGCAGGTCTTCAAAGGCCTCATGGCCGTCTCGTTCGCGCTGATCGAAGAAGAAAGCGCCGGGCCCGACCGCATCGACGAAGAAGGCCGGCTGGTTGCGCCGCAAATCGTCCAGGTACCGCGGTCGATAGTAGGAGTCGCGCTGACTGGATTCCCACAGTTGCCGGGTACTGTGCGATTCCCGGGTGGCCTGGGGCAGTTGCGTCTCAACGTAAATTTGGCTGTCCCAACCCCACACGGCCACGCGGTCTCCCGGTTGACGGTGTTGGCGCAGAAGGGCGGTCGATTCGCGGTGAGGGTTGCGCCAATTCTCCAGCAATCGTCCGTGTTCGTTCGAAGGCGCAAACGTGGAACGGAGGGCACCCGGCAGGCCGCCGGCGACAAGCACGAAAGCCACCGCCAAGACCGTCTGCTTGCGGGCGTCTCCGAGCGTCTCATGCAATCTGCAGATCAAGGCCCCGCTCCACCAAGTCAGGGCCGGAACCGTGTAAAGCAGGTAGTGGTGAAATCCCTGGCGAGGTGCGAGGACGGCAATCACCGAGGCGATCGTCATGAGGAACCCGCTCCAGACGAGAGGCGAGGGCCGACGGGGTGCGGCCAGCCAGGCCAGTCCACCCACCGCGACGGCAAAGGCCGGACCGGCAAGGAAGGCCGGGTAACCGCCCGTGAACATCGAGGCACGAAAGAGCTTCGCGAGCGCCATGGGGATGGTGAACTCGGTGCTGGCGTAGATCAGATTGTTCTCGATGTAACAGCGGTAGAAATGCGCCCACTGGCCGAAGCCGGCCGTAACGGCGAGGAACGCGACCGATGGCGCGAGACTGGCGGCGGCAAGCGTGCCCACGTCGCGGATGCGTTGCTGCCAGGGGCGCTGGGTGCGCACGAGGGCGAGCAGCGTGCCGCAAAGCGCGAGGGCGGCGGCGATCGGGGCCGACTGCAGTTTTGCCCACGGCAGCATGCCGAAGGCCAGACCGGCCCCCCACCAGCTCAGCCTGGCCGGGGCATCGGCGGGAGGGACCGCGGAGACGGCCCGCCAGAGCAGCCAGCCAGCGACCATCATGAGCGGCAGCGACGGATGCTCGGAGGTGTAGTGAATAAAGTCCGAATCCGTGGCTGTGCAAAAGAAGGCCAGACCGGGAACCACCCCGAGCAGCGCCGGACCGATCCCGTGGGCGCGGCGGAACAGCAGATAGGTCGCCCAAAGCGAGACCCAGGCGAGGAGGAGCCCCGTCAGCCTGGCGTTAAAGTAATCGGCCGGGATGCCCAGCAGGTGCGTGGGGAGAAGGGCAAAAAAGTTCAGCGGTCCTGACGTCGTCCCGTCGACCGAGCGCCAGAATACGGGATCGTCCTTCAACGTGATCGCTCCGGCGATCAACTGACTTTCGTCCGGGTTGAGTTCGCGAATGCCAAACAGGGGCGGCCAGCGCCAGGCCAGCAGGGTTGCCAGGAGGATGAGACCCGTAAGGACAGCGTGCCTTGTGCGACCGCCTTGATCGTTCCGCGAATGGAGACCGAACGCCAGCCACGTCGCGTACAAGGCGGTGGCCGCTCCGGCAACCGCCCAGAAAAAGCCCTGGTGCGTGTCGAGCCAGCGGAAGATCTCCTTCAACATGGGTCAGGAGGACGCCGATTCCGAGCGCCGGCGGGCCGCGCTCACGACGCTTTACGGGTGCGCCAGGCTTCCACGATCTGGCGGATCGTGTCCTCGAGGGTTTGGGTGATGTCCCACGAGGGATAATGGGCGCGCATCTTGCGCAGATCCGAGTAGTAGCAGATGTGGTCGCCGATGCGGTTCTGGTCGACGTAGGTGTAGACCTGCGCCTTGCCGGTGAATTTCTCTGCGATCTTGAAGGCCTCGAGGATGGACGTGCTGTTGGCCTTGCCGCCGCCGAGGTTGTAGACTTCGCCGGCGCGGGGTGCCGCGACAAAGGCGGCCATGAACCGGGCGACGTCGAGGGAGTGGATGTTGTCGCGCACCTGCTT
>CAYZBG010000161.1:0-4218 GCA_964476565.1 uncultured Opitutus sp.
AGGGGGGCTCCAGCCCCGTTCGCGCGCCCGGTCAGGAGACCGGGCCTACAGGGGGCGCGCCGAGCGCGCTGCCAGCAGGCAGGATCGGGTCATGGGGCTGAATCCTCGTTCTCGTAATCGTTCTCGTTCTCGTTCTCAGGCTTTGGGTGGGAACGGCAATTGGCCACAAAGAGGCACAAGAGGGAGCAGGACGTCGGAGACAAACATCGCTACCCACGCCCGGTCAGGAGACCGGGCCTACAAGAATTCCCCGGCCACCACACCAAAGGGCCCGCACCAGCGGGCCGCTTACGACTTTCGACCTTGGACTATCTCAGGTTGACGCGCGGGTCCCGCCGCGCGTGTTCTGGTTCCGCCCCAAACCCTTTTTCACAGGAGGACGCAGAGGAAACAGAGGACGGTCCTGTTTCAGGACATGGGTGACACTCTGGCTGCGAAGGTGTGCATCAAAAAGGAAGCGGCATGGGGCTGAATCCTCGTTCTCGTAATCGTAATCGTTCTCGTTCTCGGGCTTTGGGTAGGGAACGGCAATTGGCCCCCCAAGAGGCACAGGAGGGATCAGGACGTCTGAGACAGACGTCGCTACCATCGCCCGGTCAGGAGACCGGGCCTACAAAAAACGCCCCCGCCCACCACCATAAGGCCCCGCCCCAGCGGGCCGCTGACGACCTTCGACCTTGGACCTTCGACCTGCGACTACCCCAGCCGGGGTCCGCCCTCCGGGGCTCATCACGGTCGAAAGCCGTCGCGCCACGCCTTGCCGCGTTCGAGGCGCGCCCGCACTTCCGGCCAGTCGCGGTTGGCGAGCGCCGCGTGAAACCCTTGCAACTCGTCCTGGTACTGGCGCAGCGCGCGCAGCACTTCGTCGCGGTTGTGTTGGAAGATCTCGATCCACATCGATGCGTCGCTCGCCGCGATGCGGGTCGTGTCGCGCAGGCCGCCGCCGGCGAAGTTGCGCCAGGAGCCGTGGCGGCCGGCGAGAAAGGTCCCCAGCGTCGTGGCAATCGCCTGCGGCAGATGGCTGATGTGCGCGACGATCTCGTCGTGCTGGTCCGGATGCAGGCTCGTCACCTCGCTGCCGAGGTCGGCCCAGAAGCGCACCACGAGCGCCGTGGCCTCGGCGTCGGTTTCGGGCAGGGGCGTGACAAAGCATGTGCGGCGGGCAAAGAGGTCCGGGGAACCGTGCTCCCAGCCGGTCTTCTCCGACCCGGCCATCGGATGGGCGCCGACAAAATGAGCGCGTTGCCCGAGCAGGTGCTGACCCTGGCGGCAGATGTCACCTTTCACGCTGCCGACGTCCGTCACCACCGCTCCGTCCGGCAGGTGCGGGGCGATCGCGCGGCAGAGTTCGACAATCTTGTCCACCGGCGCGGCGAGCACGACCAGGCTGGCCTCAGCCACGGCATCCTCGGGGCGGTCGGCCACGCCGTCGCACCACGGCTGGGCGGCGAGCTTCAACCGGACCTCCGGGCGCCGGGCCCAGATCACGATCCGGCGGGCCACGCCGCGGGCGCGGGCCGCCATGGCCACCGATCCGCCGAGCAGGCCGGGCGCGAGAATGACGAGCGTATCGAGCACGAGGTGTGAAAACGCGAACCGGGGCAGGGTGTCGAGCCTGCACGCGCGCGCCCCTCCGTCGGGCGGGCGGGCTCAGACTCAGGCGGCGCCGCCGAGTTTGACCAGGGTGGCGTACTCTTTGGCCGTCAGGGGCGACACCGAGAGCCGGCTCTGGCGCAGCAGCGCCATCTTCGCGAGCGCGGGCTTGGTCTTGATCTCCGCCAGCGTCACCGGCGTGACGAAGGCCGTCACCGGCTTCAGCTCGACCGCCACCCAGCCGTCCTCCTCCGCCGTCGTGTCGGGAAACGCGGTCTTCGTCACCTCGGCGATGCCGAGCACGGCCTTGGTCGTGACACTCTCGTAGAAGAGCGCGCGGTCGCCCCGCTTCATCGCGTTGAGGTGCAGGCGCGCCTGATAATTGCGCACCCCGGTCCAGTCCGTGCGGCCATCGCGCACGAGATCAGCCCACGCGTAGGCTTCAGGTTCGGACTTCACCAGCCAGTATTGGGTTGTCATGCAAGACGCTCGGGTTGAACGTCGCGCAATGAACATGCAGGCCGGGCAAAAGCAAAACTTCCGTCGCGCCGACGGCCGTTTTTCGGAATGAACAAAACGCTCCTGCCGATCCGTTTGGTGTTCGTTGCCCTGTGTGCCGCGGCCGGCTGGCTCGTCTGCTATACGGTGACGGATTGGGATGAGTATCAGCTGCTCGCCACCGGTGTCGGTCTGCTAATCGGCGTGCTGGTCGTGCTCGTCGACATCTTGCTCAAGGGCTTTTCGCTCCGTGGCCTGTCGGCCATTACCTTCGGGTTGGCGGTGGGCGCGGTCATCTCGTACCTGCTCAGCACGTCGCCGCTCTTCGGCCAGGGCGATCCCGGAACGATCTACCTCGTCCGGCTCGCGCTCTTCATCGTCGTCACCTACCTCTGCACCGTGATCGCGTTGCGCGGGAAGGATGAGTTCAACCTCGTCATTCCCTACGTGCGCTTCGTGCCGCACGAGGTGGAGACGCCGCTGGTGGTCGTGGACACGAGCGCGCTGATCGACGGACGCATCGCGAAGATTTGCGAAACCGGATTCCTTGGCGGCGCCCTCGTCATTCCCCGCTTTGTGCTCGATGAGCTGCAACGCATCGCCGACTCCGGCGACCCGCTGCGCCATGCCCGCGGCCGTCGCGGCCTCGAGGTGCTCGCCGAGCTGCGCAAGATCCGCAACCTGGACGTGCGCATCCACGACAGCGACGTCGGACGGCGCACTGAGATCGATGCGAAGATCGTGTTCATTGCGCAGGCGTTGAAGGCGAAGCTGCTCACGACGGACTACAATCTCGCCAAGATGGCTGAGTTTCACGGCGTGCCGTGGCTCAACCTCAACACGCTCGCGCGCGCCCTGCGTCCGGAGCACATGCTCGGCGAAACCGTCGAGGTCGACCTGGTGAAGGCCGGCAAGGAGGAAGGGCAGGCGGTCGGCTATCTCGAGGACGGCTCGATGGTCGTGATCGGCAACGGCCGAACGCTCATCGGCAACCGGGTGCAGGCGGAAATCACCAGCATTCTTCCGTCGGCCGGCGGCAAGATGATCTTTGCGCGCATCCCGGGTGCCACCGCGGATGACGCCTCCCGTTCGCGTTTGCCGTTCTGAGCAATCCGGCGGCCGGGCCGACGGAGTGGGCCGGTGGGTGTTTCTCCCTCAAAGACGCTTCTTCTTCAGGTGAACGGGCCTGTCACGTCGCCCGCGTTTGATTCAATCCTGATGGAGTTTGCCGAGGCCCGCCTACGCCCGGTGGGCTAGGGCGCGGCATCCTTCGCCGAGCGCCCCGAAAGTCCCTTCTTCCTTTCACGCCTCTCTGGCTGGCTTGCCGAGCCGTAGCTCGAAGAGCGAAGGATGGTGGAGCAGATCGGGATCAAACCGACGACCTCGTCGTTGCGAACGACGCGCTCTATCAACTGAGCTACTGCCCCAAACACACCCGGGAGGGTGGTATTTGGTGAAGCGACCGCTGCGAGTAAACATCAATTTTTCCGCCCGGAGCTGGCGCGACCGTTCCCCGGTGGACGCGCGGGTCCCTCCGCGCGTGGTTCTAATCCCACCCCAAACCGTTTTCACAGGAGGACGCAGAGGACACAGAGGATGGATCGGGTCATGGGTCAGGGGTGATGGGTCATCGGGCTGCATCCTCGTTCTCGTTCTCGTAATCGTTCTCGTTCTCGGGCTTCGGGTGGGAACGGCGATTGGCCACAAAGAGGCACAAGAGGGACCAGGACGCCTGAGACAGACTTAGCTACCAGCGCTCGCCCAGGAGACGGGGTATCCACAAAGGCCCGCCCGGCGGGCCGCTCGCGACCTTCGACCTTGGACCGTCGACGATCCCAAGCGGACGCATGGTTCCGACCCCAAACCGTTTTCACAGGAGGCCGCAGAGGACACAGACGATGGTTCTGTTTCAGGACATAGGTGACACTTTGGCCGCGAAGGTGCGCATCAAAAAGGAAGCGTCATGGGGCTGAATCCTCGTTCTTGTTATCGTTCTCGTTCTCGTTCTCGGGCTTTGGTTGGGAACGGCATTTGGCCACAAAGAGGCACAGGAGGGATCAGGACGCCTGAGACAGACGTCGCTACCAGCGCCCGGTCGGGAGACCGGGCCTGCTATGATGGCCTCGA
>CAYZBG010000162.1:0-3981 GCA_964476565.1 uncultured Opitutus sp.
GTCGCGCCGACCCGCTCCGCCGAAAGGCATTGGTGACTGGTGAACCGCTTGACCGGCTTTGTTGGTGTAGTCGCTGTCGCGCCGACCCGCTCCGCCGAAAGGCATTGGTGACATTCACGCAGGCGGCGTTTGTCCGCGCCGTAGCTGTCGCGCCGACCCGCTCCGCCGAAAGGCATTGGTGACATGGCGACCTATCAGAGCCCGTGCAGGGGATCACGTCGCGCCGACCCGCTCCGCCGAAAGGCATTGGTGACGCGGTGCGCCCTGTGCGATGGCTGCCGGTGCCTCGCTGTCGCGCCGACCCGCTCCGCCGAAAGGCATTGGTGACAAGCGCAAGCAGCTCGGCGGCAACTGAAGCCATGTCGCGCCGACCCGCTCCGCCGAAAGGCATTGGTGACTCCAGAGCCTTTTCCCCCGGTCGAACGTGGGTGCGTATCACCGACCCGCTCCAGCAGCGGGATGAGCATCCCGGGCCACTTGCTTTCTTCTGTTATCAGGTCGCTTCAGTCTGGAGAGAGTCGACTCCGTATTGAGCGGGTTCAGGGATTCTCCGACTCCGTGGAATGACTGGCGTCTTGGCAGGACTCAGCGCTCCATCCGGATGCGGGGGTCCAGCCACAGGAGGAGCAGGTCGCTCACCAGGGTACCGAGCACACCCAGCAGGCTCATGATCATCAACATCGAGCCCGCGAGGTAAACGTCCTCCGTCAGCAGCGCGTCCAGCAGGGTCGGCCCCACCATCGGAAGGCTCAGCACGAGCGCCACGATGGCCCCGCCCGACACGAGTTGCGGAAACAGGCCGCCCAGGCCGGCCACGAAGGGATTGAGCGCCAGCCGGACCGGATACTTCAGCAACAGGCGGCCGGGACGAAGGCCCTTGGCTTCGGCCGTCGTGACATACGGCTTGCGCAGTTCGTCGAGCAGGTTCGCCCGCATCACCCGCGTGAGCACGGCCGTACCGCCCAGCCCGAGCACGAGCACCGGCACCCAGAGGTGCTTGAGCAGGTCCGCCACCTTGCCCGGCGTCCACCCGGGTGCGGTCGCATACTCCGGCGAAAACAGACCTGAAAGATTCAGCCCGAAGGCATGGTTCGCCAGGTACATCGCCAGCACCGCGAGCAGAAAGGCAGGAACGGACATGCCAAGGAAGGCGAGCAGGGTCAGGGTGTAGTCGCCCCATGAATACTGGCGGACCGCGGCATAGATGCCCGCCGGAAGCGCAACGAGCCAGGTGAGCAGCAGCGTCGCCACCGTCACCACCACGGTGAGCACAATCCGGTCGCCGACCACCTCGCCGACCGGGCGGTCGTGTTCCATCGAATAACCAAGATGGCCCTGCAGCAGTCCCTGGTCGGACGGGGCAAAGCTGCCGAACCAGTACACCCCCATCCAGCGCAGGTAGCGCGACCATAGCGGCTGATCGAGGTGGAAGCTCGCGCGCAGATCGTCCGCGAGCTGCAGGGTCGAGGGCGTCCCGGCCAGTTCCAATTCGATCAGACGGGTGGTCGCAAAATCACCCGGCGGCAGCTGCACGATGAAAAAGACGGCAACCGAGACGACGCCGAGGGTCGGAACCATGAGGGCGAGGCGCCGGCCCAGATAGGGGTGGCGAAGGGCCAGCAGCCCCACCACTCCGAGGGCACATGCGCCGAGCAGTCCTTGCAGCAGCCGCACCAGCAGGGCCGGAGCCGGCGCGGCATCGTCCGCCGCATCGGTGCGGGCGCCCCTGGCTGCACGCATGGCCGGCTCCAGGCCGGGCGCCAGCAGCGCCCGACCCACGTCAGCCGCGACACCGGGCTCCTCGGGCGGTCGCTCCCAAAAATAGGTTTCAAGGCCGGCGTTGCCCGGCGTCTGATAGATGGCGCCGTACAGCGCGTTGGACGCGACGTTGCGGAAACCATCCTTCACCACGACGAGCTGGGGCGGGGCCGTGGCGATGCTGATCGTCCAGACCTCCTCCGCGTTGGCCTCCTGAATCTGGCGAAAGAGGGCGCGCCGAACCTCAGGATCGCCGCTCTGGTAGATCTGCTCGATCAGCTCCATGTTGCGCCGGAGCGGATGTCCGGGCGGAGGCTCCTGCGCCGCCGGCCGGAGGGCGTCCGGGTTGCCGTACAGCCCGCCATTCTGATACCAGATGCCAAAGGCGGGGGCGTAGAGCGACTCGTTGTAGGTGGGCAGGAAGGTGCGCGGTTCGATGAAGGGCATGAACTCGCTCTCGCCCGTCCACACGCTGAAGTCGTGCTCGTACGCGTGCTTCTCCGCATAGAAGAGCGGGCGCGGCCGCACGCGTTGCACACAGCGGATCCCCACCCTCGCCCAGTCGTCGACCACGAACTGCGCCGGGTCGTTGCCCGTGTACTCGGTCATGTTGAGGAACCACACCATGCGGGAGCCGTCGGGAAAGGTGCGGTATCCCTCGCCATCGCGCCGGGTGAGGCCGAGCTCGTCGAGCAACGCGTTCGCCCGCGCCGGATCGTAGGCGGTGTAGCTCTTGAAAAGTTTCTCGCTGTAGAACTCGGTGTCCGGCCCGGGATCGATCTGCGCCGGCTCGCCCTGGCCGTTGAACAGGGCGTCGATGATGTCCTGGCGATGGATGGCCAGCGAGAGCGCCTGCCGGAAACGGCGGTCGTTGAGCAGCCGGCTTTTCCAGGCCGTCTCGGGCCGATCCGGATCGATGCGGCGGTTGATCACCGGATTGATGGTGAACAGCGAGCGGCTCGCCGGATACCAGTGGAAGACCCGATAACCTTGCCGGCGCGCCTCGCTCATCAGCAGCACGTGGTCTTCGTAGCGGATGAACCGGTCCTGCATGCTCACCTGGCCGCCCGCGGCGGCGAGGCCGAACAGGGTGTTGGGCCGGAGTTCCATCACGATTCGGTCCAGATACGGCAGCTGGTTGCCCTCGGGATCGACCGCGCCGTAGTACGGGTTGCGCACAAACACCTGGGGCCCCGTGGCGGCAAAGGTGCGGTAGATCCACGGCCAGAGACGCGGGTGTTCGGGGTTGTTCCAACTCTTGATGCGCTGATAGAGCGATCGCGGGCTGGCGAGTGCGAGCGCGCGGAGGTGCGTGGCAATGAGTTCCGGATCGCCGACGTCCGGATGAAACCGCCGGAGGTAATGGGCGGGCAGGACGTACTCATCCATGTTGGGCACGGGATTCGCACCCAGCGACGCAAGGCGCTCGAGGAACAGGGCGTTCGGTTCGTCGAACTCGAAGCGCACCGTGTAGTCATCGACTCTCACGAGACGCCCGAGGCCGCTTCCGTTGCGCAGCACGCGGGGATTGGACTGCAGGGCCTTCACCTCGTACTCGTACCAGTATTCGAGATCGCCTGCGGTCACGGGCACGCCGTCGGACCAACGCAGGCCGCGCCGCAGCGCAAACGTGTAGCTGCGCAGGTCAGATGAGACCTGCCACGACTTCGCTAGATGGGGCACGATGGGATAACCCTGCGGCGACCAGCGGACGAGCGAGCTGTACGACAGGCGCCAGGTGATGGTGGTGAGGTCGTTCTGAGAGGCGGCCAACCGATGCCAGGTGCCGCCGTACCGGCCGATCCCTTCAACCCCCGCCAAAACGATCGGTTCCGGTCCCACCCGCTCTGCGACCGGCGGCAGGTGTCCCGCCCTTTCCAGCTCGGCCAGCACAGGCGCCTGACCGCGCGGCCACCACGAAGCCGACTGACCGGCGGCATAATCGACTTCGCGTTGGATGCGCGGCGGATTCGCGGGATCGAGGGGAAGAGCCCGAGCGGCCTCCACCGCCTGCAGTTCGGCGGGATCGGGCAGAGGCGGACGCGTGACCACATCGGGCCGCAGCAGCCATGCGGTTCCGTACAGCAACGCCGCCAGGGCGGTCGCCGCCGCGACAAAACCGAGCATCGGGGCCAGGAACCGTCTCACGCGGACTCAGACAAGGGCCCGCCGGGGGCATGGCAACGCTGTTCCCGGGGCGGTTCGATCCGGACCGTCCGCAGA
>CAYZBG010000163.1:0-3949 GCA_964476565.1 uncultured Opitutus sp.
AACCTACGGCGTGAAGCGTGGAGCGATCGTCTGCGAGCTGTCGACCGCACCCGTGCCACGCTGAAGGCGGGAGCGTTCACGCCGAGCCAGTCCCTCTTTGGACTCGACCCCCCTGTCGGCGGCCGGCGTCTTCTCCCGGTTGATTCAACGCGCCCTCCGGCTTGGGTTGCCAACCGGACGTCTCGCGGCAGGCTTCGGGTTCATGAGAATCCTCATTGTCGCCGGACTGCTCGCGGCTTCGCCGCTCCTTGCGCAAACGGCAGCCTCGCCCCGTGACTTTCCCTACGGGTATCCGTTTCCTGACTACCCGCTGGGCGGTGCCTCGCATCCGCGGTTGTCGAACGACTACATGAAGGCCGAGCCTGGGCCTGAAACGGACCTCAAGCGGATCGGCCAGTACGCGCTGCGTCTGATCCAGACCGGCCGCGCCGCCGAGGCGGTGGACTTTGCCGACCGCTACCGCGCGGCGTTTCCGGGTCCGATGGACCAGGAGACCTTGTTCATGCGCACGATGGCCCTCGCGCAGCTCGGGCGGCTGGATGAAGCCGCGGCCTCCCTGACGCAGGCGATCGACGAGGCCGGCTTGCCGCCGCAGCGGTTCCTCGCCGGCCCGCGCCGCCTGTTCGCGCCGCTGGAGCAGCATGCCGCCTTCGCCGCCCTGCGCGAGCGCCTGGCCGGGGAACTCGTGCACGGACCCATGCTGGGGGCGATGACGGATCGCAGCGTGAAGGTGTGGGTGCGCGGTGTTTCCGAGGCGCGGGTGCGCGTGATCGCGGGCACGAGCGCCGACCTCCGCGACCCGATCGCTTCGACCTGGGTATCGACGCGCGCCGCGGACGACTTTACAGCCGTGATGACGCTCGACGGGCTTCGTTCCGACACGGAGTACCACTATGCCGTGCAACTTGGCGACGAGACGCGCACGCTCCGGGGCGAAACCCAGCGATTCCGCACGTATCCGACGGCGGGAACGCCGGCCCGGACACGCGTGGTGTTCGGCGGCTGCGCCGGCTACATGCCGGCGTACGAGCGCATGTGGGATACCATCCGGAGCTTCTCGCCTGCGGCCTTCCTCACCTTGGGCGATAACGTGTACGTCGACGATCCGGAGAGCCCCGACCAGCAGCAGTATTGCTATTATCAACGCCAGTCGCGTCCCGAGTTCCGCCGGCTTGTGGCGGGTGCGCCCGTGTACGCGGTGTGGGACGACCATGATTTTGCGATGGATGACAGCATCGGCGGCACGGAACCCGACGTGCCCTATTGGAAGCCGATGGTGAGCGAGATCTTCCGGCAAAACTGGGTGAATCCTGCCCACGGTGACGGCGTGGACGAGCCCGGGATCTGGTTCGATTTCCGGGTGGGCGACGCCCACTTCATCATGCTCGACAGCCGCACGTACCGGACGGATTCCGGACGCTTCGGCGGTTCCGGCGTGGAGAATCCCACCCTGCTCGGTCCGCGCCAACTCGCATGGCTGCGGCGCACGCTGCTGGCTTCGGACGCCACCTTCAAGTTGATCGTGTCGCCGGTGTCGTGGCACGAGCTCGCGAAGACCGGGGCGCAGGGGCGCGACAGCTGGGGCGGCTATCTCGCGGAGCGCGAGACGATCTTCTCCTGGATCCGCGACGAGCGCATTCCGGGTGTGGTGCTGCTGTCATCCGACCGGCACCGCTCGGATGCCTGGTTGAACAAGCGCAGCGACAGCTACGACCTGTACGAGTTCGCCTCCGGGCAGTTCACCAACCAGCACACGCATCGCGTGATGGAGGGGAGCCTCTTCGGTTACAACGAGCTGCCCTCGTTCGGCCTGCTCACCTTCGACACGACCGCGGCCGATCCCGCGCTCACCTACGAAATCGTCAGCATCGACGGCGACGTGAAGCACGCTCTGACCGTGAGGCTGTCGCAGTTGCGGTAGACCTGCTCGCAGGAGGCAAGGCAGGCAATCGACGAGTAGCGAGTAGCGGGTGCACGTAATGCGGGGGGGACTTAGTGGCTTCCGATACGCACGCCACTACGCCATGAGCGAGCATCAGTTCTCCTCGGCTCGCTGAAGATCACCACGAAGACAGCCAAGACCGGTTTCACAGAGCACACGGAGCCCAGACACAGAGGCAGCGGGAGGCCACACGGTGTGTGTGGAGATTACGGCGGACGACATCCGGCCCAACGCTACGCGGAAAGTTCGGATTGGAGGATTCTACCTCTGTGGCCTCTGTGTCGGAGCTCTGTGGTCTCTGTGACCCAAGAAGAATCCAGTCGATGAGGTGAGGACTGGACAAACGCGACGGATTGTTCCGGGCTGGCCCTCCGCGGCCTTGGTGTGCTCCGGTGAAAACATCAACCCTTGGTGGTGTTGGCCGGGAGTGAAGCAAACTCGACTGACCTAGCGTAACGCCGTATCTCTCGCGTTGCCCCGCCACCCCTCTGTTTCCATGCGCACCGCCGTTCTTTTCTGGCTCAGCCTTGCCGCCGCCGCGACCGCCCTTTCCGCTGATCGTCCCAACGTCCTCTTCATCGCCGTCGACGATCTCCGTCCGCAGACTGCTAGCTACGGCCAGGAGTTCATGCGGACGCCGAACCTCGACCGGTTGGCGAAGGCCGGAGTGCTTTTCGAACGGGCCTACTGCATGGTGCCGACCTGCGGTGCCTCCCGGGCGGCGCTGATGACCAGCCTCCGGCCCAAGCGCGACCGCTTCGTCAACCACCTGACCTGGGCGGAGCGGGACGCGCCGGGGGTGATCACGCTGAACCGCCATTTCAAGGATCATGGCTACACGACGCTGAGCTTGGGAAAGGTCTTTCACCATGCGGCGGACAGCGCCGCCGGTTGGTCCGAGCCGGCGTGGCGGCCGCGGGGGATCGAGTATCAGGATCGCGAGGCGACGGAGGCCGCGATCGCGAACAACAAGCAACGCTATCCCGGTAAACGCGATCATCGCGGACCGGCGGTCGAAGCGTTCGAGGCCCCGGACGACGCCTATCCCGACGGACGCACCGCCGACGAGGCGATGCGGCGGCTGCGCGACCTTTCCGCGAAGCCCGACCAGCCCTTCTTTCTCGCGGTGGGTTTTCTTAAACCGCACCTGCCCTTCGTTGCCCCCAAGCGCTTTTGGGATCTTTACGATCGCGAGAAGATTGCCGTGCCGGAGAACTACGCGCGTCCGCCCAAGGACGCGCCGGCCGGCGCCGTGCATCAGTCCGGAGAGCTGCGCGCTTACGCGGGCATCCCTCCGACCGGTCCTCTCGATGAGCAAACGGCGCGCGAACTCATCCACGGCTACTACGCCTGCGTGAGCTTCGTCGACGCCCAGATCGGCAAGCTGCTGGACGAACTCGAACGATTGAACCTGGCGCGCAACACGATCGTGGTCCTGTGGGGCGATCATGGCTGGCAGCTCGGCGATCACGGCATGTGGAACAAGCACTCGTGCTTCGAGACCTCGATGCATGCGCCCCTCTGGGTGGCCGCGCCAATGCGGGCGGACGTCGCGCCTGGCACCCGCGTCGCAGCGCTGACCGAGTTCATCGACATCTATCCCTCGCTCTGCGAACTGGCCGGCCTGCCGATCCCCGAACACGTGCAAGGGACCAGTTTTCTCCCGCAGATGCGCGATCATTCGCAATCGGGCAAGCCGTATGCCGTCGGCCGCTTCGGTCCCGGAGATACGATCCGCAGCAACGACGCCCGCTTCACTCAGTATTCGACGGTGGCGGGCGAGGTGACGGGAACGATGTTGTACGACCACCGCACCGATCCGCGGGAGAACGTGAACCGGGCCGCCGAGCGTCCCGACGAAGCGAAACGCCTGCAGGATGCCCTGCGCCGCATCGCGCTCCCGCCCGACCGCTAGTCGGACCGGCGGGTGCGGGACGTCGGAGGCTTAGGCGCCTACGGTGTCACTTCGATCGGGCCGGATTCGAAATCGGACTCGTTCACCCAGCC
>CAYZBG010000164.1:0-3763 GCA_964476565.1 uncultured Opitutus sp.
TCGAGCTCAAGAACAACGGCGTCACCATGCAGAAGTTCAACACCGACGACATGGCGCACCAGATCCCGCGAGTCATCGAGTGGCTCTCCTCGATCCATACGCTGGAGCCCGGCGACGTCGTCGCCACCGGCACCAACCATCGCGGCCTCCACTCCTTCATGGACGGGGACAAGATCGAGCTCACCATCGAGAAGGTGGGCACGCTCCAGTTCGACGTGAAGGACGAGCTGAAGCGGACCTGGGCGCGTACCACGCGCTCGCAGCACAAGGACGCCGGCAAGGAAGGCCCGCACACTCCGCAGCTCACGGGCAAGTACGCCAAGGCGTAAGTCAGCCCCGGATCAGCCCTTGTAGCCGCCCTCGTCGAGATACGCCTGTTCCTCGGCCGTCATCGCACGGCCAAGGATCGGGTTGCGATGGGGGAAGCGGCCGAAGCGCTTCACGAGGTCGTGGTGGTGGCGGGCGTGGCCGAGGTTCGGCTCGCCAAGCCGCTCGCTGAGCGCGACGCAACGGGCCTGATCGGCCAGCGCTTCCGAATGCCCATAGGGCAGGTACATGAAGTGTGCCATCTCCTGCGGAATCAGGCGGTCGTGGCCGCGCGCGATCGCCTCGGCTGCCATCGCGCGGGCGAGCGGGTCGGTCGCGTACATGCGTGGCGTATTGCGGAAGCAGTTGCGCGGGAACTGGTCGAGGAGCAGCAGCAGCGCCAGCGCACCGCCGGGGGTGTCGAGCCAGGAACGCAGCTCCCCGCGCGCGGCCTTCTCGTGCAGGGCGAGGAAGCCGCTCCGGAAGAGGTCGTCGAAAGCGTCGTTCTTGGCGAACCATTTGTCCGGACCGGCCTCCTTCCAGAAGGCGAGGACCGTGGCGGCTTCGGCGGGGACGGAGAGGGGCGTGGCGGCGTTCATAGCGGCTATGTCGCGCCTTGCGGCGGTGGCCGCAAGAATGCACAAAACTGTGCCATAGGCACAGAACTGTACCTGTCAGGACCCCATGAAGACATCGGATCTGGACGGCCGTTGTCCCATCGATCTCGCGTTCGAGGTGATTGGCGGCAAGTGGAAGCCGGTCATTCTCTACCAGCTCGCCGGCGGCACGTTGCGTTACGGCGAGTTGCAGCGCGCCGTTCCGAAGGCGACCCAGCGCATGCTGACCCTGCAGCTCCGTGAGTTGGAGCGCGACGGCATGTTGACGCGTACGGTCCACGCCTCGGTTCCGCCCAAGGTCGAATACACGCTCACCGAGCCGGCGCGCCGCCTGCTGCCGATCCTCGAGACGATGGGGCAGTGGCTGCTCGACAACCATACCGACGTGCGCCCATGAGTCGGACCACGCTGGCTCCCGCAGGCCTCTTCGAGAGCCGTCCTTTCGGTTTCGCTCAGGTCTCGGTCGTCGCTACTCCGTCCGGCCGGTCGGTTCACGTGGCAGGGCAGGTCGCGTGGGATGCCGACCGCAATATCGTGGGAGCAGGGGACATCGGAAAGCAGCTCGTGAAGGCTCTGGAGAACGTCGCGACGGCTCTCGCCTCGGTCGGCGCAAGCCTCGACCAGGTCGGTGCCTTCACGCTCTACATCAAGCAGAGCCACATGAAGGAGGGCAAGGCGATCGCTGACGCGCTCAAGGCGACGTTCGGCGACAAGCTACCGTGCTCGACGTGGATCGGCGTGACCGGGCTCGCCCGCGAGGAGTTTCTCGTCGAGGTCGAGCCGTCCGTCGTCTTCCTGATGCCGGCATGAGGAAAGAGCGCCGCGGTTTCCCGCGACGCTCCTTCGGAGACAGTAGGCCGCTACCTACCTAGTGGGTGAGGGCGGGCTGACCGGCCTGCACCGGGATCGCACGGGGTTTCTTCTCCTCCGGGATCTCGCGCTGCAGCTCGATCGTCAGCAGGCCGTGGGCAAGCTTCGCACCCGTGACCTTCACATGGTCCGCGAGCTGGAAGCGGCGCTCGAAGTTGCGGCCCGCGATGCCGCGATAGAGGTACTGTTTCTCGTCCTGTCCGTCGGTCGGGGCGGTCTGGCCGGTGACCAAGAGCTCGTTTTCCTTCTGGGTCACGTTGAGTTCGGCCTCGGCGAAGCCCGCGACCGCCATCACGATACGGTAGGCGTTATCGCCGGCCTTCTCGATGTTGTACGGGGGGTAGCCGTTTGCGCCGGTCTGGGCGCTCGACACTGAGTCGAGCAGGTCGAAAACGCGGTCGAAGCCGACGGTGGCGCGATAGAACGGGGAATAGTCGAACGTACGCATTGTGATCATCCTCTCTTGAGCGATGGTTGAGGCCCCCGCCCCGGATGGGCACGGGAGACAGCGCTGATTTAGGAAAGGGCGCACCGGCTTCAAGGGGAAGAAAAATTTCCTTCCGGGCGGGGCTTGCGGCAAGAAATGCTCTTCCGCCCAAAACCTTCGGGAAATCAACTCATGGCTTATGTGCGAGATATCGCCAGATCAAAGGTGGTACACGCATGAGCAAGATTTTCCGCAAGCCCGAAGCCATCCTCTGGGTTCTGTCTATCTCCCAGGCGGTCGGCATGCTCGCCTTCAACGTGGCGCTGCGCGCCGCCGTGTCCTGAGGCCGGCGTCGTGAAGCATCTGCCCCTCTTCTTCGACCTCGCAGGCCGCAGGGTCATCGTGGCGGGCGAGGGGCCCATGGCAGACCGGCGCGCCGACCTGGCGCGCTCCGCCGGGGCCGACGTTCGACGGCTCTCCGCCGCCTCTATCCAGACCTCGGATTTCAAGGGCGCCGCCGCTGCGTTCGTCGCGACCGGCGATGCCGAGGCCGACGCCGCCGTCCAGAAGTTGGCCAAGGCCGCCGGCGTTCCGGTCAACGTCGCCGACCGTCCCGCTCTTTGCGACTTCATCCTGCCGGCGATCGTCGATCGCGACGGCGTCGTCGTGGCCATCTCGACCGGCGGCGCCTCGCCGACGCTCGCCACGGTGCTGCGCGGCCGCATCGAGGCGGCGTTGCCCGAGCGGCTAGGCGCCATCGCGCGGCTCGCCGTCACCTTCCGTGCGCAAGTCAAGGCGCTGATCCGCGATCCCGCGCGCCGCCGCGCCTTCTTCCGCACTCTTGTCGAAGGCCCGGCTGGGCGTCTTGCCATGGCCGGCGACGACGTCGGCGCCCGCCGCGTGGCGCTGGGCGAGCTCGACGCCGCGCGTCGCCACCTCGCGCCGGAGGGCATCGCCCACATCGTCGGCGCCGGGCCGGGCGATCCCGATCTCCTGACCTTGCGTGCCGCACAGCTACTGCAGGAGGCCGACGCGATTTTGCACGACGATCTTGTGCCGGAACCCGTCCTAGCCCGTGCCCGCCGCGACGCCGAGCTGGTGCCGGTCGGCAAGCGCAAAGGCCAGCCCGGCTGGATGCAAGCCGAAATAGACGCCGAGCTGGTGCGCCGCGTACGCGCCGGCCAGACCGTGGTGCGCCTGAAGGCCGGCGATCCCTTCGTGTTCGGCCGTGGCGGTGAGGAGATCGATGCGCTACGGGTGGCGGGCCTCGCCTACACGATCGTGCCGGGCATCACCGCCGCGCTCGGCTGCGCGGCCGCGGCCGGCATCCCTCTGACGCATCGCCGCATCGCTTCGTCGGTGACCTTCCTCAGCGGCCAAAGCGCCGACGGTGCGCCCGGAGGCAACACGTTCGCGATCTACATGGGCGCCACGGAAGCCGCTTCCGTGCGCGACCGTCTTCTGGGCGCCGGCACCGATCCCACCACGCCGGTCGCCATCGTCGAGAACGGCACGCGACCCGACCAGCGGGTCTCCACGGGCC
>CAYZBG010000165.1:0-3715 GCA_964476565.1 uncultured Opitutus sp.
CGCCCCCAGATCGGCTGCGGCACCAACGCCAGCCCGGGCCTGCACATCCGCACCAGCACGCCGTTGGTGAAGGACTGCCGCGAAGGCGTGATGGAGTTCCTGCTCATCAATCACCCGCTCGACTGCCCGATCTGCGACCAGGCCGGCGAGTGCAAGCTGCAGGAGCAGGCCACCGGCTACGGCCGGGGTTACTCCCGTTTCGTCGAGGAGAAGAACGTCAAACCGAAGCGCACCCAGCTCGGGCCACGCGTGATGCTCGACGACGAGCGCTGCATTCTCTGCTCACGCTGCATCCGCTTCAGCAAGGAGATCGCCAAGGATGACGTGCTCGGCTTCGTCGACCGCGGCAGTTACTCGACCCTGACCTGCTACCCCGGCCGGCAGCTCGCCAACAACTACTCGCTCAACACCGTCGACATCTGCCCGGTCGGCGCGCTCACCTCGACCGATTTCCGGTTCAAGATGCGCGTCTGGTTCCTGAAGCAGACCAACAGCATCGACACCGAGAGCAGTGTCGGCGCCAACACCGTGGTCTGGTCCCGGGAAGGCGTGATTTACCGCATCACCCCGCGCCGCAATGACGAGGTCAACGACACGTGGATGGCGGACAGCGGCCGGCTCCTTTACAAGCAGGTCGCTTCGGCCGACCGCCTGAAGGCCTCGGAACCGGTCGACGCGCTCGTATCACGCGCCGCCTCCGTTCTCCTGGGTGGTTCTGTGGCGGTGGTCGGCTCCGGCCGCAGTTCGGTCGAAGAGCAGTACCTTACCCGCAAGCTGGCCGAAGCCCTGAAGGCTGGCGTTAGCCTGGTGGCCCGGACGGGGCAGGGGGACGGCCTCCTGATCTCCGCCGACCGCAACCCGAACGTGCGCGGCGCCCTCGTCACCGGTCTGATCTCCGCACTGCCCGCGACGCAGCTGACCGAGCTCGGCGCAGCCATCGATGCCGGCAAGGTCAAGACGGTGGTGGCGGTGGGTGAAGACCTGCGCGCGGCCGGCCTTTCCGAGGCCCAGCTCGCCAAGGTGTCTGTCGTCTATCTCGGCACCCACGCCAACGCGACCAGCGCCGCGGCCAAGGTCGTGCTGCCGACGCTGACGGTCTTCGAAAAGGCGGGCACCTTCGTGAACCAGCAGTTCCGCATCCAGAAGTTTGCCCAGGCCGTTCCGGGTCTGGCGGGCGCCACGAACGATCTCGTGGTCCTCGCCAAGCTCATCGCCGCCGTGGGCGGTCCTGCCGTGGCCTCCGACCTTTCCGGTATCTGGTCGACGATCTCCGCCGACGTGCCCGCCCTGGCGCACGCGACGTACGCCAAGCTGCCCGAGACCGGCCTCCTGCTCGACGCCACGCCGTGGTCGGGCCTTTCCTTCGTCGAAGGCGAAACCCTGCACTATAAACCCGCGCAAGCTGCGCGAGCGTAGTCGTAGAAAGAACACCGAGCGCTGCCCAACGAGAGCATGACGTTGATGCCTTCACCCACTCTTAGTCGAAACCAATCCATTTCCTCTTGTTCATAGCCTCGCGTTCTGGACTCCGTGGCCTCTGTGTCCGCGCTCCGTGCCCTCTGTGACCCATTTTTCCTCCGCAATGGACTTCTCCTTCTACTTCGATCTCCCGCTCTGGGTGCGCCTGGTCCTGCAAGGGCTTGCGGTGATTGCCGTGATCTTCCCGATCGCGGCGGCCTGCTCGATGGCGGAGCGCAAGGTGGCGGCGTGGGTGCAGGGCCGGCCGGGTCCCAACCGTGCGCTGGTGCCCTGGGCGGCCTACCTCCCGTTTGTCGGGCGCTTCCTGCAACGGCTCGGGGTCTTTCAGCTCATGGCCGACGGCGGGAAGTTCGTCTTCAAGGAGGACGTCATTCCGGGCCACGTTAACAAATTCTATTACTACATCGCGCCGCTGATCGCGCTCGTGCCGGCGCTCATGACCGTGACGGTCGTGCCGTTCGGCGCCTATTGGGACGCGGCGGCCGGGGCGCTCAAGCCGCTCGTCCTCGCCAACCTCGATGTCGGCCTGCTCGCCGTGTTCGCCCTGTCCTCGCTGGGCGTCTACTCGATCATCATCGCCGGCTGGGCTTCGAATTCCAAGTTCCCCTTCCTCGGCAGTGTGCGCGCCTCGGCGCAGCTCATCTCGTATGAGCTCTCGATGACCCTGTCGGTCCTGCCGGTGTTTCTTTGGATCAACGCCCCGGGTACGGACGGCACGCTGAGCCTGTTCCGGGTGGTCGAGGCCCAGTCGGGCTCGTGGCTGCAGTGGGACGGCATGTGGTTCATCGCCTACATGCCCTTGTCGGCGTTCATCTTCCTTGTCGCCTTGTTTGCCGAGACCAACCGCCAGCCCTTCGACATGCCGGAGTCTGAGTCCGACCTCGTCGGCGGCTTCCACACCGAATACGGCGAGTTCAAGTGGTCGCTCTTCTTCGTCGCTGAGTACGCCCACATGATCGTCGGTTCCGGCATCTTCACGCTCCTCTTCCTTGGTGGCTGGAATCCGCTGCCGTGGGTGCCGCTCGCTCCGTTGATCGACGGCCTGCCGGTCTGGCTCGGCGGGATCATCGCCATCGGCATCTTCCTCGGCAAGGTGCTCGCGGGCATCTTTTTCTTCATGTGGGTGCGCTGGACGCTCCCGCGTTTCCGTTACGACCAGGTCATGAAGATCGGCTGGCAGCGCCTGCTGCCCCTCGCGATCGCCAACCTGGTGTTCTACATCCTCGCCATCGCCTTCATCGACACTCGTGGCTGAGCCGGGAGACGGCCGCTGACGAGAGACCGCACCGCCCGAACGCTACTTCCGCCAGACTCCGACCTTCCGCCCTCTTCCTTCCTCCTTCGTCCTTCGTTTTCCCATGGCCGTCGTCCCGATCGAACGCAAACCGCTCACCCTCGCCGAGCGCACCTACCTCCCGCAGATCGCGAGCGGACTGAAGACCACCTTGAAGCACCTCGTGCGTCCGAAGGAGACGCTCGAGTATCCCGAGCAGCGTCCAGCCATCCCGCCGGGCTACCGCGGTGTGCCCACGCTGGTGAAGGATCCGCACGGCCGGGAGAAGTGCGTCTCCTGCCAGCTCTGCGAGTTCGTCTGTCCGCCGAAGGCGATCCGGATCACTCCGGGCGAGATCGCCGCCGATGCCCCGACGGCCCACGTGGAGAAGGCGCCGCAGGAGTTCCAGATCGACATGCTGCGCTGCATCTACTGCGGCCTGTGCCAGGAAGTCTGCCCGGAAGAGGCGATCTGGCTGCAGAATCAGTATTCCATGAGCGGATACAGCCGCGAGGAGATGGTGCACAACAAGGCCCGGCTCTACGAACTGGGCGGCACGCTGCCCGACCAGCATTTCAAGTGGGACAAGAAGAAGGCCGCCGAGGAAGCCGCGGCGCACGGAGGGCAGCACTGAAGAACGTTGTGGGTAGCGAGTAGCGGGTGGCGAGCATGTCGGACCACGATCGCTCTTCCTGACTACCGCCCCTCCACTAGAACCTTCCGCCCCTTCTACTCGCTACACACCATCCGCTACTCTCCCTTTCCCATGTTCGATCTGCTCTTCTACGCCTTTGCCTTCCTCACGGTCGGCTCCGCGCTAGCGATGGTCTTCAACCGGAACGCGGTTAATTCCGCCGTGTTCCTGCTGATGAGTCTCGTGGGCGTCGCGGCGATCTTTGCGCTGCTGGACACCGGCCTGCTCGCCGTGCTCCATGAACTCCTGCGCTGCCCGATGAATAAGGA
>CAYZBG010000166.1:0-3673 GCA_964476565.1 uncultured Opitutus sp.
CTCCTCCCCCGGCCCGTCCCGCTTCGTCCCTCGTTGTACCTGCCTACGATGTGCAGTGGGCCCGGCCGATCTTCCGGGCGCCCACACTTCCGACCCAGCCCCAGCTCTACCGCGAGATCCCGTTCACGGTGCTCCGGCTGAAGCCTGAAGGCACGCGCGCCCGCGCCTGAAGCCGGGCCGCTCCGCTGATTTCCTGCTTTCGTCCGGGCCGCCTGGGAGGTTAGGACCTTCCGTCGTGCTGTCGCCCGTCAACATCCAACTCATCGGCAACGAGGTCGCCATCGCGTGGAGCGACGGCGTCGAATCCTACTTCCAGCCGGAGGCCCTGCGCGCGGCCTCGCCCAGCGCGGAAAATCAGGGCGAGCGCGACATCTTCGGCCAGCGTTACGGCGGCGATGGCCCCAAGACCTTTCCCGGCGTGCGCGTGACCGGTTGGGAACAGGTGGGCAACTACGCCATCCGCTTCGATTTCAGCGACGGCCACCGCACGGGGCTGTACAGTTACGAATTGCTGCGGTCGCTGGGAGGGTAGCAGCGCCCGTGTCGGGCCCTTCTCCCCGCGTCTCGCCCCTTCGCAGGACTTCGCCCGGCCAGCGCCAATCGTCCGCACGAGCGCACAAACCGGCCCGCACCGGGTTCTGGCTCACGAGCACCCCGGCGGCCAAACGGGATCGCAATCACGCTTGCAGACAATCGTTTGGCCAAGCTGGCGCTTCAAGCCGCCGGCCCGCCGTTCCAGCGTGCCGCCGACCTCAGAGAAGCAGACGAACACGTGAAGGTGATCGGGCATCAGGACCTATCGCCCAACGGCGCACCCGGGTTCGGACTGACCACGCTCGCAGCAGCGCAAGCACGCCGCGTGAATTGCCTCATGCGCAAGTCAGGGCCGCCGGCGGGGAAAACGAGGGCTGCGGCAAATGACGCGGGCGAGGGCAGCAAGGAGCAGCAAGACTGTTGCATTTATAGCGCTCCGCGGTCTCTCCCGGGCAATCCGCGCGGGCGGCACGCCCGCGGCTACACCTTGCCACCCCCCCTCCCCCTGGTCTTTCCTCCGCCTTCCGCATGTCCTTTCCCGAACGCACCACGACGGCCGAGATCGAACTCGGCGCCACCCTCCGCCCGAAATTCGACGCCGACGGCCTCATTCCCTGCATCACGCAGGATGCGGCGACCGGCGAGGTGCTGATGTTCGCCTTCATGAACGCCGAGTCGCTTCAGCACACCCTGAAGACCGGCAAGGCCACCTACTGGAGCCGCTCGCGCCGCAAGCTCTGGGTCAAGGGCGAGGAGTCCGGCAACATCCAGGTCGTGCGCGAGCTGCGCACCGACTGCGACCAGGACGTCCTGCTGATCAAGGTCGACCAGTCTGGTCCGGCCAACGCGTCCTGCCACAACGGATACAAATCGTGTTTCTACCGGAAGCTGACCACGATGGACGATCCGGCCTACCGGCTCGAGTTCACCTCCAAGCCGCTCTTTGACCCGGCCCAGGTCTACAAGAAGAAGTGAGGCGGCGCACACGGCGCGCTTGCCGGCGCCGGCCTCCGCTCCTTAGAGACAACGCGCTCCATGTCCTCCCTCATTTTCACCATTGCCAACCAGAAGGGTGGCGTCGGCAAGACCACCACCGCGGTCAACCTCGCGGCCGCCCTCGCCGAGAAAAAGATTCACACCCTGCTGATCGACCTCGACCCCCAGGCGAACGCCACCAGCGCCGTCGGCGTGGAGAAACAGGAGGGGCGCAGCCTCTACGGACCCTTGCGCGGCGAGGGCACGGCCTTGGAGATGATCACCCCGACGTCGATCGAGCACCTGGCCCTCCTTCCGAGCGAGGAGGACCTGGCCGCGGCCGAGATCGAGATCGCCCAGTCCGAGAACTACCTCGCCAAACTGCGCACCGTGCTCGAGCCCGTGAAACAGTCGGGCGGCTTCCGCGCCATCATCATCGACTGCCCGCCGTCCATGGGCATGCTGTCGATGAACAGCCTCGCCGCCGCCGACTACCTGCTCATCGCCCTCCAGTGCGAGTACATGGCCCTTGAGGGCCTCGGCCAGATCCTGCGCAACGTCGAACGCATCAAGGGCGCCGGACTCAACAACGGCCTCGAACTGGGCGGGGTCATCATGACCATGTTCGACATCCGCACCAACCTCTCGCGCCAGGTGGTCGACGAGGTGAAGCAGCACCTGCCGGACAAGATCTTCAACACCGTGATCCCGCGTACCGTGCGCCTCAGCGAGGCCCCGAGCTTCGGCAAGACGATCTTCGCCTACGATCCGACGTCGCCCGGCGCCACCGCCTACAAGAACCTCTCCAAGGAAGTCATCGCCCGCTTCAACCTGAAGCCTGACGCCAAGGGCTGAGCCAGCCCGATGTTCGCCGCGCTCGCCAAGTACCACCACGCCTTCCTGCTCGGGCTGCAGAGCAACCTGGTCTACCGCTGGACCTTCGGCATCCGCGCGTTCTTTTCCCTCTTCCACCTCGTCTTCGTCTTCATCCTCTGGAGCGCCGCCTACCGGGGGCAGACGGAGATCGGCGGTTTCGCCCTCGGCGAGACCCTGACGTACTTCGTCGTGCTGATGATCATGCAGTTCTTCATCGGCGCGTTCAACGAGGACTACCAGATCAGTGAGGAAATCCGGAACGGCCTGATCAACCAGTTCCTGCTCAAGCCGATCAACTACTACGGCTACCGCTTCAGCATCTTCGTCGCCGCGCGGCTGGTCTCGGGTGTGCTCGCTCTACTGCCCCTGCTCGTCGCCCTGCCCCTCCTGCACGAGTACCTCGTCTTCCCGTCCGACCCCTGGCGCCTGGCGCTCGGCGTGCCCGCCGCCTTCATGGCCGCGCTGATCCAGTTCACCATCGCCTACTGTTTCGGCCTGCTGACGTTCTGGTTCCTGGAGATCCAGTCGTTCGTCATCCTTTCCCTCGCCATCGAAACCGTGCTGGGCGGACAGATGTTTCCGCTCGACCTGATGCCGGACTGGTTCTTCCGCATTTCCCAGTTCCTGCCATACTATTACCAGATGTATTTTCCGGCCGCGATTTTCACCGGTCGCCTCGATTATGCCCAGGCCAGTGAGGGACTGATGATCCAGGCCGTGTGGGTGATTTTGCTCTTCGGCATCGCGCACCTGCTCTGGACCCGCGGCCTGCGCCGCCACACCGCCGTCGGGGGATGAAGACCGCGCCGCGGAGGCGCCAGATGCAGAAACGCCAAATCACAAACGTCCAAATCCCACATTGCATGCGGCCTTAAGCGGGCGATCTCTGCGCCGGAAGCGCGCTGTTTTTTGGGATATGGACGTTTGTGATTTGGGATTTCCGGCTTTGCGGATATTTCTTTGGCCTTTGGCCTGTTGGCGTTTGAGATTTCCCTCCACGTGAAGCTCCTCAGCTATCTCCGCATCTGGCTCGCCTGCGCCCGCTACTCGGTGGTGCGCACGATGATGTTCCGGTTCGACTTCATCATGTGGTCGCTGGTCGAGCTGTTCTGGATGTCGGTCAACCTCCTGCTCGTGGCCGTGATCTACGCCCACACCGATTCCGTCGCTGGCTGGAACCAGTACGAAATGCTCCTGCTCGTCGGCTCCTCGATGTTGGTGCAGCGGTTCATCATGGGCTTCTTCTGGAGCAACCTGTTCGAACTTGCCCGCAACATCCGCAGCGGCC
>CAYZBG010000167.1:0-3397 GCA_964476565.1 uncultured Opitutus sp.
CCGTCCGGCCGGACCCTGGCGCGGCGGCAAGTACAGCGCCTGGGAAGGCGGCACCCGCGTGCCGTTCATCGTCTCGTGGCCGGGCACGATCCAGCCCGGACGCTCCGATGCCCTGATCAGTCAGGTTGACCTCATCGCCAGCTTCGCCCGCCTCACCGGCGCCACCCTGCCCGCCGGCGCCGCCCGGGACAGTCGCGAATTGTTGGATACGTTACTCGGCCGCTCCGAGACAGGCCGCGACTACGTCATCCAACAGGGCACCTCCATCCTCGCCATCCGCCACGGCGATTGGAAATACCTCCCGCCGGGCCGGGTGAACAACCGCGCCGGTGTCGACCGCTTTGTGCAGACGCCCATCCCCGCCACGGGCGCGCTCTACTACCTCCCGGAAGACCCCGAGGAGCTCAACAACGTCGCCGCCCTCTACCCCGCCAAGGCGCGCCAGCTGCGCGAGCTCCTCGAAGCCGAGATCGGCCGGCCCGCCAGCCAGAACCCGCAGGGCGATACGCTCGGCGGGGCGGTGCAGAAATAAGCCAATTCCCTCGACACGATGAACGCCCGCCCGCTCCTCGCCGCCGCGCTGGCCGCGGTCCTCGCCACCGCCTCCGCCGTCGCCGCGCGCCCGCCCAACCTCGTCGTCATCATGACCGACGACCAGGGTTACCACGACGTCGGCTTCAACGGTGGGAAGGACATCCCGACGCCCCACCTCGACTCGATCGCGCGCAACGGCGCGCGTTTCACCGACGGTTATGTCGCCTACGCCGTCTGCTCGCCGAGCCGCGCGGCCTTCCTCACCGGCCGCTACGGCCAGCGCTTCGGCTACGAACGCAATCCGCGTTACCAGCCCGGCAACCCGCGCTCCGGCCTGGCGCGCACCGAGACCACGATGGCCGACGCACTCAAGGCCGTGGGCTACCGCACCGGCCTGGTCGGCAAGTGGCACCTCGGCGCCCACCCGGACCTGCATCCGCTGCGCCGCGGTTTCGACGAGTTTTTCGGCCATCTCGGCGGCGGACACCGTTACCTGCCGGAAGAACTCACGATCGAGGACCACACCCAGGCGGCCAACGACGAGGCGCGCAGTTACCGCACCTGGATTCATCGCAACCACGAGCCGGTGCGGACCGCGAAGTACCTGACCGATGAGTTTTCCGATGCCGCGGTCGATTTCATCGCGCGGAACCATGCGACGCCGTTCTTCCTCTACCTCGCCTACAACGCCCCGCACGCCCCGCTCCAGGCGCCGGATTCCTACCTGCAGCGCGTCGCGCACGTGAAGGAGCCGCGGCGCCGCACCTACGCGGCGATGGTGACGGCGGTGGACGACGGTGTCGGCCGCGTGCTCGCCGAGCTGGAGCGCCACGGGCTGACCGGCGACACCGTGATCTTCTTCCTGTCCGACAACGGCGGCCCCACGGCCGACAATGCCTCGAGCAACCGCCCGCTGCGCGGCAACAAAGGCTCACTGTGGGAAGGCGGCATCCGCGTGCCCTTCGCCGCGCAGTGGCCGGGCAAGATCAAGGCTGGAACCGTGTTCCAACACCCGGTGATCTCGATGGACATCTTTGCGACGATCGCCGCGGCGGCCGACGCCCCGTTGCCGGCGGAGCGGCCGCTCGACGGTGTCAACCTGCTCCCCTACCTTAGCGGCGAGCGCAAGGGCGCCCCGCACGAGATGCTGTTCCTGCGCATGTTCGACCGCGGCGCCTATGCCGTGCGCGCGGGCCCCTACAAACTGATCATCCCCGAAAAGGACGCCCCGGCCGAGCTGTATCACCTTCGCCGCGACATCGGCGAAAAGGAGAACATCGCCGCGGCCCAGCCCGAGATCGTCGCGGACCTGCAACGCCGCCGCGCCGCCTGGGAGGCACAGATGATCGAGCCCGCGTTTGAAGGATTGATCGTCAACCGCCCCAACGCCAAATAATCGTCGCCGGCGCGTGACCGGCCGCCCCCACCCAACCTGCCATGCGCCCGCTCTTCGCCGCCCTGCTCCTCACCGCCTCGTTCGCCCACGCTGCCACACCTCCGGCGGCGCGACCGGGTCCGCCGAACATCGTCTTCATCCTTGCCGATGACCTCGGCTGGACGGACCTCGGCAGCTACGGCAGTGACCTCTACCAGACGCCCCACCTCGACCGCCTCGCGCGCGAAGGCACGCGGTTCACCCAGGCCTACAGCGCCTGCACGGTCTGTTCGCCCACCCGCGCCGCCATCATGACCGGCCAGTACCCGGCGCGGACGCGCGTGACCGACTGGATTGCCGGACATGCCATGCCGCGCGCCCGCCTCTCCCCGCCCGCGTGGACCCAGTACTTGGAACGTTCCCACTACACCGTGGCCGAGGTGCTGCGCGACGCCGGCTACGCGACCGGCCATTTCGGCAAGTGGCACCTCGGCATGACCGAAGATCTCTGGGCGGAGCATCACGGTTTCGACCTCAACCGCGGCGGCTGGCGCATGGGGCAGCCCACGGGGCCGGCGGGCGGGGGCAACGTCTACTTCAGTCCTTACGGCAACCCCCGCCTGACCGACGGTCCGCCGGGCGAGCACCTCGACATGCGCCTCGCGCAGGAGGCGGCGACGTTCATGGAGGCCCACCGCGACCGCCCCTTCTTCGTCAACCTCTGGCTCTACACCGTGCACACGCCGCTGCAGGCCGCGCCGGAGAAAATTGCGAAGTACCGCGCGCTTGTCCGCGACGGCGCGCGCCACACCAACCCGACCTATGCGGCCATGGTCGAGCACATGGACGACACCGTGGGCGTCGTGCTCGACGCCCTCGACCGGCTCGGGCTGGCGGAGAACACGATCGTCGTCTTCACCTCCGACAACGGCGGTCTGCTCGGACGAAACAACATCACGACCAACCTGCCCCTGCGCCACGGCAAGGGCGAACGTTACGAAGGCGGCGTGCGCGTGCCGCTCATCATCCGCTATCCCGCGCTGCCGGCCGCGGGCAAGGTCAGCGACCGCCTGGCGATCTCCACCGACTTCTTCCCTACGTTCGTTGAACTCGCCGGCGTTGGCGCCTCGCCGCGCCTGCCCGTCGTCGACGGCCTTAGCCTCGTACCGACGCTGCGCGGCGATCCGGCGGCCCCCGCCCACGACGCGCTGTACTGGCACTATCCCCATTACCACACGGAAGGCGGCACGCCTTACAGCGCGATCCGCCGCGGGGACTGGAAGCTGATCCACAACCTCGAGACCGACGAAGTGATGCTGTTCGACCTCGCGAACGACCTCGGTGAACAGTACGACCTCGCCCCGACGAGGCCGGATCTCACCGTCGCGCTGCGCGCCCAGCTTTCGACCTGGCTCACCTCGGTCGGCGCGCAATACCCGACGCTGAACCCGAACTACGACCCCGCCGCCCCGTTCCGACGCTGAGCGT
>CAYZBG010000168.1:0-3317 GCA_964476565.1 uncultured Opitutus sp.
GGCCGCTCTGGAGGCGTCCGCGTCACGGTTATCATGGCAAACCTGCTGAGGGAGCGAGGCTGGGAGGCCCGAATCGTCCTGCCACGCGGAAGAGAATCTCTGCGCAAACGTGTCGCGCAGTGGTTGTCCCTCGGGCGTTGGCGTGGACGCACGACCGGCTTTCTGCATGAGTTCAAAGGCCCCACCGCCACCTTTCGGACGCTGAATGACCTGTCGTATCAGCCGAACGAAATCGTCATCGCGGTCGGAACCTACTCCGTGCCCGACGTCCGCGCCTTGACGAAGCCGGTCGTCAAGCTGCGGTTCAACCATGGCTTTCCCGCGAAACCGGATGCACTGCAGGAACAGGCGTGGCGCGGCTCCATGCCAACCATCACGGTTTCGAATACGCTGGTGCCCCGACTGAGGGAACTCAGCGGGGAGGACGTCTTGGCTGTCGTGCCCAACGGCATCGATACGCGGGTCTATTTTCCCGACACCAGCATCGAAAGCCGCCCAGCCATCGGCGCCGTGCTCAACAGCCACCCGAACAAAGCGCCGGAAGACATGCTTGCCGTCCTTGCGGAAGCCCATCAACGACATCCCGACCGGCCACAAGTGATCTTTTCCACCGAGCGACGTCCCGAGGCCCTGGCCCACACCGACTACCACCGCCTCCCTTCGGCGGACCAAGCTCGCCGGCTCTATAATCGTGCCAAGGTCTGGCTGCTGACGTCGCGAACGGAAGGCCTTCCCGGCGTCGTCCTCGAAGCGATGGCCTGCGGCTGCGTGGTGATCAGCACGGACAACGATGGGAGCCTGGAGATCCTACGCCATGAAGAAAACGGACTGATCGTACCTCGCGGCGACCGGGCCGCCTTTCTTGCCCAGATCGACCGGGTCTTTTCCAGCCCTGATCTCGCAGCCCGGCTGTCAAACGCCGCGCTGACTACCACGCAGCAATTCACCTGGGCACGGGCTGCGGACAAAATGGAAACGGTCCTGCAGTCTTTGCACCGGACTGCGCCAACTTCCCATTGCGTTTCCGTGGCTAGTCCGCCCCGACAAACGCCCTAGAACATCAGTGTTTCCAACCCAAGATCCACCGTTGCTGCGTGGCTTCATCAACATGTCGGGCGCCCTCCGCGCGAAGTGATCAGATCCCGCGGATGCCCTGATCAGCGGAGGCACAGCAACCGCATCACTCATCCGCAAACCGCGGTGCGAGTAAGTAAACCCCCGGAACACTCCGGGGGTTTTTTATTTTAACCCTCGCCCGCCGCGTGCCGATCCCTTGCCTTTGCTTCACGCTTGCTCCGCCACATGAGAAGCCTTGACCACCTTGATGACCTCGTAGCTTCACGCCTCTGCGTGGGCTGCGGAGCCTGTGCCTATATCTGCCCCAAGGACAAAGTGGCGTTGTGGGATTTTCTCGATGAGGGCATCCGACCCGTGGTCCAGGATCCAGCTGGGTGTGGCGAGTGCCGCCGCTGCGTAGACGTATGCCCGGGAGTGGAGACGGACTTTGGCCTGTTGCCGCCTGGACCTGCCTTGGGCGATGCGCGTTTCCGCCAAGACTGGGGCCAGGTCCTCGAAATTTGGGAGGGCCACGCGGTCGATCCGACGATCCGTTTCCGCGGATCCTCGGGCGGAGCGTTGACCGCTCTTGCCGCCTACTGCCTTGAGCGAAGTGGGATGCACGGCGTACTTCACATCGGCCAGAATCCCGAGGACCCGGTGCGCAACTCGACCCGCCTAAGCCGCACCCGCGACGACTTGATGAAAGCCGTGGGTTCTCGCTACGCCCCGGCCTCGGTCTGCAATGGACTGGGCCTCGTCGAGGCCGCGCCCGCGCCGTGTGCCATCATCGGCAAACCGTCGGAGATCGCCGCCCTGCGCAAGGCCGAGTCGCTGCAACCGGGTCTCGCCGCAAAGGTCGGGGTCGCCATGTCGTTCTTCTGCGCCGAAAGTCCTTCGACGGCCGGGACGCTGGCGCTGCTTGAGAAGATGGGGGTCCGACCGGCCGAACTCGCCGACCTGCGTTACCGAGGCGAGGGCTGGCCGGGGCACTTCGCGCCGACGCGCCGCGGCGAGACTGCGCCGGCAGACAAGATGACCTACGCCGAGAGTTGGGCGTTTCTCCAGCGCTTCCGGCCGTGGTCCGTGCAGCTCTGGCCCGATGGCAGCGGGGAGCTCGCCGACATCAGCTGCGGCGATCCGTGGTATGAACAGCCCGACGGCGAAAATCCGGGATTCTCTCTCGTCGTGGTGCGCACGGAAAAGGGCCGCGAGATCGTGCGCGGAGCGATTGCCGCGGGTTACCTGCACCTGACCCTGGCGGAACCTTGGAAACTGGCCAAGTCTCAGGCAAACTTGGCGGCCAAGAAAGGTGCCGTCGGTGGGCGTATCTTTGCTCAGCGTTTGGCGGGCCTGCGTGCACCCCGTTTTTCACGTGCGTCGCTCGTTCGGTGCTGGCTGCGTCTGCCTCTGGGCGAAAAGATCAAATCGTCTCTCGGCACCTTGCGCCGTATTTTCCAGCGCAAGCTGCACCGACCGCTCAGGCTGGAGCGGCGCTCGGGCGTGCCGATTACACGTCCGCGCTGAGCGGGTAAGCAGCCCTATCCCCGATGGGGATTCCGGTGTTGCAGGAGGAGCGATAATCGCACGCGTTGCTCCCGTCTGCCGACCGCTAGATTCCAAAAAAAAAGCGCGCCCCCTTCGCAGGAGGCGCGCTTTTGAAGTTTCTAGCCTAGAACCTTAGGCGCGACGGCGGCGGGCGAAGCCAGCCAGCGCGACGAAGCCAAGGCCGAGGAGGGCGAGGGAAGAACCTGCGTCCGGAACCGAAATGTTGTCGATCTCGAAAGAGTTGGTGGACGATTCAAGCGTCACCTTATCAAAGAGTCCAGTGAAGAGGACATAAGCCGAACCATTGAAGCCTTGGTTGCCGTTGGCAGCAACCGGAGAGGACACAACCTGGGCGCCCGTGAAGCTCTCAACGAGAACACCTCCAAGATAGAACGAAATCGTGTTGTAGGAATCGATCGAACCCCACTGGAAGCCAAACTGTTCCCGCTCCTGAGCGAACTCAAACGTGGCCAAACCACCGGCCATGACAGAGAGATAGTCTCCGGATGCGGGGAACGGAACTGCTCCATCGGGGTTGGTGCCCGACTGAACGATAGTGGCTCCGTTGTAAGAAAGCTGACCACCAGGAATCACGATGCCAGCTTGCGGGCCATCAAGGAAGCCTTCGAAGGTTACGTCAGGATTGGCAGGGCCGTTCGAGTTCGGCGTGAATTCAACGAGGACGACGGCCGCCGAGGCCGCTTGGATCGTCG
>CAYZBG010000169.1:0-3315 GCA_964476565.1 uncultured Opitutus sp.
GGCAGGCCGCGCAGCGCGGGGGAGAGCAGTGACATGGCCACGCGACGCAGCATCCACATCGAGGGACTCAGCCACCTGACCGCCATCCCGGTGGCGTCGCGCATCGGGCCGCTGCTGGTGTCGAGCGTGATCATGCCGTTCAATCCCGGCACGCGGGAGGTGCCCGAGGGTTACACCGCCCAGTACGCCAACCTGTTCCGTCACATCGGCGAGATGCTGAAGGCGGCGGGCGGTGACTGGGACGATGTCGCCAAGATCGAGTTCTGGGCGGCCTCGCCCGATGCGCGCGCGGCCTGCGATCCCTTCTGGGTGGAGAAGTTTCCCGACCCGGCGTCGCGGCCGGCACGTCATACCCACACCGGCGGCAGCGGCGCGGTATCGGCCTCGTTCCTGGCCTATATCGACGACTGAACCACGGGAGGGGCGGGGCCGGCGCGTGCGGCGGTCCCGGGCGCCCGAGCGGGCGGTGCCGGCGCTTGCCGACGCGCCAGCCCGTCCGCCGCAGAGTCACCTGGTGCGCAGCGCCTGCCGGTCCAGGCAGCGCAGGCCGATGGCCTCGGCGACGTGGGGCGGCTCGATGCGCGGGGCGTCGTCCATGTCGGCGAGGGTGCGGGCGATGCGCAGGACCTTGTGGTAGGTGCGGGCGCTGAGCGGCAGGCGCTCGACGGCTTCGGCGAGCAGGTTGCGTGCGGCGGGCGTGATGCGGCAGTGTTGTACGGTGTCGGCAACGCCGAGGCGCCCGTTGGGGCCGCCCTGGCGCTCGACCTGGCGCTGCAGCGCGCGCGCGACCCGTGCGCGAACAGCCGTGCTCGACTCGGCCGCCGCCGGCGCCGCATCGAGCAGGGAGGTGGTCTGGCGCGGCACGTCGACGTGCAGGTCGATGCGTTCGGCGAGTGGTCCGGAGATGCGCGCGCGGTAGGCCTGGGCACGCTCTGGCGTGCAGCGGCAGGCGATCTGGGCGTCGCCGGCGTAGCCGCAGGGACAGGGATGTGGTGCTCTTTTGCCATCAGGCGTCCGGGTGCGGCGAACAGCCGAAAAACCAACGACTTATCCGAAAAATCCGCAAACCCTGGGCGAACATCTGCTTCGCGAGCGCTCGATCCGACAACTGCACCAAAAAGAGGCGGCGAAGCTCCTTGGTGTCGACGAATTTACGTATCTCAACTGGGAAAAGGACCGACGCGAGCCCCTCATCCGCAACTGGCCGGCTCTGATCGACTTCCTGGGAGGTGACCCGAATCCAACGCCCACGACCCTCGGTGAGCGGATGAAGACCAAGCGTCGCCAGATGGGATGGACGGCCCGGATGGCGGCCGGCCAGGCCGGGGTGGATGAGGGGACCTGGCGGTACGCAGAGACGTCATCTACGGCGCGGACCGCACGCGTGCGGTCCGCAATTGAGGCCTGCGTGGGTTGTACGTCTCGATGTTGCATTGCAACTGAAACCACATAGTGCAACGGATTGCGCTCCTATCGGGCTCCCTGGCCGGGTGCGCAATAGTCAAACTCGGTGTTTCGGGCCTGCTACGCTTCGAATGAGGCCAATCTCGCAAGGACGCGAGCATGGAGCCATTGCCGGCTGGCAGGGACGCCAGTTCGGGTGTCGGCGTGCCGCCGTATGTGCGCCACCGTCCCGAGCGCACGCTCCTCTACCAACTCGTTCGGGACTACTACCCGGCGTTCAAGGCGCATCTGGCGGCGCAGGGTTCGACGTTGCCTCCCTATGTCGAGCGGGAGTTTGAAGACTACCTCGAGTGCGGTCGTCTCGAGCATGGCTTCCTGCGGGTGCGTTGCGATAGTTGCCACGCCGAGCACCTGGTCGCGTTCAGCTGCAAGCGGCGCGGCTTCTGCCCGAGCTGCGGCGCCCGGCGCATGGCGGAGAGCGCGGCGCTGCTGGTCGATGAGGTCTTTCCCGAGCAGCCGGTGCGCCAGTGGGTGTTGAGCTTCCCGTTTCCGTTGCGCTTCCTGTTCGCGAGCCGCCCTGAGGTCATGACCGGTGTGCTCGGTATCGTCTACCGCTGCATCGCCACGCACCTGATCAAGAAGGCGGGGTTCTCGCGTAAGACGGCCCAGGCCGGCGCCGTCACTTTGATCCAGCGCTTCGGCAGCGCGCTCAACCTCAACGTCCACTTCCACATGCTGTTCCTCGACGGTGTGTACGTCGAGCGTCCGGATGGCTCGCTGCGCTTCCGCTGGGTGAGGGCCCCGACCAGCGCCGAGTTGGCCGGGCTTACTAAGACCCTGGCACGGCGCATCGGCCGCCACCTCGAGCACCAGGGCTTGTTGGAACGCGATGCGGAGAACAGCTACCTGGCCGATGACGAACTCGAGCTCGGGGCGATGGCTCAGCTGCAGAGTTCGTCGATCACCTACCGCATTGCTGTCGGGCCGCAGCAGGGTCGCAAGGTGTTCACGCTGCAGACGCTGCCGGCGTGCGAGGAGCCGTTCGATACCGGGGTCGGCAAGGTTGCCGGGTTCTCCCTGCACGCCGGTGTGGCGGCGCGGGCGGATCAACGCGAGAAGCTCGAGCGGTTGTGCCGGTATATCAGCCGGCCGGCGATCTCGGAAAGGCGCCTGTCGCTCACACCGAATGGCAACGTCCGGTACCAGTTGAAGACGCCGTACCGCGATGGCACGACGCACGTCATCTTCGAGGCATTGGATTTCATCGCCCGGTTGGCGGCCCTGGTGCCCAAGCCGCGGGTCAACCTGACCCGCTTCCACGGAGTATTCGCTCCCAACAGCAAGTACCGGGCGCGGGTGACACCGGCCAAGCGAGGCAGGGGAGGCCAGCCTGCCACGACTGTGGATCCGGAGGAGCGGACACCGGCCGAGCGTCGGGCCGCGATGCGTTGGGCGCAGCGCCTCAAGCGGGTGTTCGGGATCGACATCGAGACCTGCGCGGCCTGCGGCGGGTCGATGCGGATCATCGCCTGCATTGAGGAACCCGACGTCATCGAGAAGATACTCGCTCACCTGGATGCGAAAGTGGCTGAGCCCGACGCCCCGCGGCGGCCGCCTTGCCGGGCGCCGCCGCAGCGGCGGCTGTTCGACGAGACGGGGTGACAACCCCAGGATGGTTTCTTTAGGGCTTTGCCGTCAGCGGCACGGCCATGGCGGCGGCTGGTCGGGAAACCGGTAGGGAGAGAAAAAGGGTGGCGGCGCTGCCGTCGTCGAGAAGAATTCGGCTGTGTGACGCCAGTCTTGGCCCCGATGGCTGAGCAGAAGCGGCTTGCCGACGGTAGACCCCGCCGTCAATCAGGCAAGGCTGCCCGCTGCGAGCACACGAAACGGTGGTTTATTCTTCCTATACTC
>CAYZBG010000170.1:0-3257 GCA_964476565.1 uncultured Opitutus sp.
CAACGAGATCGTCCCCGGCACGCGCCGCCTGTGCCTGATGAATCTCTTCCTCCACAACATCGGCGAGATCGACGGCAACAGCCTCATCTCCTCCACCGACGCCCTCATCTCCTCGCCGTCAGTGACCGTGGACTACGTGCTCGCCAACCCTCCCTTCGGCAAAAAGAGCTCGATGACCTTCACCAACGAGGAGGGTGAACAGGAGAAGGAAGACCTCGTCTACAACCGTCAGGATTTCTGGGCCACCACGTCCAACAAGCAGCTCAATTTCCTTCAGCACATTCGCACCCTCCTCAAGACCACGGGCCGCGCGGCGGTGGTCTTGCCCGACAACGTCCTATTCGAAGGCGGCGCCGGTGAGACCGTCCGCAAGCGGCTCATGGAGACAACGGAGCTTCACACCATCCTCCGCCTGCCCACCGGCATCTTCTACGCGAACGGCGTGAAGGCCAACGTGCTCTTCTTCGACAACCGTCCCGCCAGCAAGGAGGTAGCGACCAAGGAGGTTTGGTACTACGACTACCGGACCAACATTCACCACACCCTGAAGCGGAAGCCGCTACGGCTCGAAGATCTCCGGGAGTTCATCGAGTGCTACAATCCAAAGAACCGACACAAGCGCACGGAAACCTGGCATGCCGAGAAGAACCCCGAAGGCCGCTGGCGCAAGTTCACCCACGCGGAACTCATCGCCCGCGACAAAACCAGCCTCGACCTGTTCTGGCTCAAAGACGACAGCCTCGCCGACCTCGACAACCTGCCCGAACCCGCCGACTTGGCGGAAGAAATCATCGAGAACATCGAAGCCGGCCTCGCCAACTTCCGTACCGTCGCGGCCCGTCTGCAGACATCCACCGCCGCACGCTGACCGGCATCGGGAGCTGCCGTGATCCCAAAGACGGCTCCCGCCTGCCGGAGAGGACCTCGGTCCGTCGTCTCCCGGCCACGCTTTGGCGTCTCCGCGCCCTCCGCGAGCTCCTGTAAAATCAAAGATCGAGCTGCCGGAAGGAGCGGCGACACTCTTGTCGCCGGATTTGGTGCGGGACCGGTGAGCGATGGCTTTCCGCGTACGGGTTCGGCGACAGGAGTGTCGCCGCTCCTTTTCCAAGCTCCTATGGCTTCACGGCCAGTTCGGGGACGTCGTCGCCGGTGCGGTACATCTTCACCAGACCGCGGCGGTGCAGCCAGGCCGTGCCGGCGGTGATCTTCACCCGGCCGGCGTGCAGGCGCGCGATCGACGCGTTGGCCAGGCCAAAGACCGTGTCGTCCGGGTTGAACTGCAGGTAGATGCCGATCTTCCCCACCCGGCCGTCGTAGTCGGCCTTCGTCTCTGGCGTGGGATGATGCGGGTTGATCGTGGCGGGAAACAACCCGAGCGCCGACCGGGTCGGGATCTCCGCCACCGGAAAATCGTTCGTCGTGCCGATGATGAGTCCGGCTACGTTCGCCCCGGCACTTGCGCCGCCGTACGGCACACCGGCCAGCACCCGCCGGCGGATGATGTCCAGCTGCCCCGTGCGATGCAGTGTGCCGAGCAGCACGAAGGTCTCACCGCCACCGACGAAGTAACTTTCCGCCCGCTCGAGCAGCGCGCGCTGCCCGGCCTCATCGTGCCGGTGCAGCGACTCGGCCTTGATCCCGCCGAGGTGTTCGAAGGCCTGCTGCAACCGGACTTCCATGCGGTCGCGGTCCGCCGGATGCGAGGCATGCAGCACGAGCACCACGCTTTTCACCCCGGCGTAATGCTCCCGCATGGCCGGCAGCACCGAGTCGGCGAAATGATTCCCGTTCATCATACTGCCTCCGCAGACGAGCACCGAGGCCTGCGGGCTGGTATGAAACGGAGAGGCGGCGACAGGGGCCGTGATGGCGAGCACCGCGGCAAAGAGGAGTACAATGAACTTCATGGTTGGGAAGGAGGCGGGTCTGCGAAGGGCCAGGTGCCGATCGCGCGCATGCGGCGGTCGAGTCCGGCGTCCGTGAACAGACGCCGCGTCGCTTCGGGCTCGCGCCGGAAGGCCCCGAGTTCGCGGTCGCCGGCCAGTGTCTCGACGAGGTCCGCGATCACCACGGTCGAATCGACCACGATCTTCTCCGGCAGCTTGTCGATCGTGTCGGCCACGTCGTGGTAGTAGCGCACGTACTCGCGGGGGATCGGCGCGTTGAACGTGATCGTACGCACGCCGGCGAGTTGGTACGGTGTGTGGTCGCTGCCGAACCAGTTCACATTCTGCACGCCTTGCGGCAGCGGGGTGCTTCGGGCGGTGTTCCAACGTTCCAACGCGGGCACCAGCGAGGCGTCGCCGAGGGCGTTGACCGCAATAGGCACGCCGACCATGTCGAGGTTGACCATCGCGACCACCGGCTGGTCGCCGAGCTGCGCCGCGGCGTGACGCGAGCCCCACAGGCCCTGCTCTTCGCCATTGTACCAGACCAACTCGATCGTGCGCTCGAAGGTGCGTCCGCGCCAAGCCTGGGCCAACGCGACCAGCTGCGCGATGCCGAGACCGTTGTCCAGGGCGCCCTGGCCGAGATCCCAGCTGTCGAAATGCGCCCCGACCACGAGCGTCTCCGGCGTGCGCCCAGGCAGGCGCACCACGAGGTTGTGCGTCTCCACCGGCCGGACCCGCGAGCGCGTCTCGACCCGCACCGTCACCGGCGTGCCACGCTCCAGCAGGCGTTGCAGCCAGCGCCCTTCCTCCTGCGCCAGCGAGTAAACCGGAACGGGCAAGGCCTGACCGACAAAGCTGCCGGTGCGTGCCAGCAGCTGGCCGCCGGCCTCGCGATTGAGGAACAGCAGCGCGCGCACGCCGCGCTCTGCCGCGAGCCGAGCCAACACCGTCGTCTGCAACGGGGTGGACGGATCGACCAGACCAACCTTGCCGCGGACGTCGGCCGGATAATCGCCCTCCGTGGCGTTGCCGAGGTTCACCACCGCCGCGGAGAACGCGTCATGCGCCTGCGAATACGCCAGTGCGGCCACCCGCAGCGGGCGCACGAAGGGCGCCGTCACCTCGACCGTGTCCACCCCCCGCTCCCAGCCCGGCATGGAAAACGGCACCCACGTGGGCTCATAGCCCAGCGCCCGCAGTTCCTCGGCGAGACGCGTCATGGCCGCGCGGTCCGCCGGCGACCCCGTCAGGCGTCCGCCAAAGTCATCGCACAGCCGCGTGAGCATCGCGTGAGCCGCCCGGGCCGACGCGGCGACGACGGCATCGTCTGCCTTGGCCAAGGGTAAGGCCACCGCGGTCAAGGCC
>CAYZBG010000171.1:0-3190 GCA_964476565.1 uncultured Opitutus sp.
GCGTGTCCTGCGCCATGAGTCGGCGCTCGAGTTGGTACGGGCGCTGAGAGCGAACGGGGACGTTTATGAAGAGTCTGCATGAGCTCCTGCAAAGATTCGCTGACGCGGGTTTGGAGTTCGTGGTGGTGGGCGGGTTTGCAGGCGTGTTGCACGGCTCATCCTACGTCACGAATGACCTGGATATCTGTGCCGTCATGTCTCCGGAGACGATGGAGAAGCTGCGATCGACGCTGGCCGACCTGCATCCCGTCCACCGGATGACGTCCCGGAGACTTTCGTTTCTCGAGCATCCGAAGGAGGGCCAGACGCCCGCCAACGTCTACCTTGAAACGGATGCCGGCATCGTGGACGTGCTTGGCAGTGTACTGGGAGTCGGTGATTATCAGGCACTGGCACGCGGGGCGGTCCAGGTGACGCTGTTCGGCCGGAAGCATCGGGTGATTTCCTTGGAAGACCTGATTCGCGCCAAGGAGGCTCTAGGTCGGGAGAAAGATCTGCTCGTCGCCAAGGAATTGAGAGCCATTCAAGCCAAATGCCGGATGCGGTCGGAGGGAACCGATCCCGGCGGCTTACAGATTTTGCCGTGATTCTTAAACAAGACGTCATGTCTTGACTGTTGACAAACTTGCCCAAGCGACGGGTGATAAGGGGATGGCGAGACCATTGAGGGTGGAGTACGCGGGGGCGTGTTACCATGTGATCAACCGTGGGAACTACCGGAGGAACTTGTTTGGCGGGGAGGGGGCGGCGGAGGCTTTCGAACGGACGCTGGGCGAGGCGGCGAAGCGGTATGGCTGGCGGGTGCACGCGTATGTGGTGATGAGCAATCATTTCCATCTGGCGGTGGAATTGACCGAACCGAACTTGAGCGAAGGGATGAAGTGGCTGCAGGGGACGTGGATCCGGCGGTACAACGGATTTCGGCGGCTGATCGGGCGTCCGTTCCAAGGGCGCTACAAGGCGTTGGTCGTCGAGCCGGGGGAGGCGTTCAGCCGGGTGTGTCATTACATTCACTTGAACCCGGTCCGGGCGGGTTTGGTGCCGCCGGCGGAGGTGGGCACGTATCCGTGGAGCAGCCTGCCGAAGTTTGAGCGAAAGGATCGTCCCGCCTGGCTGGAGCCGGCCTCGGTGCTCGGTGACTTCAGCGGGATGGGAGATGGAAAGGCGGGCTGGCGGCGCTACCAGGCGCATCTGGCGTTCCTGGCGGAGGACGAGGAATCCAAGAAGCAACTCTGTGCAAAGGAACTGAGCCGGGGCTGGTGCCTGGGCTCCAAGACGTTCAAGGCCGCAATGACGAAGGAGGCGGCGCTCAAGGATGCGTACCTGGACGGGGCGCGCTTCGAGGGGCTGGAGCCGGATGCGTTGCGCAAGGAGCGGGAGTCGGCGTGGGAGGAGAGGCTGGCTGCGCTGGCGCAAACGGCGGGTGTCGACCTGAAGAAGCTGGGCGCGCGCAAATCGGCGCCGGAGAAGGTGCTGCTGGCGGCGGCGATGAAGGAAACCACGTCGGTGTCCAATGGCTGGTTGAGCGACCGGCTGGCAATGGGCGAGCCGGCGTCGGCAAGCCAGTTCGTGCGGCGCTGGATGCTCGACAAGCAGAAGAGGCGGTCGGTCGAGAAGCTTATGTCAAGAGTCAAGACATGACGTCTTATCTGAAAATGTTGCAGAGCGAGGGTCGAGGGCGGTCGAGGGCGGTATCGTGTTGACGATCCGTCCTTCGAAGATGCTGGCGCGCCGGTTGCGGATCGCGCTGCCTGATCGCATGCCGGAGGTGCGGAACCGGCTGGCGGACTGGTGCGTCCACGAGTTTCGGGCGGGCCGCCGCGGGTATCTGCTGCTTTGCCACACGGGCTCCATGTACCCGGTGGTTGCGCTCCTGCGCGGTGTGACGGACGGCACCGGCTTGAAGCAGAGGATGGTCGAGGCGTTGCGGGACAATCTGACGGGGCCTGTGCTCGGGCCGCTCTTTTCCAATGACATCGAGCCGAGGCTCGACGAGGTACAGTTCGCACCCGTCCCGGATCGTTCGGTGATGGGGACGATGAACGAACTCATTTTCTCCGCCAAGGTCGGTCTCTACGACGGCATGTCCGTGCCGGACCTTTCGCCCTGGCTTGCCGAAACACCGTTATCGATTCTGGGAATGAACTCCCCGGATCGCGTGTTTGGTCGCTTTAATAGGTGAGGTCAGCCGTAAGGGGCCTGGTCGACTTAGGCCGGGTCTCCCGCTGAGGCGCAGAGACGCTGAGTATATTGAATGAATCTCTGCGCCTCCGCGTCTCTGCGGGAGAATTTCACCGGTATGCCTGGAGAGGCGGAAGGGCGCATGGCGGCCGTGATTCCTTTGGTTCGGAAGCCGAGCTGAAGCGGGCCATCATTAACGATTGATAGGTCTGCTTAAAGGCGACGGCAGACGTTGGAATGCCTGCCCGGCCGGCTTGGACCCGAAGAACAACCTTTCTCGCGTTCGCCGTGCCTCAACCGAGGCCTCGTGCCTTCAGGAGGGCCGCGAGTTCGACCGGATCGGCCGTGCCCTTGACGGTGTTGAGGTGGCTGAGGATGGCCATGCGGTCGTCGGGACCGCAGCTGGAGATTTCGATCATCCAGTCCTCGGTCTTCTCGGCAACGGCGACGACCTCATCGGACCACGCGATGACCTCGGAGGCTTCGACGAAGCCCTGGGTGATGCCTTGAATGAAAAACTCCGCCTTTGTCCGATAATTCATGCCCCGACTCTTCGGTTCCGGGTTCTCCTGCCAAGTTCGAAAAGCGGCGGATCGAGAAGGCAGGGCGCCCCACGCGGAGGCGCGGCGATCGCAGAGCCGGGGTCTGCGTAAACGGCTGGAACCGGGAGTACGTTCTCCAGGCTCTCCGCTGCTCCGCGCGAGGCCGAATCGGCTTTCACCAGACGAAAGGTTTGGAAGTAGGAGCGGCTTTGCGCCGCGATGGCTGGCGGCCGAGCCGAAGGGGTCGGGGCGTTAAAACGTTAAATTCGGGGGATTGGAAGGAGCGGGGCAAAAGCACGGGGCGGCTGATTGCAACTTGACTGCGTAATGGTGGTTGATTTGCAGGAAGGCATGCCCCGGCGGTTACGGATTCAGGAGCGGAATGCGTTGTACCACGTGATCAATCGCGGGAACTACCGGAGTGATGTTTTCGAATCGGAAGGAGCCTGCGAGGCGTTTGAGAGAGT
>CAYZBG010000172.1:0-3082 GCA_964476565.1 uncultured Opitutus sp.
GCAGCACGGCGCCGGCCAGCGACGCGGGCCGAAGCTGCAGCAGCGTCGCGGCGATATTGGCGCCGTTGGAAAACCCGACGGCCACGAGGCGGCCGGTGCCGAGGCCGTGGCGGGCTTCGGCCGCAGCGATGAAGTCGGCCAGCACGTGGGTGCGGCGGCGCACGTCGTCGAGATCGAAGACCCCTTCGGCGAAGCGCCGGAAGAAACGCAGGGCGCCGTGTTCATTCACATCGCCGCGCGGGCTGAGCAGGGCGGAGCCGGGCGAGAGCGCCCGGCCGAGCGTGAGCAGGCTGCGCTCGTCGCCGCCCGTGCCGTGCAGCAGCAGGAGCGGAGGCGCAGCCGGATCGCTACCGGGTTCGAAGTGAGCGTGGTAGGAAGCATTCATGGCAGGGCGTGGTTTAGGTGAGCACGGGCAGGGAGGCCTCGATCTGCGCGCGGTGCGGTTCGTACTGGGCGGGCAGCTTCAGCGTCGTCCCGAGCGCGTCGGGCGCCTCGTCGATGGAAAAGCCCGGCGGATCGGTGGCGATCTCGAACAGGATGCCCTCGGGTTCGCGATAGTAGATCGATTCGAAGTAGTTGCGGTCGCGCACCGCGCTCACGTTGAAGCCGGCGTCGAGCAAGCTGCGCCGGTCGGCGTCCTGCGTCGCCCGGTCAGGGGTGCGGAAGGCGATGTGATGCACCGTGCCCGCGCCCTGCAGGCCGCTGGGTACCGTGCGGTCCACGAGCAGGTCCACGTACGTGCCGGGCCCGCTGGCGCCGGTTGTGAAACGACGGCGTCCGCCCTCGGCGCGAAGCAGGCGAAAGCCCATGGTCTCGACCAGCAGGCGCTCGGTGGGCGCAGCCTGGCGCAGCGCAAGCGTCACATGGTGAAAGCCACGCAGGCCCGCGCCGGCGGGAATGTCGTCGCGCGTCCACGGGACGCGGGCGTCGGGTTCGTTGGTGGCGACGAGTTCGAGCGGCAAGCCGTCGGGATCTTCGAAGGCCAGGACCTCGTCGTCGAACCGGCGCGACTCGCCCTTCGTCGTGACACCGAGACGGGCAAAGCGTTCGCGCCAGAACGGCAGGGCGTCGCGGCTCACGGAGAAGGCCGTGGCGTTGGCCTGACCGGTGCCGGGGCGGCCGCGGGTCAGTCCGCTCCAGGGGAAGAACGTGAGGATCGAGCCGGGAGACCCGGCGCCGTCACCATAGTAGAAATGGTAGGTGCCGGGATCGTCGAAGTTGACCGTCTTCTTGACCAGACGCAGGCCCAACACGCGGGTATAGAAATCCACGTTGCGGCGGGCGTCGGAGGCGATGGCGGTGACGTGATGCAGTCCAGGGAGGTTCATGGTAGGAAAGATATGAGGTTAAACGTTGCGGGAAGAGGAGAGGCGGGCGTCGGCCGAGACCGCACCGCCGCCGCTGATGAGCAGCGACAGCGCCGCGAGTAGGAGGGTGAGTGAGAACTCCATGCCGTTGTTGCTTAGGAAGAACGCGCCACCGTGGACCACGAAGGCCGCAACGGCCATGGCGATGGCGATGCCGGCGGCGGCGATGCGGGTGCCGAGCCCGAGCACGAGGGCGAGGCCGCCGAAGAACTCGGTGCCGGCAACCAAAGCGGCCCAGGCCAGGCCCGGCTGCAGGCCGAGCGACGACGCGAGGAACTGCCCGGTGGCCTCGAGGCCATGGCCGCCCCAGGCGCCGAAGAGCTTTTGGGCACCATGGCCGATCATGACCGCACCCACGGCGAGCCGGAGCGGAAGGGGAGCCCAATTGCGGGTGTTGGTGGAGAGCAGGCGGGAGAGAACGGAGGACATGGGAGCAGTGAGTTAGGATTTATGGCTTAGGATTAATGATTTAAGATTGAAGTATTGGGGCGGCGGAAACCGGGAGGCGGTGGTCAGGCCTGGGTTTCGCGGCCGCGGCCGAGTTTGCGGCAGAGTTCGCCGAGCATGGCCTGTTCGGCGGGGCTCAGGACGGCGAACTCCCGCGTGATGTCGGCGGCGACCTGGGGGAAGAGGCGGTGGATGAACGCGCGCCCCTCCGGGGTCAGATGAATCGTGACGAAGCGGCGGTCCTCGGCGTCGCGTTCGCGGCGCACATGGCCGTCGCGCTCGAGATTATCGAGGACCAAGGTCAGGTTGCCGGCGGTGCGCAGGAGTTTCGCGGCGAGTTCGGAGGCACAGAGCGGACCGCGGTGGAGGAGCGCCTCGAGGACGCCGAACTGGGCCAGCGTGAGGCCCTTCGGCAGGCTGCGATGGGAGCGCGCCGTCACCGATTCGCTGGCGCGCATCAGCTTCACGTAGGCGTCGAGGGCGGCGGTTTCCGCCGGAGATCGGTTGGTGGGCTTTCCCATGATGCTTCAAGGTTGAATCAATTATCGCTTCAATGTCAAATTAATTTGCGCGGACGCCCGGGGAGGCCGATGGCCGTGGGGCGCAAAAAAGCCCCGGCGCGGTGCGACGGGGCGGAGATCGAGGGTGGGGTGGATCGGGCGTCAGACGCCGTCGATTTTCTTGATGCGGGGCAGGTGCCGGCCGCCCTCGAATTCCGTGGCGAGCCAGGTGTTCACGATCTTGAGCGCCTCGGCCTCGGTGACGGTGCGTTGACCGAGGGAGAGCACGTTGCCGTCGTTGTGCGACCGGTTCCAGATGGCGACCTGTTCGTTCCAGCAAAGGCCGCAGCGCACGCCCTTGACGCGGTTGGCGACGATGGCTTCGCCGTTGCCGGAGCCGCCGAGCACGATGCCCCGCTCAAATTCGCCCCGGGCGACGGCCTCCGCCACCGGGCGGATGAAGTCGGGATAGTCGCAGGACGCGTCCGAGTAGGTGCCGAAATCGCGCACGGTATGCCCCGAGGCGAGCAGCATGTCCTTGATCTTTTCCTTGTAGGCGAAGCCAGCGTGATCCGAGCCGATGGCGATGGTGAAGGTCTTCATGGAAGAACCTGCACTAACGCACACTTGGCGCCGGAAGGTGAAATCAATTCGTGCACGCAGGCCGGATCCTGCCCCGTGCGCTCCGTCCCCCACGCCAGCCCTCACCCGCCCAATGTTCGTATTACCTGAATCCCGAAGACGAAAAAGCATCGTTTCGTTCCGGAG
>CAYZBG010000173.1:0-2431 GCA_964476565.1 uncultured Opitutus sp.
CGACGCCGCACGCGAGCATTGTGACCAACTATTTCCCGGCGCGGGGCAACCTGCCGCCGGTGAAGTACACCTGGGCGGACGGTGGCCTGATGCCGCCGCTCCCGCCCTCGCTCGAGCTCGGACGCGATCTACCGGCCGAGGCGGGCACGCTGCTCTTCGGCAGCAAGGCGACGGTGCTGTGCAGTTTCTATTACGACTCCGTACGCATCATCCCGGAGGCGAAGATGCGCGAGATGGCCCCGAGCCTGCCGCCCAAGACGATCCCCCGCGTGAAGGATGGACCGTTCGCCGAGTGGCTGCTCGGCTGCAAAGGCGGTCCGACCCCCGGCTCGAACTTCGAGTATTCGGGCCCGTTCACCGAGGCCGTGCTGCTCGCCAACGTCGCCATCCGTTCCCGCCGCCGCATCGAGTGGGATGCGCAGGCGATGAAGGTGACCAACCTCCCCGACGCGAACCAGTTCGTGACCAAGGAGTACCGCCCGGGCTGGCTGTGACCAGCCCACAACCCACGGTCTGCCGCCGCTCCTCGTTCTCGTAATCGTTCTCGTTCTCGGACCGATCGTTCGAAGAACGAGAACGATTAAGAGAACGAGAACGATTCAGGAATTCCCCCCCTGCGTTCTTAACCTTCGATCCCCTTTCCATGCCCCCGCCCGACTCCGAGCTCGGCCGCTGGTTTGCGGTCCACGTGCTGCCGCACGAGGCGATGTTGCGCGCCTGGTTGCGCGGGCGGTTTCGGTCGGAGAGCGACATCGACGACGTCGTCCAGGAGGCCTACATCCGCCTGCTGCGGGAACGGGAAAAGGCGGAGGTGGCTTCGCCCAAGGCGTTTCTGTTCGCGGTGGCGCGCAACCTTGCCCTCGACCGCCAACGCCACCGGGCCGTATCGCAAGCGAAGTCCTTAGCGGAAAATGACGCGCCGGACGTCTTCGATGAGGGCCCGGACGTGCGCGAGACCGTTGCGCGCAATCAGGAGCTCGAACTTTTGACCGAAGCCATCCAGACGCTCCCCGACCGCTGCCGGCAGATCTTCACGCTGAGGAAGGTCTATGGCCTGTCGCAGTCCCAGATCGCGGAGCGCCTCGGCGTGTCCGAGAACACGGTTTCCGCGCAACTCACGATCGGGGTGAAGAAATGCATGGAGTTCATGCAACGCGCGCGGCGCGAACGGGAGGGGCGCTGGCCATGAGCGAACCCATTCGTGAACCGCAGGTGCCCGACCCTGGAGTGGAGGACGCCGCCGCCACGTGGCTCGTGCTTCGCGACCGCGGGCTGACCCCGGCGCAGCAGGATGCCTTTCTGCAGTGGCTGGCCGCGAATCCGGCGCACCGCGAGGCCTTCGAACGGCACGTCGCGATGTGGTCGGATTTCGACCAGCTTTCCCATTGGCGGCCGGAGCACGGAACCGAGCCGAACCCCGACCTGCTCGCCCGCCACCGGCCGAGTCCGTGGCGCCGTTGGTTTGCCCCGGCGCTGCTGGCGGCGGCTGCGGCGGTTGCCGTCGTGCTTTGGCAGGGCTCCGGTCTTCCGTCGGCAACGGGGCCGGTTGTATTCGAAGCGGCAGAGTACCGGCAGGAGACGCTGCCGGACGGCTCGGTGCTGGACCTCAACCGCGGCGCCCATGCCGTGGTGCAGTACGGCGAACGCGAACGCCGTGTGCTGCTGGTGCAGGGCGAGGCCCGGTTCACCGTGGCGAAGAACCCCGGCCGCCCGTTCATCGTGCGCGCATCCGGCGTGGACGTGCGGGCGGTCGGGACGGCCTTCAATGTCAAACTGGGCGGCTCGCGTATCGAAATTTTGGTGACCGAGGGTGTAGTGCAGGTTGAACGCCAGCCGGCGGCGGGCGACGAGGCCGCTGCGGCGGCTCCGGCCGTGCTGGCGGCCCTGACCGCCGGACAGCGGACGGTGTTGGAGCCGCAGGATTCCGATTCGGCCGCGATGGTGCCGTCGCCGGTCGTCACGACCCCGAGCGCCGAGGAGGTGGAGCGGATGCTGGCGTGGAAACCGCTCCTGCTCGACTTCGAGGCGACGCCGCTCGCGGAGGTCATCGCGGCGTTCAATGCCCGCAATGCCGTCACGCTGGAGCTGGGTGATCCTTCGCTGGCGGAACTGCCCATCGTGGCCTCGATCCGATCCGACAACGTCGAGGGCTTCGTCCGGCTCCTGGAGGCGGGCAACGGTATCCGCGCCGAGCGCGTGAACGACCGGACCATTGTGCTGCGTCGCGCTCCCTGACGACGCGAAGGCTGGTCCCCGGTAGAACATTTGCCGCCCGCCACCTGCCCCGGGGCGTGCGCTTTTTTGTGCGGGGCCAAAAAAAGCCTTAGCGTGATTTTCCGCCTGAAACGTCTCCGTGGGTGCCAAGGCGTTCCTCGATGCCTTATGCCCCGCAACCCCGCCCCGTCCCGTGTCCGGCCGTCGCTCCGTTTCA
>CAYZBG010000173.1:2441-3061 GCA_964476565.1 uncultured Opitutus sp.
CGCCTGTTCATCCTGCTTGCCGTCCTTTGGACGGGAGGCCGGGCGGTGGGCGCGGAGCCCTCGGCCCCGCGGCGCTTCGACCTGCCGGCCGGACCGGCCGTGGTCACGCTCAAGCGCGCCGCGCAGCAGGGCGGGCTCGAGATCGTCTATTCGGCGGCGCTGGTGCGGGACGTCACCACACGTGCCGTCTCCGGGGATTTTGCTCCGCATGAAGCGCTCGAACGCATGGTGGCCGACACGCCCCTGACGATCATTCGGGACCTTCAGACCGGAGTGCTCAGCGTTGTTCGCCGCACGGAAGTCGAGGTCCCGCCACCCCCTCCTTCCTCCCCCCCCCAACAACCCCCGCCCACCAAGAAACGCAAAAATCCGCTCGCCCTTATCGGCACGTGGCTGGCCTTGGCCCTCGGTGCCGCCGGCCAGACTGGCGATGACGCCGCCAACCCGTCCACCTACGCCTCGTTGCAGGGCCGCATCGCCAATGCGGCCACCGGCCAGTACCTCAACAACGTCCGGGTGACGGTCCGTGGCACCGGCACCGTGACGTTCAGCGACCAGACCGGAACCTACCGTTTGCCGCAGGTGCCGGCCGGCACGGTGGTGCTCGATGTGCTCTATAC
>CAYZBG010000174.1:0-3014 GCA_964476565.1 uncultured Opitutus sp.
CCGCTGGGTGCCGCGCGAGCGCATCATCACGACCAACCTCTGGTCGTCCGAGCTCTCGAAGCTCGTGGCCAACGCCTTCCTCGCGCAGCGCATCTCTTCGATCAACTCCATCTCCGCCCTCTGCGAAGCGACCGGCGCGGACGTCGATGAAGTGGCCAACGCGATCGGCAAGGACAGCCGCATCGGCCCGAAATTCCTCAAGGCCTCGGTCGGCTTCGGCGGCTCGTGTTTCCAGAAGGACATTCTCAACCTCGTCTACCTCTGCCAGCACTTCGGCCTGCCCGAGGTCGCGGCGTACTGGGAGTCGGTGGTGAAGATGAACGACTGGCAGAAGCAGCGCTTCGCCGGCCGGATCGTGAAGGCGCTCTTCAACACCGTGGCGGACAAGCGCATCGCGGTGCTCGGCTTCGCGTTCAAGAAGGACACCAACGACACGCGCGAGTCGGCGGCGATCAGCGTGTGCCGCGACTTGCTGTCGGAGCACGCCAACGTGGTGGTCTACGATCCGAAGGTGCCAGCGGACGAAATCGTGCGCGACGTGCTGGGTGCGGGGCAGACGAATCCGCGCCTGATCGTGGCGAAGTCGGCCGCGGAGGCCGCGCAGGGTGCGCATGCGCTCGCGATCGTGACGGAGTGGGACGAGTTCAAGACGCTCGACTACGCGAAGATCTACGACGGCATGATGAAGCCGGCCTTCTTCTTCGACGGCCGCAACATCACCGACCTCGCGAAACTGCGCGCCATCGGCTTCCGCGCCTCCGGCATCGGCAAGTAACGGCGCGGCGTTGGCCCGGACAGTCGAAGGTCTCCACGTCCAAGGCCTAAGTTCACCACCGGCCCGCTGAAGCGAGCCTCCTTTTAGGCCCGGTCTCCCGACCGGGCGCTTGTCGCGACGCCTGTCTCCGGCGTTCTGATCCCTCTTGTGCCTCTTTGGGGCCAATTACCTGTTCCCGCCCAAAGCCCGAGAACGAGAACGATTACGAGAACGAGGTTCCAATCCCGCCTCCCGTCTCCTGCCTCCTCACAACGCCTACCGCCCTCGTCCGAGCGCGTTGCGGACCACGACGAACTCGCTGATGTTTTCGTAGGTCAGTAAACCGGCGAGCCGGCCCTGCTCGAGGACCGGCAGCGTGGCGTGGCCGCCGGCGTGCATGCGCGTGACGACCTCGCGCAGGGGTTCGTCGATCTCTGCCGCGGGCAGCGCGCGGATCATCACCTCGGCGATCGGACGTGACGCATCACCGCGGGTGAGCGCCTCCACCAGATCGTTGCGCCGGAGCAGCCCGACGAGGTGCCCGGCGTGGACAACGGGAAAATCCTGCTGCGAGCCGGCGAGCAAGGCCGCCACCGCCGTGCCGAGGCTATCCTGACTCTCGAGCGTGCGGAACCGCGTCATCATGGCGGCCCGCACGGTGAAGCCTTCAAACGCCGTCTCCGCCTCGACCGTCCGGGCCTCGGTGCGCGCACCGAAGAAGACAAACAGGGCCAGAACGACGAGGAAGGGATTCGTGGTGGCGCCGAGCAGGCCGAGCAATCCGAGTCCAACCGCGAGCAACTGACCGACGCCTGCGGCAATGCGCGTGGCCCGCCGCCGGCCGAGGCGCGAGGCGAGGACGGCGCGTAGGACCCGGCCGCCGTCCATGGGAAAGGCCGGGAGCAGGTTGAAGACGACAAGGGTGATATTGACCGCCATCAGCCGTTCCCAAAACGAACCGGTGACGAGATCGAACGCGGACCGGCCGTCGAGCCGGCCGAGCAGCCCGAGGATGAGCAGCAGCACGCCGGCGATGACGATATTGACGGCCGGACCGGCCAGGGCGACGACGAGCTCCTGGGCCGGTTTTTCCGGAATGCGTTCGAGGCGGGCGAGTCCGCCGATCGGCAACAGCGTGATGTCACGGGTTTCGATGCCGTACCGGCGGGCGGCGAGCGCGTGGCCGAACTCGTGCATCAGCACGCAGACGAACAGCGCGAGCACAAAGCCGACGCCGGCGGCCGTCTCGCCCCAAGGCAGGCCCGCGTTGACGTGGACGAGGACGATCCACGCGATGAGCAGCCCGAAGGTCCAGTGCACGAAGACGCCGATGCCAGCGAACGCGCCGAGGCGAAGCGAGCCGCCGAAGGGCGGGGGCGTGGAGGGGCGGGCGAGAGGAGAAGCCGCGGCAGCCGACTCGGGTGGAGGGAAATCGCCGGCGGCGGCCATCGGGTTCAAAGGGGCAGGTCAGCCGGTGCGGCCGCGCCGCCGGAGGCGGAACGGGGCTCCGGACGCAGGGCGACGAGGCACTGGGTGGTCAGGACGAGGCCGGTGATCGATGCGGCATTCTGCAGGGCGGTGCGCGTCACCTTGCACGGGTCGAGCACACCGAAATCCACCATGTCACCGTAATCGTTCACCGCGGCATTGAAGCCGAAGTTGCCCGTGCCTTCAACCACCCGGTTCACAATCACCGAAGGATCGACCCCGGCGTTGGCGGCGATCTGGCGCAGCGGTTCCTCGAGCGCGCGCAGCACGATCTTCACGCCGGCCGCCTGTTCCGGATTCTGAGTTGGCAGCTCGCCGAGCCGGGCGCGGGCGCGCAGGAGCGCGACACCGCCTCCCGGCAGCACGCCTTCCTCGACGGCGGCGCGCGTGGCGTGCAGGGCGTCCTCCACGCGGGCCTTGCGCTCCTTGAGTTCGGTCTCGGTTGCGGCGCCGACCTTGATCACGGCCACGCCCCCGGCGAGCTTGGCCAGGCGCTCCTGCAGTTTCTCCCGATCGTAGTCGGAGGTGGTTTCCTGGATCTCGTGGCGGATCTGTTTGACGCGGGCCTGGATGGCCGAGGCCTGGCCGGCGCCCTCGATCAGGGTCGTGGTGTCCTTGTTGACGAGGGCCCGCTTGACGTGGCCGAGGTCACTGACTTGGACGTTCTCGAGTTTCACGCCGAGATCCTCGGTGAGGCAGCGGCCGCCGGTGAGCACCGCGATGTCCTCGAGCATGGCCTTGCGGCGGTCGCCGAAGCCGGGGGCCTTGACGG
>CAYZBG010000175.1:0-2986 GCA_964476565.1 uncultured Opitutus sp.
CTCCTGTGATGGGTCATGGGTCAGGGCGCCTCGCGCCGGTTTAAGTCGAAAGTTTAGGGTGAAGTGGGGCGCTGTGCGCGCTTGGTGATCGGTGATGGGGGGGGGGCGGGGTTTATGGTTAACCGAGCCAACTGTAGGCCGGGTGCCCTCACCCGGCGCGCCCGGTCAGGGGACCGGGCCTATAGGGGCGCGCAGCGCCGCACTCCTCTTCAACTTCAACTTCCGACTTCAACGGGCGTGCGCCGCGCGCCTAGCCGACCAGGCGGCGGAGGTAATCGCCGTAGGAGGACTTGCCCATCTTCTTGATGTTGGCCTCGAGACCGGCGCGGTCGATCCAGCCGCGCTTGAAGGCGATCTCCTCGAGGCAGGCGATCTTCAGGCCGGTGCGGTTCTCGAGGACTTCGACGAACTGGGCGGCCTGCATAAGGGAGTCGTGCGTGCCGGTGTCGAGCCAGGCGGTGCCGCGGCCGAAGAGTTCGACGTTGAGGGTGCCGCGTTCGAGGTAGAGGCGGTTTAGGTCGGTGATCTCCAGTTCCCCGCGGGCGGAGGGCTTGAGGCTCCGGGCAAGGGGCACCACGTCGCCGTCGTAGAAGTACAGGCCCGGCACGGCGTAGTTGGACTTGGGCTGCTTGGGTTTCTCTTCGAGGGAAACAACCCGGCCGTCGGGAGCGAACTCGACCACGCCGTACGCCGACGGATTGGCCACGTGGTAGCCGAAAACGGTGGCGCCACTCGTCCGGGCCGAGGCGCCTTCCAAAGCGGTGATGAAGTCCGCGCCGTAGAAAAGGTTGTCTCCGAGGACGAGGGCGGAGGGTTCGCCGGGCTTAAGGAAGCCCGTGTCGCCGGCGATGTGGAAGGCCTGCGCCAGGCCCTCGGGCTTGGGCTGTTCGGCGTAGCTGAGTTTGATCCCGAACTGCGAACCGTCGTCGAGCAGGCGCCGAAAGAGCGGCAGGTCCTGCGGCGTCGAGATGATCAGGACCTCGCGGATGCCGGCGAGCAGCAGGACCGACAAGGGATAGTAGACCATCGGCTTGTCGTACACCGGCATGAGCTGCTTGGACACCGCGATGGTCAGCGGGTACAGACGCGTGCCGGACCCCCCGGCGAGGACAATGCCCTTTCGGGGATTTGAAGAAGGGTGATGGGTCATGGGTGATGGGTTATGGGCTCCGAGGGCCCTGCCAAGACATAGGTAACACTTCTGTTTCAAGACATAGGTAACACCTAGGTGACAGTTAGTGGGTGTGAGGAAGCATGGATTAGGCAGAGAGACGCACGCGTTCCGGGGCGCGGCTTGGGGCGACCCGGAACGCGTACGTCTGCAGGTCGATTTGGCCGATCAGGACGTGATGGAGCCAGACCTCGAGTTGGTGGTCGGCGGTTCGGCGCAAGCCGACGACATGGCCGGCTAGGGCACTGGAGATAAACACTCGGTGGCTGCACCAGACAATGACGCCGACCTTCTTTACCTTGCGAGGGATGAACCCAGGGCCGTAGTCCGGCTCACGGTCGCAGTACTTGCGCTCCGAGCGTCGGTAGACCTCCGCCGGGCAGCGTTGGTTGAGAGATTGGTGGGGGCGCACCTGGTTGTACTCGTGGCGCCACAGGTCCAGGGCCGCCTGCTGAGCGCGGCGGTCCGCTTGCACGCAGTTGGAGATCTCGCTCTCCAGGTCCCCGTGCATCCGTTCGTGCGAGGGGTTGTCCTGCGGATGCGCAGGGCGATTGCGCGCCAAATCGATGCCCAGGCTGATCCACCAGGCGGACAATCGGGTCAGGCCCAGCGGGGCGCAGGTACAGGCAAACGGGCTGCCGTTGTCGGTGTGCAAGATCTCCGGTAGGCCGTACTGCTCGAAGAGCTGGACGAACACCTGCTTGATGGCCGCAAACCCCGTGCTAGTGGGAATGAGCGTCGCCAAGACCAGCCGGCTGTAGGCATCGCATACGGTCAGTGGCTCGCAACGCTCGCCGCTGCCCAACGTCCACCACCCCTTGAAGTCGACTGTCCAGACATGATTGGGCCGCTGGGCCACCGGCACCCCAGTAAAGCCGGAGCCGGAGTGCCGGACCCGCCGGCGACGCTTTTGCACCAGGCCGAGCTTGCGCAGCACCCGATGACACGAACTTACGCTCGGGGCCTGGCCGTAGAGCCGACGGTACAACTCGTGGATCTTGACCGGTCCCCAGCGCGGATGCGCCAGTTTGAGCTTCCCCAAGGCACACACCACATCCTCGTTTACCTGGCTCGCACAATGGTGCGGCCGCCGACTGGCCTCGCGCAGCCCATTAAGCCCGTCCTCACGTGCTCGTGTGAGCCACTTGTAGGCGGTCTTGCGTGAGATCGTGAACTCCCGGCATAGCGCTGCGATGTTGGCGTCGCGCATCTGCGCTCGCCGCACAAACTCTCTGCGACTCTCGTTCATGGTTAGGGTGGGCCACGGCATCGCATCATCCTCTTTGATGCGCACCTTCGCGGCCAGAGTGTCACCCATGTCCTGAAACAGTTCTGTCACCTATGTCTTGAAACAGGACCCGAGCCTTGATCAAGGCCCCGAGCATACGGCCAATTTCGGCGCATTTTTCGTCGAGCAAGAGATGATGTTCATTGGGCAGTGCCCCGACGTCACGGGCGATCTCCAGTTGGGTGCGCAGTTCAGCCAGGGAACCTTTGGCGATGTAGAGGAATCGCACTGAGTCCCGGTTGGTGTCCCGTTCGTCGCCTTCCGCGATGTTCGAGGGGATGCTGACCGCAGCCCGGCGCAGTTGGTCACGGAGCCCGAAGTCGCGGGCTAAAACCCCGGATTCGGTGGTCTTGTAAATGGTCACGGCGAGCTCCTTGGCGATCTGCCAAACCCGCAGACTCTTGAAGCCTTCATTCCCCATAACCCATCACCCATGACCTATGACCCATCACCCTCCTCACGCCTTTCCGAGACGCTCCAACTTATAACTGCCATCGAGGATGGCCTGCCACCAGGGTTGGTGGTCG
>CAYZBG010000176.1:0-2981 GCA_964476565.1 uncultured Opitutus sp.
ACCTCTTCGAGTTCAGCGCGTGCGGCGGCCTGGGCGAGTTTTGGGGATAGATTGATCATTCGGAAATTGGTTTGTCGGCCGGTTTCGGCTTCTCGTTTTGCTCGGCGATCAACGACTCCAGCACGCGCTTGCGTTCGAGCAGAACGGCCATGCGTGCCTTGAGTCGGCGGATCTCAGCACGTGCGGTGCTGCTGATGATTCGTTTGGTGTTCACGAAGGCCATGCGTTACTGGGATTTCAAAAGTCCGCCGAGCTTCTCGACCACTTCGTCGAGCCTGCTGTTCGTATCCCGGAGCGCGTCCTTGAATTGCGCGCCCACGTCGGAGTCACGGGACTGTACCGTGCCGGCGAGGGACTGACGCAGGGCTTCAGCTTCGGCCTGAAATTGCGGGGCCATCTGTAGACGGTCCACGGGGTCCGATGACAACGCGGCTGCACGGGCCTTGTCTTCGAGCTCAAGCGCACGCTGAGCGCGAAGGGCAGGATCGTTCGGGTCGAGCTCACTGACGAGCGAGCCGTCGCTGCCGATTCCATAGTTGGCGCGGGCTTCGCGGTTCTGCGCGGCACGGCCGGCCAGGTCTTCGATGGTGGGGAGATAGCGGTCGGCGCGGGCCTTGGACTCCTCGGCCATGATCTTCTTTTGCTCGGCGTCGATCTCCCACGTCTGCCGGCCAAGCTCACGAATCTGATCGTTGCGGGCCTTCTCCTCCTTCGCCACCTCGGCACGCTGCGCTTCGATGTCGGCGTTCAGCTTGAGGATCTCGCCCTCCTTCTCCAAGCGCGCGACCGTCTTCGCGCCGAGTGCGTCGCGCTCCTTTTCCAGTTCGAGCTTGCGGGACAGAAGCAGCACAAGCTTGCCCTCGCTGTCGCTGGCACGCATGGCGTTTTCGCGGCGCAGGTCCGCGAGCTTCTTCTCAGCCTCCGCGATCTTCTCGGGAGAATTTGCACGGCGGGCCTCGGCGAGACGGGCCTCGGCTTCGAGTGCGGCCTTTTCAGTGGACCGGGCGAGCGCACGAGCAGCGTTTTCTTCCTCCTCGCTGACACCTTGGATCAGCCGGCGAGCGCCAGCGCCAACTTCGGTCAGGGCACCTACGGCCGCGACCGCGAAACGTTTGACCGCACCTGCCGCGCCATCGAACCAATCGCCAAGCTCGGCCGCGCCACGGGTGAGATCGTCCACGGGCTTCCCGGCCGCTTCGAGCTCGGCGCGCATGGCCTGGGCAGACTTCAACGCACCGGTGAATCCTGCGATCAGGCCGGTGATGCCGATGGCACCGGCGAGGCCTCCACCGCCGAACGAAGCCAGGGACCGCTTCAGAGATTGAAGACGGCTCTCGGCACCAGCGACGGCGCGGGTGAATTGCGCGGTGTTGGCCCTGAGGGTGAAATCAACTCCTATGCTCACGGGGTGGCGGTGGTGGTGGGGGCGGTCTTGGCGGCGAGCAGCGCGGCTGCGCGCTCAACGTCGCTCTTGCGCCAGAATCGGTATCCCTCCGCGGTCACGATGGCCGGCGGGAGGACGCACGTGCCGCGCATGAGCTTCATGTGCAGGGCCGGGCCGGTGGTGCCCATGATCCGGGCGGTTGCGACTAGACCGATTAGGTCGTGGCCTTCGGGGTGTGAACTTCCGCGTGCGAGGAATTGTCGTGTGCTGGGTTCCATGACTAACGGCGGCGCGTCAACGTGGTGCACGGTTGGGATTGTGGCGGTCGTCCACCAGTCACCGCCGCCACCGCCATATCTAAAGTTATGGCGGCGGGCGCGTGCCTGTGACGCCAAATCAATTATGGCGATTATGGCGATTATGGCGGATGCGGTCATTTCCGGTAGTAAAGCCCGCTGCGAATCTCCACCTTCTTGCCGTTGATCAAATCGTCGCGCTTCCGGCGAAACGTGCTGTCGGAGAGCGTGGACGCCTTCCACCATTCGCTGTTCGTCATTCCATCTGTGAGCGCGGCGAGAACGTCGGATGAGGGGTGCTGCTCCCTCCGGCCTGCCTTCTTCAGCTTGGCTGGGTCGAGGCTCGTGTCCCGTTTCCACAGGGGCTGCTCCCAGCGCAGGACGACGGGTTTAACGGGTGCAAAGTCACGCAAGTGCATTTCCAGGACCATGGCGTCCTCCTCCTCGTGCTCGGATAGCGTGGCGATCACGTCGCCCCACCGTGCCATTGCGCCGGCACCGGCTGCGCGGTCGATTGAATTCTTGGCGGATGCGTCACCCTTGGCGAAGTGATGGCCGACCACGAGGGCGGCACCGTGCGTGTTCGTGATGCCCTCCACGCGGATGAGGATGTCTGCCTGTCCGTCGTTGCTGTTCTCCTCCGCGCCCGAGCTGGCGGACAGCTTGTACCATGGATCACAGATCACCATGCCAGCTTCGTATCGCGTGATGGCGGCCGGAAGCTCTTGTGCAAGGTTGGACACGGACACGGACTTACCGCGGAGATTGAACAGGTGCAGGTTCGGCGGCGGCGGGATTCCTCGTGCGCTGGCAATCGCCTTAATGCGTCGGTGCATTGAGTGCGCGGACAACTCAAAGTTCAGGTAGATGACGGAGGTCTGCGTCGTCTCGTACCCAAGCCATGGCCTTCCCGTGGCGAGGCAGACGGCCAGGTCGAGAAACGTGTACGTCTTCCTGCTCTTGGACGGCCCGGACAGCATCATGGTCCCGCGGCCATAGAGAATCCCGCGGATGAGTTCGGGCGGCGTCTCTGGTGGCGATTCGCAGAGCGCGGCGGCGCTCACGGGTTCGCCCAACACAGAGGGGAGATTGAGCGGGGCGAAGTTTGCCGGCTGGGCCGTCTCCCATGACTCGGTTTCGGCGTAGGGTTTAGCTGGCATGGTGTCCCTTGAAAAGTTGGTCGGTTATGCCGGTGCGGCGCATGGCCTCGGCGAGTGCGTCGGGTTCCTCGTGCTCGATGGCGAGCCGGGCCAGCGTGTCGGACAGATCCTTGTCCCCGGCTGGCGGCTCGTATCCGTCCA
>CAYZBG010000177.1:0-2970 GCA_964476565.1 uncultured Opitutus sp.
ATCACTCCTCTGCAACCAGCTCACCTTCAACGACTTTAAGTGAGACAGCATTGGCTTCGCCCCTCCCCCTTCACCCCCTCCCTTAAATCTAACTTATTTTACCCGATCCGCTGTCCAACGGACGGGGTCCACCTCACTACGGCTACATCCCAGGGACAATCAGCGGCGACGGCGAAGCGTTGGATGCTTATGTCTTGGGCGTATCCGAGCCGATTGAAGAATTCGAGGGTGAGTGCATTGCGGTCATCCTGCGGAAGAACGAGGAGGACGATAAGTTGATCGTTGTTCCTGTGGGCGCGCTGTTCAGGGAGGAAGACATTCGCGTCCAGGTCAGCTTCCAAGAGCAGTATTTCGAATCCCGCATCGCCCTCCAGCACGACCAAGCCAAGGCGGCAGAGTCCAACGTGGGGGATGGTCTGGTTCCGGGCGTTCTACCCGAGTGTTTGATCCGTTCGGTGCCAGCCTCGCGTGGCTGATTAGATTTCGTTGGGCAAGATATGAAGATCTACATCGCCACACTTCCGATCATAGCGGTGCTTGGGTTTACGCTCACGTTGCTGGCCACGGGCAGTGATGCGAATGTGCTGCTTGGCTGGGCCTTCATGGGTGCTTGCGTTATTTGCCTGCTCTGCGTTCCCGTTCTTTCGAGGAGCAGTCTCGTGCTTGGCTATACAGCGCTTCTCGTTTCCTTGGGGGCATTCGTTGTGCTTACCTTCACGACCAAGCCAGACGTTACCGTTACGGTTACCGACGAAAGCGAAGTGAAGTGGGATCGTTCCCCAAACATAACAGGCGAGTCAGTAAGCGCAGAGAAGGATGAGTCTTCGCTGCGTCGTGAATGAGATCAATCGTAGGGCAGATAGAAAATGTGGATAAGAAAGTCCGTCGAGGAGCTTGATCGCGAAGAAAGGTTGCGGGAGCTGAAGCGAAGGAGGTTTGTCCCACCGGCAGGCTGGGCGGTTTTGTTAAGTTTGTTTTCGGCTTCGAGCATTGTATTGGGAGGTGCAGGTTGGTCATCATATAATGATGTTCCCATGCCAAAAGGGGACGCCCCGGTAGCAATTCCGATCATTGCAATCATTGTATTCCCTTTCTGGTTTGTGTTGTTTGTCTACGGCCGTCGGTCCGGTCGATTTGTGTATCGTTTTCCGCAGGCCAGGATATGTGGGCAATGCAGACATGTGGACCACACGGAGAGCCCCGTTTGCGACAAGTGTGGCGATCTTACGGAACCTCTAAGTAATTGGAAATGGGTGGCAGATCAGAAGTCTCACCCGCCCTAGCCAATGTCCAGTGCGGTTAGCCGTCCGTTTTCGGACGGTCCTTCCGTATCGCCAATTCTTTCCATGCTCATCTCACATGGCTAATCAGATAACGATCGACGAAAGATTCTCGCGATGAAGGGCAACGAAGGATCAAGTGATGCGCCGACCGAGGCAGCGACAACCGAGGGGGCAGTCGCAGCGATGCAGCGGGAGCTTGTCCGCAGAGAGAGGAGGAAAATTTGGCTCATTGGCGCTTTAGTCGTTGTGGGACTACTTTCGATCTTCGGTCTGGTCGTGCTCGCGCCGTTTGCCATTCAAGCGTGGATGATGCGACATTTCTGATCGCTTGAGCAGAAGGCGAAACCTGAGGTGCGACGTGCAGCCCAGTCGGTTGCACGCCGATCTGCCCAGCACTGCGCCTAGGCTCGCCAGACGAACGACTGCCCTCCAAACGTCTATGAATCAATGAACATCGAGCACCTGGCCGAGATCTCGTTCTACGTTGCTTTGGTCGTGGTGGTGGTCGCCACCGTGAGTACGGCGGTGTGGGCGTCGCGCGATGCCAGAAGGAGGGGGAAGTCGCCGCGATGGGTCTTTCTGTTGGTGCTTCTCCTGCAGTTTCCCTTTGGGCTGATCGCGTGGCTGGTCTTTCGCCCGGCCGGGCCTGCGGTGGGCGGGCGCGAGGGGCTCGGGCGCGATGCGGATGCGGCGTTGAAGCGCAGGGCGAATGAGGGCCGGCTGTGAGGTCGAACCACAACCGCCTTCGGGTGCCGTGAGGCATGGACATTATGTCTCGGCCTGACAACCGGCGCGCTGCGGTCAGTGTACCACCCGTCCGTAGCTTATTACCCCCATGACCATAATCCTCTCCCTCACGGCGTCGATCGCCGCGCTTGCCATCGCATGGTTTGTCTATCGGACGTCAAGCGGAGCGTTGTCCAAACGCGATGCGGCGTCCGTTTTCGTCGTCATTCCCATCGCGTTCGCCGCATTAGCCGTGTGGAAGGCGAATCCTTGGCTTGCGGGCGTTTCGCTCATGACGGTCGCGGTAGGGTGGATTTATATCCTGCGCTCCGGTCGTGAACAACACCGGGCCTCCCCACAGTCGAACGAATCGTCACCCGGGAGCCCGGCGAAGCGGCACAGGGTCACGTCGCGTACTGTCTGATTGCGGGCATTTCTCCGGCATATGAAGCCCGGTCCGCGACTACCCCCATGTGGATGACCGTAGATCGAAAGCTGGATTATTCTCTATATCATCCGACGCTCGGTGGCGATGGAAGCGGTGCTTCGGCGGCGCGGCTTGGGTATCAGGGAATGCGGGTCGACTTTGTTTTGCGGGGAGGTTCAGACATCGAATCGTTTACCGTCTACCGCACGGCCGTTGAAATCGCGTACGATGGGAAGACGACGAAGGCGTTCCGCCTCGATGCCGGAGCGAAACTGGAGCAACTGTTGATTCGGATGGCCGCGGAGAAGAGAGTGCTTCCGAACGAGGTTTTATCCCACGTGAAAGGCGAGAAATAGGTCCGAAGAGAGGTCCGGCAAGCCCGGTGCAGCGCAACGCGGGGCTCTCTCCGCCGCGGGTGAGCGATCCGCAGGCGAAGACTTTTTTCGTGGGCTTCGGGTCTCTGATCGGAATCGTTCGGCAAGAGTATGACCATTCGTCCATTCAGCCTCGACCGATATGAAGAGGTGCTCGCGC
>CAYZBG010000178.1:0-2864 GCA_964476565.1 uncultured Opitutus sp.
GGATGGTGGCGAGGCTCGGCTGGGGCCGGTGGCCGCGGGCCTCGGCGAGGAGGGAGACGTAGTAGCCAACCGACTGATACCGGTAGGATCGGCAGAGGTTGTAGATACGGGCGTGGCGGAGCTCGGTGTAGCGAGGGTCGGTGAGGTAGGCGCGGGCGGCGACGACCTCGACCCCGGGGATCTGAAAGGGCCAGCGGTCCGGGTTATTGACGACGATGAGACTGGGCACGGGGGGAGCCGGCGGCGGGGCCGGGGGCGGGATCGATGATCAGCAGGTTGGCGTCGTACGTGAGGACGCCGAGCAGGATGGAGGATAGGACGTGGTTGATGTCGATGGAATAGCGGCGGGTCGGCGAATGGGGGTTCGACTCAAGGGGATCGGCGACGAGCACCTCGCGCCGCCGACGGTCGTAGCCGCAGAGCACGACAAAGTGGCCGGCGGGCAGGCCGCGGATATCGTCGTCGACGTCATCCGGGCCGTACTCCCGCATTGCCTGGTACAGGTAGGTCGAACTCAAGCCGGTGAGGATCGGCCGGTTCTCGAGCAGGAGGCGGCGGATGAGGGAACCGCGGAGCGGCTCGAACCGGATTTCCCCGCCGCGGCGCAGGAAGTCGATGTAGGCACGCGAGACGAGCTTGAGCTTGGCCGAGCGTTTGGCGCGGGCCTGCGCGGCAAGCTTGGCGGCGAGATCCACCGGGGGGCCGCGAAACCAGGTCGGGTCGAAGACAAGCAGGTTGTAGGTGTACAACGTGACCCGGAATCCGCGCTTCAAGGCGTCACGGCCGAGCATGACGCCGAAGGTGCCGCCGGTCTTGAGGCGCGGCACCCGCCGGATGACCTCCTCCAGCGGCACCTCGTGGCCGAGGTAGCGATAGACCGCATGCAGGCAGGTCGGACCGCAGGTGGTGTCGTCCGGCTGCGGCAGCATCTCCAACTCCAATTGATGGCGGGAGGGAGGGCGGCTTGGCATGGCGGGACGATGTCCGGGGCGTCAGAGGCTGCCAAGCGCGGAGGCGAGCTGCGCTTCGCGCTGGAAGTAAGAAGGCGGAAGGATGAAGGAGGAAGGGAGCGCGCGGAGGCAGGAGGCGGGAACCGGTTATCGGTCAGGGGTGATCGGTCATGGGCCTAAAGCCGGGAAAGGAGGGCCGGACAAAAGGGTGGATGCGCGGGTCCCTCCGCGCGTCGTTTGGCTGTTCGGAAGCGGGCGGGTAGAAGGGAGGAGGTAGAAAGGAGAAGGGAGAAGCCACAGAACGGCGGTTTCGGAGAAACCGCCCTACCTGATGGTTGATTTTCGGACGCGGGCGCCCACCTCGGAGGTTTGCGGCGACTTTGGAAGGCTGTAAGATTGGTTCATCGACTCCGTCTCCTTGGGTGATGAAGCACTCGCACCACACCTCCCCTGCCCCCGATCACCCGCCCGCCGGCTCCGCGGCGCCGGAGTCCTGCCATGCCAGCCCCGGCGGCCACGGCCGTCCGGCCGCCTCGGCGCCGGACGACGCTCCGGTGTACATGGGCATGCCCCACGAACGCATTCTCCGGCCGCGCTTCTGGGTGGCCCTCGCGCTCACGTTGCCCGTCCTCGCGCTGGCGATGGGCGAGATGGTGGCGCCGGCGGCGTTTCACCGGCTGCAGGCGTGGAATCCGCACCTCAGCGGCTGGCTGCAGCTCGCGTTGACCACGCCGATCTTCTTCTGGAGCGGGGCGTATTTCAACCGGCGCTGGTGGCGGTCGGTGCGGGAACGCGACGCCAACATGTTCACGCTCACGGTCACGGGCACCGGGGCGGCCTACGCCTACAGTGTCGCGGCCGTGCTGTTCGCGGACGCCTGGCCGGATGGCCTGCGCGGGGCGCATGGCGTGCCCCTTTACTTCGAAGCGGCGGCCTTCATCACCACGGTGGTATTGCTCGGGCAGATTCTGGAGCAACGCGCCCATGCCCGCACCGACGCGGCCATCCGGGCGCTGATGCGCCTCGCGCCGGCAACGGCGCACCGGGTGCGGGACGACGGCACCGAGGAAGACGTGCCGCTCGAGGCCGTGCGGCTGGGTGACCGGTTGCGCGTGCGCCCCGGCGAACACCTGCCGGTCGACGGCGTCCTGCTCGACGGTCCCGCTGAGATTGACGAGTCGATGCTCACGGGCGAACCGCTGCCGGTGTCACGCCAGGCCGGCGAGTTGGTCCGGGCCGGCACGCTCAACACGACCGGGAGCTTCGCCCTGCGCGCGGCGCATGTCGGCGCGGATACGCTGCTGGCGCGCATCATCCGGCTGGTGGAACAGGCAACGGAGAGCGAGGCGCCGATCGCCCGCCTGGCCGACCGCGTGTCGGCGTGGTTCATCCCCGCGGTGCTGGCCATCGCCACCGTGACTTTCTTTGCCTGGGGCCTCTCGGGAACGACCAACGGCTGGCTGTACGGGTTGCTCAACGCCGTCGCCGTGTTGATCATCGCCTGCCCCTGCGCGCTCGGCCTCGCCACGCCCGTGTCGCTCGTGACCGGCATCGGGCGCGGCGCGCAGGCAGGCGTGCTGGTGAAGGATGCCGGCGCACTCGAGGCGCTGGCCCGTGCCACCACCGTGTTGATCGACAAGACCGGCACCTTGACGGCCGGGCGTCCCGCCGTCGTGGCCCTGCGCGCGCCGGACGGCACCGCTGTGGCCGATGCGGAGTCCCGCGTTTGGCTGCGGCTCGCGGCCGCCGCGGAGGCGGGCAGCGAACACCCGCTGGCGCGGGCGATCGTGGACGAAGCCGGGCGGCGCGGGCTGGACCTCGCGCCGGCGCAGGGATTCCAGGCGCAGCCCGGAGCCGGGGTCAGTGCGACGGTGGACGGGCGGCGCGTGGACGTCGGCCGGGCCCCGGCCGAGC
>CAYZBG010000179.1:0-2825 GCA_964476565.1 uncultured Opitutus sp.
CGCCGACGAAAGCGGGGTTTCGCTCCAGCGCCATGCCGCACTTGGGGCAGTCGCCTGGCTTGTCGGATTCAACACCGGCACACATCGGACAAAAATATTTGGCCGAGGCCGAGGGTTTCACGTCGGCGTCGTGGTGGTGGCCGTCGTGGCCATGACCATGGGGGCAAGAGTGATCGGCGGGTGGTTCATGTTTGTCGGAATGGGACGCGACGTGCCCATGGCAATCGTGACTGTCTTTGTCTTTGCCGGTTTTACTGGAGTGAGAATTTGCGTTCATGCCTAAATAGACGGAAGGAATCAGAGAACCTTACACTGCTTGTGCGGATAACGCACGCCGTGAGGCCGAACACGAAAAAGCCCGGGAACACTCCCGGGCTTGTGGTCGAAATTGAGGCGGCGCTACTTTCGATCCTGACGATCCGGGTCGGCAATTCCATACCACTGCTGGAGCCAGACTCGCAATTGGACGATCTCGTCCCCCTGCATCGCTAACATCTCCGCGCACATGTTCAGCATCTCGGCATGGTAAGCTTGGTTCAGGCAATCTATCGCCATTTTCGCGGCCATCGAGTGATGCTGAATCATCGTCGTCATGTAGGACTTTTCAAACTCTTCACCGGTTAGACGCGCTAGCCGCTCGATTTGCTTGCGGGTCCGTTGATCCAAACGAGGCTCGTGGGTCACTCCATACCATGTCTGAAGCCAGCCCTGCATTGTTTGGATTTCCGCCGTTTGCATCGCCTTGATGCTGTCGCACATCTCATGGAGTTCGTCGTGAACGGTGCGACCGTCGCAAAGTTCCGACATTTTAACCGCGCCGTAATGGTGGTCGATCATCATGCGGAGAAAGCCGACCTCAAAGCGGCGTTGATCTCGTTCTGGCGCCGGTGCCGCAGCGAAGGCGCTTGAAGCAAAGACGAAGGCGGCGACACAGAGGCTCACGAAGGAGCGGCGATTTAGTTTCATGGTCGTATATTGGCTCAGGGTGATCGCTTGGGGTTAGCGCGCCTGACTCGACGCGCCTGCCATATCCCGGCAGGCGGCGGCGCAGCGGCGGCAGGCTTCGGCGCAACTTTGGCAATGGTCCGCTTGGTGGCGCGCGCACTCCGCGCCGCACTCCTCGCACACTTCGGCGCAGAGCTCGCACGCCCGCTCCGCGAAGCGCGAGCCCCCCGCCATTTCCCCCACCGCCAAGGCGCAAACCCGCGCGCACGACATGTCGAGGCGAATACACTCCGCCATCATGGCGACGTCTTTTTCGTTTAGACAAGCGACGGCGCAGTGCTCGCACTCGACCAAGCAGGCCTGACAGGCCGCGATACAGTCCTGATATTTTTCGTGTGTCATGGTATTTATCTCCGGTGGTGAACGTTGTAATTTTTCCAGGCGGGCTCGGGCGAAGTCTTCCGCTCAGTTCGAGGGCCGCCGACGGTCCACCGTATTCCAAGCATGGGTTACGCGATAGAGGTTGTGCTACCGATGCGCTGATGGGGGATACGGGGAGGCGCCCTATGGGGGGCTCCTGCGACCCTTTTGGGACCGCCGAACCTGCGACCACTTTGAAATCGCAAAAAATGATGAGGGTTTCGCAAGGGGTGCGGAGTAAGGAGGGCAGGACAATATCGTCCTTCTCACGCAAACATCCCATGAAAACTCGTTCCTCCCTCCGCGCCGGCCTCGCCGGTCTTATCGTGTCGCTGGCCGCTTTCGGCGCGACCTCCAATGCCGCGTTCGCCCATGAGGGCCACAAGAAGGAAGCACCTCCCGCTTCCGCCCCGGATCACTCCGGCATGAAAATGCCCGGTGCCGACTCCGCCGAATCCAAGGCCGCCTATCCCATGACCACCTGCGTGGTCTCGGGCGACAAGCTCGAAGCCGGAGACATGGGCCCCATCATCGAATATGTGCATAAGGAAGAGGGTAAGCCCGACCGCCTCGTTCGCCTGTGCTGCAAGGGCTGCGTTAAAGATTTCAAGAAAGACCCCGCGAAGTATCTCAAGATGATCGACGATGCCGCCGCCGCGAAGGCCAAGGGCGAGAAGCCTGCCGCTTCCGACGGTCATTCCGGTCACGCGCACTAAGCTCGATCGAAGCATTCCGCGCGTCCGCCTTGGCGTGCGCGTCCCTAGCATCACCTCAGGTTGGCCGTTCCGCCACCGGCCAACCTGGGTTTTTATCAGCTCTCATTGATTCCCAACGCACGATATTATCCCAATGGACTTCACCCAACTCTTCGGCCGCTTGCACCCTCTGGTGCTGCATTTCCCAATCGCGCTTATCATGCTGGCCGCCGCCGTGGAGGCGGTGCGCCTGAAATGGGATCGTCCGGCCTTCGCGCAACTCGTTCCGTTCCTGCTTTTGGTCGGGGCTCTCGGGGCCGTGGCCTCCAGCGTGACGGGTTGGGTGTTTGCCTTGGAATCTTACCCTCGCCCGTCTCTGCGTTGGGCGCTCACCTGGCATCGCTGGCTGGGCATCACGGCCACGGTGATGGCCGGTGGCGCGACGTGGATCGCGCACCGCCACGCCAACGCCGCGACTCCGGGTGGCCGCTGGTTGCGCCGTTCCGCTGTTTGGTTAACCGCCCTCGTCCTCTCCGGCGCCGCCCACCTCGGGGCGCTCATGGTGTGGGGCGAAGACTATTTTGATACTTCCGAATAACCGTTTATCTTTTCCCATGTTTGCCTACCGCGCCGTTCTAATCACCGCCCTGGGGATTTTCGTTCCATCCCTCGCCCTTGCTTGCACCGCTTGCGGCGGCAAGGGAAGCGACACCTTCGCCTTGCGTGAACTTGAGCCAAAGGCCTCGCAGCTCTATCCCGATGCGC
>CAYZBG010000180.1:0-1399 GCA_964476565.1 uncultured Opitutus sp.
CCGAAAAACGGGAAGAGCGAACACAGCGTGCCGACCGCGAGCGACGCCGCGATCCGGTCGGGCGTGATACCCTGGGTCAGCTGGGCGACAATCGGGTCGAGCACACGACGCTGCCAGAAGGACCGCTTGGGCGCAGGAGCGTCGGCGGGCGGCGGCGCCGCGGAGGCGGGCGGGAGGGACATCAGCCGGAAAAGATGCCGGCTCCGAGGAGGTAGGCAATCACGCCGAGCACGAGGAAGATCACAGGCAGCGTGAGCGTGCCGGGATGGCGCGTGGTGAAGACGGCGCTGAGATCGCCGTCCGCGGGAATGCGGAACAGCTCGCGCAGCATGTACGTCGCCATGGCAAAGTTGCCCCAGAGCATCAGCACGATCAGCCACAGCACGCGGGCGGCGAGGGAACGTTCTTTCCACGCCACCCACACGTAGAAGGTCAGGAACGCGAAATACGCATCGAACAGCGTGACCTGAAACCAGGGATTGCCCGTCACCTCGGGCGGGATGTCGAACAGCGCCTGCGCGAGGCTGGCGCGCACCGTCCCCCAGGTCATGACGACGAGGACGACGCCGAACAGGATGCGGAGGAAGACGATCATGGCATGGTCCGTCTCGGCCGGACGTGGGCGACCTCGGGGGTCACAGCGGCCGGCGGTCCGGGGTCAGAAGGAAATGTTGTTGGCGCGGGTGTGCAGGGTGTGCACGACCGAGATGTTGCGCATGGCGAACGCCGCTTCGCAGTAGCAGAGGTAGTAGTTCCACTTGCGGATGAAGCGGTCGTCGAATCCGAGGCCTCGCACCTCGTCGAGGCGCTGGTTGAAGGCCTCGCGCCAAAGCCGGAGCGTGCGAGCGTAGTCCTGGCCGAAATCCGTCATCTGGTTCAGCACGAAGCCACCGGTGCGGCTCAACTGGTCGTTGACCCGGTTGAGCGAAAGGAGGAGCGAACCCGGGAAAATGTGCTTTTGGATGAAGTCCACCCCGCGGCGGAACTGGTGGTAGCGATCGTCCGGGCAGGTGATGAACTGCAGCGCCATCAGGCCGTCGCGTTTGAGCACGCGGTCGAGCACGGTGCAGAACGCGGGCAGGTACTGGTGGCCGATCGCTTCCATCATTTCGATCGAGACGATCTTGTCGAACTTGCCCTGGAGTTCGCGGTAATCCTGGAAGCGGACGTCGACGCGATCGGCCAGACCGGCCTCGGCGATGCGGCGTTGGGCGAGTTCGTGTTGCTGGCGTGAGATCGTCAGCGTCGTCACCTTGCAGCCGTAGGTGCGGGCGGCATGGAGCGACCAGCCGCCCCAGCCTGTGCCGATCTCGAGCACGTGGTCGGCCGGCGAAAGCCGCAGGCTGCGGCAAAGGGCGTCATTTTTCTCCTGCTGCGCCTCCGCCAGCGTCTGGTCGGG
>CAYZBG010000180.1:1499-2706 GCA_964476565.1 uncultured Opitutus sp.
AGGATGCATTTCCGGAAAAACGCCTCGCGGCGCACGCGCAGGTGGGCTTCGGCGGGCAGGCCGAGCGCCAGCGTCCGGCCCGCAGCGTCGGCGTGCGAGCCAAAGTCGACCACGCCGCCATCGGGCAACTCCATGCGCAAATGTCCGCGGCGCATGCTTGCGAAGGCGTTCAGCAGCGCGGAGCGGTGGAAGGACGTGCGGCCGGAGGGCGCGAAGGCGCCGGCATCGGCGGTGGAGGAGGCGGAGGGAACGCGGCTCATGCGGAGTCGGAAAGGGACGGGGTGGCGATGGAGGGGTGGGGACGGTAGAGGTCGCGCTGCTCGGCGGCCCGGGCCGCCTTGCGGAACCAGGGCACGCGTTTCAGGTAGAGCCGGAACGCATGCCAATGGATGCCGGCGATGACCTTCACCGTCATGAATGGGTACTTCAGCGAGAACCACGCCAACGTGCGGTCGTTCAGCGGCCGGGCGGGCCCGGCGAGCGTGCTCGTGAGGGTGCGTTGGCCACCCACGTAGTCGTCGATTTGCACCGAAAAGCGGTCCCGCGGCACCCGCAGGATGAAGTCGAAGTCCACGTCCACGTCCGAGAAGGGCGACACGTAGAAATGCTTGGGCACCCGCAGACGGAAGGCCGGTGCACCCGCGTCCTGGCGCGTGTCCGGGCCCAGCAGGTACGGTTTCATTTCGTGGAACGTGTTGGTGACCTCGGCGAGCGCGGCGACCGGGGTCCCGGCGCGGTCATAACAGTAGTAGAACGAAACCGGTTTGAAGAGGTAGCCGGCGATGCGCGGCAGCGTGATCAGCTCGACCCGGCCCCCGGTCAGATCGATCCCGGCGGCGGCAAGGCGGGCCAGCACCCGTTGTTTGAGCGAGCCGGCTTCATCGGACGGAACGGCCTGCGGCGGGGACGACGGGGCGTGCACCGGCTCGTGGGTGGGCAGGTAGTCGCGTTCCCGGACGCTGTAGAGGTTGGCCCGGTTGACGGAGAAGAGGCGCAGGCGGCGGGATACCGTGTCGAGTTCGTCGAGATCCAGCGCGAGCAGGAACAAGCGGTAGACAAACCGGTGCCGCACCGGATGGAGGCGGGCGTGCATGACGTGGCATTCGAAGATGCGTGAGTTCATGCGACGGGGAGGTTGCAAGGTGCCAAAAGATGCAAGGTTGCGCGTTCGGGGCGGATCGCAACCGGTACGGCGGATTCCCCAGTG
>CAYZBG010000181.1:0-2701 GCA_964476565.1 uncultured Opitutus sp.
GTGCCGTCGATCACGGTGCCGCCGCGCACCACCAGGTCGAATTGCGCCGCCATGGTTTCCTCCCGCGGGAATGAGTGGTTAAGGGTCGCACCGCGCCGGGGGAAGCGCAATTCGTCTGCACGGCGTCAGTTTGCTGACGGACGGCGATGTACCCAATGTTCGTAGGTGCAACCGCGCAGCTCGAACGTACGCTCGCAGGCCGCGCCGAGGCGTTCGGCGACGCGTTTCGAGGCGAGGTTGCCGGGACGTATCAGGCTGGCCGCCCGGCTCAACGGGAAGTACGCGAACAGCCAGTCGCGTGCCGCGCCCGCCGGTAGGCGATCTCTGGCTCCGGCCAGTCGAGCGGATGGAACGTGCCGACACTGCCGACGAAGACCTCTTTCGCGATCCTCTCGCACGCCCACATGCCGTAGCCGCGCAACGCCCACGAACCGAGCGACATCAGCATCGTCCGCCAGACCTCGCCCCGGGTAGAGGTCTGCCCCATGACCATGTGGCGCATCACCTCCGGGTTCGCCTGCATGGCTGCATAGGCGTCGAGGTCGCCGGGTCGGAAGGCGCGAAGCCGCAAGCGCTTCGTCGTGACGGTCGGGATTTCGAACGTCGCCATCTTTCTGTCCTATGATGCTTGGGCAACAACCCGGAACGCGACGCTAGGAGGACGGACATGCCGGTCGTGACCATTCGCTTCATCGAAGGTCGTTCGCAGGAGAAAAGGACGAAATCGCCAGGCGCGTCAACGAGGTGCTGAGCGACGTCCTGCAGATCCCGAAGAACGACACCTGGATCGTCTTCGAGGATGTCGCGGCAACGGACTGGTATGTCGGCGATGCGACGGCCGCGGAGCTGCGCCGCAAGGGGTTGCTGGCCGAAGGGGCGTGACGGCCGGCGGGTATCTTTTTCCGCCGCCGTTTCGTGGGAGGCGCCCCAAGGGGGGAGCAGGAAGGCCGCAAGTATGCCTTCATAGAGTTTCCTTACCGCCCTTCGTCGCGTCACACCGTTGATCTATACGCGTCTAGCGTATAGTCTGCAGTCGTGATCTTCATCGAAACGCCGACGTTCACGCGCCAGATCACTGCGCTGTTGTCGGACGATGAATACGCCGGCCTTCAAGCCCTCCTGGCCATCGATCCGGAGCGGGGCGACGTGGTGCGCGGCGGCGGCGGTATTCGCAAGGTCCGCTATGCCTTGCCGGGCCGGGGCAAGAGTGGCGGCATTCGAGCGATCTACTACTGGGCGAGAGGTGATGGGCATATCCTGATGCTTGTCGCTTATCCCAAGTCGCGGAAGGACAGTTTGACGGCAGCAGAGACCGCCATCCTGCGCAAGCTTGTGAAGGAGTTGTGAGATGGAGAAGAAGCTGTTCGGGGAACTTGTCACGAGCCTCGAGGAAGCCGCGGCCATCTCGCGCGGCAAGGCTCGCCCTTCGCGGCAGTTCAAGGTCGCGCCACCGAATGTAAAGGGTGTGCGCGAGCGCATCGGCTTGAGCCAAAGCGAATTCGCCCGCCTCATGCGGGTGAGCGTCCGGACCTTGCAGAATTGGGAGCAGAAGCGGTGCGTGCCGACCGGTCCCGCCGCGGCGCTGCTGAGGATCGTGGCCGCCGCTCCTGATGTGGCTTTGAAATCGTTGCACCGATAGCCGCCGCCCCAAGGGCTGGTATCCAACCACCGCCGCGTGCTGGCATTTTGCTGGCACTTCCGCCCCGTTCATTTTTCTTTTCGGGGGAGTTGCAGGTTCAGCAGGAATCTGCTAAGAAAAAGCCTATGGTCGGCGTACCCTAGGCCCGACCCCACGGCCCGCTCCGCCCCTCGCGATCGAGGGGCTCCCGAGCGGGCTTTTTCATGTCCCGACTCCCGAGGAGAACCCCATGTCCCGCACCGTCCGCAGCGACGCGGCGTTGCCGCCGCGCGCCGTCGCCGATTTCTTCCGCCTGTTCGCCGCCTCCGGCTCGGTCGCCTTCGCCGCCGACCGCACCGGCCTGTCGCGCACCGTTCTCTATCGCCGCCGGCGCACCGACCCGGCCTTCGCCCGGCGCTGGGCCGAGGCGCAGGAGCTGGGCGTTTCCAAGGTGCGCGACGAGGTCTTCCGCCGCGCCGTGGTCGGCGTCAAGCGGCCGGTATTCCACGGCGGCGTGCAGGTCGGCAAGATCCGGCACTACGACAACCGGCTGCTCTGGTCCTTGCTGAAGTCGCACGAGCCCGAGACCTACGGGCCGCGGCGGGCGCGGCCCGCCACCGGCGCGCCGGTCGATCTCGCCCGCCGGCTCGACGCCGCCGACGAACGCGTCGCGAAGTACGAGGCCGAGCTGCGCGAAGCGGCGAAGCTGCGCAATTCCTGATCTTCCTTCCGTCGCCTCAGGGCGAAGTTTACTTCGCCCGCAGCGGAGCGAAGCGAAGTCGAAAGGCCTTGTCTGCATCGGGCAAGGTCCCTCGGCTGCGCTGCGCTTCGCTCGGGACGACGGCTTCATCCGGAGACAACCATGTTCGATCAAGTCGACTCGCGTGCAGACGCCGAGGAGCGGGCGCTCGCCCTGGCGCGGCGCTTTCGCAAGGATCCGCTGGGCTTCGTGCTCGTGGCCTTCCCGTGGGGCCAGCCCGGAACGCCGCTAGCGGCGTTTGTTGGCCCCGAGCCGTGGCAGGCGAAGCTGCTCGCCGACCTGCGCGACGATCTCGTGCTGGGCCGCTCTCCGGCCCGCATCGC
>CAYZBG010000182.1:0-2681 GCA_964476565.1 uncultured Opitutus sp.
TTGTGCCTTTTTGTGGCTATACCCAAACCGCCCGGTGAGGGCACCGGGCCTACAGGGGCGCGAGAAGCGCGGTGGTTGAAGTGGGAAGTTTAAGTTGAAGGGGGCGCGGGGGAACGCTCAAGCCACGCGCGGAGGGACCCGCGCGTCCACCCTGGAGCGATAGGGGCGCTAAGGGGCGAAGGGGCGGTTCTCCGGGGCGCCGTCGGCGAGGGCTTGGTAGAGCGTCGCCAGGGGCAGGCCGGCTTCGTAGGCGGTGCGGAGACGCCGGGAGAGGGTTCCGGCGCGGACATAGGTTTCGAGCGCGCGGCGCTCCGCCGACGAGGCCCCCGCCACCGGGTCGAGGCGCTCGATCTGCGCGCGCCACCAGCGTCCGGCGGTCACCGGGCCACCCAGGCCCGCACTCGCGAGCAGGAGCGGATCGGTCACCGGGGCGTCCTCCCCCACCCGCACCGTCTCCTCAAACAAGCTCCGCAGCGGCGCTGTGCCTGCCGCCCGCTGCGCTGCGTGCGACACGCGCGTCTCGGCCACGAGGTCGCGCAGGACCGCCACCACCGTGCGCACGACGGCGAGGTCCGCCGCCGGGCACTCCTGCAGGTCGAGCAGGCGGATCTCGATGCTGCCGCGGTCAAACCGGGCGATCGCCCCGCGGGAGTTGCTGAACACGGGCTCCAGCACGCCGTCCGGATCATGCGGTGCAAGCTGCGCCGCGATGGGCGCGTAGATGGTGCTTTCGTAGTCTGCCTCCGAATACACCGGTTCCGGGATCACACCACCGTTGAGCGCCGGCAGGCGGGCCGAGTTGCGGCGGTAGAAGTCGAGGCGGTTGTCCGCCAGGCCGGTAAGCCGGCCTTCGACGAAGGGCGACGATGCGGCGAGCGCGGGCAACAGCGGGAGAACAAGGCGAATCGCCGCGTGCAACCGGCCGAACTCGTCGTCGCCCGCAAACGGGAGATTGAGGTGGGCGCTCTGCAGGTTGGACCAGCCGTGGCCACGGCAGTCGAAGATGCGGTCGAAGGTCGCGTACACCTCGCTGAACTCGTGAGCCCAGAGCACGGCCTCGGCCGGCGTCATGGTCGGGTGCATGGCGGTCGGCAGGAGGCGCGCGCCGTGCGGGGCAAGGCGGCGGTTGAGCTCTCCCACCTCGCCGGCAAAGGCGTCAGCGAGACCGTCGAGCGCGGGCGCCGGCGCCCCGGTCTTGAGCTCGACCACGTGGGCGATGAGCTCGTTGGACCAGGTGACCGCACCGCGGTCGACGTCGGAGACCGGCCGGCCGGCGTCGTCGACCAGCACGCGGTCGGCCCACGGGGCCACGCGCAGGTCGGCGGCGCGCACGATCATGTACTCGAGTTCGACGCCGAAGCAGGAGAAGAGCGGGCGGGAGGCACTCATGGGCCGCGGCGGTCCTTCTGCCGCTCCAGCCGCCGGACAAAGTGCTCCATGATGCGTTCGTAGAGGGTGTCCTTGAGCAGGCCATCCTCGTAACCAGCGTCGATCGACGGGTTGTCGTTCACCTCGATGACGTAGGCGGCGCGCCCGACCTGCTTCAGATCGACGCCGTAGAGCCCGTCGCCGATGAGCGAGGCGGCCCGGACGGCGGAGCGCACGACGTGGGCAGGGACGCGGTCGAGCGGGACTGCCTCAACCCGGCCGTAGTCGGTGTCACCGTCGGCAGCCTTGGCGATGATCTGCCAGTGTTTGCGCGCCATGAAGTACTTGCAGGCGTAGAGCGGCTTGCGGTCGAGCACGCCGATGCGCCAGTCGAAGTCGGTGGCGATGAACTCCTGGGCGACGAGCAGCTCGGTGTCCTCGAACAGCTTCTCGGCCTGGGCGTCGAACTCCTCGCGGGACTTCACCTTGGTCACGCCCTGGGAAAAGGCGCTGTCGGGCTGCTTGAGGATGATGGGGAAACCGAGCTGGGCGCAGACCTCGTCGAGGTTGTCGCGGTGCACGATGATGGTCTTGGGTGCGAGCAGCTCGTGGCGGGCGAGCAGCTCGGCAAGGTAGACCTTGTTGGTGCAGCGCAGGATCGAGGTGGAGTCGTCGATCACGACCAGTCCCTCAGCCTCGGCGCGGTTGGCGAAGCGGAAGGTGAAGTGGTTGACCGCGGTGGTGCAGCGGATGAAGAGCGCGTCGAATTCCGCGAGGCGGCCGTAGTCGTCGCGGGTGACGATCTCCGCGTCGATGTCGAACGCCTCGGCAGCGTCGATGAACTTCTGGATGGCGCGCGCATTGGACGGCGGGTGCGCCTCGCCGGCCTCGTGCAGCAGGGCAAGGTGGTAGCGCGGCGGGGCCTTGCGCGGCCGCGCCGGCCGACGGCCGGAGCAGAACTCCCGGGCCACCTCGGTGACGAACGGCCGGTGGGACTCGGGGATCTCGGAGGCGGGAATGGGCGCGATATCGGTCAGCTCCCAGCGTCCCTCGCGTCGGGCAAAGTGGGCGCGCAGGAGAGGCGCCTGAAACTGGTTGAACAGCTGCTGGGCGAGCCGGTCGTAGGTGCGGGCAAGGTTGCGCGCGAAATAGATGCTGAGGGTGAAGGCGTCGCCCTTGATGCCGGCGAGGGACTTCTGGATGAGCTCGTCAATTTCCTCCGAGAGGATGCGGGTCACGACCGGGGACTTGAAGTCCTGGATGGTGGCGAGGCTCGGCTGGGGCCGGTGGCCGCGGGCCTCGGCGAGGAGGGA
>CAYZBG010000183.1:0-2635 GCA_964476565.1 uncultured Opitutus sp.
TTGAACCACGGATTACACGGATGGCACGGATTCGAGCCGGTTTGAACAGGAGGAAACGGATCGAGGTCGATCCGCGCTGCGCGCGCCTCCGCGTCCCTTGCGACCTTCTGTGCGACGGATTGGTCGGGGTTGCGGGGCGAAACGCGACGGACACCGTCGCGGCGACAACGGCACGCCCGGTGAGGGCACCGGGCCTACAACCCGACCTACGACCCAGTACCCCCTAGCCGGGGCGCGCGGCGCCCCTCAGACGCGAGAACGAGAACGAAGCGGTCAGTTTCCCGCCCAGCCCTGAGCTTGTCGAACGGGCTCCCGTCTCCTGCCTCTGCCCTGAGCCTGTCGAATGGGCCTGCCTGAGCCTGTCACAGACCCTGAGCTTGTCGAACGGGTCGAACGGACTCCTGCCTCCTGCCTCCTGCCTCCACCTTCCGCCTTCATCCTTCTGCCTTCATCCTTCTTCCTCCCCCCTCCCACACTCGCCCTTCGCCAACAACTTCCTCTCGCGCCCCGCGCGTCCCTCGCCCATAACCCCGACGCTGGCCGCACCGAGCGCCCCAACCATGTCGAACCATCAACGCATTGCCGCCGACGTCATCCTTGGCCGGGACGTCAAGATCTACAGCTTCGTGAATCTCTATGGCTGCACCGTCGGCGATGAGTCGAAAATCGGCACCTTCGTCGAAATCCAGAAGGGCGCGCAGATCGGCCGGCGCTGCAAGATTTCCAGCCACACCTTCATCTGCGAAGGTGTCACGATCGAAGATGAGGTCTTCGTCGGGCATGGCGTGATGTTCACCAACGATCTGTTTCCCCGCGCTACCAACGCCGCCGGAGAACTCCAGGGCGCCGAGGACTGGAAGTGCATTCCCACGCGGGTCAAACGACGCGCATCCATTGGGTCAAATGCCACCATTCTTTGCGGAATCACCATCGGCGAGGGTGCCCTGGTGGGGGCCGGAGCAGTCGTCACCAAAGACGTGCCCGATGGCGCAATCGTGGTCGGCAACCCCGCCCGAGTGGTCCCACCGCGATCGTCGCCCGCCTGATGCAGGTCGTCAGCGCCTTTGACGGTTTCCTGACGCAATCCGTGTCGATGTCGGTCCTTTCGCCGCCCGTCCTCCTTCCGCCATGAATGTTCCCTTCCTCGACCTGAAGGCGCACCACGATCCCCGCCGCGCCGAGATCATGGCGGCCATCGAAGCAGTCGTGGACGCCAATGCCTTCGCCGGCGGTTCCTTCGTGACTCGCTTTGAGGCCGCCTACGCCGAATTCTGCGGCACGCGCTTCTGCGTCGGCGTGGCCAACGGCACCGATGCCCTCTGGTTCGCCCTGCTCGCCCTCAACGTCGGCCCCGGCGATGAGGTCATCACCGTGCCCATGACCTTCATGGCCACCGCCGAGGCGATCTCCTACACCGGTGCGAAACCGGTCTTCGTCGACATCGAACCGCGCACGTTCACCCTCGACGTCTCCCAGCTGGAGGCCGCGATCACCCCGCGCACGAAGGCCATCATTCCCGTCCACCTGTTCGGGCACTGCGCCGACATGGATCCGCTGCTGGCGATTGCGGCCAGGCACGGCATCCCCGTCGTCGAGGACGCCGCCCAGGCCCAGGGGGCCCGCTACAAGGGCCGGCCCGCCGGGTCGCTGGGCCGGATCGGTGCCTTCAGCTTCTACCCCGGCAAGAACCTCGGCGCCTGGGGCGAGGCCGGCGGTATCACGACGGACGATCCAGACCTGCGTGATCGCATGGCGATGTTCCGCGAGCACGGGCAGAAGAAGAAATACTACCACGACGTGATCGGCTGGAACGGCCGCATGGACGGCATCCAGGCCGCCGTGCTCTCCGTCAAACTCAAGTACCTCGCCGAGGCCAACGCGCGCCGCCGCCGAGTCGCCGCCCGGTACGACACTCTGCTCGCCGGCATTCCGGGTCTGACCCTGCCCGTGCCCGCCCCGTACGCCGAACCCATCTACCACATTTACGCCGTGCGGGTGGCCGGCCGCGACGCCCTGATTCCGCGCCTCGCCGCCCGCGGCATCAGCACGGGCATCCATTACCCGGTCCCAGTCCACCTTCAGCAGGCCTACGCTGCGCTCGGCCACCGCCGCGGCGACTTCCCGGTCAGCGAAGCCTGCGCCGACACCTTTCTGTCCCTTCCCATGTATCCAGAACTCAGTGACGACCAAATCGAGGCCGTCGCCACCGCGCTCCGTGCCGAACTGAGCTAGGGTACCGCGCGCTGCACGACAGTAACCATCGCTCTCGGTCAGTGGATCGGAAGCGCGACGCGACGGGTGACGGTCCCATGATCGCTTACCCTGCGCACGCCGCACGTCCCCGATCCGCCCAGCCCCAAGCCCGAGAACGAGAATGATTACGAGAAAGAGAACGATGGGATCACCGCCTCCCGGGTCCTACCCAGCCCTGAGCCTGTCATAGACCCTGAGCCTGTCGCAGACCCTGAGCGTGTCGAACGGGTCGAACGGGCCCTGCCCTGAGCCTGTCGCAGACCCTGAGCCTGTCGAACGGGTCGAACGGGCCAGCCCTGAGCCTGTCGAACGGGCTTCAGCTTCAACCTTCAGCTTCAACCGGCGATCCTCCGCCTTCCCCGTCTCCTGTCTCCTGCCTCCA
>CAYZBG010000184.1:0-2600 GCA_964476565.1 uncultured Opitutus sp.
GCTGTAGGCCCGGTGCCCTCACCGGGCGCGCCGCGCGGGGACACGCGGCCTACACGGGGCTTCACGCTGGGTCACAGGAGGAAACGGAGGTAACGGAGTCGAACGGCGAACCGTGTCACAGAAGGACGCGAAGGCGGGGCGCGCGACGCGCTGGTTGAAGTGAAAAGTTGAAGTAGAATGGAAGGACCGGCGGTGCTCCCAAAGCCAGGGTTGGGATCGCGTCCGCAATGCGCTTCTGGGCTTCTTGTGCCTCTTCGTGGCCAATCGTCTTTCCGATCTCGAGATCGAGAACGATCAGGCTTCCCGTATCCAGCCTTCCCGCGTGAAGCGCCGCTCCGCGATCTTTGCGTACTCCTGTGAAAAACGGTTGGGAGCGTTCTTAACCACCGATTGCACGGATTGCACAGATCAAGCCTGCGCCGTGTGGGGACACGCGGCCTACAAGGGCGCTATGCGTTGCGCGCGGTCAGAGGTCTGGGGTGATGGGTCAGAGGGTTCGGCTGTGCAGTCCTTACTCAAAACCTCTAACCCCTTACCGATAACCCATCACCCAGCGCAAAGCGCCGGTCTGTGTTTCTTGTGCCTCTTCGTGGCTAAACTCTTTGGGTTCGAGGCGGCTGAGACAGCCCCCGCTGCATAATCCGCCAGGCATCAGCAGGATAACGAGAACGATTACGAGAACGAGAACGATGGCCTACAAACCCATGACCCATCACCGATGACCCATGACCCGCGCGCGAAGCGCGACCAGCGCGCCAAGTGCGAGGAGGGAGAGCAGGCCCGTGCTGCCGCCGCCGGAGCCGCCACCGGAGCTCCCCTGGGAGGTTGAAGGAGCGGCCGTGGTACCCGACGTGGTGGAGGAGCCTGACGGAGCCGGCGTGGTCGTCGAGGTCACGCTGATCGCAGCGGGAAGGCTGACCGTGGTGCCGTAACGATTGGAAACCTCCACGTGATACTCACCGGCGAGCGCGGCCGAGGCGGCACCGAGGGAGAGGGTGGCGTCGCCGCCAGCGAGGGCGCTGCCGTTGCGGTACCACCGGTAGCTCAGGCCTTCGCCCTTGGCCGTCACGCTCACAGCCAGCGGGCTGCCGGCGGTGACGGTGGCTGATTTCGGATGTTCGACGATCTCGGGCAGCGGAGGCGTCGCCTGCAGGGCTGCCATGCGGGCCGCGTTCTCACTCAGCACCAGGGCATTCATCGCCGCCTTGGGCTGGTTGACCCCGACGCCGAGCGGCAAGCCTTCATAGCTCACCTCGGCCGTGGAGAAGTACGGCACGCGGGTCAGGTTCGCGGAGTTGAGGTAGACGGCCATGATGGAACCCATCGGGCCGTTTTTGCCTTCGACGACATGGGCATAGTTGTACTTGCCATCGCCGTCGCGCGCCTGCGTCGACGCGTCCTGGCGCTGGTGATTGCAGCCAAAGTTGTGGGCCAACTCGTGGGCGACCGTCGTGAAGGACGTCACGGTGGAGGCGCGGGAGCCATCGCTGTAGGTCAGGAAAGGATAGCTTACGACGCTGTGCCCGAGGTTGCCGCCCACCCATGCCCAGCCGACGGCGTCGGTCTTCTTGCCGCCGGCGAGCAGCACGACCTGGTCGGCGCCGCGCTCCTTCTGCAGGGCATCGATGAAGCCGGTGAGCTCGCCCACCCCGCGCATCGCGCGCAGGTCGTCGAGCATGCTCTCGGACGAGCGATAGGCCGGAGCCGGCTCGGCGCCGAGGTAGCGCCAGGTAAAGGTGGTGATGCGTGAGTTGGCCAGCACCACGTTGCTCGCGGCAATGTAGTTGGAGGCGTCCGCGTCGATCGCAAGACGGTCGTTGTTTCGCTCCGCCAACGCCTGAGCATTGTACACGAAGAGCACGTCGACCGTCACGGCGCTGCCATTGCCGGCCAGACGCGCGTCGGACATGCCCGGCGTGCCGGAGGTCGTTGCCGTCTGGGGCGCGAGGTCGGCGCCGCAGGCCAGCACGGAATCCGCCATGCGGGCCACGGAGGCCTGACCGCCGCGGATGGTGACCCGGTACTCCATGCCGGGAAGGATCACGACGCCATCCCACCGATCGGCCGACACGGCGGTGGCGACGAAGAAGGAGCCGTCGAGCACGTGTTCTCCGGTCGCGGGCAAATCGAGTTTGCCGGTCATGACCGAGCGGCCGTTGTCGCGCTGAATCTCGGTGACCAGAAACGGCACCCGCAGCGTATCATCGAGCTGGAAGACCACGGAGTCCGGGGAGAACGCGCGCCAGTCGGACACGGCCTCGGCGAGTTCGGGCAGGACGGCTTGGACGGATTCGGACGGCAGGGCGCGGTAAGGGACGGTGGCGAAGAGGGCGGGGAGCGGTGCAGCCGGGGCCGAGGAGGCGGCGGGGAGGGCCTGGGCCAACGAAGAGGGGGCAGAACGGGTGATCGAATCCGGGGCGGACGGGCGGGTCGTCAGGAAGGCGACGAAGGCCGCGGTGGTGAGGAGGCCGGCGGAGAGGATCGGGTAACGCATGGACGAAGGTTACCGGAAACCCCCTTCCGCAAGATAGACGCACTGTTGCGTACGTAACGATACCCCTTGCTGGGGTGGGGACCCTAGGCGCGCGCGGGGCGCGCGC
>CAYZBG010000185.1:0-2580 GCA_964476565.1 uncultured Opitutus sp.
TGGTGCCTCAGGAGGGACTCGAACCCCCACACCCTCGCGGATAGCAGATTTTGAGAGACCGGATATGCCCTATCCTTTGTGTATCCGGCAGTATCCGTTTTCCCGATAACCGATTGTCAGCACTAGCTTTTTTCGGTTCTCAGATCACACATACCTAGCCGGACGTACGCTACGGTTGGCTTTCTAGGTGCACCTATGTTGCACCTGAAATCCAACCTCAACGGAGGTTAGGAATGCCCAAAATCAAGCTCACAAAGACCGCTGTCGATGCCGCAACCGCCCAGGAGCGCGATTACGAACTCCGCGATACGACAATACCGGGGTTCCTTGTCAAGGTCACCCCGACCGGCCGCAAGATTTTCATGGTCGCCTATGTCGCCCACAACGGGCAGCGCCGAAAGCCCGCTATCGGCCGCTACGGTGAGATCACCGTCGAGCAAGCTCGCGGCATCGCCCAGGACTGGTTGGCCGAAGTCCGTCGCGGCGTCGATCCCAGCGCCGAGCGAGCCACCGCCCGGCAGGCGCCTACGGTCAAAGAACTCTTCGACCGGTTCATCACCGACTACTCGGAGAGCCGCAACAAGCCATCCACGGTTGAATCGAACCGCGGTTACGGCAGGCGCTACATCATCCCGGTGCTCGGCCAGTTGAAGGTGCCCGACGTCACGCGCGCCGACATCTCAAACCTAATGAAGAAGATGTCGAAAAAGCCGACGAACGCGAACCGCGTCCTCGCCGCCGTGCGGAAGATGTTCAACATGGCCGAGGTCTGGGGCATGCGCCCAGACGGGTCGAACCCGTGCCGCCACGTCCCGAAGTACCCGGAACGGGGAAAGACCCGGCTGATCACCGATTGCGAAATGAAGAAGCTCTTCGCCTACCTCGCGCGCGCCGAGGCGGAGGGGCTTGAGCATCCCTTCATCCTCCTCGCGATCCGGCTCCAGTTCGAATTCGCCGCGCGCATGTCGGAGATCCTGCAGCTCGAATGGTCGTGGATCGATTACGATAATCGGCGCGTCGTTTGGCCCGATAGCAAGACCGGCGGCATGTCCAAACCCATGAGCGCCGAAGCGCAACGGCTCTTCGAGACTGCTCCGCTCCTTGAGGAATCGACGTTCGTCTGCCCATCCGTCTTCGATCCCAACCTGCCGATGTCGAAACACACCTATTATCAGGGCTGGCGGCGCATTCTTGAGCGCGCCGGGCTGCCGCATATCGGAACACATGGCATCCGGCACCGCTCAGCGACCGACATCGCCAACTCCGGCGTCCCGGTGAAGGTCGGCATGGCGCTCACCGCCCACAAGACGGTGACCATGTTCATGAAGTACGTGCACACGGAGGATGATCCGGTGCGAGCTGCGGCGGAAGCGGTGAACCAGCGCCGGCAGGCGCTGCTCGGCGGTCAGCCGGCGACCCCGCCTCCGATCTCTGCGCCGGCATCCTTCGTGGACGTCCCTTCGGTCGCGCCTGAAGTCGAGGCGATCGAGCCGGCGCTGACTGCGGCCGGCAAGCCCCTCGGCTACGAGGACGGCCAGTATGCCTCGCGCACCAAGCTTGGAAACTACCGGCCGTTCCGTCATCGCTCCGGGGAAAACCGCGCGGTCCCTCCCGGCACCAAACGCGACGAAACAAAGGAGGCGAGCCATGCGTGAACACGCCAACCAACAACGCCGGTGGCCTACGGCGGACATCCTGCGTCGCGCAAAGTTTGTCGATGACGCTGGACCGATCCGGTTCGTCGATACCGAGGCGGCCGCCCGCTACCTCGCCCTCGAAGCGCATACGCTGGAGTGCTACCGCTCCCTGGGCTGCGGACCCATTTTCCACAAGTTCGGGAAATGGGTCCGCTACGCGGTCGATGATCTCGATGCATGGGCCGAGAGCTGCCGTCGCGCGACCACCGCATCGCCGGCCGCTCCGCGCATCCTTCCCCTTGACCGGACATAGCTCGGAGGCTATATGACTTGGGAAGTCATTTTGTACACCGCCTTCGTGGACGAGCTGCGAACGCTCGATCCCAGCGTCCAAGACGCCTTGATCGTAGTTGCCAAGCTGCTCGCCGATTTCGGTCCGCAGCTTGGTCGCCCGCATGTCGATACGCTCAAGGGTTCGAGGCACGCCAATATGAAGGAGCTGCGCTTCGAAGCGGCCGATGGCGAATGGCGAGCTGCCTTCGCTTTTGATCCTGAGAGGCGAGCGGTCGTCTTGGTGGCAGGCGATAAGTCGGGCGGGAGCCAGAAACGCTTTTACAAGCAGCTCATCGCCAAGGCGGATTTCAGGTTTTCCGATCATGTGGAAAGCCTGAAATCAGGAAAGAAGGATCTCTAGAATGGCCCGCAGCCTGAACGATTACATTGCCGAGTTGCCGCCCGAGCGCCAGGCCGAGATCGAGGCCCGCTATCAGGTGCTGAAGCAGGAGGTTGAGGGCCTGCGCGAGATGCGTCAGATCGCGGGGAAGGCCCAGGAGGACATCGCCACGGCGCTGAACATCAAGCAGCCTTCGGTCTCGAAGATCGAAAAGCAGGCCGACATGTATCTGTCGACCCTGCGCAGCTACGTCGAGGCGATCGGCGGCAA
>CAYZBG010000186.1:0-2554 GCA_964476565.1 uncultured Opitutus sp.
GCCGCGTACTCCTCGTAGTAGCGCTTGAGGATCTGCACCGCATGGCCGGCCGCGATGGCCAGGATCAGGATGGGCGTGGCGGCATTGAAGGTGTCGAAAGGCTGGCGCGCCAGGCCGAGCATGCCGAGAGCCCAGACCACGGCCAGCAGGGCGGTCACCAGTGGCAGCACCAGCGCCTGCACGGTACGAAACGCCTCGTAGTGGATCAGTCCGATCACCAGCACCGCGAGCGGAAACAGGAAGGCCATGCGGGCGGAGAACTTCTCCAGCAGGGCGAGGAAGACCGGAGTGCCGCCCAGGTCGATCTGGACCGAGGGGTCGGCGTGCTTCTGCGCCACTGCGCGCACCTGGCTCTCGATGGCCGCGAAGCCGCCGGGAATCTTCTTGAACTCCGCCACCACCTGGGCGGTGCGGGCGTCGTCGGAGACGAGCAGGTTGGTGTACACCGGGTTGAGGGCCAGCGCCGCCCGCAGGTCCGCCGAGGCCTGCGGACCGCTGCCCAGCAACGGCTTCACCACCATGCCCTCCTCCGTGCCGGCGATGCTCTTGGCCTTGCGCGCCGCGACGCTGTTCACGTTGCCACGCACCACGCCCGGCAGCCGCAGCACGTCCTCGGTGATGGCGCGCACACGCTCCGCAACCCCGTTCTCGAAGACCGTGCCGGTCGTGGCATGCACTCCGATCACCACCGTGAAGCGGTTGCCGAACAAGGCCTCGATGCGATTGGTCGTCGAGACGAGCGGGTGGCTCTGGGGGAGGATGTCATCGGGATCGACCACGATGGACAACTGGCGGGTCTGGGAGGCGAGAAGCAGCGTGGCCAGGACCACGAGCAGCATCACGATCAGGCGATGGCGCACCACCGCGCGCAGGTAGCGTTCGAGCATGGACGTCTCCAGCCCCCAGGGGCAATGTAAGTTGACAATGTCTACATCCGGGCGCCATTTTCTCCAGGGTATGTTGTCGATGTCAACATGTTTCGTCCGCCATGTGGCTTGCCAACGGCGGCGTCAGGGTCGAGACTCGCGCCCTCGAGGACTTCTTCGCATGCCGCCCGCCACCAAAACGCCCGCCCGCCCCGCGTCCCGCAAGGCCAAGGGTCATGTCGCGCCCTACCACCACGGCAACCTGCGCGAGGCGCTTCTGGACGCGGGCCTGGAACTGCTGCGCGAACACGGCGCCGAGTCGCTCGGCCTGCGTGAACTGGCGCGCCAGGCCGGCGTGAGCCGCACCGCCCCCTACCGGCATTTCGAGAGCAAGGAGGCACTGATCGCGGCCATCGCCGAGCAGGGCTTCCTGCGGTTGCAGGTCTATCTGGACGAGGCCCGGCGGCGTCACCCGGACGATGTGGAGGCGTGGTTTCTGGAGGGCGGGCGGCAGTACATCCGGTTCGCGGTGGACCACCCGGAACACCTCAAGGTGATGTTCGGACCGTACATCACCCACGCCCCGGGGAGCGGTGAACATCGGCTGCACGGTGTGGGCAGCGCCACCTTCGGCAAGCTGGTGGAACTGGTGGTCACCGCCCAGCAGGCCGGACTCGTGCGGGCCGGGGACCCGGTGGCCGTATCGGTGTCCGTGTGGTCGCTGCTGCACGGCTTCGCCATGCTGCTGGTGCACAACCGGCTCGACTTCCTGCAACTCGAGGCGGAGCGCCTCGCCGCCCTGACCGAACAGGCGGCGCATGACGCGCTGTCCGCGGTCCGCGTGCCGTCCGCCGCGGCGCCCGTCCCGAAACGGCGCGCGTCGTCGCGCTGACCTGCCGGACGCCGGGCTGCGCGAAAGATGACTATCCCGCGTCCCGCGGGTGCGGCAGACCGATCCGCTTGTGCATGAACACGCTGTTCGGATCCTCGACGTAGTCGCCGAACGGTCCACGGCGCTGGTAGCCGAAGCGCTCGTACAGGCCGAGGGCCTCCGGCTGTAGGTAGCCCGTCTCGAGCATGAAGCACAGACAGCCACGGGCGGCAGCCTCGGCCTCGAGAAACCCGAGCAGCCGGCCTGCCACGCCGCGGCCGCGGTGATCGGGTCGGGTGAACATCCGCTTGAGCTCGCCGTACTTCGGCGTCAGCACGATGGCGCCGCAAGCAACGGCCTCCCTCCCCTCGGTGCGAGCGACCGCGAACAGCACCTCGGGACGGCACAGCGCCGCGGTGTCGATGCCGTGATGGCTCTCCGCGGGGTACAGCGGGATCTGGTACGCGTCGAGGGCGTCGATGAGTGCGATGACCTCCGGCTGATCGGGGGATTCGAGGGCGATGCGCATGATCCGAGTCGAGAGCGAACGGTCGGAGGCGCCGTCCCGGGGCGCCCCGTGATCGCCGGGCCGCCTGACGTCATCCGGCGCCCCGGATGACGCGCAGAGCCACGACGGCGCCCGGCCCGAGGCGCGAATGATGACAGCGCGGGAAAACAGGGCCAAGAGCCCGGTCGGGACACCTCACGAATCCGGTGCGGCGGCTCCGGGCGGCAGCGGCGCCTCGCGCTCGGGCGTCGTCGAAAAGTGCCGGATCAGTTCGTCGGCGACCCGGGCGGGTTCCTCGTGCTGCAGCGG
>CAYZBG010000187.1:0-2520 GCA_964476565.1 uncultured Opitutus sp.
TTGATCCCGGCACACCTCATGTACATCCAGCAGGTCCGCATCTACGAGGGCCAGACGGCTGGTGCCGGCCTTTCCAAGATGCATGGCCTTCGCCATGCCTACGCGCAGCAGCGCTACTTCGAATTGACCGGCTGGGCTTGCCCCGCCGCCAATGGCCCACGTTCCCGGGCCATGACTGAGGAGCAAAAAGCCCGAGACAGGGAAGCACGTTTAACCATCAGCCAGGAGCTTGGCCATGAACGAGAGGAAATCACTGCCATCTACCTCGGCCGCTGAGGCCGATCCACCGAGCAAGCAGGACGTGGCGCCGTCCAGGGGCCTGCTGCCGCGCCTGCTCAGATTCCGGGACGCCCCGCGCTATCTCGGCATGGACCGGAACCGGTTCAACGCCGAGGTCCGGCCCTACGTCACCGTCATTCGCATCGGGCGACAGGGAGTCGCCTTCGACCGCCTTGAATTGGACGCCTGGGTTGACCAGTATAAGTCCCGCAACGGACGTCCCGGTCAGCTCAAAGGAGATATGACATGGGACGAAAAAGGGTCCCGGGCCTCTACAAGAGGAGCGGGGTTTGGCATATCGACAAGGTCGTACTTGGCCGGCGACTTTGCGAAAGCACTGGCACGAGCAACATCGAAGAAGCCGAGCGAGTCCTAGCTCGACTGTCAGAGACGGTTCGGCAACAGGTCATCTACGGAGCACGCCCTGACCGGCTGTTCCGTGAAGCGGCGATAAAGTATCTGAACGAGACCTACAAACGTAGTCTCGCTCGCGATGCCCAGGATCTCGCGATCCTCGACCCCTTCATCGGTGACCTGCTGCTGCGCCACGTTCACACGGGCACCCTCGCGCGGTTCATCACCGCGCGAAAGGCCCAAGGCGTGAGGAGCGCCACTGTGAACCGTAGTCTCGCGGTCGTGCGGCGCATCCTGAACCTCGCGGCTCGCCTGTGGCGGGACGAAGGTGGGATGACCTGGCTGGAGTCGGCGCCGCTGCTGCAGTTCGTGGACTGGGGGGACAGGTACGATCCCTATCCCCTGTCCTGGGACGAGCAGACGACGCTGTTCAAGCAGCTTCCGCCGCATCTGGCGCGGATGGCCTTGTTCAAGGTGAATACCGGCTGCCGCGAGCAGGAGGTCTGCAAGCTGCGCTGGGATTGGGAGGTCGCCGTGCCGGAGCTTTCAATCTCGGTGTTCATCATTCCACGCGAGTGGGTGAAGAACGGCGAGGACAGGCTGGTGGTGTTGAATGACGTGGCGCTCTCAGTGGTCGAGGGCGAACGTGGCAAGCACCCGACCCACGTCTTCACCTACCGGGGTCACCCGGTGACGAAGATGTACAACGGCGCGTGGAAGCGCGCCCGCGTGAAGGTCGGACTGCCGATGGTGCGCATTCATGATCTGAAGCACACCTACGGCCGGCGCTTGCGCGCAGCGGGGGTGCCGCTGGAGACGCGGAAGGTGCTGCTCGGACACAAATCCGGCGACATCACGACGCACTACTCCGGCCCCGAGTTGGAGGAGCTGCTGCAGGCCTCGAACCGCGTATGCGGCGGCGAGTCCCGCAAAAGTCCCGCATTGGTCGTGCTGCGCAAGCGCGTGACCAGTGCCGCGAGAGAAAAGGCGTTCAGTTTTAACGAGTAATGATGGTGGCTATGGGTGGATTTGAACCACCGACCTCAGCATTATGAGTGCCGCGCTCTAACCAACTGAGCTACATAGCCGGAGAGGGGTTCCGACCGGTGGCCGCGAGGGCCGCCCGGGTGCGGGGCGGCAATGATCGGGGCTGGGGTGGGGGCTGTCAAGGTTGCGGGCCTGGAGAGGTTTGGGACGGCTGCCTACAATCCCGCGCTTTGTACCTCGGATTCGCCATGCACGCCGCCGACCTTCCGCCCAGCGGGCTCGTCATCTCCCACGCCACGGTCGTCCCCGAGTGGCTGGACTACAACGGCCATATGAACGTGGCCTACTACACGCAGGTCTTCGACCTCGCCGTCGACGCCTACAAGGCGGTCATCGGGCTCACTCTCGAGTACATCGAATCCACGGGCCGTTCGACGGTCGCGCTCGAATCCCACGTGACCTACCAGCAGGAGGCACATCTCGGCGACGAACTCAGGGTCGAGACACGGGTGCTCGGCTGCGACGGCAAGCGCGCGCACATCTACCAGGAGCTCTACCGCGACACGACCTTGCTCGCGACGCAGGAGTCGCTGGCGCTCAGTTTCGACAAGGCCACGCGCCGCTCGGCGCCCTTCGAGCCGCACATCGCGGAGGGCTACCGGCGCATGGTGGAGGCGCAGGCGGGTATTCCGCGGCCGGCGTGGGTGGGGCGGGCGATTTCGCTCTCGGCCAAGAAGCCCGTGTAGGTCGGGCTTCAGCCCGACATTCACGGCCTCACCGAATGCCGTGCATGGCCGATTGAAATCGGCCCTACATCGGAGCCCCCTGCATGTCGGGCTTCAGCCCGACATGCGCTGCCTCACCGAATGCCTTGCCTGGCCGATTGAAATCGGCCCTACA
>CAYZBG010000188.1:0-2422 GCA_964476565.1 uncultured Opitutus sp.
CCACTCTACCGGCCGCAACACGCCGCGCCTAGGGGGACGCCGGCCGGACGCTTACTTCGGGCAACAGGCCCTCGAGACATGACCCCTTACGATCGGCCCTCGACCGGGCGATGGGGACTGCCTTTTCCGCACCGCGCCTCGAGCGGGTTCGACCAGCCGCAGCGGCGTGCAATCGGCCGCACCGCGGTGACGGGAACAACAAACAACGGCCTGACCCCCTCCGACGAGCCTCTAGGGGCGCCCGTGCGCCACAGCACAGAAGACTGTGGCAGCAGTTTGGGAATCATTCATTGATCTGTTTCTTGCGGAGGCGAATGATTGCTTCATTCAGTCGTCTGTTTCCTGGAAACCGGGTCTCGCCTTCGCTTAGCGCCTGCGAAATCAAAGGCGAGGGCTCTTGATTGGTCGCCAAACTGAGCTGGGCAAGCAGAACGTACAGCTCCGGTGCGGGAGCAGCGTTTCGGATGCCACTTAAGAGAATTTGCGTCGCCCGCTCGATAGGGGGCGCTTCGGTGGCGGAGCGCGCAGAGAGCGCAAGCGATCGAGAGAGCTCGTAGTAAGCTCGGGCACGCCTAGTCTTGCCCGTTACAGCGGATTCGAGAAGTCGCGTACCCTTGGCCGTATTGGCTGAGTCAAGAGCCGCCAACCCAAATGCAGCAAGAAAGTCGCTGTCGCGTGCGCCTCGGCGGAAGGAGTCGTGGAATACATTGTCGGCGACCTTTGCATTGCCAACAGCCAGCGCGGACTCGCCGAGCAGCAAACCGATTTCAGAGTCTGTCGCAGTCGCGATCGAGAAATCAGATTGCCAGTCGAACTTCTCGCCCGGAGCGAGACGAATTCCAATGACTCGCGCTCTTGTTGATTCAACGTGGCTGCGCAAACTGGTGAGAAACGAGTTATAGTTGGTTCCGAGAAGCGAAACGAAGTCTTGCTCGGTTATGGGCTGAGAAGCTGCGTGTTTCGCGAAAGCGATGAACCTTGCCTTGTTCTTTCCTAGGTCACCAAAGAGGCCCCAATGAACAAACGCATGGCATTGCTTTCTCCAAATGTATCTGTCCGGAGACTCAGAAGGGACGCCTTCTTGCGATAGAAGAGTTCGCATCGGCAGGAGGGACTGAGACAGCTGCCGGGAGAATCCATCGTCATCCTGGTGGTATGCGTTCGGTGGGATTTCAAGCCACGCCGGCGCCCCAAAACCACCTCCAGCGCCCGGGCCAAGTTGACGCCGCATCTCCTCCCAAGCCGCGAGTTCAGCACTTTTATGCGGAGACGGCGAGGGGCGACCGATTGAGATTTCAGTCTCTGAGATGTGGATATCTGCGAGTACTTCAGCCAATCCGGTTGCCAGCCAGGGGGGCAACCGCCCACTCATTCGCGAGATAAGGAAGTCAACAACAGCTGCACGGAGGACCTGAGATGTCTCAACTCTAAGGGAGTAGTCCTTCATCGCATCGGATTGGGGCGAATTCCCTTCATAGGTAATGCTGCGCACTTCGGCGTTCACGATGAGACAAGAGACATCCTTATGGAAACCGCGCATCGTGAGCGCGCGTCTGTTGGCCGCCTCAATCGCGAATAGGTCGAGGAATTCGCGCTCGCTGCAAAGAACGAGAATTGGTTGTCTGGAGAAGCGAACGTCCAAGGCCGGCCACAATAGCCTTATCGCTACTGAGTAAACGCTTAGGTCGTGTAGCATTGGCCGTATGCGGCTCGCTTCAATGTCTGTAATTACTTCGAAGCCTGCTACACGCGTATGCATCCATTCTTTCCGCGGCGCGAGCGGCCGATCAACGCGTACGTCAAAGGGAGGCAGAAGAATCGGCGGAGCGTCATCAACGTCCGCGAATAGCGAAACCATTGAGGCGAGACCCAGAGACGCCATAGCGAGCAAGGCGGGGGCTACGCGCCGACGACCGATAAAGATATCCAGAAGATTCGCTAAAGGCCGACTACGCTCGAAGTCTCCGCAGTGGGGCGACGCATCGTCATCGTGCTGTGGGCCGAATTTTCCCATGAGTAATGAGTGAACTGGCCCCTCCCACTCATCCAGAGAAGCATGATCTCGGCAAAGGACGCAACGTGAAAGCGCGAGCTGAGTCCGAAGGTACACCCGAAGCCCCCGAAACACACTAGGAGGCAATTCAACAGGGTCATGTCTTGAGGGCCTTTTGCCCAAAGGCCTGGCTGCAGACCGCTGAGGCGCGCGCGGCGGCGGTGTTCGTTCAGACGAGCGAAGCCGGAAAGAAGCGCGGCAACGGATGGATCGCGGCGCGGAGGACGAGTGGGACCGAGAGGAAGCGACTCAAGGGGGGCGGGCCGTCGTTTGTTGTTGGATCGCCGCTTCTCGGCCGAGAAGCAGCACGTCGGATCCGGGCAATGCTCGCTGCTCGACCGGGCGATGGGGACTGCCTTTTCCGCACCG
>CAYZBG010000189.1:0-2414 GCA_964476565.1 uncultured Opitutus sp.
CCGCGTCACACGCCGTGCAGGAACTCGCGGTCTTGGTGCAGCAGGCCGGGAATGTAAGACTTGGTCTTGTTCAACACCACGCCGACGTGGGTCTTGGACTGCGACAGCAGGTCGGCGGCGTGGGCCGCGACTTCCTTGTCAGTCTTCTCCGACTCGAGCACGAGCAGGGTCATGTCCATGAACCCGGCCAGGCGCGGCGTGATGCTAATCTGGCTCACCGGCGGCATGTCGAAGATGATGTAGTCAAAGTTGCTCGCCTTGAGCTTGGGCACGATCTTGTTGAACCGATGCGGCAGGATGCGCGACAGACGTTCGCCGCCCGGCTCCTGTCCGACCACGTAGAGGTTGCTCTCCACCTGGGCGCTGTCGCGTGCATCGAGGATCTCTTCGAGGCCGCAGACGGCCTTGCCCTGATAGAACTGTTGGGCGGAGCCTTGACCGACGGTCATGTCGACGAGCAACACGTTGCCGTCGCCCGTCTCAGAAAGCGAGGCGGCGAGGCCGGCGGCGGTGGTGGTGACGCCTGCATGGCCGCCAAGGCCGGTGACGGCCACCAGCTTCGGCTTGTGGGTGAGATTGACGCTCTCGAAATAGCTGATGAGACGGTCGCGCAGCGTCTCATGGAAGGCATGCAGCGGATGGCCGGCTTCCCAAGGAGCAAGCTGTCCCTCTTTCTGGCCCGCGACGGCGAGCACCGAACTGGGAGGGGTGCTGCCGCCTTTCGGACCGGGCAGAGCGGGGCGGGAGAGATCGGCGGAAACCTGCAGCTGCTTCTTGCTGAGGCGCGGGATGGAGAGGAAGAGCGGCAGGCGGAGGTTGCGTTTCACGTCGGCCGGACGGCGCACCGAACGGTCGAGGAAGAGCTCGATGACAAAGGCCCAGGCGAGACCGAGGGCGAGGCCGCCCACGGCGATGCCGCCGGCGATCTGCTGGGTTTTCTTTGCGTCCTTGAAGGGAGGTGTCGGCGTCTCGACCACATTTATATTGGTCACGCTACCGGAGCCGAGCGCGTCGTTGATGCGCATCCGGTCCATGCTGGCGGCGAGGTCGCGGTAGCTGGCCTCCTGCTGCTCGCGCAGGCGGGTGAGGGCGAGGATCTCCAGCTCCATCTGGTCGAGGCCGGTGGCCTCGGTGCGGACCGCCTCGAGCTGCGTCGTGAGAATGCGGATACGGGCCTCAAGGGCGGCGATCGCGGCGGCCTCGGCCTGCGGGTCGTACCCCCCGCGGGTGCCGTCGGCGCCGGCGGGCGGACGGGCGCGCAGGGCCAGTTTGGGATTGGCCGTCTCGAGCTCGGACAGGCTCTTCTCCACGGCAGAAAGCTGGTCGCGCACCTGCTTCACCCGGACATTGTCGTCGGTGAAAACGGCGAGCAGGTCCTGCTCCTGCTTCTGCAGACCGGCTTCGCGGCGGAGAAGGGCTTGGTACTGGCGGAGCTGTTCGGGCGAGGGTTCGGGCACGGCGTCGACGTTGGCGCCGGCGGCGGCTTTCAGCTGCGACTCGAGCACGGTCTTGCGCTCGACCAACTGGGCTTCGCTCTCGAGAATCTGGTTGCGCAGGGAAGTGATCTGAGAGGCAAGATTGCCCTTGGAGGTCTCAAGGGAGATAACGCCGGCCCGATTGCGGGCGGCGCGGAGTTGTTCGTCGGTGCGGGCAAGGCGGGCGCGGGCCTGGTCGGTCTCCTGGGCGAGCAGTGAACCGATCATGCCGGTCGACCGGTGGATCTCCTGATGGCGCTTGAGGTAGCGATCAATGAGGGCGGCCAAGGCTGGCTGGACCACGGTCGCATCCGGGTGGGCCAATTCGAGCACGATATAGTTGTTGCGCGGCGTGGCGGTGGCCTTGAAGCCGGCGGACAGGGCTCCGGCGGCCTGTTGAATACCGGCGGCACCGGCTTCGGCGCCGGGCAGGATTTTGTCGGGACCGAAATCGGCGGCGACCAGCTTCATCAAGTCGAAGCTGGTCATGATCTGGACCTCCGCGTTGATCACAGGTTGGTCGGCGTTCTTGGCCCGCAACTCTTCGCCATCGATCGCGTCGATATCCCGTTTTTCTGCGACGTACTTGACGAGCAACGTGGCTTGGGAACGGAAGGGGACAGGAACGAGCTTATAGAAGGCCGCAGCGGCGCCTAGTCCGACGACGGTGCAGATGAGGATCTTCCACTTGTGGCGGAACAGGGTGTAATAGATGTCGCCGACGGAGATGGACGGGCCGGCAGGGGGCGGCGGCGGCGGGGCGAAGCGCGGCTCCGGTTGCACAGAGCGCATGACCCGCGGGTTTTCAGAAAAGGACGACGACGGCTTGGGTGTGCTCTCCATGAGGGTGGGATTTGAAAGGGATCGGCAGAAAGTGCCAACGGTAAGTTTACTTATCGGGCAGACTCGGCAGAGATTTACGAAAGGATTGCAGAGGGG
>CAYZBG010000190.1:0-2363 GCA_964476565.1 uncultured Opitutus sp.
ACGCTCCAACTTATAACTGCCATCGAGGATGGCCTGCCACCAGGGTTGGTGGTCGAGGTACCATTGCACGGTCTTGCGGAAGCCGGAGGTGTGGTCCTGCTTTGGAGACCAGCCGAGCTCGCGCTTGATCTTGGAGGCGTCGATCGCGTACCGCAGGTCGTGGCCGGGGCGGTCGGTGACGAAGGTGATCTGGTCTGCGTAGGGCTTCTTGTCCGCGCGGGGCCGCAGTTCGTCGAGGAGGCCGCACAGGAGCCGAACCAGGTCGATGTTCCGGCGCTCGTTGTTACCGCCGATGTTGTAGGTCTGCCCCGGCCGGCCCTGGGCCACCACGGTGTGCAGAGCCTCGGCATGGTCGACGACGTAGAGCCAGTCGCGGATGTTCTCGCCCTTCCCGTACACCGGAATCGGGTCGCCCCGCAGGGCCTTGAGGATCACGACCGGGATCAGTTTCTCGGGGAACTGGTAGGGGCCGTAATTGTTGGAGCAATTGGTGACCAGGACCGGGAGCTTGTAGGTGTCGGCCCAGGCCCGGGCCAGGTGGTCCGACGACGCCTTGCTTGCGGAGTAGGGCGAGTGGGGATCGTAGGGCGTCTCCTCCGTGAAGAGACCCGTGTCACCCAGGGAACCGTAGACCTCGTCGGTCGAGACATGCAGGAACCGGAACCGGTCCTTCGCCGCGCCGGTGAGTTTGTCAAAATGCGAGCGGGCCGCCTGGAGCAGGGTGTAGGTGCCGACCACATTGGTCTGGATGAAGGCCCCGGGGCCATCGATCGAACGGTCCACATGGCTCTCGGCCGCAAGGTGCATGACCCAGTCCGGCTGGAACTCGGCAAAAAGCCGGGTCAAGGCCGCCCCGTCGCAGATGTCGGCCTGGGCAAACCGGTACCGCGGATGCGCCTCCAAGTCGGCCAGCGAGTGCCGGTTGCCCGCGTAAGTCAGGGCGTCGACGTTGAGCACCGTGTGGTCGGTGGCCGTGACGAGCAGTCGGACCAGGTTGCTGCCAATGAAGCCGGCGCCGCCGGTGACGAGGATTTTCATGCTGAAAAGGGAATGAGGGAAGGGGAGTGAGGGAGTAAGGGGGCAGTTAATCGGTACGCAGGGTACGGATGCTTTTGCTGAGGATGGCGACGATCTCCTCGCAGAGCGCAACTCGCGTCTGGACCACTTCCGGATGCAGCCAGTGCTTGAATCGGTTTTCGTACCGCCCGCGGGTTTCAGTCGCGGAGCCTCGGGAGATAATCAAGAAGTGGGAGTAATCTTTTCGGCTGCGGCGTCCGTACCCCTCCTCGATGTTTGCTGCGATCGAATCCGCGCTGGCGATCTGCTGAGAAACCAGGCGCATGCACAACGGGTTCTTAGCGAGAGACGTGAGATCAGCGACCACATGGTCAAACAGCTCACAGGCCTTGCGATAGGCTCCGAAGCGGTGGAGTGGATCGTCCTCGGCCATGGATTTTGCTTACTTTCCTTCGTCCCTCATTCCCTTAGTCCCTCAGGCCTTGCGCCACGAGCGCAGGGCCTGGCGAATGGCGTCGTGAACCGGCGTCATCTGAATGCCGGCGCGGGCGAGCTTGGAGGAGTTCATGACGCAGTTGGAGCGAGGGGTCTTGGCTGCGGTGGACATGAACTCGGACTCGTCGGTGAAGAAGCTGAACTCCTTGGTGCAGACCCCGCTCTGCTTGATCAGGTCGACGACCTCGCGGGTCGTGACCTGCCCCGGGTTGGTCACGTTGTAGATGCCGAAGGGCACGCGTTTTTCCCAGCAGGCGAAGGTCGCAGCGACGAACTCATGCAGCTGGGAGATCGAGTTGGTGGCCTCGAGCAGGCGCTGGTAGCGCATGAGCTTAGTGAGGTAGTTGCGCGGGCTCTCGACGTGATCGAAGGGGATGCGCAGGCGCCAGATGTAGACGTCGGGCCGGCCGGCGAGGACCTCTTCGCCCAGGGCCTTGGTGCCGGAGTAGAAGCTGCAGTTGTTCGTCCGGAAGGAAAAGTTGGGCGTGTCGTCCTCGGTGAACCCGGAGCCATCGGGCCGGGCACCGGTGTAGATGCAGCCCGAGGAGACGTGGCCCCACGGGACGCCCGCGGCCGTGCAGGCCTCCGCGATCCGGCCCGGCAGGACGGCGTTGCCAAAGAGGCACTCGGCCTTGTGCAGTTCGCAGGCATCGACGTTGGGCTTGCCCGTGTAGCCGGCCGCATTGATCAGGAACGCCGGCTTCTCCCGCCGCAGCAGCTCGGTCAACGCCTTCGTGTCCGAGTAGTCCAAGTCCGCCCGCCGCAAATTGCGAAACGGGATGTTCTTTCGCTGCAGCAAGGCCTGATAGGCCGTCCCTACGTATCCGGAGCCGCCGAGGAGATAGATCATG
>CAYZBG010000191.1:0-2202 GCA_964476565.1 uncultured Opitutus sp.
GTCAGGAGTCAGGAGTCAGGGCGTGACAGCAACGGCTCTTCGTCCGGTACTCCCGCCTCCCGTCTCCCTCCTCCCGCCTCTTCCCTGCTCCCGAACCCTGCCGCAACGCGGCAGGGGTATGTCGAGCTGCCCTATACCCTCGCCCAAGACTCTACTTTGTTCATTTTGCTGCGGGAGCGGACCAACGAGATCTGGAAGCAAAAACTCGCCTGGATCGCCGAGCGCGGGGGCATGGTCCTGCTCAACACCCACCCGGATTACCTCGATTATGCCGAGCGAGGCGGGCCTTCCGTCCGCGACCAGTACTTCGATTTTCTTGAGCATGTGAAAACCCAGTACACCGGCGCGTTCTGGCATGTGCTGCCCGGCACGCTGGCCGCTTATGTGCGCCACTGGCATCACCACACCGTGCTGCCCCGCTCCTCCCTTCCATGATCCGGCTCCGCCACAAGTTCTTCAGTCATCTGCTCCGCATCTTCGATGTGGTGGTGCTGCTCGTCGCCTTGGGCGTCGTCATGCTGCTCGGTCAGGAGGGCGTCGACGGCGAGCCGTTCCGGCGCTTTCTGCGCGGCTACTTTCGCACCACCGATCTGATCGGCCTGATTGGAGTCAGCCTCGGCTGGTTCCTGCTCTTCAACGCGCTCGTCCATTACGAAACGAACCGCCTGAAGTCGCTTCAGTCGCAGATTGCCGATGTCATCAAGGCGACCACGGCCGCCGCGTTTCTGCTCCTGATCATCGACGCCCTCGTCACCTACGAACGGCTGACCCAGGAGGTGGTGGTGGCGTTCTGGATCGTCACCACCCTGATCTGCATCCTCAGCCGTCTTGCCCTGCGCTGGCTGCTGATGGCCGTGCGCCGCTCGGGGTACAATTACCGCCATGTGATGATTCTCGGCTTCAATGAGAATGCCATGGCGATGGCGCGGCGCATCGATGCGAATCCCGTGCTCGGCTACAAGATTGTCGGCTTCATCGCCGAGGAGGAGGGCTCCCATTCGAAATCCCCCCTCGCGGTCAACAATCGCATCCTCGGCACCTTGAAGGACCTTCGCTCCATCCTGGAACGCGGCCCGGTGGACGAATTGATCCTCTGCGTGCCCTTCCTAACCTATGTCGGCAAGGTCGCCGAGGCCATTCAACTGGCGAGCGATCTCGGCATCGTCGTACGCTTTTTCCCCGATCATGCCGGATCCAAGCTGCTCTCCCAAGTCCACCTCGAACGTTTCGAAGGCGACTATGTGGTCACGCTCTTCCGCGAGACCATGCTCGCCCAGCTCTTCCTGAAGCGGTTCATGGACATCACCCTGTCGCTGCTGGCTATGATCGTGCTCAGTCCGCTGCTTGTCGGTGTGGCGCTCGCCATCAAGTTCACCAGCCCGGGGCCGGTGCTCTTCAAGCAGGTGCGCGTGGGCATGAACAAACGCCGGTTCAAACTGCTCAAGTTCCGCTCGATGTACATCGATGCTGAGAAGCGAAAGGCAGAGCTGGCACACCTCAACGAGATGGACGGCCCTGTCTTCAAAATCAAAAACGATCCGCGCGTCACGCCGATCGGCCGCTTCATCCGCAAGACGAGCATCGACGAACTGCCGCAGTTGTGGAACGTCTTCGTCGGCGAAATGAGCCTCGTCGGCCCGCGCCCGCCGCTCTTCGAAGAAGTCGACCAGTACGACTGGCTCTACCGCCGCCGCCTTTCGATCAAACCCGGCATCACCTGCCTCTGGCAGATTAGCGGCCGCAACGAGATCACCTTCAAGCAGTGGATGGAGATGGACAAGGAGTACATCGACACCTGGACCCTCTGGTTGGACATCAAGATCCTCCTCAAGACGATCCCGGCCGTGCTGCTGCGCAAAGGCGCGAGCTGACGGGGTGCGCGCCGCGCACTCCACAGGGGTTAGCCACAAAAAGGCACAAGAAGCTCAGAAAGCCGCACGGGGCCCTGTAGGCCCGGTGCCCTCACCGGGCGGGCTCGAATCGGTGTCATCCGTGGTTTATTACTGCCTTGAAGATCGACGGCCTGTCCCAAGCAAAAACATGAATTGAACCACGGATTTCACGGATTACACGGATAGGATCCGAACCCAGACAACGTCTGCCCTTGGGGGCAGAAGCAGCAACCCTCTCGTTCCCGGGATCGGAATGACGGTTGGCCACAAAAAGGCACAAGAAGCTCAGAAAGCCGCACGTGTTGCTGTA
>CAYZBG010000192.1:0-2003 GCA_964476565.1 uncultured Opitutus sp.
GTGCCGTCGATCACGGTGCCGCCGCGCACCACCAGGTCGAATTGCGCCGCCATGGCGTCCTCCTGCGGGAATGAGTGGCTAAGGGTCGCACCGCGCCGGGGGAAGCGCAATTCGTCTGCGCAGCGTCAGTTTCCTGACGGACGGCGATGTACCCAATGTTCGTAGGTGCAGCCGTGCAGCTCGAACGTCCGCTCGCAGGCCGCGCCAAGGCGTTCGGCGACGCGTTTCGAGGCGAGGTTGCCGGGACGTATGAGGCTGGCCGCCCGGCTCAACGGGAAGTGCGCGAACAGCCAGTCGCGTGCCGCGCCCGCCGCTTCCGTGGCGAAGCCCTGTCCCCAGAAGGGCTGGTCGAAGGAATAGGCGATCTCGGGCTCCGGCCAGTCCAGCGGATGGAACGTGCCGACGCTGCCGACGAAGACGTCGTCCGCGACCCTCTCGCACGCCCACATGCCGTAGCCGCGCAATGCCCATGAGCCGAGCGACATCAGCATCGTTCGCCAGACCTCGCCTCGGGTGGAGGTCTGCCCCATGACCATGTGGCGCATCACTTCCGGGTGGGTAAGGAAAGATGGGCATATCCTGATGCTTGTCGCTTACCCCAAGTCGCGGAAGGACAGTTCGACGGCAGCAGAGACCGCTATCCTGCGCAAGCTTGTGAAGGAGTTGTGAGATGGAGAAGAAGCTGTTCGGGGAACTTGTCACGAGCCTCGAGGAAGCCGCGGCCATCTCGCGCGGCAAGGCTCGCCCTTCGCGGCAGTTCAAGGTCGCGCCACCGAATGTAAAGGGTGTGCGCGAGCGCATCGGCTTGAGCCAAAGCGAATTCGCCCGCCTCATGCGGGTGAGCGTCCGGACCTTGCAGAACTGGGAGCAGAAGCGGTGCGTGCCGACCGGTCCCGCGGCGGCGCTGCTCAGGATCGTGGCCGCCGCTCCGGATGTGGCCCTGAAATCGTTGCACCGATAGGCGCACCCACCCAAGGTCTGGTGCCCGGCCGCCGCCGCGTGCTGGCATTTTGCTGGCAACTCCGCCCCGTTCATTTTTCTTTTCGGGGGAGTTGCAGGTTCAGCAGGAATCTGGTAAGAAAAAGCCTATGGTCGGCGTTCCCTACGCTCGACCCCACGGCCCGCTCCGCCCCTCCTGACCGAGGGGCCTCCGAGCGGGCTTTTTCATGTCCCGACTCCCGAGGAGAATCTCATGTCCCGCACCGTCCGCAGCGACGCGGCGTTGCCGCCGCGCGCCGTCGCCGATTTCTTCCGCCTGTTCGCCGCCTCCGGCTCGGTCGCCTTCGCCGCCGACCGCACCGGCCTGTCGCGCACCGTTCTCTATCGCCGCCGGCGCACCGACCCGGCCTTCGCCCGGCGCTGGGCCGAGGCGCAGGAGCTGGGCGTTTCCAAGGTGCGCGACGAGGTCTTCCGCCGCGCCGTGGTCGGCGTCAAGCGGCCGGTATTCCACGGCGGCGTGCAGGTCGGCAAGATCCGGCACTACGACAACCGGCTGCTCTGGTCCTTGCTGAAGTCGCACGAGCCCGAGACCTACGGGCCGCGGCGGGCGCGGCCCGCCACCGGCGCGCCGGTCGATCTCGCCCGCCGGCTCGACGCCGCCGACGAACGCGTCGCGAAGTACGAGGCCGAGCTGCGCGAAGCGGCGAAGCTGCGCAATTCCTGATCTTCCTTCTGTCGCCCTGAGCGGAGCGAAGCGAAGTCGAAGGGCCTTGCCTGCGTCCGGCGAAGTCCCTCGGCTGCGCTGCGCTTCGCTCGGGACGACAGCTTCCATTGGAGACATTCATGTTCGATCAAATAGACTCGCGCGCCGAGGCCGAGGAGAAGGTGCTCGGCCTCGCGCGCCTCTATCGCAAGGATCCGCTGGGCTTCGTGCTCACGGCCTTCCCCTGGGGCCAGCCGGGGACGCCGCTCGCCCGCTTCGCAGGACCCGAGCCGTGGCAGACCAAGGTGCTCGCCGACCTGCGCGACGATCTCGTGCTGGGCCGCTCTCCGGCCCGCATCGC
>CAYZBG010000193.1:0-1994 GCA_964476565.1 uncultured Opitutus sp.
TGAACGCCGACGAAGCACGCGCGCTCGACGGTCTTGTCCACGCCGCGCGCCAACAAGCACCGCGGATGCAATGGTCGCACGGCAACGCACGTTCGGTCCTCGAAGCGGCGCTGCGCCATGTTTACGAGCGCAGCAGTGTTGTCCGCGAAGGTGAGGTGCTGAACGCCGCGCTCGAACTGCACCCGGATTTCTACCGCTGGCGCGAACTGCGCGAGGCGCTCGACGTCCACCCGGATGCGATTCGTAAAGACGGCGAGATGAGCCTGCGGCCAATCCGGCGCGAAGAGGACGCGGCGGTGCAGCGCGTGTGCGCTGGTCGCAACCAACGCTTCCCATTGGGCGATCCGACGCAGCTTCCGCCAGAACTGACCGCCGGCCAGCGTTCGGCCGCGACCGCGCTGCTCGAAAGCCGGGACTTCCTGAGCGTTCTGATCGGCGACGCCGGCACGGGCAAGACGACCGTGTTGACGGCCATCGAACGCGCGCACCTCGGGGCCGGCGGCACTCGCTTCCTCCCGCTCGCCCCGACCACCCGGGCACGGGATGCCCTGCTGGCCAGTGGCCTGGAACAGGCGGACACGGTGCAACGCTTCCTCGTCAGCGAAACGATGCAGGCACAGGCGGCCGGCAGGGTTGTGTTGATCGACGAAGCCGGGCTCCTTTCGACGCAGCAACTGGATCAGGTCACGCGGATCGCGACCGAGGTCCGCGCGCGGCTGCTGCTCGTGGGTGACACGAAGCAGCATTACAGCGTGCAGCGGGGCGACGCGCTCCGAAACATCATCCGGCACGCCGGGACGCCGGTTGTGCGGCTCGCTGAAGTCCTGCGCCAGCGCAACGAGGCGGACCGGCGCTTCAGCCGCCTCCTCGCCACCGGAGCCGTCGGCGAGGCCTTCGGCTTTGCCGACCGGCGGGGTTTGATCCGCGAGGCGGCGGACGACAACGCCATGTTTGCCCAGGCGGCGGAGCATTACGTGAGCAATCGGGTGCGTGGGATCGAAACGCTCGTGGTGATTCCCTTCTGGGAGGAAATCGAGCGATTCAACGCGCAAGTTCGGCCCGCGCTCCGTCAGGCGGGCCTGCTGGGCGAAGCCGAGGTCACGCGCGAGGCCGTGAAACCGCTCACGTGGACGGAGGAGCAGAAGATCCACTGGGACCAATATCGCCCCGGCGACCGGCTGCTGTTCGCCCGGGATACGCGCTTCTTCAAGCGAGGGGTCGCGGCGGAGGTCATCGCCGTCCTGCCCGATGGTCTGCGGGTGCGCGGCCCCAAGGGCCGCGAAGCGAAGATCACCCGCAAGCATCGGGCGACCTTCGAAGTGGGCCGGACGCAATCGCTCGCCGTGTCCGTGGGCGACCGGCTCTTGATTCGCGGGCGGGAAGACGACGCGGGATTCGCGAACGGCGATTTCAAGGAAGTGGCGAAGGTCGATCCGAAAGCGGATCGCATCGTATTCACCGATGGGCGGGAGCTGCCGAGCACATTTGCCGCGTGGACCTACGGTCATGCGCTCACGTCCTACCGCTCGCAGGGCAGCACGTCGGAGGAGTCGTTGCTGGTGTTGGGCGAAGTTGCCGTGCGGGCGCTGGCGCGCCGCCAATTCTATGTCGGCAACACCCGTTATCGGGGCGCTCATGCCATCTATCTCTCCAACAAGGCGGAAATCCTGAACCGGTTGGCCCGGCCCGATCCGGGCCGGGAACTGGCCACGGAGTTCATGGCCCGGCACCGTCTCACGCTCGATGAGCGGCTTGCCCCGCGAGCCACACGCGGCCTGCGGGCCGGCGTGCGGGAAGCTTGGCACAGCACCGTCAGGAAGCTGCGCGGGCTCGCGACGGCTCAGGGTGAAGGGAGGAAGGCGTGATGGAACGCTCTCCGCTCAGAAAACCGAAGCTGTATTTCGATGCGGGCGCAAACCCGAGCCACGTCACGTTCGATGATGGCAAGGATCAGCGCCGGAATCTGCCGTGGATGCACTATGTCGAGGCGCGCT
>CAYZBG010000194.1:0-1938 GCA_964476565.1 uncultured Opitutus sp.
AGCACAAGATTGTGATTCTTGGGGTCGCGGGTTCGAATCCCGTTGGCCGCCCCATACTTACGAAAGAGAAAAAATCCCGGTGTCCCCCGGGTGTCCCTCTTCCCGAATCCGGGTTTCCGGGCGCAAAAAAGCCCCGGCTTTTGACCGGGGCTCGTGCTGCGATGACGGTGCCGATCAGGCGACGCGGCGGCAGTTCGTGATCAGCTCGGTGAGGATGGCGAGTTCGTTCTGCCTGACCGCCTCCGTGGTGTCGACGTCGCCCTCGATTCGCGGATTCGGCCGGAAGACGCCGGCCTCGACCATGGACTCGATGACCGCGTGAAGGGTCTCGGGCGTGTTCGCCTTGGCGAGCTTCCGGTGCCATTCCGTAGGGCTCTCTGTCTCGATGAAGCTCCGGCACGACTCAAGGATGTAGGCGATGACGGCGGGCGTGACAACCCACTGGCTGGCGGGCGTGGACTTGCGGGCGGCGCTGACTGTGGCTGCTGACATGTTGTGTGTTCTCCAAAGCCGTGGGCCTACGACAGGTCGAAGCGGAACGCTGAGCGTCCCTCTGTTTTCGGCCCACGGCCAATTCTGCATGTAGGATTCCACCAGGCTTCGACCTCCGATGGACTCACTTGGAGCACCCGGATCCTGCCGGGCCGGCCGGACGGGGTCAAGACTTCCGTCCCTTGCGCTTGGCTGGGCCGTCTCCCGTGTGGTCGGGTAGGCGTGGCGGTCCGCTCCATTTGAACGCGTCCACGATCTCCACCATGCGCCCACAGATGCCGTCTGCGACCGTCCGCAAGACTGACCTGATCTCGCCGGCTGGCAGGCCGTCCAGGCGTACCGGTAGCTCGCTTTCCATCGCTTGGTACAGGATGGCCTTTTGCTGGGTGGAAATCAGCACGAGCAGGCGTTCCACGTCGTCCTTGGCCACGAGCTGGCGGGCGGCGTGCGCGTTCTCACGCTGAAGCCGGAGAGTCCGTTCCTCGGTCTCCCGGATCTTCGCTGCCCTCAAGCGTTCAAGCGCGGCGGAGGCGGGTGCGGGCTTCGATGGCATGGTGCAGTTGGGCGGAAATTAATGTTTTGGGAGCTGTCATGGAAACGGAGCGGGTGCGGCCATCACGCCAGGACACCTATACGGGGAACAGACTCCTTTGACTTGCATTAACACCAGTTAACCGGCGCCTTCTGCCGATCGGCGTCGCGTCGCTGCTCTGCCTCGGCAATCGCCAAGTGGTGCTTCTCTGCCCACGCAAGGACGCTCCCTTCCTCGTAGAAGTGCTGATTGCGGTGCGTGACGGTGGTGATCAGCCCATCACGGCCGGCAGCGGCTACCACGTCCACGGACACGCCAGCGACCTTTGCGGCCTCTGCCTTCACCAGCCATTCGCCCTCTTGCGGTGGGCGCACGATCACGTGGCGCGGGATAGGCCGTTCGTCTGAAAGGAGCGGGGCAAGGGTCGCGCGGAGCCTTTGCTCGCATTGCGAGATCGCCTGTTTGCTGCACGCGAACGCGGCGGCCAACTCTTCGAGGCTGTGCTCGCCACTCAGACCCAACACTCTTGCAAGGGCTGCGCCGCCTGTCCCTCGCGTGCGGACAACAAGCGCGATCCTGCGCAACACCTCTGCGGCAGCACGCATTCCCATTTGCTCCGCATGTCGGTCGAGAATCGCGACGGCGTCGGGGACAACCTCACTGGGAACGCCAGCGTCGAGAAGCTCGTCTTGAAGGCTTGGCTCGTGTCCGGCCTGGGCCTCCGGTGCGATCTGCTTCTCGATCAGCGAATCAAACAGGTAGTCATTCCGAACGTGGACGTACTGCACCGCCGGAATGACTCACGTCAACGGAGGTTCAGCCGGGCGCGCAATCGCCACCACGCGCCCGGCCCCCCTTTCCGTTCGGCCTGACTCGATTGCCCCGGCCTGCACTCGCAGCGGGACGCCGAGCAC
>CAYZBG010000195.1:0-933 GCA_964476565.1 uncultured Opitutus sp.
CTCTACAGTCACTTCAAGAGCAAGGACGAACTGCTGGAAGCCGTGCTTGTGTCCCAGCACACGATGGCGTTCGCCTCATTCCAAACCTTCGGGCGCAAGCTCAGTGGGAACCCGGAGGACATCGTGCGCAGCTTCTTCCAGGAGCTACGCAAGTGGACTTCTAAGCCGAGATTTGCCGGCTCAGGTTTCACGCGGCTCGCCATGGAGCTTGCTGACTTGCCGGGGCATCCCGCGCGCCGGATTTCAAGCATGCACAAGAGGCTGTTGGAGGGGCATCTCGTGGAGGTCCTCAGTAGAGCTGGTCTTCCTGATGCCGAGAAACATGGACGGCAAATCTGGATACTTTCTGAGGGCGTGATCGCGTTGTCCGTCATCCACGGAGACAGATATTACTGCATCGCCGCAGAGGAAGCCGCTCTCGCTCTCATTCGCCGCGGGTGATCTCAGCGGCAAGCAGGTCCTCGGATGCTCGGCGTCGACGAGGCTATCCAGGCTGTGATCGAGTCCGTAGCTGGTGGTTGACCTGCCGTCGCGGACAGCCCCTGACGCGCGCAAGTGGCTCCAGAAGAGACATCCAGCGGTGTAGCGATACACCGGGTTAGCGACAGGATCGTGCTCAATTGCCTGGGCGATGGAAAGCCGCCGCCGCCCGGGCATGCCCTCATGCTTCGCAAAGGCGGGGCGGGCGGGGTGCAGGACGGAGCGCCGAGGCGAAACGACCGATCAGCCCGACGGCTGCGAAGATGCCGAATGTCACGAGGCCCAGGCCGGCGATCTGTAGAGGAGCGGGCCACTCTCCGACGAGTGGGATGCCGATCAGGATCGAGATCGCGGGCACGATCGCCGGGAAGAGCACGGCGCGGCTCACACCGAGAATGGCGACCGCCTTGCCATATGCTAGCAGCGTCAGCACACCCTGGACCAGACCTTGCG
>CAYZBG010000195.1:943-1531 GCA_964476565.1 uncultured Opitutus sp.
TGGGCCAGAAGCGCGTCGGCCGGCAACGTCAGAAGGCGGTCCGCCCCCCGATAAGCGAGATAACCCGGCACTACGATGGCCGCCGTGAGCACCGCAACCACGGCCGTCGCGCGAAAGGGATCGATCCGCCATTTGCGCATGAGAAGGGTGAAACCAGCCCAGAGAATGCTGGACGTCACGAACATCAGGTCGCCGATCCACGTCGTGTCGGTGACGATGCTACCGGCGAGCCCGTGCCAGCTCACGAGAACCACGCCGGCGATCACCGTCACGCCGCCCACCACGTGCAATCTCGTAAGACGCTCGCCCAGCAGGACGACGGCCCCGAGTGTGCTCAGGACCGTGACCGTCGAGGGTGCGATGACCGCGCCGTGGGCGAGCGGCGCATAGGCGTAGCCGCCGGTTTGCAGGTATGCGAATAGCGGACCGCCGGTCAGCAGCAGCAGTAGGCCGCGCCGCCAACCGATACCGGCCAGTGCTGGCACCCCCCATTTGACGAGAAACGGCAACATCACGAGGCCCGCGACGGTCGCGCGGGCGAGGATCATGTCATCGAAAAGCCGCGCGACTACGACCTCTGGCGCAGTG
>CAYZBG010000195.1:1541-1840 GCA_964476565.1 uncultured Opitutus sp.
GCGCCTGCCCGGGCCATGGCGAATGACGTGGCCGCACCGAGGGCCATGATCGTCCCGAAGACATAGCCCATGGCCAGGGAGGATGGCTTCGGGGATTGAACGAGGCTCGTGCTCATGACCGTCTCCGTTCCGGCTGATTGTCGGTGTCGCTGTCGAGACAGTGCTCCTCTGTCGGCGACCGGATAAGTGAGCGCCGGAACATGTGATCGATGCGTCGGGCGTATGAGTGGTCATCTATTACTCAGACGAGACGCCGCCCATAGAGTCTGCGGGCCGAGGATGAGTCTCCGACCTTCGTC
>CAYZBG010000196.1:0-1819 GCA_964476565.1 uncultured Opitutus sp.
ATGAATTACAGGGGCGAGACCATCACCATGGTGTTCTTCGGCATCTACGCGATCCTGCTGGGGTATCTCATCATCAAATCCGGCTTCCTGCCGAGGTTTCTGGGCGTGTTCTCGGTGGTTGGCGGCGTGGGTTGGCTCACGTATCTGCACGAGCCGTTTGCAGCCAGCGTGGCCCCCTTTGTCCTCGGCGTCTCGGTCGTCGGGGCGCTGCTGAAAGTCGTGTGGCTCATCGTGTACGGTGTGAACGAGGATCGCTGGAAGGCGCGCGCCGTCGCGGCCAGGACGTCGATATGGCGATAGGCGCCGTGACGCACGCGACCGGGCTGTTGCGCACCGTTCTGGCTACCGGGCCGTCGGATCGCTAAGCGTCGAAGCCCACACCGCCTTCCCTTCATGCGGTTGCGCGACATGCGCGCGGATGAATCCGCGCCGCCAAGAGGGAAGCCCAGCAGTGGCTGTGCTCCTCCAGGCAGTCACACGTCTCGGGAGGGGACCCGGGCTGGCTCATGATTGGCGGAACTTGGCCGGGCGCTGTCGCCAACGGCCTTTGGTCTGAGCCCTTCGACGTTCACGCGCCTCCGTCTAGAATGAATGCATGCGTGGCCGACCGGAACCGGAGCAAGACCCGCTCATCATCGACCGGGGGGCCGCTGCGGAGGTCCCGTCGGCGGAGGCCGTGCTTGAATGGGCTCGCGGCCGACGGGCATTCATCTCCAGCGTCATGAGCGAGCTGCCAGGCGAGCGCCAGGCGGCCGCAGACGGTGTGCGGGCGGTCGGCGGAACTCCCGTGATGTTCGAGCAGTTCGGTGGCCGAGACGCCGATCGAGAGGACGCTTACCTCTCCGAGGTCGAAACGGCCGACATCTACGTCGGGATCCTTGGGCGGCGTTACGGAAAGCCGCTGCCCTCACGCTTTTCGGCGACCCACGCGGAATACCTGCATGCCGAGGCGCGGGGACTTCGGCTCGCAGTTTGGTGCCTGAACGCCGGCGATCGAGAAGGCCACGAGGAGTCGTTCCTGAACGAGGTCAGGGCGTTCCACGTGGTTCCGACGTTCTCGACGCCGGCGGATCTGCGAGTACAGGTCGAGGAACGGCTGAAGGCAATCGCGGCGGAAGACCTGGCGCCGTGGTGCAAGCTCGGCGGCATTCTGTTTCGTGCGAGTGAAGTCGGCGACGATGGGGGCCGCCTGCGCGTCGTCGCCAGAGTGCGAGGCGACGAAGTAGCGCATGCGCTCGAGGCCATGCGCGGCGAAGGCATCAATCGCGGAGACGAAGGCCGGTTCACTTGGTCTGGCCGCAGCCGGTCGGTGCGGGTAACGTCTGTCGAGACCACGACGACATCGGCGCGGTCGAGAACTGTTCGCCTCGGTCTTGAGACGCGTGAGGCCGGGCGTGACGCCATGCTCGAGATGTCGGTATCAGGTTATGGCCCCGACGATCTGACCGAGGCCGGATTGCGGACGGCGCTCTTCGGAACGCGGCATCCCTTGGCAGATCAGCATCTTGGTTTCATGGGCGAGATGCCGGACCCGTTCGCGGCACTGCGTACGGCGCGCGTGTCAGACGAGATCACCCGCCCGCTGGCGGAGCTGGTGCTCGTGGATGCCCTGGTCGGAAGCGGGAAGGCGGCGCGGATCACCCAGTTCAAGTTGGGCGCGTCGGTGCGTGGTGTCCGGCGGATCGTCGTGGGATGGCAGCCTCATCGTCGCTATGCGAACGAGCGCCCGGTGGTGCGACAGATTGAAGGCGAAGTGCGCCTCTGATCAAGATTAGGCATGAACGTGGTTGCCTGCACAAGACGGTATGTGACCGATGAC
>CAYZBG010000197.1:0-1768 GCA_964476565.1 uncultured Opitutus sp.
GGCCCAGCGCCGCCATGCCCGCCGCCACCGCGCCGCTCGAGACGATCAGGCACTCGTGCCCAGCCTTGACCAACGCCGCCACCTCGCGCCCGAGCCGGACGAACTGCCGCGCGTCCAGGCCGTTGCCGGCCGGATTCGACAGGATGCCGGAGCCGAACTTGAGGACGATGCGACGGGAACGCTTGGCCATAGCCCGCCACTCTCATCGTCCCGCCCCTTGTGCAACAAGGCCAAATTCTGTCACAGCTCGCGCCCACGGCCGTGCAATAGAAGGACTAGAAATTTGCACCGTTGCCAAATGCAAGCCCCTGACTTTGAGTGGTCTTGATGAAACAGCCCGCCCAACGCGGTAAGGCCGAATAACACTGATCGGCGGAAGAATTTATGTCCGAAGTAATACTCCCAATCGCAGTTCTTGTATTCGGCCTGGCGGCCATTGGAGCCGGGCTTTTTGTCCTAAAGCACCACGACAAGTATTGGATGACCGAAGCGATACTCATTTTGAGTATTCCGCTTGTGGTTACTGCTATCACATTCCTCCTGACCGCGAAGATCGTCCCCGAAAATACGAAGGAGTTGGTCGCCATCCTATCTGGAGTTGCTGGGTTTGTCTTTGGCTATGCCTCGAACCGTAAGCCGGCTTGAGAAAGAGCCGATCCAGCGGCCAGAGCCAATGTCGGTGCTGCGCACCGCCATGGCTCATCACTGAACGTTCGCCGGAAAGATGAAAGCCTCACGTCTGCCGATCTCTCTCTGCCACGCGAATTGCCCGAAGTGCGGTCTCCCGACCGAATTCAAGATGTTTGAGAGCGGAGCGGGCGGCGACTTCTCCACCTTCGTCGGTGCCGCGACGGGCGCGGTCTATCGCCTCGATTTGGCGAAGGTCCATTATCAGAAGATTCCAGAGTCCAGCCTGCTATCAGAAGTGCAGAAGAAGGAAGGCAGTCTGCGGCGTCTGCCCGAAGAGATTAGGTGCAAGGTCTGCGGCACCGTTTTCTCCGCTAGCTCCATCCCGATCGATGGTGAAGAAGTGATCGAAGCCTATGATCTGTGACCAAGCAGAGGCGAACCAGATGCCAGTGCCAATGTCGCCCTCCGGGCGCCATGGCACATCGTGAACGTTAGCCGCAGAAAGCCGCATGCGCACACTCATCATTATGGCCGCACTTTTCTCATCGCTCACGCGCCTGTTCGGAGCCGCTGATACTGCGCCGCGCTACAAGACCGTCCCGATCTACGACGACCTGCGTTCACAGGCGCTCGCGATCTCCGCCGACCTCGCCGGCGCGAAGAAAGAAGATGAAGTTTATGCCGTGTTGATGGAGACCGGCTACCCAGAGGCTGTCGCCACCCTGGTCTCAGCGCGCGATGGCTCTGCGAGCCTCTATTACAGCAGCGGAGGCGGCACTATAGGCGCAGGCGGTCACCCGGGTCCGAATGCCGCCTCGAAGAAGCTGGTGGCCATGGCGGCTCCGTTCCTCAAACACATGACGAAGACCGAGAAGAGCCCTCTTCCGAAAGAGGGGTTCACTCGATTCTATCTCGTGACCCGGTCCGGCATATTTACCGCTGAAGCAAAAAAGGAAGATTTGGGCGAGAGCCGCCTTGCCCTGTCGCCCTTGTTTCACGCTGCTCACGAATTGATCCATGAGATCACGTTGATCGATGAGAAAGAACCAAAGAAGGGCTAACCAGACGGCACAGACAACTCCGGGGAGCTGCGCTCCCCTCCGTGTCTGACCTCAATCGATGGGCAGATCATGAAATC
>CAYZBG010000198.1:0-1726 GCA_964476565.1 uncultured Opitutus sp.
CTGCGGGGACGGGAAAGAGTTTCACGCTGAAAGAGGTTCGGGCTGGTCTGGTCGCGGCGAACCGTTCGGTTCACGTCGTTGCGCCGCAACGGCAGCAAGCGATGGACTTGCAGCATGATTTTGGCAGCGACGCGCACACGGTCAGCGAGTTTTTGACGAAGCAGCGGATGGACGCGGGAGCGGTCGTCGTCGTGGATGAGGCCGGGCAGATTGGAGCTGAACAAATGCTGCACTTGCTCCGGTTCGTCAGAGCACGCAAAGGGCGATTGATTCTCTCTGGCGACACTCGGCAGCATGGGCCGGTCGAGGCATCGGACGCGTTGCGGGCGATTGAGAAATACGCCGGCTTGGACGCGGCCGAGCTGACGACGATCCGCCGCCAAGACCCGGATCTGGCAAAGACACGCGAGGAGCGGAAGGCCATTGAGCAATATCGGCTCGCCGTGGATGAGGCGCGCAACGGGAGTTTTCGCGAGTCATTCGACCGGCTGAATCGCAATCATGCCATCACGCAATGCGGGCTATTCGAGCAACAAGACTTTTTGGCCAAGCGTTATCTCGAACTCGCGGCCCAAAAGCTCTCGGTCGTCATTGTGTCGCAAACGTGGTCGGAAATTCACAAGGTCAACGACCGGATTCGCGACGCGCTGCGTCAGCAAGGGGTAATCGGCGCGGAAGACGCGAAGGTCAGCGCCTTGGAACGGCTCGACCTGACTGATGCGCAGAAGCGCGACAGGCGGTTCTACTCCGGCGAAAGCGTCTTGGTGCTCAACCGCGACGTGGCGGGCATGAAGCGCGGCAACCAATGCCGGTTGGTCGAGATCGGAGAGAACTGTTTGATTGTCGAAGGTGCTGGCAGAATCCGCCGAATCCGGTTCGGCAGTCTGGATCGCGTCACCGTCTGCGAGCCGAGGGAACTCGCCCTGGCTGCGGGCGACCGTCTGCAACTGAAAGCGAATGCGCGAACAAAGGACGGCAGACAACTCGCCAACGGTGAAATCGTCACGGTCAAGAGCGTCGAGTCCGACGGACGGATTCAGTTGGGGGATGGCCGGATGTTGGAGGCGAGCTATCGCCAGTTCATGCGCGGCTACGCGGTCACGTCCTACGCCGCACAGGGGAAGACTGCCGACTTCGTGATTTTTTCCGATTCCGCCATCCGTGCGGCGACGAATCAAAAGCAGTGGTATGTCACCATCTCGCGAGGGCGGCGGGGAATTGAAATCTTCACGACGGATAAACAGGAGCTTCGCGAAAATGTGATTCGTTCCGGCAATCGCGAATTGGCTATCGAGCTGGCGCAATCGGCCCGGCACTTGCAGTCTGCCCGAAACTCTACGCGGCCGCGTCGGCGGCGGTAAGTTCGGTGCGAAGAGAGCGAGCATCCAAGCCGGAGCGGCGTTTGAGCGGTTGAAAACGGTTCGGGCGTGCCGGCCGACGCGGAGGATGCGGCGTGGAGCGAAGCCGAGACCTGGAGCGGAAGGAGGAGTCGGCGCAGGCGGCAGCGCGGGAAGCGCCGGTGTCGCGGACGTAGCCTGCGAAGGACGCGATCCTGACGAGTGGTTGCGTTCGGACACGTTGGCGGGGTGCCCCCGCTAGAATGGGGAGCGTGAGACTTCGGCTCGCGCGCGGGGGAAAGGTGTTTCCCCGAATTGTGCGGATCGAACTGAATTCGTGCAGAAATCGAACGCAGCCTTGACAGGGCAGGCAAATTGAGAATAATGAG
>CAYZBG010000199.1:0-1652 GCA_964476565.1 uncultured Opitutus sp.
CTACACGGGCATGTACTGCGTGGGCTGCGAGAGCTTCAAGCAGCCGGCCGACATCGTCGAGGGCCGGTGCGCGCTGCATCCGACGCGCACGCTCGAGGAGGTCACCGAGCGCAACTGGTTCTTCCGGCTTTCGAAGTACGCACCGGCGCTCAAGGCGCACTTCGCGGCGCATCCGGAGTTCCTCCAGCCGGCCTCGAGGCGCAACGAGATCCTCGCGCTGCTCGACGAAGGTCTCGAGGACGTCTCGGCGAGCCGTGCGCGTTTCGACTGGGGCGTGCCCTTCCCGCGCCCGCTCAGTGATGGCGAGACGCAGACCACCTACGTGTGGTTCGACGCCCTGCCGAACTACTGGACCGCGCAATTCTTCCCGGGAAGCAAGGCCAGTTGGCCCGCGAGCGTCCACGTCGTGGGCAAGGACATCACGCGTTTCCACACGGTCATCTGGCCCGCCATGCTGATGGCCGCAGGGTTGCCGCTGCCCGAACGGGTCTGGGCCCACGGCTTCATCTCGCTGGGCGGCGAACGCTTCAGCAAGAGCGCCGGCGTGAAGCTCGAGCTGCGCGAAGCAGCCGACCGCTTCGGTGCGGACGCGTTTCGCTACTACCTGCTGCGCGACATTCCCTTCGACGGCGACGGGTCGTTCAGCTGGGAGCGCTTCGAGGCGGTGTACACCTCCGAGCTGGCCAACGGGCTCGGCAACCTCGCCAGCCGCACGATCGCGATGGTCGAGAAGTACTGCGAGGGCGTGGTGCCGGCGGGCCGGTTCGGCGACACGGACCGTGCAGACCTCGCGGACCTCGCCGATGCCCGATCTGCCGTCGACGGCTCGCGCGGCTACCTGCTGCACGAAGCCCTCGACGCCATTTTCCGCACCGTCACGCGGGCGAACCTCGCCATCCAGGAATCGAAGCCCTGGGTGCTCGCCAAGGACCCGGCGCAGCGGCCGGAGCTCGAGCGCGTGCTCGCCGCGCTGATGCGCCAGTTGGCCCGCCAGGCGGTGTACCTGGCGCCCGTCATGCCGGGCAAGGCCCAAGTGCTGTGGGAGGCGCTGGGAGGCCCCGGCAGCGTCCATGAGACCACCTTCGAGCAGGCGCAGCTCCTGGACTGCGCGGGCTGGCATGTCGCCAAGGGCGACGGCCTGTTTCCCCGCCCCGAACCTCCGAAGCCCGCATAGGCATTCTTCGGCCCGTCTTCGGGTAGTTGGAGCACTCCCAATCCCCTAGATTTCGGGGATGCCAAGCCGCCGCCGCTGGACGATCGTTTTCGTCCCCCCGCGCAACGAAGCCGCCCGCACCTTCGAGGTGCCGGGGTGGACGTTCCGGGCGTTGAAGTGGACGGCGGCGTGCTCCGTGTTGCTGGTGGCCGCAGCCGTGTTCGTCCTGTTCTCCCCCTGGGGCACCCCAGGCGCCCGGCTTGTCGCGGCGCAGAACCGGGCGCTCCAGCGTGAGATCGCGATGGTGGAGCAGCGCTTCGCCGAGCTCGACGACACGCTGCGGCAGATCGCCGTGCGCGAGGAGCAGATGCGCATGCTGGCCGGCCTGCCCGTCGAGTCATCGAACGACGCGCGGGCCACGGTGGCGAGCGCCGACGCCGGAGGCCAGATCGTCGGCCCCATGTCCGCCTCCGTCGCCGATGTGGGAGGCCTCACGCGT
>CAYZBG010000200.1:0-1624 GCA_964476565.1 uncultured Opitutus sp.
TCAACGCCTACGCGTTCATCAGCAGGGCTGCGGCTGAGCGCATGGCCGCCATCGCGGCGCAGGCAACCGGGGTCCCTCATGTCGTAACGCCGGCGCCGATCTGGCTGTAGCGCGCCGTGTGTGCCATTGCACACGTTGGACGCAGGCCTATCTTGCCCTGCTCCCTCAACCCCCAACCCGACGCCCACTTTGCAGAACCTGAAGGACACGACTCTGTGGTTCTGCTGGACCAATAACTGCCGAGGCGTGAGCACCGACGCCCTCTACATCCTTCATGCGACTACGGACGCCGGTCGCCGCACGCTCTGCGGATGCCAAATTCAGGACGTCGGCGAGCGGATAGGCCCAGGTGCCAGCCCAAGCTGCAAACGCTGCCGTAGCGTGATTACAGCGCTTCGACGCAAATAAGGCCCTGCCGCACTGATTTCTGGTCGCCGACCACGGGCGTCTTGTTCAAATCTGCCAGCTCGATCTCGCCTCGACGACGCCATGGGCCGCGAAATTCAATACGACATCCGCTCTCCGCGCCCCTTCACGGCCGCCGAAATGAAGGCGGCGGAGATGGTGGTCCTTGCCGCCAACCACCTGTTCCACAGCTACGCCGGCACCGACTTCGTCAACCTTACCTGCGTGGATGGGCTCAAGGATGGTGCCCAGTTCTTCACCCATGGCACAGGGTCCGGCTCGACGAAGCCTCGGGGCGACGAAACAGCACTGTTCCTCTTCGCCTGCTTGGTCGCTCTGAGCGCTGCTCTCCCATCCGCTTCAATTCACGTCCAGGACGAGGGGAACCCCGACAGCCCTGTTCCCACGATCAAGCCTCGCACCGTCCTTCAGGCCGGCTGGGTGAAATTCCTCAAGGCCGACGGGACGTTGAGCGATCGCCTTCACGCCTCCTTCGCCATCAACGCCGGGCATCGCATCGACGACATTAACGCAAGGCTCCCGCGGGGAGTTAAGAAGTTCGCCGCCAGCCCTGTTCGAGTGCTTCTTCGCCAGGTTGATGTTCGGCTTTTGATCCCGAACGTCGGCTCCGCCATCAAGCGTATCGTTGCCGACATGACGGCGGCCAGCACGCCGGCGCCGGCCGCCCCCACGTCGATCGAGGGCTCCCTCACCTTGCACTGAGCTTGGAGCCTTTGGATTTCGTCTCGCAGGACCCACAGGGCTCGGCCCGATCGCGCCATCTTCCAGCATGCAAAACTCCCCCACCTCCGCCGCCACATCGTTAAAATCCGTCCCCGCGAATGCGCCTCGGGCCGAACTTGCTAACACGAGTCCAGCGGACGAACTTCGGCGGGCGTCTCGCTCGCAGGATGTCGTCGTCGCCGATCTAAGGGCCGCGCTGGCTAAGGCTAGCGCCGTCGAGGCGATCGTTCTTTACGGGATGATTGACGCAGCCACCGACCTCAAGCGTCGGATTGACCAGCTCGCAGAGGCGGTCGAGGGCTGATTCTCGCGCGCATCCTGTCGTGCCCAAGCCCGCCCACGTGGCGGGCTTTTGCATTATAGGTTTTGAGATAATTCAAAACGTCACCTCTTCCCCCGTGGGGCGTTGAAACACGGAGAATTCAATGGGAGGTAATCCGGATAATCCGAGCGTCACCGTTTGAGAATTCAACTT
>CAYZBG010000201.1:0-1543 GCA_964476565.1 uncultured Opitutus sp.
GAGCTGGACCAGGCCGGTGACCGTGACGCCGCGCCGGCCCGCGAGCGTGGCCGTGCCGCCGCTGCCGGCCTCGCCGGTGCCCTGTCCACTGATGTTGGCGATGACGATGTCGTTCTGCGCCTCGAGCGCGGCCGCTCCTCCGTCGCTGCCGGAGATGTCGAGCGTCCCGGTGACCTCGATGCGGTTCGACGCCTTGATGTCGATCTCGCCGCCGCCGGCGGAATCCACGCCGCCGGAGACGTTGATCGAGCCGCTGACCGTGACGTTCTGCGCCGTGATCCGGACGATGCCTCCCGAGGCCCCCTGGGCAATGGTGGGGATGTTGCTGGCTTCAACCTTCGATGTCTGGGTGAAGTTCCCACCCGCGTTCACGGTCAGGACACCGCCCTCGCTGCGGCCCTTCAGATCCACCGCCAGCACGGCGGCGCCGCCGAGCAGGTTCACGTCGCCGGCGATGTCGAGGCTGATCATGCCGCCGCGGCTGTTGGGGGGAGTGGTGCTGGCGCCGACGCCTTCGAGCAGCCCGTTGGCGTTGACCGTCAGACTCCCCGCCTTGATGCCGACGACGCTCGAGCCGAACTGGAAGCGGCCTGCGCCCGTGCCGCTGCCGCTGCCGATCACCAGGGCGCGGCTGCCGAAGTCGAACAGGCAGTTCTGCCCGGTGGGTACCGTCACGACCGAGCGGATGTTGCACGGCAGGGCCGGATCGCTGGGGCAGTTGGGCCCTTGCGCGATCACCTCGGCCGCGGTGCAGGCGGTGAAGGTCGGCGGCTGCGCAAACGCCTGCACGGTCGCTCCCTCCATCGCGACGAAGGCAAGGAGGGCAACCGCGATGGGCCCTGGCCGTGCGGAAGATCGGCTCAGTTCGACGACCTCGACAACTCGTTCTGGTTAGTCCGGCCCGTCGTCGAGTGTCAACAGCAGGTTTCAGCTCGGGCGAGAAAGGGGGGGCAGAGGCTCAAGGGAGTGCGTCGGCTCCACATGAGCCTCTGCGTCTGCTTCACGGGGAGGCGAGAGCGCCCATGTCGCAGACCTTCGACGAACCGCGGATGCCCCTATGCTGGGAGCGGGGGGGCTCCTGGCACCCACGGCCTTTCGGAGTGGGAGAGCCGTGGCGGCGGCGTGACCGCACACCACGGCTTTGGGAGGGAGCGGTTCGAACGTTCACTAGACTTCGTCCCAAGTGGGGAGATCCGACTTGTCCGTCACCGCCACCTGCTTCCCTTCCACCGGATACCGAGTTGCCGTACGGGCTTCGTCGCCGCGCTTCTTCGGTTCGAGCCGAATCGGGGCGATTTCCTTGGCCGTCTGCATCGCGAATCCTCCTTGGACAAGTGACCCGGCCGATCGGCGCGTCGTTGCGCCTTGCGCGGGTCCGGTTTCCATCAGACGGCCCCGAAGCTAGCCCAAACCGATGTCAAAGTAAATTAAGGAACTTCCCCTACGGGGGTCCCGGTTTCCCCTTATCACCCCACGACGCGGGTATCGGTGCGCCGCCGGCGCCGACCTGGTCGCTCGTCCGGCGCGCCGGTGCTTCGGGGGG